>NZ_LT607485.1:18074-323690 GCF_900095235.1 Janthinobacterium sp. UMAB-60
CGCGCGCGGCGTGTGGCTTTCGCTCTTGTACACCGAGGCGTTGTAATTCGCCTCATACTGCCAGGATGACGTACCGGGAATGCGGCCCTTGGCGCCCAGCGAGATGGCCGTGGCCAGGTCATCCCATTTGCGGTTATAGCGGTCCACGCCGCCCATTTCCTCGGGCGAGATATAGCGCGTCCACGCTTCGTAGCGATTGGTATTCTGGTTGCGGAAATAGCTGCTGCCCGTCGACGACGACGTCCACGACGGCCCGCGCGTGTTGTTCTCGGTCGAGTTCTTGCCGATCAGGAAGTCGGCGAACAAGGTCGTTTCCGGCGACAGCTCATAGTTGGCGCTGCCGAACACGTTCTGGCTGCGGTTCTTGGTTTGCGTGGTCCAGTAAGTGGGACCCACTTTCGGGCTGGCGCAATAGCTGCCGTTCTTCGCCTGGTACTTGACGGTACTGCCACCGAACAGGTCGCCGAACTGCGTGCAGGTGTCGCCCAGGTCCACGTAGGTGCCGGAAGTGCCCGCCTTTACCACGCGACGCGAGGCGATATTCGTCGGCGTTCCCGAGCGGGTGGCCATGAAGTCGCGCTGCAGGCTCGACAGCGGATCGCGCTGGCTCAGCTCCACGCTGAACAGGGTATGCAGCTTGTCGAAATTGCCGCCGCCCGTCAGCTGCACGCGCTGGTTGCCGGCGCCGCCACGCGTGGTGCCGCCCGCCTTGACGTTGATATCGAAACCTTCCGTCTGCTTTTTCAGGATCACGTTGACCACGCCGGCGATCGCGTCCGAGCCATAGATGGCCGAGGCGCCGCCGTTGAGGATCTCGATGCGGTCGACAATGCTCGACGGGATATTCGCCAGGTTGGTGAAGTTGACCGTGCCTTCGTAGGCGACGGGGAAGTCGGCCAGGCGGCGGCCATTGAGCAGGATCAGGGTGTGGTTCGGACCGAGGCCGCGCAGGCTGATGGTATTGGCCGACGGCGTGAAGGTGTTGCCGAAGTCCTCGCCTTGCGTAAAGCCGCTGTTCTGTACCTGGTTGGTCAGCGCATCGAAGACGTTCTTGTACCCTTGCTTGGTGATTTCATCGCCGGTCAGGATGGTGACGGACGATGGTCCCTCCAGGCTGGCGCGGGGAATCCGCGAACCGGTGACCACGACGGCTGGCGGGGTAGCCGCCGGCTGCTGATCCGCTGCGGGCGCTTGCGTCTGCGCGTGCGCCTGCCATGCGGAACCGCCAAGGATGGCCAGTACGGCTACGGTGAGCGGTGGTAACTTGAATTGTATAGGCATCTTTGCGCTTCTCAAGGTTAGGGAGAAGGCAAAAGATATCAAGATGCCAGCAATTACAGAACGAATGGATTCGTTCTTCCATATACCAAAATTGTTATATAGAAATATTTCTGAGAAAAATTCTGCCCCTCCTTCACCTTGGAAGGGGGGGGAAATGGGGTTTTATCATTTCAATACAGCAATTTCCTTGTAGGCCGGGCGCAGCAGCCGCGCCGTCGTATCGGCCGGACTCTGCATCGAACTCAACAGCCTGGTCGCGCCTGTGGCCGGGACGCAGCTGCCGCTGCTGCGGTAGCGCAGCGCCGCCGCCAGCATGCCTTCCGCCGCGTCGCCCAGCTGGTGCTGATAATCATCCGTCACGTCGCAGGTCGGCGCCATGCCATCGGCAAAGTCGCCAAAGCCCTTGGCGTTGACGCCCTGAAACTGCACGGCGAAATAGGTGGTGCCGCAATTCGGTGCAGGGTAAAAACCGTAGGGCTTGCCGCACGTCGTGCCGCCGATCAGGTTGACTTGCACATTCACGCCGCGCAAGCCGTTGATGATGGCTTCGCTGGCCGAGCAGGTATTACCCGTCGTCAGCAAGGTCACCCGCGTCAGCCCCAGCGAGGGCAAGGGCGTGCCCTTGGGAAGGGGATTCGGGCCGGGAAAACCCTGGCTTTGCGCATGGAAGGGCACGGGCGCTTTCGGCCGCGTCTTGTCATTGAAAAGCACTTGCTCGAAGGTCTTGCCGGTGGTGACTTGCGGGCCGGCAATCATGTAAGCGAGCTCGCTGGCGACATCGAGATAGCCGCCGCCGTTGTAGCGCACGTCGAGCACCAGGTCGCTGATGCCGGCCGCCTGGAAGCGGCGCATGGTCTCGACCAGCTGGCGCTCGGCGACATTATTGTGGGTGTTGAAGGTCAGATAACCCACCTTGCCCGTGGGCGTGTCGATGATGCGCTCGTTCTGCACGGCGCTGGTGCTGACCTCGACCGCCAGCAGGGTGGCGTTTCGCACCGTTCCGTCACGGCTGAAACTGAGCGCATGCGTGCCTTGCGCCTCGGGGAACAGGCCCGTGTTGATGATCTTCACGCTGGCCGCGTCCGCGGCATTGATGAAATCGACGCCATCGATGGTTTGCAGCAGGTCGCCCCGCTGCAAGCCCGCCAGGGCCGCCGGCGAACCTGGTTCGACGATCGAGATCACCGCCTTGCGCGGTGGCGTGTTACGCGTCAGCGCCAGCAGCATGCCGTAGCCCAGTTCGATGCCATTCTGCGCCTTCTCCCACTCCGCCGTTGAATACGTGAAATGGAACTGGTCCTTGGGCTTGCCGGAGGCCGTCATGGCCGTTGTTTTCAGTACGTCGAAATACGCGATGGGCGTAGTGAAGCTTTGCGGCTGGTACGTGGTCGGCACTTCGCGGTACCACAGATACGTTTCATCGATCCAGCTGCGCACCCACGTCAGTTCATCGAGCAAGGTGCCCGGCTTGTCGATGCTGCTGCCGCTGCGCGGTGCCTCGCAGCGGTTCGCCACCGTCGAGGAAGCGACCAGCGCCGCAGGATCCGTCGGCGTGACGGGCGGGACGACGGCCGCGCTGTCGCTGCCGCCACCGCCACCGCCGCAGGCACTCAACAACAGCGCAATGCAAAGGACAACAGGACGAGCGAGGGGCACAGACAAGGAGGAAAAACGCAGGGCATGCATGGCAAAACTTTCCAAAAAGAAATTATCGAAAAATTATAATGCGTTTTGCAAGCAAGCGTTGTTTTCTTTGACACAGAAAAATGGCGCCCGCAGGCGCCATTGCTACAGCCGAGTAGTCACCGCATCATGCGACGCTGGCCGCCACGGGCGCTGCCACGACGGGCGGCAGCGGCGTCGGCGCGTTGAAGGCGATCAGCAAACTGGCTTCCTTCTCTTTCGCCGCCTTCAAATGACGCTCCTTCACGTGACCATAGCCGCGGATGTCTTCCGGGATGCTGGCAATGGCCACCGCTTGCGCCAGCCTGGCCGTCGTCAGTTTCGGCAGCAAGCCGCCCACCGTCGTGCGGTATTCAAGAATCAGCGCGCGCTCCGTCTTGCGCTCGGCCGTATGGCCGAACACGTCGAAGGCCGTGCCGCGCAAGCCCTTGAACTTGGCCAGCACGCCAAATGCCTTCAGCATCCACGGGCCATATTCCTTCTTGATCAGATGGCCCTGCGCGTCCGTTTTCGCCATGATCGGCGGCGCCAGGTGGAACTTGAGCTTGATGTCGCCCTCGAACATGGACGCAATCTTCGCCTGGAAGGCGCCGTCCGTGTACAGGCGCGCCACTTCGTACTCGTCCTTGTAGGCCATCAGCTTGTAGAAGTAGCGGGCCACGGCTTCCGTCAGGCGCAAGTGCGGGCCGTTCAGGGCGCTTTCGGCGGCGCGCACCTGTCCGACGAAGTCCAGGTATTGCTGCGCATACGCGCGGTCCTGGTAGGCCGTCAGCAAGGCGACCCGTTTTTCGATGATGTCGTCGAGCGTGTCGATGCGCTTGAATTCCACCACTTTCGCTGGCGTCGTCATGCGCACCAGGCTGGCCGTATCGTGGGCGCCGGCGCGGCCCCAGTTGAAGGCGGCCTTGTTGAACGCCACCGAGACGTTGTTCAAGTCGATGGCCTTCATGATCGACGCTTCGGTGAGCGGCACCTTGCCCTTTTGCCAGGCATAACCGAGCATGAACATATTCGTCGCGATGGAGTCGCCCATCAGCGCCGTGGCGATCTGGCCCGCGTCGATGAAATCGACGTGATCCGTACCGCAGGCCTTTTCGATTTCCATGCGCGCGGATGCACCGGGGAATTGCCAGTCCGGGTTTTTCACGAACGCGGCCGTCGACGAGCTGGTCGAGTTGATCATGGCCCAGCTGCGTCCCTCTCCCATGCGCGACAGGGCGTCGCGGCTGGCCGTGACGATCAAATCGCAGCCGATCACCAGGTCGGCCGCACCGGTGCCGACACGCGTCGAGTGGATGTCTTCCTGGCGGTCCGCCAGGCGCACGTGCGACATCACGGGGCCGCCCTTTTGCGCCAGGCCGCTCATGTCCAGCACGGAACAGCCCTTGCCTTCCACGTGCGCCGCCATGGCCAGGATCTGGCCGACGGTGACCACGCCCGTGCCGCCGATGCCGGTGACTAAAATGCCGAAAGGCTCGGCCGTCGAGGGAATGGCGGGTGTCGGCAAGGCTGGCGCGGCCGGCGCATCCTTGTCGGCGGCAGCCGCTTTTTTCGGCTTTTTCAAGCCGCCGCCTTCTACCGTGACAAAACTTGGGCAGAAACCCGTCGTGCACGAGAAATCCTTGTTGCAGGACGACTGGTTGATCTGGCGCTTGCGCCCCAGTTCCGTTTCCAGCGGTTCCACCGACAGGCAGTTCGATTGCACGGAGCAGTCGCCGCAGCCTTCGCAGACGGCTTCGTTGATGACGGCGCGCTTGGCCGGGTCCGGGTATTCATTGCGTTTCCGGCGGCGACGTTTTTCCGAAGCGCAGGTCTGGTCGTAGATCATGGCCGACACGCCCGGCATGTCGCGCAGTTCGCGCTGCACGTCCATCAGTTCCGAACGGTGGCGCACGGTCACGCCTTCGGCCCAGGCGTAATCGGACGGGTATTTTTCCGGCTCATCGGTGACGACGATGATGGGACCGACGCCTTCGGCGGCGATCTGACGCGAAATGATGGCCGGAGATAATGGGCCATCGAACTCCTGGCCGCCCGTCATGGCCACCGCGTCGTTGAACAGAATTTTATAGGTGATGTTCACCTTGGCCGAGACGGCGGCGCGGATGGCCAGGATGCCCGAGTGGAAATACGTGCCATCGCCGAGGTTGGTAAACACGTGCTTTTCATTCGTGAACGGCGCCTGCCCCACCCAGGTGACGCCTTCGGCGCCCATATGGGTAAATGTCGACGTTTCGCGGTCCATCCACAGCACCATGTAATGGCAGCCGATGCCGGCCAGCGCGCGCGAGCCTTCCGGCACCTTGGTCGAGGTATTGTGCGGGCAGCCGGAGCAGAAGAACGGCGTGCGGTCCTTTTGCGGATCGGGTTTCGCGCTGATGGCCTTGAGGACGTTTTCCTTCGCTTCCAGGTAGGCGATGCGTTCCTTCACGCGCTGCTCGACCGGGTGACCCGCGTAGTAGCGCGAAATGCGGCTGGCGATCGCCCGCGCGATCATGGCCGGGTTCAGTTCATACGTGGCCGGCAGCAGCCAGTCGCCGTGACCCGTGCCCTTCTGGTTGCTCCACTCGCCCGTGTCGTCGAACTTGCCGACCACGCGCGGACGTTCGCCGTCTTTGAGGTTGTACAGTTCTTCCTTCAGCGCGTATTCGAGGATTTGGCGCTTTTCTTCCACCACGAGGATCTCGTCGAGACCCTTGGCGAATTCGTGCACGCCATCCGCTTCCAGCGGCCAGGTCATGCCGATCTTGTACAGGCGGATGCCGATGTCGGATGCCGTCTGCTCGTCGATGCCCAGGTCGGCCAGCGCCTGGCGCGTGTCGAGGTAGGATTTGCCAGCCGTGATGATGCCGATGCGCGCCTTCGGGCTGTCCCAGATGATTTTATTGAGCTTGTTGGCACGCGCATACGCCAGCGCCGCATACCATTTGTAGCTGTTCATGCGTACTTCTTGCTCCAGCACCGTGTCGGGCCAGCGGATGTTCAGGCCACCGGCCGGCATCTCGAAGTCGGTCGGCAGCACGATCTGCACGCGGTCCGGGTCGAAATCGACGGCGGCGCCCGACTCGATGATGTCGGTCACGCATTTCATCGAGACCCACAGGCCCGTGTAGCGGCTCATGGCCCAGGCGTGCAAGCCGTAGTCGATGTATTCCTGCACCGACGACGGGTACAGCACGGGAATGCCGCAAGCGTTCAGGATGTGGTCGGACTGGTGCGCCGTGGACGAGGATTTCGCCGCATGGTCGTCGCCGGCCAGCACCAGCACGCCGCCGTGCTTGGCGGAACCGGCGTTATTCGCGTGCTTGAAGACGTCGCCGCAGCGGTCGACGCCGGGGCCCTTGCCGTACCACATGCCGAACACGCCGTCGTATTTCGCGTCTTCGAACAGATTCGTTTGCTGCGTGCCCCAGACGGCCGTGGCGGCCAGGTCTTCGTTCAGGCCCGGGTGGAATTTGACGTGGTGTTCATCGAGGTATTTCTTGGCCTTGATCGCCGTCATGTCGACGGACGTCACAGGCGAACCGCGATAACCGGTGATGTAGCCGGCCGTATTCAGGCCAGCCTTGAGGTCGCGCTCGCGCTGCAGCATGGGCAGGCGGATCAGCGCTTGCGTGCCCGTCATGAAGGCGCGGCCACGCTCCAAGGTGTATTTGTCGTTCAGGGAAATTTCAGACGCGTGCGCGCCCGGCTCAAGACTCGAGCCCTTGATTGGTGCATTCATTACTTGTCTCCATTATTCTCTGTGCTACGCGTGCAGGTCGGTTGAACTCACACGTACCGGCCTCGCTTTGTGAGCAATGCCGGTGCGGAAAAATGACTTGTTTGTCGTAGACTACCACAGGAAGGCGCGCAGTTCTTTGCTGCGCTGCACTCTCGTGTTCTTACCTTTTTGCTGCTTTTTAGTGCTTCTTTTTGCGGGCATGTCGGGTTACGCCATTCTGGCTAACCCGACCTACTGACCCCAGCTGTAGGTCGGCTTAGCCGGAACGGCGTAAGCCGACAAACAGCCCTCGGCTTACGCCGCGCTCGTATCTTTCAGCACGCCGCGCTTGATCTGGTCCAGCTCGATCGATTCGAACAGCGCGCGGAAATTGCCTTCGCCGAAGCCCTGGTCGCCCTTGCGCTGGATGATCTCGAAGAAGATCGGGCCGATCACCGTCTGCGTGAAGATCTGCAGCAGCAGTTCGCGTTCCGTTTCCGTGCTGTGGCCATCGATCAGGATGCGCAGGCGGCGCAGTTCTTCCAGCTGCTCGCCGTGGTTCGGCAGGCGGCGGTTGACCAGTTCATAGTATGTTTCAATCGTGTCCTGGAAATCGATACCCGTATCGCGCATGCCTTGCACGGAGGCGTAGATATTGTCCGTGCCCAGCGCGATGTGCTGGATGCCTTCGCCATGGTACTGGTCCAGGTATTCGGCGATCTGCGACTTGTCGTCCGACGATTCATTGATCGGGATGCGGATCTTGCCGCACGGCGAAGTCATGGCCTTTGATTTGAGGCCCGTCAGCTTGCCTTCGATGTCGAAATAGCGCACTTCGCGGAAGTTGAACAGGCTTTCATAGAAGCTCGCCCATTCCTTCATGCGGCCACGGTGCACATTGTGCGTCAGGTGGTCGATGTAGGTCAGGCCGTGGCCGACGGGGTTGGCGACGGCGCCGGGAATGGCGACGAAATCGACGTCATAGATGCTGATGTCGCCGATGCCGCCCGGTGCGGCCGCGCCTTCCTTGTCGGCGCCCTTGCCGCGCCAGCGGTCGACGAAGTACAGCAGGGAATCGCCCACGCCCTTGATGGCGGGGATATTCAGCTCCATCGGACCCGTTTTATTGTCGAAACCCCAGGCGCCCAGTTCCAGCGCGCGGCGGTACACGAAGGCCGCGTCGTCGACGCGGATGGCGATGGCGCACACGGACGGGCCGTGATGGCGGGCAAAACGCTGCGCGAACGAATCTTGTTCGGCATTGATGATGAAATTGATGTCGCCCTGACGATACAGGGTGACATCTTTATGGCGGTGGCGCGCGATGGCCGTGAAGCCCATGTTCTCGAACAGCTTGCCCAATGCTTTTGGGTCTGGTGCTGCATACTCGACGAACTCGAAACCATCGGTACCCATCGGGTTATCCCAAGGCTGAAATTGCATGATGTCTCCTCCAAGAAGTAGCGCACAGTATAGGCGTGGGTCACGGGCATTAAATGCCAAAGATCTCCCGAACAATCATGATTTGCGCAATAATATTGCGTGAAACGAGAACCACCGGAGGGAGCATGAGCAAAATTACGCTGGATAAAACGGACCGCAAGATCCTTGCCGTCCTGCAGGCCGATGGCCGCCTGTCGAATCAGGACGTGGCCGAACAGGTCAGCCTGTCGCCGTCGCCATGCTTGCGCCGCGTCAAACGGCTGGAAGAAGCGGGCGTGATCCGCCAGTACGTGGCCCTGCTGGACCCGGAAAAGATCGGCCTGGGCTTGCTCGCTTACGTGAATGTACGCCTGGAAAAGCACAGCGACGCCACCGCGCACAGCACGGCGCGCGTGCTGGCGCCGAATCTGGTGACGAATACCTCGCCGCGCGCCGACTTCGCCGTGGCCGTGGCGCATTGGCCGGAAGTGGTGGCCTGCTACGCGATGACGGGCGAAATGGATTATTTATTGCGCGTGCACGTGGAAGACATGGAGCATTTCTCGCGCTTCATGATGGCAACCCTGTTGCGCCACCCGGCCGTGCTGGACGTCAAATCAAGCTTTGCCTTGCAGCGCATCAAGGATACGACGGCACTGCCCTTATTGTGATGGCGGCCCGGGCTGCTTCTTGCGCCCCGGTAAGCGCTCCCACAGTTTGCTGGCGGCGCGCGCATTCGCCTTGAACGTGTAGTCGAACATGGCAAACTGCTCCTGCACGGCTTCCTGCAGCATGCTCGTCGGGTTCGGCGGCAATAGTTTCAAATAAGCATCCGCTTCGCCATAGTCGCGCTGGATTTCCATGCCCGCCTTCTTGGCGATATGCATCATCGTCTTGTTGGACGACAAGCAATGCATGTACAGGGTATCGACATCGTTGTTGCGGCAGTGTATCGCCGCCCGCTCGAACAGTTTCGAACCGACGCCCATGCCGCGCATCGATTTCGACACGGACACGCCAAACTCGGCCACCTGCTCCTTGTCCGTGACGACACTTTTCGCCGGCGACTGGTCCTTCGGCGCAAACGCCAGATGCCCCACGCCCACCAGCTTGAACAGGCTGTTGTAGACACCATAAATCATGTCGCGCGAGAAATCCATCTTCTGCACGTACTGCGCCACGAGCTCATCAGGCAAGGTGCTGCCGAAGCGCAGCAGGCGGTCGCTTTTCTCCAGCGACAGAAAATGCTTCATCATGCGGCGCCGGTCGCGCTCGTGCAGCTGCTTGACGAGTACGCTCGGACGCCCGCCGCCGCTACGACTGAGCCAGCGGCGAAACGGATTTTGAAACAGCTTGGGTAAGGTCACGACGACTCCTGGGGCGGTGCTGCGGCACGTCAGGCCGGTATTGTGCAGTGCAACATTATGGCACCATTGTAGCCTATTCCCGCCATTCAAGCCTGGGCCAGGAATGCTTGCACGGCGGCAACCCGCGCCGCATGGATGACTTCGGGAATGCGTTTCGGCTCCGCGCAGCCCTGCGCCAGCGCGCCCGCGTTGACGGCGCGCGCCGCGTCGAGGCCGCCCTGCAACCGCGTCGCCTGGGGAAAGTCGCCCGCGACCAGCCCATCGCACGCCACCGCTTGCAGCAGTTGCGCAAAGCGCTGCGGCTTGCGCAAGCCGTCGCAGCGTTCGCACAGGCTCACCACGGCTTCGGCGGTCAACGCCAGCGCGCCGTTGATCTGCTCCAGCTCGCGCGCCGCCATGACGGCCAGCTCGCGGCACTCGTTGGGCACGCGCAGGCGCTCGCTCAGCTGCTCGATGGCATCCTTGCTCACATGCAGCATCAGGGCGGCGAAACGCACGGGCAAGTCAAGGCCTTGCGCGGCCGCATGGTCGATGACCTGCAGCAAGCGCTCGCTGAGCGTGATTTCCCCCATGATGCGCGCCAGCGCGCCGCACTCGTGCAGCACCGCCAGCATGCGCGACGGCCGCGCTTCCATCAATCCTTTCGCCACTTCCTGCCACACGCGCTCGGCCACCAGGGCATCGACTTCGCCATCAAGCACCATGCGGCGCATCAGTTCCATGGTGGCCGGTGCGACAGTAAAACCGTCGAAACGGGCGGCGAAGCGGGCCAGGCGCAAGATGCGCACGGGGTCTTCGCCGAACGCGTCGGACACGTGGCGGAAGATTTTGTTCTCGATATCCTGAATGCCGCCGAACGGGTCGGTCAACGTCCCGTCCTCGGCTTGCGCAATGGCGTTGATGGTCAGATCGCGCCGCACCAGGTCGTCTTCCAGGGTGACGTCGGGCGCCGTGTGGAAGACAAAGCCCCGGTAGCCGGGGGCAGTCTTGCGCTCCGTGCGGGCCAGCGCGTATTCTTCCTGCGTCTTCGGGTGCAAAAACACGGGGAAATCCTTGCCGACGGGGCGGAAGCCCTGGCGCAGCATGTCTTCCGGCGTGGCGCCCACGACAACGTGGTCGTGGTCTTTCACGGGCAAGCCCAGCAGTTGGTCGCGCACCGCGCCACCGACCGTGTATATCTTCATAACACTCTTTTCTTAATCAGGCAGTTCCGCGTCGTGCTTGGCCGCGACTTCCGTCTCCGCCAGCGCTGCCGAGATCCAGCGCGCCACGGCCGGGTGCGCCTGCACGCGCTCGCAATACGCGTTCAGCGCCGGTGCCAGACTCACGCCATACGTGCGGAAACGCATGACGACGGGGGCGAAATACGCATCGGCGATGGAAAACTCGCCAAACAGGAATTGGTGGTGGCCAAAGCGCGATAAACACTCTTCCCAGATTTCGCTGATGCGGCCAATGTCGGCCTGCGCGGCGGCCGTGCGGCCACGGCCCGGCAACTTCGCCTTGATATTCATCGACATGTCCGTGCGCAAGCCGGTAAAGCCCGAATGCATTTCCGCGCAGACACAGCGCGCCATCGCGCGCGCGGCCACGTCTTGCGGCCACAGGTGTTTATCAGGAAACTGCTCGGCCAGATATTCGCAGATGGCCAGGCTGTCCCAGATCGTGATCTCGCCCGCCAGCAACACGGGCACGCGGCCGCAGGCCGAATAGGCGGCGATTTTGGTGGCCGTGTCGCTCTGGTCGAGCAGCACGCGCACTTCCTGGAACGGGATGCCGAACGCCGTCATGGCCACCCACGGGCGCATCGACCACGACGAATAATTCTTGTTGCCAATGATGAGGGTCAGGCCCGGCTCGCGCGCGGCAGCCAGGGTTTGCGTCAGGCTGGGATCAAGGATGGTCGTTTGCATGGTCGGATATCAATTCATTGAGTTACGGCAAATCGGCCGCGATGGCGCTGTTTTTCGGTCCCACGGTACCCAGCCGCGCTTTCAGCGACTGCGGGCGCTTCTCGAACAGGGCCGCGTAATACGTGGCGTTGGCCATCACGTTTTTCACGTAGCCGCGCGTTTCCGTGTACGGAATCGTTTCGGCGAAGACGGCGCCTTCCAGCGGCCGCGTCATGGTGGCGCGCCAGATGCGCAAGCGCCCCGGCCCCGCGTTGTAGGCGGCGCTGGCCAGCACTTGCGAACCGTCGAGGCCGCCGAGCACCATGTTCAGGTAATTCGTGCCCAGCAAGACGTTGGTGCGCACGTCGCTCAAGGTTTCCGTGACGAAATCGGTGAGGCCGATCTTCTTGGCGACATAACGGGCCGTCGAAGGCATCACCTGCATCAACCCGGACGCGCCCACATGCGACTGCGCATCCATGATGAAGCGCGATTCCTGGCGGATCAAGCCATACACCCAGGCTTTATCCAGGCCCAGGGTTTGCGTGGCCGGGTGCATGACGTCGTCGTGCGGCGTCGGGTAGCGTTGCGTGTAATCGACTTCCAGGCGCGTGCGGTCGGACGTATTGACCATGCGGTCGAGCACATTGTTCTGGCGCGCAAATTCCGCGGCCGCCAGATGCTGGCGATCCGTCATCGAACGCAATTCCCAGTTCCACTCGCGCGTGCCTTCGAAGCGCAAGCGCATGTTGAAAAATTTCAAGGCGCGCTGCAAGCCCGGATTGGCGGCCATGGCGGCGATTTCCGTCGGCGTGACGGGCTGGCCCGGCGGCGGCAGCACCAGATGGTTGCCCAGCTCTTCATTGGCCAGCAAGCCGTAGAAATTCGACTGGTCGGCAATCGTGCGGTACAGGGTGTCGGCTTGCGCATTCGGGCGGCCCGGCGTTTCCGCCTGCTGCGCGCGCGCCAGCCAGTAGACCCAGGTGGGATCCGTGCGCAGCGAGGCCGGCATGGCCTGGATCGACGACTTCACCACAGGCCAGTTGCCTTCGCGCAAGGCAATGCGCGCTTTCCACTGCATCTGCTCCTGGGTCAACGGTGCGCCATTAGATTTTTGCCAATATTCAAACGCTTCCGGCACCAGCGAATACGACGCCTGCAGGGCCAGGTTGGCCCAGCCGATGGCCTGTTCCTGCGCGGTCAGTTGCGCGCTGGCTTTTTGCAAGGCCACCACGCCCAGTTTCAGGGTACTTTTCGCCATGCGGCCGATGGCCACCAGGTACATTTCATGGTCGGCGCGGCTGGGTCCAGGTCCCTTGGCCAGCATCAGCGCCGGCAAATCGATCGCTTGCGCCATCTTCGCGTCGGACGCGCCCAGCAGCAGCGCGATGCGGCGCGCCGGGCCCGTGGCGTTGGTCTGGCCCGCCAGGCGGATTTGCGCCCACAGGTCGTTCGTGTCGAACTGGCCATTTTGCGCCAAGACCGCGATCAGGCTGCCGCACGCTTCACCATAGCCGGGCGGCGACACCAACAGATTGCGCGCTTCGGGCGCCACATTCTGCCCCTTGGCCGCGCGCGACATCAGCGCGTAGCACTTGAGCTGGGTATCGTCGTCGAGCGCGAATTGCGGATATTGCTCGTCAAACACGACCCAGTCGCGCTTGCGGCCCAGTTCCAGCAGCCAGTCGTTGCGGAAACGGTCGGCGATGGCGCTGCCCTTGTAGCGGTTCAGGTAATCGCGAAATTGCGCCTCGGTCAGCAGTTTGATGCGCGGTTTCAGCCGATAATAGTCAACATACGATGGAATCTGGTAATTCGTCAGGCGCCCCGCATAAAAGTCGGCTTTTTCGGCGTCATCCTTGCGCGCGGCGTCGCGCAGCAGCAGGAAGGCATCGTCCTCGCTGCGCGTGTCGGGGGCGGCAGGAGAGACGGTGGCGGACACCTGGGCCAGGGCGGCCAGGGGGGACAAGGCCGATGCAACACACAGCATCGTGCCGGCAATCCATTTCAGTGGGGAAATCAATGTACGACTCTCAATCTTAACTTGATGGTGATATGAATAGCGACCCTAGAATAACATGCGATCCGGCTACACGGCCACCCATTGCGCCACAGGACAAAGCCGGCTTGCGCAAGGCCCTGCTGGCGACCCGCCGCGCCCTGCCCGAGGCCACGCGACTAACGTGGGATGCGGCCATCGCGCAACGCCTGCTGGACTGGTGCGCGCAGGAAAAAGTCGAGGAACTGGGCGTGTACTGGCCCCTGCACGGCGAGCCGGACTTGCACGGCGCGTATGCCCAGCTGGCCGCGCGCGGCGTGCAATTAAGTTTACCCGTGGTGCTGGAAAAGCATGCGCCGCTGGCATTTTCCGACTGGACACCGGGCGAGCCCATGGTCAAGGATGGCATGGGCGTGGCCGTGCCGGCCCGGTTGCGCCTGCGTCCGGCGCCCGCCACCCTGCTCGTGCCCTGCCTGGGTTTTAACCACGAACGATTTCGCCTCGGCTATGGCGGCGGCTACTATGACCGCACGCTGGCGCAAACGCCCCGTCCGCGCACCTTGGGCATCGCCTATGCCTGCCTGGCGGCAAGTTTCCCTAACGGCGAATACGACATCGCCCTCGATCACATCGTGACCGAGGGCGACTTTTTCTGACGAATCAAACAGCGATTATTTGACCAGGCGCTGCCACAGTGCGGTCGTGGGCGCCGCCTGGTTCATGCTATAGAAATGCAAGCCTGGCGCGCCGCCTTCCAGCAAGCGTTCGCACAAGCCCGTCACCACGTCCAGGCCAAAAGCCTTGATGGACGCGCTGTCGTCGCCGAAGCTGGCCAGTTTCAGACGCACCCAGCGTGGAATTTCCGCGCCGCACATGTCCGAAAAGCGCATCAATTGCGTGTAGTTCGTGATCGGCATGATGCCGGCCACGATGGGCACGTTGATGCCCATCTTCTGCGTCTGCTCGACAAACTGGAAATACGCGTCGGCATTGTAGAAGTACTGGGTGATGGCCGCATCGGCACCCGCCTGCACCTTGCGCGCAAACGCGTTCAAGTCGTCCTGCGGCGAACGGGCTTGCGGATGCACTTCCGGATAGGCGGCCACTTCGATATGAAAATGGTCACCCGTCTCGGCGCGGATGAATTCCACCAGCTCGTTGGCGTAGCGGAACTCGCCCGAGGCGCCGTAGCCGCTGGGCAAGTCACCGCGCAAGGCGACGATACGGCTCACGCCGGCCGCCTTGAAATCGGCCAGCACGGCGCGGATCGATGCGCGCGAACCGCCCACGCAAGACAGATGGGGCGCGGCTTGTTCGCCGGCCGCCAGGATCTCGCGCACGGTATCGAGCGTGCCCTGCTGCGTGGTGCCACCGGCGCCGAAGGTCACCGAGAAATACTTCGGCTGCAATTCAGACAACTTGATCCGCGTGGCGCGCAGCTTTTCCGCCCCTTCCGGGGTTTTCGGCGGGAAAAACTCAATACTGAAATTATGCTTTTCCATCGTCATTACTCAAAAGTAAGGTCGACAAGGCCCAGGAAATGATGCTGTACAGAATGGCACCACCCACGGCAGACCAGAAACTGGCGACATGGAAACCATCGATCACCTGCGCCACCAGCCAGAACAGGAAGCCGTTGATGATCAAAATGAACAGACCCAGCGACAAAAACGTCACGGGCAGGGTCAAGAGGATCAGCAAGGGACGGATCAGCGCATTGACCAGCCCCAGCACGGCAGCCGCCAGCAGCGCCGTCCAGCCGCTGCTCATCGTCACCGAGTGCATCAGGTAAGGAACGGCAAACAGGGCTGCCGCATTGATAAACCAAATCAGTAGCAAGCGCATTTCTCTAGCCTGTCAAAAAAGATATTGAGACAGCACAGTAACGGCTGTCTCTAACGATACACCGATCAGTCTTGTTGCCTCAGGAACCGTAGCGAGCGGATGCGCGGCGTGGCCGAGAAGCGCAGCTGTGCTTTAGCACAGTGAGCATCGCCGGCCGCGCCCCGCGCCGCGCAGTAGGTTCATGAGGCAACCATCTTAATAGCGGTAGTGCTCTGGCTTGTAGGGGCCTTCTTGACGCACGCCGATGTAGTCGGCTTGCTCTTGCGTCAGTTCCGTCAGCTGCGCATTCAACTTTTTGAGTTGCAAACGGGCGACTTTTTCATCGAGGTGTTTTGGCAAGGTGTACACGCCGACCGGGTAGTTGGCCGTGTTCGCGTACAGCTCGATCTGGGCGATCGTCTGGTTGGCGAACGACGAGCTCATCACGTACGACGGGTGGCCCGTGCCGCAACCGAGGTTGACCAGGCGGCCTTCGGCCAGCAGGATGATGCGGCGGCCCGACGGGAAGATGATGTGGTCGACTTGCGGCTTGATGTTTTCCCACTCGTATTGCTTCAACGAAGCAACGTCGATTTCATTGTCAAAGTGACCAATGTTGCAGACGATAGCCTGGTCTTTCATGCGCGTCAGGTGATCGTGCGTGAGGATGTGATAGTTGCCGGTGCAGGTGACAAAGATGTCGCCGTGTTCGCAGGCGTAATCCATGGTCACCACGCGGTAGCCTTCCATCGCCGCCTGCAGTGCGCAGATCGGGTCGACTTCCGTCACCCATACTTGCGCCGACAGGGCGCGCATGGCTTGGGCCGAACCTTTACCGACGTCACCGTAACCGGCGATGACGGCCACTTTACCGGCGATCATCACGTCGGTGGCGCGCTTGATGCCGTCGACCAGCGATTCACGGCAGCCATACAGGTTGTCGAACTTCGATTTCGTGACGGAATCGTTGACGTTGATCGCAGGGAAAGCCAGCTTGCCTTCCTTGTGCATTTGATACAAGCGGTGCACGCCGGTCGTCGTTTCTTCCGTCACGCCGAGGATTTCCGGCAGACGCTTCGAGTACCAGGTCGGGTCGGCCAGCAAGTGTTGCTTGATCGAGTTGAACATGCAGATTTCTTCTTCCGAACCGGGATTGGCCAGCACCGACAGGTCGGTTTCCGCGCGCACGCCCAGATGCAGCAGCAGGGTCGCGTCGCCGCCATCGTCGAGGATCATGTTCGAATAGACAGCCTTGCCGTCCGCATCCGGCCATTCGAAGATGCGGTGCGTGTATTCCCAGTAGTCGTCCAGCGACTCGCCCTTGACGGCGAACACTGGCGTGCCGGCGGCAGCGATGGCGGCGGCAGCGTGATCTTGCGTGGAGTAAATGTTGCACGATGCCCAACGCACTTGCGCGCCCAGTGCTTCCAGCGTCTGGATCAGCACGGCGGTCTGGATGGTCATGTGGATGGAACCGGTGATGCGCGCGCCTTTCAAAGGCTGCGCTGCCGCGAATTCTTCGCGGATGGCCATCAGGCCAGGCATTTCCGTTTCAGCAATCTTGATTTCTTTGTTGCCCCATGCGGCCAGAGTGATATCGGCGATGGTGTAGTCGTGTTGCGATTTGAGTACGGCGTTCATCACGCCCTCCTTTCAGTTGAAAAAGGTACGTGAGCGCAGTTGCAGGATATTCCGAGCCTGGCGAATTTCTTCGTCGCAACGCTCCTCGGACACTGCATCATAACATTGGCCATGCGCCGGCGGCAACCATTAGTCAAGCGGGCCGGCCGCCTGGCAGGTCCGCGACGCGCGCTGGCGCGCTATGGTTTCTGCGGCGGCCAGTTCTTGCCCTGGCTGAGACAGCTGGCGCGCTCGTCAGCATCGAGGCGCCGCGTTATTTCATCGGCCAGGTCGCGCAGGATGGGCAGCATGTCTTTATCGGCCTTGCTGCCGTCGGTCGGATAATTCGCGGCGCGCATGGCCCATTTGCAGGTGATCACGGGATCTGGCTTGATATTCGAGCGCCAGGCATCGGGATCCGTGGCGAGAAAACCACTGTCCGCATAGATGGTGAGCACATGCAAGGCCTGGCGTGCCGACATTTGCCCCATCAACTCGGTGAGTTCGGGCCGCATCTGCACCGGCGTTGCCAGCGAACCCTCGGGGAAAATAAATTTGCCGCCCGCCGCCAGGATCAGCACGGCATGGCCGTCGCCCGCCTCCGCCTTGTCCAGCCATTGCCCCACCGTCAGCGTGGCCGGCGCCGCCACCGCAACGGACAGGCCGAATGTAGCCACCAGAACAACAAACAAGGAGCGTGCGCGCAACAAGGTCATGGAATTCTCAAATTGGTTTATTTGCAATAAATTGTAGCGTATCCCTACGGCAACGCCGTTCCGTACGCGCCGTCGCGTGCGCGCCCATGAAAAAAGCGCCCGCGGCCAGAAGGCCGGGGCGCTTTTCTTGCAAATCTGACTAGATTACTTCAGGCCGGCAGCGTCGCGCAGCAGGGCGACCTTGTCCGTGCGTTCCCACGTGAATTCCGGCTCTTCGCGGCCGAAGTGGCCGTAGGCGGCGCTCTTTTGATAGATCGGGCGCAGCAGGTCGAGCATTTGCACGATGCCTTTTGGACGCAAATCGAAGTGCGCCAGTACCAGCTTGGCGATTTCCGCGTCAGGAATCACGCCCGTGCCTTCCGTGTAGACGGTGATGTTGATCGGCTTGGCCACGCCGATGGCGTAGCTGACCTGCACCTGGCATTGGCGCGCCAGACCGGCCGCGACGATGTTTTTCGCCACGTAACGGGCCGCGTAGGCTGCCGAACGGTCGACTTTCGACGGGTCCTTGCCCGAGAACGCGCCGCCGCCGTGCGGGGCTGCGCCACCGTAGGTGTCGACGATGATCTTGCGCCCGGTCAAGCCACAATCGCCTTGCGGACCGCCGATGACGAAACGGCCCGTCGGGTTGACGAGGAATTTGGTCTCCGTCAGCCATTCGCGCGGCAGGATCGGCTTGATGATTTCTTCGATGACGGCTTCTTCGATCTGCTTGTGCGAAATTTCTGGCGCATGCTGGGTCGACAGCACGACCGTGTGCACGCCGACGGGGCGGCCATCGACGTAGCGCAGGGTCACTTGCGATTTCGCATCCGGACGCAGCCATGGCAAGCGGCCATCCTTGCGCAGCTGCGACTGGCGCTCGACCAGGCGGTGCGCGTAGTGGATGGCGGCGGGCATCAGCTCGGCCGTTTCATCGCAGGCGTAGCCGAACATCAGGCCCTGATCGCCAGCGCCTTGATCCAGGTCAATACCCGCACCTTCATCGACGCCTTGCGCGATGTCGGGCGACTGCTTGTCGTAAGCCACCAGCACGGCGCAACCCTTGTAGTCGATGCCGTATTCCGTATTGTCGTAACCGATGCGTTTGATGGTTTCGCGCGCAACTTGAATATAATCCACATTGGCATGCGTAGTAATCTCGCCAGCCAGCACCACCAGGCCCGTGTTGCACAGGGTTTCGGCAGCCACGCGGGCGGTCGGATCCTGGGCCAGGATGGCGTCAAGGATGGCGTCGGAAATTTGATCGGCAACCTTGTCGGGATGGCCTTCCGAGACGGATTCGGAAGTGAAGAGATAGTCGTTTGACATTGCAAGCTCCTGTTTACTATGTGAATGTTCTGTCGCAGTAAAGAGGATTTTGCCTGCGACGCTTTAGCGATATTTATATTCCGCTTCGCAAGTTGTCTATTAACTCAGCGGGTACTACATACGTGGTATTTTACGCTTCTTAAAAAATTTTGGCACAGCAACACGCCATTCCTGGAAACAGCTTATTCATGTTAGTCCCAATTTTCCGCTTTTTATCCCTCTTTCCCCTGCCCGTCCTGCATGGCCTGGGCGCTGCGCTCGGCTGGGTGATTTACGCCATTTCCCCTTCCTACCGGCGCCGCATGCGCGAGAACATGCAGGGTGCGGGGTTTTCGCAACACTTGCACACGGCCGTGGCCGAAGCGGGCAAGAGCGTGCTGGAATTGCCCTTCATCTGGTGCGCGCCAGCCGAGCGTGTAGCGCGCCATGCCACGGTGGAAAACTGGGACCTGGTGGAAAAAGCGTTGCAACACGGCCGCGGCATCGTCTTCCTGACGCCGCACCTGGGCTGCTTCGAGATTGTCGCGCAACAGATCGCCCTGCGCACGCCGCTCACCGTGATGTACCGCCCGCCCAAGCGCGCCGCCCTGAAACCGCTGATCGAGGGCGCCCGCGCGCGCGAAAACCTGATGCTGGCGCCGGCCAACATGTCGGGCGTACGCATCTTTGCCAAATGCCTGAAAAAGGGACAACCCATCGGCCTGCTGCCGGACCAGGTGCCGCAAGAGGGCGAAGGCGTGTGGGCCGATTTCTTCGGCCGTCCCGCCTATACCATGACCCTGCCGGCCAAGCTGGCGCAGATGGGCGGCGCCGAAGTCATCATCACCTACGCCGAACGCCTGCCGGGCGGACGCGGCTATGTCGTGCATTTCGTGCCATTTACCGCATCGCTGGACAGCACTTCGGCCGAGCAGGCGCGCACCATCAACGCGGCCATGGAACAATTGATCGCGCGCAGCCCGGCGCAATACCTGTGGAGCTACAACCGCTACAAGGTACCGCGCGGCGCGCCGCCGCCCACGCCGGCCAGCCCCGATGCCGCCAAGGAGCAGGCATGAGACTGCTGATCGCCTTCATGTGGCTGCTGCACTGGTTGCCCCTGCCCATCCTGGGCCGCTTCGGCGTCGGCGTTGGCAGCGTGTTGTTCCTTGTCATGCGCAAACGGCGCGATATCGCTCTGACGAACTTGCGCCTGTGCATGCCGCAATTGTCGGAAGCGCAACGCGTGGCCCTGGCGCGCCAGCATTTTCAGGCGTATTCGCGCAGCGTGTGGGAGCGCAGCATCCTGTGGTGGGCATCGGAAGAACGCCTGAACCGCCTGATCAAAAAAGTGCCCGCCTTTCCGGGCCAGCAGATCGCGGCCAAGCCCACCATCCTGCTGTGCCCGCACTTCGTCTGCCTCGACGTGGCCGGCGCCGCCACGGCGATGGAAATTTCCGCTTCCTCGATGTATGTGCAGCAAAAGAACGCCGCCTTCGACCAGGCCCTGCGCGCCGGCCGTTCGCGCTTCAAGCCGCCCAAGCTGTTTACGCGCCAGGACGGCATCAAGACGATTCTGCGCGCGCTGCGCGACGGCTTGCCGTATTTCATGCTGCCGGACATGGATTTCGGCGAAAAGGATGCGGAATTCGTGCCCTTCTTCGGCGTGCCCGCCGCCACCCTGACGGCCACGGCGCGCCTGGCACTGGCCGCCAAGGCGCAAGTGATTCCCGTCATCGCCACCTTTTTGCCCAATTACCAGGGCTGGAAAGTGACGTATTACCCGGCGTGGGACGATTATCCGGGCGACGACATCACGGCCGCCACGCGCCGCATGAACGAATTCATCGAAGAGCGGGTGCGCGAAGCGCCAGCCGAATACTTCTGGACGCATAAACGCTTCAAGACGCGTCCGCAAGGCGAAGCCTCGTTCTATAACCAGCACAAGTGATACGGCAAAACATGAAACTCCACTTTACCAAGATGCACGGCGCCGGCAATGACTTCATCGTCATCGATGCCATCAATCAAGATATCGACTTCACGCCGGCCCAGTGGCAGCGCCTGGCCGACCGCCGTTTCGGCATCGGCGCCGACCAGATCCTCGTGGTGGAAAAGCCGCGCCTGCCCGGCTGCGACTTCCGCTACCGTATCTATAACAACGATGGCGGCGAAGTCGAGCAATGCGGCAACGGCGCGCGCGCCTTCGTCAAGTTCGTCAGCGAAAAAGGGTTATCCGACAAGGCCAGCATCCGCGTGGAAACCATGGCCGGTGTCATTTCTCCCCGCCTGGAGCGCGATGGCAGCATCACGGTCGACATGGGCGCGCCCGTGCTGGAACCGGCACTGGTGCCGTTCGACGCCAGCGGCCTGGCTGGCGTAGCGCAGGGAACTGACACCCTGTGGCCGCTGGACCTGGCACTGCCGGGCCAAACCTCTCCCGTGCTGGTGTCCGTCGTCTCGATGGGCAATCCGCATGCCGTGCAAGTGGTCGAGGATGTCGACGCGCAAGAACTGGAACAATCGGGCCCGCTGATCGAGCACCATCCGCGCTTTCCCCGCAGGGTCAACGCCGGCTACATGCAGATCGTCGACCGCCATCACGTGAAACTGCGCGTGTATGAACGGGGCGCTGGCGAAACATTGGCTTGCGGCACGGGCGCCTGCGCCGCCGCCGTGGCCGGCATCCGGCGCGGCTTGCTGGACTCGCCCGTGCGCATCAGCGCGCGCGGCGGAGAACTGTCGATCGCCTGGCAAGGCCCGGGCCAGCCTGTCCTGATGACGGGCCCGGCCGTGACCGTGTTCGAAGGCGTGATCGAGCTGTAAACAGGTAAAAAACAGGAGTAAAAGTCAGGCGGCCAGGAACTGCTGTTCCTGCGCGACATCCAGTTCGGCCAGGTAGCACTTCAGGCGGTACAGGCGTTGGCGGTAATTGCCTTCCGGCCCCGTCACGCCGCAATCGACGCGCTCGAACAGGCGCACCACCTGATCGAGCAGCTGGCGCTCCTGCGCCGTGCGGATCAATACCAGCCGCCGCTTGCCGCGCCCATGTGTGGCGCTGATATCGATCAGCAGGCAATGTCCCTGGTCGGCCGCATGGAGATCGAGCAGCAAGGACTCGGCACGCGACAGGTGAAAGCAGCGCGCCAGCTCCAGCCGTGCCGCCAGCAAAGGGTGGCTCAGGCCCAGCTGGCGCAGTTGTCCATCGGCGTGCAGGGCGGCATACTGGCCCCAGTCGCCGGACTCGCCGCGTGGCGCGATCTTCACCAGCGCCGCCTCCGCTTCATTGCTGCCTTGCGCCTGCGCCTGCAGCAGCCAATAGGTGGCACGCACATCGTTGTTGACACCGTCGCGGCGATTGCGCCAGGCATGCATGCCGCACTCGAGCTGAGCCGGGCCATGCCCCAGGTCGGCGGCACGCTCCAGACAGGAATGGGCTTCGACCACATTGCGCTGGGAAAATTCCGGTTTTGTATAGATGCGCGACAGCACGAACCAGGCTTCGGCCAGGCCCTGCTCGCCCGCTTGCGTCAGCCAGCGCACGGCCCGCTTGAAATTGGCCGCGCCGTTGCGCGTGGCCAGCCGCTGTCCATGCGCATCCATGCGCGCATAGCCGAGTCCCAGCTCCAGCTGCGCCGTGCGGTCGCCACCATGCGCGGCCAGCTCACAACATTGCCATCCCTCGGCATCGCCGCCTGGTGCCAGTGCCTGGGCGCAACGCGACAGCAACTGCACCTGCTGCGCGTCCAGTGCGATCGTACGCGCACCGGCCGCCGCCTGGCGCTGCAACAGCTCGCGCGCCAGCGGCAAGCCTTGCGACAGGAAGCCCGCATGGTTGCCCTGGCTCCAGGCCTGCTCCAGCCAGGCGTACAGGGGCGTATCGCCATCGAGGGCGTGCTTGCCAGCGACGCCGGCATCCGGCACACAGGCTGCGGACGCTCCTTCTTGCATGGATAACAACCATTGCGCATCGGGCAAGCCGGCGCACACGGCAGCGTCCAGCGCCACGCGTGCCTTGGCGCGCAAGGTTTCACAACTGCTGGCGGCATTGCCCAGCACCAGTTGCGCCAGTACCAGGCCCGCCTGCACCAGGCCCGCATCGAACGCCTGCGCGTAATACGGAATCAGCGTCCTGGCTGCCGGTTGCGCCACTTCAAACGGCACGTGCGTACCGATCAGCAGGCAGGCTTCCTGGCTATCCTCCTGGGCCGCCCGCGCCAGCCAGTGCAAGGCGGTCGGCAAGCTCTGCGGCACACCCTGTCCGAACAGATACAGCCGTCCCAACGCCAGCTGGCAAGCCACATCGCCCGCGCGTGCGCCCTTGATCAATCCTAATGTTTCGCGATTTGCCATCGATTCTCGATATTGAGTCAATGATTCTAAGAATAGTGCACCGTCTCCGGACCCATCAGTGCAGGCCGTCCCTTAGTGTAACGTCCTTGTGTCGTAAATCCGACTAAGCCGGCTTAAGAACTTGATTCAACGCAACAATGTCCTGGCCAGGACACGCCAATATGGCAAGGCGCCGATACGGTGGCGATGGGAGAATGCCGGCCATCGGCGCAGGATCGGCAAAAAACGCGCGTTACAAAAATACAACAGGGCCATGGATTTATGACGCTTTTCACCAATCTTTTCACGCACATTTGACCAATCCCGCACGTCTTGCGCGCCAACGAATTAAGGTTCATTCATCGAAACGCGGTAATTGGCGCATTTCAATCTGCTCGGATCTCGGACGGAACTCACTTTTAATAGGGAATAAGACATGAAAAAATCACTCGTTGCCCTCGCACTCTTCGGCGCCTTTGCCGCAACCGCACAAGCGCAGTCGTCCGTCCAAATCTACGGCACGGTCGATGCTGGTCTGGGCAAAGCGACTGGTTCGACCACCGTCGTCACCAAGCGCGACAACAACAAGCTGGGTTTCAAGGGCACGGAAGATCTGGGCAATGGCTTGAAAGCTATTTTCCAACTGGAAATTCGCTATGAATCCGATACGGGTACGCTGGAAAGCAACTCCCGTCCGCTGTTCCAGGGCCAAAGCCGCGTCGGCCTGCAAGGCGACTTCGGTACCGTGCGCCTGGGCCGTGGCCTGACCGCCTTCCAGGAATCGAGCACCGCGTTCGAACCATGGTCGGGCATGCCTACGACCGCCGGTTTCCAGACCGATATCACGGTCGCCGGTTACACCAGCGATCCGCTGAGCGCAGCCGGCAATTCGCGTAACCGCTTCTCGAACGCCGTGTTCTACAACTCGCCAGTCATCAACGGCTTCCAGTTCAACGCCACTGTCGCTGCGAAAGAAGCCAATAACTTCGGCGGCATCGGCTTCAATGCACCAACGCCCGCTAACGTAGCAGTGCGTGCCAATCCAAGCGGCAACTACGCCGTGGCGGCAAACGCTGCACCAGCGTCGAGTCCGTACTCGATGTCGGCTACCTATACCAACGAACAGTTCGCCGCCATGGCCGCCTACGAGCGCAATGGCGTGCAAGCCAAGCTGTGGTCGGTTGCCGCATCGTTCAATCCGATCAAGGAATTGAAACTGATGGCGTCGTACCAGCATCAGGATGACAGCAACTTCAAGATCATCAATACCGATACCAAGGCATGGCTGATCGGCGCCAACTATGACGTCGGCCCAGGCAAGATCCGTGCTGGCTACGGTCAGAAAACGCCAGATGGCACCGTCAAATCGAAGCAAGCTTCGTTGGGCTATGACTACAATTTGTCGAAACGCACGTATGTCTACGCAGACATCTCGAACAAAAAAGCGGCTAACCTGAACAATTACAATGCATCGGTCACCACCAACTACATCGGTCTGGGCGTACACCACAATTTCTAATGTCCCGCACGTCACCCGTCACGGGTGATTGCTGAGCAAGAAATGCAAGGCGGCATGGTTAACCATGCCGCTTTTTTCATGTGCGCGCGGAAAATGTATCGGCACCCGGCCCTTTGCGCCTATGCCGCCGCACTCTCGGTTAGAATGAAGCGTTCAACTTTCACTGACAGATATTCTCAATGACCGCCACACTCGATTCCAGCACCGTCGCCCAGTACCTGAGCGAGCATCCGACTTTCTTCGAAGAGCATACCGCACTGCTCGGCGAGGTCAAGCTGAGCAGCCCGCTGACGGGACGCACCATCTCGCTGCAGGAGCGGCAGATGGAAGTGATGCGTGACAAATACAAGGCGCTGGAACTGCGCATGTCCAAGCTGAGCCGCCTGGCCGAGGAAAATGGCGACATCGCCAGCAAATTCCACGGCTGGAACCAGGCCATGCTGCAAGTGCGCAGCGATGCGGCCATGCCGCGCGTGCTGGTCGACGCCCTGCAAAGCAATTTCGACGTGCCCTACGTCAGCCTGCGCCTGTGGCAAGTGCTGCCGGAACACGCCAATGGCTGGTTCACGGAAGAGGTCACGGCCGACGTGCGCATGTTCGCCAACAGCCTGCAAGCGCCGTACTGCGGCAGCAACCGCGATTTCGAAGCCGTGCACTGGTTGCAGGCGGATAAAATCGAATCGACCGTCATGATCGCCCTGCGCGCCCCGAACACCACGGGCACCTTCGGCTTGCTGGTGCTCGGTTCGCCCGACAGCGAACGCTTTACGTCGAGCATGGGCACGGACTTCCTCGTGCACATCGGCGCCACGGCCAGCGCCGCCCTGGCCGCGCTGCGCGCCGGCTCGCCTGCCTGAGAACCCCGTGGACGAGGCGCGCGGCAAGGCCGAATGGCTGGCCAGCTACCTGGCGCAGCTGGCCACGCAGCGCAAGCTGTCGCCCCACACCTTGGACGCCTACGGGCGCGACTTGCGCGCCTTGCTGGAACTGAGCGGCAATACGCCGTGGACGGCGCTGGCGCACAACGAAATACGCCGCTACACGGCCAAGCTGCACAGTGGCGGCCTGGACCCGCGCTCGATCGCCCGCAAGCTGTCGTCGTGGCGGGGCTTTTACAACTGGCTCAGCGGCGAGACCCAGCTCGACGCCAACCCCGTCGACGGCATCCGCGCCCCCAAGCGGGCCAAGACCTTGCCCAAAGCCCTGTCGGTGGACGACGCCGTGCGCCTCGTGGCCCCCGTGCAACACCAGCAGGGCGCCGCCGAGCCGGAACAACTGTGCAACCGCGCCATGTTCGAGCTGCTGTATTCGAGCGGCTTGCGCGTCTCCGAACTGACCAGCCTGGACACCCATTACTGCAAGGCCGAGGGCGGCCGGCCCGCCTCGCTGGGCTGGCTCGACATGGCCAGCTTCGAAGTCATCGTCACGGGCAAGGGCAGCAAGATGCGCAAAGTGCCCGTCGGCAAGGCAGCCCTCGTGGCGCTGGCCAGCTGGCTGGCCGTGCGTCCGCCGGCAAACGATGGCAGCGCTGCCTTGTTTTTAAGCACGCGCGGCACGCGCATTTCGCCGCGCGTGCTGCAGCTGCGCCTGA
Organism: Janthinobacterium sp. UMAB-60; assembly: GCF_900095235.1. Lineage (NCBI taxonomy): Bacteria > Pseudomonadati > Pseudomonadota > Betaproteobacteria > Burkholderiales > Oxalobacteraceae > Janthinobacterium > Janthinobacterium sp. UMAB-60. The sequence continues at coordinate 44,314 of NZ_LT607485.1, forward strand.
AGGCGCACGCGCTGGCCGCCGAGATTCCCGCGAACGTGCACCCGCACGTGCTGCGCCACTCGTTTGCCTCGCACGTGCTGCAATCGTCGGGCGACTTGCGTGCCGTGCAGGAAATGCTGGGCCATTCCAGCATCACCTCGACCCAGGTCTACACGGCCCTCGATTTCCAGCATCTGGCGCACGTGTACGACCAGGCACACCCGCGCGCCAAGCTCAAGTAGACTGCCGCGCCCGTTGGCCAGCCTGATCCATATCAAGCGGATGGGCGCGCATTTGCAAGCTTTTGCAAAATTCCGGCATAATCGTCCGCATTCTTCCGCTTGCGCGGCGGCACCATCGATTACAGCATAGGCATCTCTCATGGCACTGATTCCAACCACCATCCTCACCGGTTTCCTCGGTGCCGGCAAAACCACCTTGCTCAACCGCATACTGCAGGAAGACCATGGCATGCGCATCGCCGTGATCGAAAACGAGTTTGGCCAGGAAAACATCGACAATGAAATACTGGTGCAGGATAGCAACGAGCACATCATCGAGATGAACAACGGCTGCATCTGCTGCACCGTGCGCGGCGACCTGATCGTGGGCTTGACGGAACTGGCGCGCAAGCGCGACGCCGGCCTGCTGACGTTCGACCGCGTCGTCATCGAAACGACGGGCCTGGCCAATCCCGGCCCTGTGGCGCAAACCTTCTTTGTCGATGAAGAGGTGGGCAGCCACTACATGCTCGACGCCATCATCACGGTGGTCGATGCCCGCCATGCCATGAAGCAACTCGACGAATACGAGGAAGCCCAGCGGCAAGTGGGCTTTGCCGACAAGCTGCTGCTGTCGAAAACCGACCTCGTCAGTGAAGACGACGTGGCCACGCTGACGCGCCGCCTGAAGCGCATCAATCCCCGCGCGCCCATCGCCAAGGTCGATTTCGGCCGCGCGCCGCTGGCCGAAGTGCTCGACATCCGCGGTTTCAACTTGAACGAAAAGCTGGAACTGGACCCGGATTTCCTGGAGACAGAGACGGCGCACGTGCACGATCATGACAAAGCGCACGACAAAGCGCATGACCATGCGCATGCAGATGAGCACGGCCACGAGCACAAGCATGCGCACGAGCACAGCGACGCCTGCGCCACCGATTGCGGCCATGCCGACCACCACCATGCGCAGCACAGCGACGATATCGCCGCCTTTGTTTTCAAGAGCACGCAACCGTTCGACAGCGCCAAGCTCGATGAGTTCCTCGGCGGCCTGGTGCAAGTGTATGGTCCGCGCATGTTGCGCTACAAGGGTGTGCTGCTGATGCAGGGCGCTGAACGCAAGGTGGTCTTCCAGGGCGTGCACCAGCTGATGGGCAGCGACCTGGGCGCCAAATGGGGCGAAAACGAAGTGCGCGGCAGCAAAATGGTGTTTATTGGCAAGAATCTACCAAAAGACATTTTTATTCGCGGACTCGAACAATGTTTGGTATAAACTAGCCGGGTTTTGCAAAATACCCGTTGCAAAGCAGAAACAAAAGGGAAAGTTAAGCACGCTTTCCCGCTGGCCGCCCCCCGTCTTGCTGGTATAAATCAACAAGTGGCCGCCGCTGATCGGCTAGGCAACAAATCGGGATGGCAATATAAGGCAAAGCGTGCCAAAATCAGCGACGAAAACGGCCCATGTCGTTCGCCTGTCATGAAATGCTGGCAAACTGCCGCTGGCCGCATGCCAGGCATGCAAGCGATCCACCCAACACACCCGTTGTCGTGCGCATAGCGCGACTGGCATAGAGCGGTAAAAAGTTATCAACATGGCACCATAGCCTGCCGGTAGTCCTGGCTTTCGCCGGCAAGCCAAGGTCGCACGCAGTACAGCGGGACAGCAATGCCAAGCGGAACCTGTACAGTTGCTCGGTATCGCCGCATCAACTGATCAATTTGAAAACTCTGTCGTATCGAAGGTAAGCGAAGTTATGACCAAAACTAATAAATCGACCCCGGCCGCCAGCCAAGACATCCCTCTCATCAGCGAAGACCAAATTCGCGCCATGAGCGAAGATGACTACATGAATCCGGCACAACTGGCATTCTTCAAGGCGCGCCTGCAGCAGCTCGAAAAAGACTTGCTGAAAAACGCCGGCGAAACCACGGAACACTTGCGTGAAACCGTGCTCGTACCGGACCCTGCCGACCGCGCCACCATCGAGGAAGAGCATGCGCTGGAACTGCGCACGCGCGACCGCGAGCGCAAATTGCTGAAGAAAGTGCAGCAATCGATCGCCAGCATCGACGCCGGCGACTATGGCTGGTGCGAAGAAACGGGCGAGCCTATCGGCATCCCGCGCCTGATCGCCCGTCCGACCGCCACCCTGTCGCTGGAAGCCCAGCAACGGCGCGAACTGAAGCAAAAACTGTACGGCGACTGATCGCCCTTCCCCTTGCGCGGCCGCCCCGGCGGCTGCGTGGCGGCAGAAAAAAAGCACACAACCCCGGTTGCGTGCTTTTTTTTCGTCCCGCGCCGACTACACTGAAGCAAGCACGGCAGTGGCAAGTGTCGCTTGCAATTGCCTTTTCCATCCCCACTTTTGTGCCATGGGCGCGCAACCGCATGACCTTGCACGCATCGGCACGAATCTTTTGAGGTCACTATGGAACAATTTCACGGCACCACCATCCTCTGCGTCCGGCGCGGCAAGCAAGTCGCCCTGGGCGGCGACGGCCAGGTCACGCTCGGCAACATCGTCATGAAGGGCACGGCCCGCAAAGTGCGTAAGTTGTATCAGGGCAAAGTCCTGGTCGGCTTTGCCGGCGGCACCGCCGACGCCTTCACCCTGCTCGACCGTTTTGAGGGCAAGCTGGAAAAACACCAGGGCAATTTGCTGCGCGCCTCCGTCGAACTGGCCAAGGACTGGCGCACCGACCGCGTGCTGCGCCGCCTGGAAGCGATGCTGCTGGTGGCCGACAGCGAGTCGACCCTGGTCATCACGGGCAATGGCGACGTGCTGGAACCGGAAGACGGCATCGGTGCCATCGGCTCGGGCGGCACCTATGCCCAGTCCGCCGCCAAGGCGCTGCAGGAAAACACGGACTTGTCGCCGGCCGAAGTGGTCAAGAAATCGCTGACCATCGCCGCGGAACTCTGTATTTACACGAACATGTCGCACATCATCGAGACCTTGGACTGAGTCCAAGCACCCGAGCAAAGAATAGAAAGCCAACTATGATCATGAACATGACCCCGGCGGAAATCGTCACCGAACTCGACAAGCACGTGGTGGGCCAGGCCAAGGCCAAGCGCGCCGTCGCCATCGCCCTGCGCAACCGCTGGCGCCGCCAGCAGGTGGCCGAGCCCCTGCGCCATGAAATCACGCCCAAGAACATCCTCATGATCGGCCCCACAGGCGTCGGCAAGACGGAAATCGCGCGCCGCCTGGCCAAGCTGGCCGAGGCGCCGTTCATCAAGATCGAAGCGACCAAGTTCACGGAAGTGGGCTATGTGGGGCGCGACGTCGACACCATCATCCGCGACCTGATCGACATCGGCATCAAGCAGACGCGCGCGCTGGAAATGAAGAAAGTGCGCGCACGCGCCGAAGATGCGGCCGAAGACCGCGTCATCGACATCCTCGTGCCGCCGGCGCGCGACTTCGGCTTCACGCCGAATACGCCAGCGGCCGTGGACAGCGGTAGCGGCAGCGGCAGCGGCGACAGCACGCGCCAGACCTTCCGCAAGCGCTTGCGCCAGGGCGAGCTCGATGACAAGGAAATCGAGATCGAGCTGGCCGAAGCGGGTCCGCAGATGGAAATCATGGCGCCGCCGGGCATGGAAGAAATGACGGAGCAGATCAAGTCCATGTTCTCGGGCGTGAGCGGGCAGCGCAAGAAGGCGCGCAAGGTCAAGATCCGCGAAGCGCTCAAATTGCTGGTCGAGGAGGAAGCGGCCAAGCTGGTCAACGAGGATGAACTGAAACAGAAAGCCATCCAGAACGTCGAGCAGAACGGCATCGTCTTCCTCGATGAAATCGACAAGATCGCCTCGCGCTCGGAATCCGGCGGCGCCGACATCTCGCGCGCGGGCGTGCAGCGCGACCTGCTGCCGCTGGTCGAGGGCACGACCGTCAACACCAAGTACGGCATGATCCGCACGGACCACATCCTGTTCATCGCCTCGGGCGCGTTCCACCTGTCGAAACCGTCGGACCTGATCCCGGAATTGCAGGGGCGCTTCCCCATCCGCGTGGAACTGGAATCGCTGTCGATCTCGGACTTCGAGCGCATTCTGACCAGCACCGACGCCTGCCTGACGATGCAGTACGAAGCCTTGCTGGCGACGGAAAACCTGACCTTGAAATTCGCCCCGGAAGGCATCACGCGCCTGGCGGAAATCGCCTATGCAGTCAACGAGCGCACGGAAAACATCGGCGCGCGCCGTCTGCACACGGTGATGGAAAAGCTGCTGGAAGAAGTGTCGTTTACGGCCAGCGAAAACAGCAGCAGCACGGAAAACCTGCTGGTGATCGATGCCGCGTACGTGAATGAACGCCTGGAAGCGCTGTCGGTCAACGAGGACCTGTCGCGCTACGTGCTGTAATCAGGGAGGGGAAAACCGATGGCAAACAAGGCATTGGCGACGCGGCAGAAAATGCAGTTCCGCGTCGAACCCTCGCAAAAACCGCGCAACCCGGTCGCCACGGCCGCTCTGCAGCGCGCCGCCGGGGCGCACGTGAAGACCGTCTCAGGCCAGCGCCAGCAGGAAAAACGCCTGCTGGCGAAATTGCTGCTGAAGGTAGAAACGGACAAATAGGCCGCCCGCGGACGCCCTTTGCATAGGGCGTCCGCCATCAGGCCACTCTCTGCCGCAGCAGCATCCCCTTAGAAGCGGTAGGACGCACCCAGCGAAAACATGTCGACCTTGCTCGTCTGCTTGCTGTTGTACTTGACGGGCACGCGGTCCCAGTCGAGGTGCAGCGACCAGTTCTGATTCAGCGCATATGCCGTGCCGATGCCGTAGGTCAGGCCTGCCTTGTTCTGCTTGGCCGAACCGCCGCCCAGATAATCGACCTTGCCCTGCGTGTAGGCCACGCCGGCGCGCCCGCTCAGGGTAAAGGCATCGAACTGGTAGCCGAGCACGCCCTGCACGCCGAGGCCGGTGAATTTGCCGCGACCAGCGCGCTTGCCGGCGCCCGTGTCGAAGCCGGACTTGACCTCGCCGCCTGTGTACCCCACCAGTTCAACCGAAGGCAGGGCCACGCCGCCCTGAAACGGCAGCGCGTCGAAACTGTAACCCAGGTAGGCCTTGCCATTGCGCTTGCTGCTTTTGTCGCAATCGCCTTGTCCTGGCAGGCAATCGAGGCCGCTATTGGCGCGAAAGCCGTAGCTGGCGCCCGCATAGACGGGACCCGGTGCAGGATCGGCAGCCGCGGCATGCAGGGGAGCGATGGTGGCCAGCGCCAGCAGCGCTGCGGGGAAACGGAAAGATGGGAACATGGATAACCTCTACAAGTGGATGGATTGCCTGGTTGTAGCGCGCTGCGCGAGCCACAAGCGGGAGTGTCATCTCTTTTGCCAAAAAGTACTATCACCTTGTGCAAAGTGTCATTAAGGGCTACATTCGGTACCGTTACCCGCTACCAAACTTGTAAAAAAGGATATCTCGTGAGTTCACCTGAACTGGTTTTGCGCGTGCTGCGCACCCAATTGCGCGCCGCCGGCATCACGTACAAGGTATTGGCCGAGCGCATCGCCATGAGCGAATCGAGCGTCAAGCGCATGTTTGGCCAGCACGACATGTCGCTGTCGCGCCTGGCCCTGATCTGCAAGGCCTCGGGCATCGCCATGGAAGATGTGCTGCGCGGCGCGGCCGACATCACGCCGCATGCCGACACGCTCACGCTGGTGCAGGAAAAGTCGCTGGTGGCGCATCCGCGCCTGCTGCTGGTGGCGATCTGCTGCCTCGGCCACTGGAGCCTGGAGCAGGTGGTGGAAACGTATGCGCTGACGCAGGCCGAATGCATCGGCTGCCTGGCCGAGCTGGACCGCCTGGGCTTGATCGAACTCAAGCCGCTGAACCGCTACAGCCTGCGTGTCTCGAACGCCTTCCACTGGCTGGCCGACGGCCCGGTGCAGCAGTACTTCCGCGAACACGTGGTGGCCGATTATTTCAGCGGCCACTTTGACGGCGCCGGCGAAACGCTGATGTGCATTCCGGCCCGCCTGTCGCTGTCGAGCGCGCAGGAACTGGTGCAAAAGATCCGCCAGCTGGCCGAGGAACTGGCGCGCCTGCACCAGAACGACCGCCGCCTCGCGCCCGCCGAGCGCGATGGCTTTACCCTGCTGCTGGGATTTCGCTCATGGGAATTTTCCGCCTTCACGGCCCTGCGCCGCAGCGCGGCGGCGGCCAGCTACCAAACGGGTCCCAGGAACAGATAGAAGGTGCTCTCGCCGCCCTTCGATGCGCCCGAGGCCACGTACACGGGGCCGAAACGCGTATCGACGGAGATGAAGGCGCTGCTGGCCTGCGTGAACTTGCTGGCTTTCCAGCGCTCGTTCTGGTCAAAGCCGCCGCCCATTTCCAGCGAAAAGCCGGCCCGCACGGCGCCGCCCAGGGTACTGGGCAGGGAACCGATGCGGCGCGCCATCACCACGCGCGCCAGGGCGATGCTGCGCCCGCTCACCGATTGAAAATCCGTGCCGGACAGGCGCAGGAAGCCGCCCAGGCTGAGCGGCGCCTCGCCGCGCTGCGCGCGCGCCCATTCGCCATACACGTGGCCGGCCCAGTTGCCGTAACCGAAAGCCTTCAATGCCGTCAGCGAAGAGCGGCCCAGCGGCGCTTCGCCCGAACCCGTGGTCGAGGCGCGCGTCCAGGTAGCGTCGAGCAGCGCGCCGCGCGTGGGGAAACCCGGCGAATCGAGCGTATCGACGCGGAACTGGACAAACTGGGTGGTGCCCAGCCCACGCGACTCGGGCTGCGTGGGATCGGCTGGTATCGCCAGCTTGCCCTTGATCTCCGTGCGCGTGACGCCGAACTGCAAATCGCCCCAGGTACCGAACTCGCGTCCCAGCACCAGCGCCGCCGTCTGGCCGTTATACGTCACGCGCGCGCTGCGTCGGCCCTTGTCGAAGACATCCATCGCCGACGAGGTGTACTGCAGCTGCGGCGCGATATACCACGGGTTGCCTGCGCCCAGCGGCTGCCAGAACTGCACGCCATAGCCGCGCGCATTGCCGATCTGCGCCGTGCTGCGCAACTCGCCGCCCCAGCTGTTCAGGTTCGAATGCACATGCAGCAGCTTCAGGGCGAAGCTGTTGCTGTCTCTGAAATCGCTGGACAGCTCCAGGCCCACGCGCAGGCGGTTGCTGGCCCATGGCGCTTCGACCGCCTTGATGGTGACTGTGCGCTGCTCGCCGGCATCGACCACGTCCGTCTCCACGCGCGCCACGTCGCCGCGGCCATACAGCTTGGCCGCCGCCTTGAGCACATCTTCCTGGCTGACGGCCTGCCCTTCCACCAGGCCCGATTGCGCCTGCAGGATGCGCGGATTGATGTCGCCTTCGCTCTCCACGGCCAGGCGCGTGAGCGGCAGGGCCACGTCCAGCAAGGCCGGCGCCGCCAGGCGCAGCTGCTCGCGCGCCGCATACTGTTCCGGCGGCAGGGCCAGCGGCGCCAGGCGGGCGGCCAGCGCCTGCGCCGCCTGTTCGCCGGCGCGCATGGCGCGCGCATAGTTTTCGAAGTCGAGGAAACTGACACCCGTCAGATCCGGCGCCACCAGGATATCCTGCGCACGCAATTCCTTGAGCGAGCGCTGGACGTTCTGCTCCGTGAGGATCTGCAGCATCTGCTGCGCCACGCCGATGGCGCTGCCCAGCTCTTTTTCCGGCGCCAGCGGCGTGCCCACGTTGACGGCGATGATGATGTCGGCGCCCATGGCGCGCGCCATATCGACGGGCAGGTTGCGCACCAGCCCCCCGTCCACGACCAGGCGGTTATTCACGCGCACGGGGGCAAACACGCCAGGCACGGCCAGCGAGGCGCGCATCGACAGGAACAGCGGCGTGTCGACCAGTTCCACCAGTTCGCCATTGACCAGGTCGGACGCCACCGAGCGAAAGGGCAGCGGCAGCTGGCTGGCGGGGCGGTCGCGCATGCCGGCCGGCAACAGCCGGTTCAGCGCCATTTCCAGCGCCGCATTGCTGGCCGCGGCCGGCGGCGTGGAAATGCCGTTGCGGCTGATGCCAAACTCGATGCGCGACGGCAGCAATAAATCTTCCTCGCGGCGGCGGAACGCCAGTTCGTCGCGCGGCGGCCGGTCGGCCACCACGCGCGCCCAATTGGTCTCGCGCGCCATCTTTTCCAGGTCCGCCACGGAAGCGCCGGCCGCATACGCGCCGCCCACCACGCCACCCATGCTGGTGCCGACCACCATGTCGATCGGCACATGCAGTTCCTGCAGCACTTTCAATACACCGATATGCGCGAAACCGCGCGCGCCGCCGCCCGACAGCACCAGCGCGATGCGCGGGCGCGCGGGCGCTGGAACGGTCACGCTGGAAACAGGGGAAGGCGTGGCAACGGGGACGTCGGCTGCGGCGCCGGCTTGCGGCAAGGCGCACAGCGCCGCCACGCAGCCCGCCAGGACGGCACGGATCGAGAACATGAAGACTCCTGTGGCGATGGCGGGACGGCGCCATCGGCAAAATACGATAAAAACAGCGTTAGTTTGACGGCGGCGGCACGCTGCTGCTCACTTGCGGCGCCGGCATCATGGTCGCCGGCCGCTGCTGCTCCATCGGCAGCGGCGGCGGCACCAGGTTCGAGACCGGCGCAGGGCTGGCAGACACTTGCGCCGGCAAGGCCAGCGCCTTGTCGTCGGCCACCAGGTCGATGCGCTTGCTCACGCCGCCATCGCGCAGCAGCACATGGCGCGCATGCACTTCCAGCACCGTCACGCCGGGCGCCACCTCGGCGCCCTCGGGCAGGGCCACGGACGGCTTGCCGTCGGTGGCGATGATGGCCACGCTGCCACGGCCATTGCCGGCGGCGACCACGCCTTTGAGCTGGTAATTGCTGGCCGTGGCCACGCTGACCTGGCCGCCGAACAGCGAAGCGCCCGCCTCCACGCTGGCATCCTGCACCACCGGCACGGCGGGTGGATTGATGGGGCGCTGCGGCGCCTTGAACAGCTGCATGGCCCAGTAGGCCAGCGACACGGACAACGCAACGACGGCGAGCAAACTTGTAAATTGAGGCAAACGCTTCATGGCTTCCTTGAGTTTCTTATCTGACGAGCTGATTGATTTCGATAATCGGCATCAGCACGGCCAGCACGATCAGCAGCACCACCACGCCCATGGCCAGGATCAGGGCCGGTTCCAGCAAGCCCGCGATGGTGAGCGTGCGGCGTTCCAGGTCCTGCTCCTGCGCGCTGGCGGCGCGTTCCAGCATGGCCGGCAGCTCGCCCGTGATTTCGCCCGCGCGTATCATGTGGATCAGCATGGGCGGAAAATGCTTTTGCGCCGACAGCGCGCGCGCCAGGCTGACACCCTCGCGCACGGCGCCGCTGGCTTCTTCCACCAGTTCCTGCATCGCCACATTGGTCAAGGTATCGCGGCTGGTGTCGAGCGCGCGCAGGATCGGCACGCCGGAGCCCGTGGTGATGGCCAGGGTGCTGGCGAAACGCGCCGTATTCAGGCTGCGCTCGAACTTGCCGTACAAAGGCGCCGTCAGCAGCCAGGTATGCCAGCGCCGCTTCAGGGCCGGCTGCTGCAGCGCGCGGCGCCAGGCGAACCAGGCGCCAATCAGGACGATGCCCACCACGATGCCATAGTGGCGCACGAAGTCCGACAGCGCCAGCATGATCACCGTCAGCAGCGGCAGCTTCTGCTTGGTATTGGCGAACACGGAAACGATCTGCGGCACCACGTAGGTGAGCAGGAAGATGACGATGGAAAACGCCACCACCGTGACGATGGCCGGATAGGTAAACGCCAGCTTGACCTTCTGCACCAGCGCGTTGCGCCGCTCGATGTAGTCGGCCAGGCGCGACAGCACGCGCGACAAATGGCCGATCTGCTCGCCCGAGGCCACCAGTGCCCGGTAGATTTCCGCGAAATCGCGCGGATGGCGCGCCAGCACGTCGGAAAACGCGGCGCCGCCAATCACTTCCGAACGGATCGAGGCGATCAGGTCGCGCAGATACGGCCGCTCGGCCTGTTCCAGCAATGCGGAAAACGCCTGCTCCAGCGGCAGGCCCGCTTCGAGCAAACTGGCCAGCTGGCGCGTAAACAGGGCCAGCTCTGTGCTGGACAGGCGCTCACCAAAGCCGCGCCGCTTGGTCACGCCGGCGGCATCGACCTGCGCGGTGATCGGTTCGACGGCCAGCGGCACCAGGCCTTGCACGCGCAGCTCGGCGCGCGCGGAACGGGGACTGTCGGCATTGAGCACGCCCTTGCGGGTGGCGCCCTGGGCGTCGACGGCTTCATAACGGAATGCGGGCATGGTGGCGGGCCTAGTCTTTGGTCACGCGCAGCAACTCGGCCTGCGTGGTGGTGCCGTCGCGCAGCCAGCGTTCGCCGTCGTCGCGCATGCTCGTCATGCCGTCCTGCAGGGCGACGGCGCGCACTTCCGCTTCCGAGGCGCGGTTGTGGATCTGCGCGCGGATCTGCTCCGTCGTGCGCAGCAGTTCATAGACACCCACGCGGCCCTGGTAGCCCGTCTGGCCGCACTGCTCGCAGCCGACCGCCTGCCAGTACTGGCCATCGAAGGTCTTGCAGGAACCGCACAATTTGCGCACCAGGCGCTGCGCCAGCACGCCAAGCAAGGACGATGACAGCAGGAAGGGCTCGATGCCCATGTCGAGCAGGCGCGTGACGGCCGCCGACGCGTCATTCGTGTGCAGGGTCGCCAGCACCAGATGGCCCGTCAAGGATGCCTGCACGGCGATCTGCGCCGTTTCCAGGTCGCGGATCTCGCCGATCATGATGACATCGGGATCCTGCCGCAAAATCGCCCGCAGCGCCTTGGCAAACGTCATGTCGATGCGCGGATTGACCTGCGTCTGGCCCACGCCGGCCAGGTCGTACTCGATCGGGTCTTCCACCGTCAGGATGTTCGTGGTGGTGGCGTTGAGCATCGACAGCGCCGCGTACAGGGTCGTCGTCTTGCCCGAGCCGGTGGGGCCCGTGACGAGCACGATGCCGTGCGGCTGCGTGATCAGGCCATCGAATTGCTTCAGCATGGGCGCGCTCATGCCCAGGTGCTGCAGGTCGAGGCGGCCCGCTTCCTTGTCCAGCAAGCGCAACACGGCCCGTTCGCCATGCCCGGTGGGCAGGGTCGAAACGCGCACGTCGACGGGCTTGCCGCCCACGCGCAGGGTGATGCGGCCGTCCTGCGGCAAGCGTTTTTCGGCGATGTCGAGCTGCGCCATGATCTTGATGCGTGAAATCAGCGAGCCGTGGATGGCCTTGCGGGGGCGCACCACGTCGCGCAGGCTGCCGTCGATGCGAAAGCGCACGACAGACGTCTGCTCGAACGGCTCGATATGGATGTCGGACGCGCCTTCGCGCAGCGCCTGCGTGAGCAAGGCGTTGATCATGCGGATGACGGGCGCGTCGTCGGACGATTCGAGCAAGTCCTCGATGGCCGGCACGTCCTGCAGCAGCTTGGTCAAATCCAGGTCGGCATCGAATTCATCGGCCATCTGCGAGGCGTCGCCGCCGCCGCCCGCGTAGGCACTGGCAATGGCCGCATCGAGTTCGCCGCGCGGCAGCACCATCAATTGAATCCGGCCGAAACGGCGCGACACTTCGGCAATCGCCGCCGGCGCCGTCGATGCGGCCACCAGCACTTCGACGGGGGCGCCGTCGACGGCACCGGGCCGGGCCAGCAAGCCGAAATCGCGCGCGTAGGCGTAGGGAAGCAGATTACTCATGGCTATCCCATCACTTCTGCGGCTGCGTGGCCGCGTTGGCCGGCGCGCCTGGCGGCGGCGTCGGCGCCGGCGGCACGGGGCGCGTCACCATGTTGCCGCCCACCGGCTGGCCATCCTGCAGCGCCGGCAAGACGGGCGTGCCCAGGTCTTTCAGCATCAGGTTGCCCGTGGCCGGCACGGCGGCCGTCTCGGCCGAGCGCATGTAGTCGTAGCGGTCTGCCGCCAGGCTGCCGCTCTGCTCCTTGTTGCGCACGATGACCGGACGCAGGAAGATCATCAGGTTGGTTTTCTTGCGCTCGCGCGTCTGGTACTTGAACAGGTTGCCGATCAGGGGAATGTCGCCCAGGCCGCGCACTTTCTCCGCGTTGTCGCCCGTGGTGTCCTCGATCAGGCCGCCGAGCACGATGATCTGGCCATCGTCGGCCAGTACATTGTTTTCGATCACGCGGTTGTTGATGGTGATGCCGCTGACGGCCGACGCGGTGGATTTGTCCACGCTCGACGTCTCGTGATAGATGCCCAGCTTGATGGTGCCGCCCTCGGAAATCTGCGGGCGCACCTTCAGGGTCAGGCCCACTTCCTTGCGGTCGATGGTCTGGAACGGGTTCGTATTGGTGCCGGCCGTGCTGGTGTACTGCCCCGTCAGGATAGGCACGTTCTGGCCCACCTTGATGGTCGCCAGTTCATTGTCCAGGGTGATCAGGTTCGGCGTCGACAGGATATTCGCGTTGCCGTCCGATTCCAGCGCATGCGCCACGGCGCCCAGGCCCAGCGCGCCGTTGATCTGCTTGAAGATGCCCAGGGTCAGGCCGCCCGTCGGCAATACCTTGCCGCCGCCCGTGGCGATGGCGCCGATGTTGTTGGTGGTGCCGCCGGCGAACGACTGCAAGGCGCCCACGCGGTAGTTGCTGGTGCTGTCGCCCGACAAACCCAGCCACTGCACGCCGAATTCAGACGCCTTGGCCGACGTCACTTCGACGATCAGCGCCTCGATGTAGACCTGGGCGCGGCGCACGTCGAGCTGGTCGATCACGGCGCGCAAGTTGCGGTAGACGGCTTCGTTGCAGGTCAAAATCAGCGTATTCGTCGATGCATCGGCCTGGATGAAACCGGCCGCGCCGCCCGACGACAGCTGCTGCGGCGCGTTGTTCAGCGAAGCGCCGCCCGTGCTGCCGCTTTGCGTATTGCCGCCCAGGCCAGTGCTGTTCATGCCGCTGTTGTTCTGGTTGATCTGGTTGTTCGTGTTCTGGTTGCCGACGCCCTGCTGCGCCGTGGCGGCCGTGCCGTCCGACGTCACCACCGAGCGCAAGGTCTGCGCCAGCTTGGTGGCGTCCGCATTTTTGAGGTACACCACGTGCACATTGCCCAGCTGCGTGGTGGGCTGGTCCAGCTTCGAGATCAGCGACTTGGCCAGGTTGGCGCGCGCCGCCGACGGTGCGCGCAGCACCAGCGAATTGGTGCGCGGGTCGGCCAGCACGGAGACCTTGCCAGCGTCGGCCCCTGCGGCGGCGCCCGCATTCCCGCCTTCCATCAATTTGTTGACCATCGATGCCAGGTCGGAGGCGATGGCATAACGCACGGGGATCACGTCCAGGTCCGTCGAGGCGGGCACGTCGAGCGCGGCGATGATCTTCGCCAGGCGCTTGAGGTTATCCGCGTAATCGGTGATCACCAGCGAGTTGTTGCCCGGGTTGGCGTTGATCGTGTTGTTCGGCGAAATCAGGGGCCGCAGCACGGCCAGCAGGTTGGCCGACGATTCATAGTTCAGGTAAAACACCTGGGTGGCGATCTGGTCGCCCTTCACCTGGCTGGCGCCGTTGCCCACCTGGGTCGGCACGGATTGCAGCTTGGCGTCCGCTTCCGGCACCACTTTCGCGTAGCCGTCGCCGGAGACCACCGCATAGCCCTGCAGGCGCAGCGCGGAGGCCAGCAGCCCGAACGCTTGCGTCTTGCTGATCGACTTTTCCGACACCAGCGTGATCGTGCCCTTGACGCGCGGGTCGATGACGAAATTGATGTTGGTGTAATGGCCCACGGCCTTGATCACCGACTCGATGTCGGCGCCGACGAAATTGAGCGCCGCCTCATCGCCGGGCGCGGCCCAGACGGGCGCCGGCATGCCGGCCACGGAACAGCACAGCAAGGCGGCGGCCGACAGGCGGCGCAGCGAGAAGGTGGAGGTATGGGTGCTCACGGATGGTTTTTTCATTGTCTGAACTCTAAGGCGATGATGTTTTTTTCGCTATTGCTACGGCGCTGTCCCAGCAAATTCAACAAACTCGCCAAGGTCTCTTCATATCCTGCTGCGGCCTGGGCCTGGCCGGAAAACTGCATGCGCCCCTGTTGCAGGCTGCCGCTGCCGTCGAGCAGCAGCGGTCCTTTGATGGAGCGCAAGGTCAACGTCGCCTGCTGCCCCTGCCAATCGAAATCGAGCTCGTAACTGCCCAGCGGGCGCAGGGACGACAGGCGCGACGCCATGTCCGTCATCTGCAAGGTGGTGCGGCCGACGGCGGAAAACTGCCGCTGCTCCAAGGCCAGCTGCAGGGTGCTCCACGACAGGCGCATGCTGCCCGTCGGCGCCACGGTATTGAGCGGCGCGCCGAGGCCGCCCAGGCCATCGGCCGGCAGCAGCAGGGCCGCCGGGCTGACTTGCCAGTGCGACCACGAGCCGCGCAGGTTCACCGGCTGCGACAGCGCCTGCGGGTTTTGCAATTCCACGTCCGCCGATCCCCACAGCACCGAGGGCGAAATGCGCCAGCTGAAACGCCCCGGCAGCAACGGCGTCACGGCGCCGTTCGCGCTGGCCGCCCCGCCGATAAAGGCCGAGCCGCGCCACAGGGTACCTTGCGCGTCGCCCAAGGTCAAACGTCCGCCCGTCTGCTTTTCCACGATGCCGGCGACCCAGCCGGCCGGGAAAAATACCAGCAGGGTGACGCAGACGCTGACGATGATGGCCAGCAGCCAGCCAAGCAAGCGCCTCATCGCGTCGCGCCCGGGCTCTGGTGCAGGGTCAGGCTGGCATCGACCAGCCCCGCCTTGCCCTGCGCCGTGATCTTCGCGTCCTGCACCGCCACGCGGCCTTCGCGGCGCAAGCCGTCCAGCCACAGCATGACGCTGGCAAACGGCACGCCGTTCAACTGCACGCGCGCGTACTCTCCCGTCAGCGACAGCGATTGCGGCGCCAGGCCGCGCGCTTTCAGCGAAGAGTCTATGCTGTCACGGCTCATGGGAGCGACCTGCACGGGCGCCTGGCGCGCCAGTTCGCCCGCTTCACGCGCCAGCGCCTGCAGCTGGGCCGCGTTCTGGCGCAGCTCGGGCAAGCTCTTTTGCAAGGCGATGCGGCCCGTCCACGCCGGCTCGAAGAACACCGCGTAGACGAAGGCCAGCCCCGCCACCACGCCACCGATGGTCAAGAGCTTGCGCTCCTGCGGCGTGCGCTCGGCCCAGAACGTTTGCAGGTTCTGCTGCTGCCCCGTCAGGGCGGCGCGGATCTTGTTCACTGCCGTACTCATGTTTTTGCTCCTGTGGCCGGCGTGATCTTCCACACGCCCGGCGCCGTTTCATTCAAGGCCAGCTTGCGCGCAGCCAGGCCGTCGCGCACCTGCGCCTGGGCGCTGGCGTCGACCATGTCCGGTTTCAGCGTGACGATCAGGCTGCGCTCGCGGTATTCCAGCGAGGCCACCACGCCGCGTCCGGCCAGCCCGCCCAAGGCCTCGCCCAGCGCCGCGCTCATGCTGGTGAAATCATCCATGCTGGCCTGCCCGCTTTGCAGGCGCGCGGCAGCGATATTGCGCCGCATCTGCTCCGCTTCCAGGCCATACACGGGCGCTTCATTCGGATACGCGGCCTTGAAGGTTTGCTGCATCGAGGTGCGCACGGTGGCGGCCTCGCGCTTCAGGCGCATCCATTCGATATTCATGCCGGCCAGGTTGACGATCACGGCCAGCAGCGCCAGGCGCAGTGGCCAGCGCCAGCGGCGCCACTCGGTGGCCGACCCCGTGGCCGTGCCCAGCGCGGGCGCCAGGTCCAGCCCAGCGCCCTTGGCGCCGGCGATCCAGTGCGCCCAATGGTCGGGTTCCACCGTCACGCCCTCCATGCCGGCGGCCAGTTGCTGATATTGCGCCAGCTCGGCCTGCGCCACGTAGACCGTCAGCGGCACGTCGCCGGCAAACGCGCGCGTCGTCAGCAGCGCCTGCTGCGGCTGGGCCGGCAAGACCAGGCCCAGCCCCTCCTGCGGCGCCTGGCGCAAGGCCAGTTCCAGGCCGTCGCCGCTGGCCTGCAAGGATGCCGTCACGCTGCCTGGCTGCAAGGGCAGGCACAGCTGCGATGGCAGCAGCACCACCTTGCGCGCGCCCTGCGCCAGCAACGCTTGCACGAGTACCCCGGCCCAGGCGCGCTGCGCCACGGCGACCGTGCGCATGCCGGCAGCGTCGGGCGCACCAGCGGCCAGCAGGCAATCCTGCGTGTCACCGAGGATGTGTTCTTCCACCAGGCCCGGCAAGGCCGCGCGCAAACGGGCGCCGGCCAGCGGCGGGGTTTTCAGGCGCAGCAGGGTCACGTCGGCCGCCGCCAGCAGCAAGACCACCTGCTTGGCGCCGGCAATCAGCTGCCCCAGGCTGCCCAGCGGCGCGCTGCCCTGCTGCAGCATGGCGCCGCCGTCGCCGGCCAGCACGAAGGAGCAGGCTGGCGCGCTGTCGATGGACGCCCTGGCCGGGTGACGGATATACAATATTGTCAAAGTGACTCGCTTTCAGGGGTTAATTTTCCCGCAACCAGACGAGGCTGGTGGTGCGCTGCGGATCCGTTTTTCGATTGACAAGCGCCACGGCATCGAGGGCGGCGCGATCCAGCCGCACGCGGATGACAGTCAGGAAGTAGCGGCTCTTCACGTCGAGTTCCACGGTAGCAATCAGCTCGGCATTAATATTATTCTTGAAGTTTGCCAAATCAACAAACTTTTTGCGCGGATTGCTCAGGGTCAGGGCGCTGGCCTCGGATAAGGACATCATCGTCACGGCCGCCAGCACCTCGGCCGGTGCCGTATTCACGTTGACCGGCGTGAGTTCCGGCAAGATGATGACGAAATCGCGCAACTTCTCGATCATCTGCGGCGTGTAGCCGGGCACGGCCAGCAAATCCTCGACCTGCGTGAACGCCACCGGCTCGCTGCCGCCGTCCGATGGGGGCCTGGCGGCGGGCGTCTTGCCATCGCTGCCGCTGTCCATGGCGCGCAGTTTCGGCGTCGCGCGCAGCACGGCATCGGCCGTCGCCTGCGCCAGGCCGCTGTCGAGCCGCAGGTTGGCCAGCAAACGCTGGTAAGCGAGCACCTGCTGCGGATTGATGCCACCCGTGGCGGCGACCAGGTTGGTAATGTTAAACCGCGCCTGCGCATCGAGCGCGCGGCCCGAGACGGTGGCGTCGAATTTTTCCGTGTCGACCTTTTCGCGGTCGACGTAATCATCGAGCCGCGCTTCCTCGATGGGCGTGGCCCACACGCCGTCCAGCGCCGTCTGCGTGGGATTGTCCTGGCGCAGCCAGAAGCGGGCGAAGTCGACCATGCCGCGCATGGCCCACTGCGTCTGCAGGCGCAGGCGCTGGTTTTCCATCGAGCGCACCTGCACTTGCTGCTGCCAGAACAGGCTGGCGACGACGGTGATGGCCAGCGCCGTCAGCAGCAGGGCCGTGATGACGGCCACGCCGCGCTGGCGCGCAGGGCGAATAAACGGCTTCATCCCGGCCCCAACAAGAAGACTTTGGACAGGCCCGCGTCCTGGCCCGGCATTTGCAAGGTCACTTCCAGGCCCGGCACTTGCGTGGAGATGGTGGCGCCCGCCGTCAGCACGTTCCAGGCGCCATTGCTCCAGCCGCGCATGACCATGCTGTCGACGCCATGCATCAGGGCCACGTCGGCATTGGAGGTATCGGTATCGTCGCGCGCCGCCTGCCACAGGGTGTCGAGCACGGCCAGGTCGCGCGTGCCGTTCGACTCGCGCCGCGTCAGCACGCCGCCGCGCAGGCGGTAAGTGACCACTTGCAACTGTTGCGGCTCCTGCTCCGAGGCGGCCAGGCGCACCAGGGTCAGGCGGTCATTTTCCGCCGTCAGGTTCAGGCGACCATTCAGCAGGTTGTTGTTCTGGCCGGCACCGGCCAGATGGTCGCAATCGCTCTGCATCTGGGCAAACGCCAGCTGCATGCCACGCGCCTGCTCCAGCTGGCTGGTCAGCACTTCACGCGAACGCATGATGCTGTCCAGGCCGCGCCAGCCCAGCACGGCGACCATGGCCAGGATGCCGATCGCCACGAGCAGCTCGATCAAGGTGAAACCGGCAGCGGAGTGATTGCGGCGCGCCATCAGTCGTTGAACGCCAATAACACCAGGCGCACGATGCGCCGGGCCGGGTATTGCATGTCATATACGTTCACGCGCACTTGGCGGATGCGGGGATTCGGCGTGGCCACCACTTCCTCCTCGCAGATCAGTTTCAAATCGCCCTGCGGGCAGTCGACCGTGCGCTTGCCCGTCTGCGGAAAGGTTTTCGCCAGGCGCAGCCGCACCAGGTGGTTTTCCGCCGACCAGGTGGCCATCATGGCGCTGCGCAAGCCGTCGCTGTTCTGCGTCAGGCTGCCGACGGCGCGCAGCGAGGCGCCCAGGGCCGTGCCGACGATGACGAGGGCGACCAGTACTTCCAGCAAAGTGAAGCCGCGCGGGTGGCGGCGAAATGAGCGCCGCATCATTGCTCGACCGTAAAATGGCCGATGCCGTCGGCGCGGATGGCCACGCTGCGCTCGCCGCTGGCCAGGGTCAGCACGAAAGGCTTGTCGACCGGTTCGCGGCCGAAGATGATGCGCAGCGGCTGGGCCACGCTGTTCGACGGCTGCACGCTGAGCAGCATGGGCGTGTTGGCAAACGCGCGCTCGCGCAGCAAATCATCCTGCGTCACGGGTTGCCACAGCTTTTCATTGAGGACCAGGAAACGGTATTGATTTTCGTCCGCCTCGAACGCCACTTGCCGGCTGCGCACGATGGCTTCATCGCGCGCCAGCTGCAGCAGCAGGGCGATGCGCTCGGCTTCCTTTTGCAAGGCTTGCTGGCCATTCGGCATGGCGTTCAGCGACACCAGGCCCAGGGTCACCCCGATGATGACCATCACCACCAGCAATTCGATCAGCGTGAAGCCGCTGGCGCGTGGCCGGGGCAGTGCGCGACCGGTGGTCATGGCAGGCATGCAATGGAAAACTTACAGTTCCCAGGAGCCGATATCGGCGTCGTCGCCGCTACCGCCAGGCTGGCCATCGGCGCCCAGCGAAATGATGTCGACTTCGCCCTTCACGCCCGGCGACAGGAACTGGTACGGGTTGCCCCATGGATCCTTCGGCATCTTTTCCAGGTAGCCGCCCGCCTTCCAGCCATTCGCGGCCGGACCCGTAGTCGGTTTTTCGATCAGCGCATGCAAGCCCTGCTCGGTGGTCGGGTAGCGCTGGTTATCCAGGCGGTACAGTTTCAAGGCTTGCATCACGGTGGCGATGTCGACTTTCGCCGCCGCCACTTTCGACTCGCCCGTGCGGGCGATCAGCTTGGGCACCACCAGCGAGGCGAGGATGCCCATGATCACCACCACGACCATGATTTCGATCAAAGTGAAGCCGCGCGCGCGGCGCTGGCGTATCGGATGGTTTGCTGCGTTTTGCATATGAAAGAGAGAAGAAGGTGAGTAATGAGAGCAGAGTATAAAGCGGAAATATGACAAAGCCTGTCATATGGGGAAAAATTTGTGCGGGGCGACTCAGAGCGGCAAGACCACTACACCGCAAACGGCGCAGCCGGGGTCGCGCGCGACGCGCATGCTGCTCCATTCCATGTGCAAACCGTCGAGCAGCAGCAGCCGTCCGGCCAGCGATTCGCCCACGCCCATGATGAGTTTCAGCGCCTCGGCCGCCTGCATGGCGCCCACCACGCCGACCAGCGGCGCGAACACGCCCATGCTCGAGCACGCCTCGTCCGTGAACTGCTGTTCCTGCGGAAACAGACAGGAATAACACGGTTGCGTGCCCGTGCGCGGGTCGAACACGCTCACTTGCCCGTCGAAACGGATCACGGCGCCCGACACCAGCGGCACCTTGCCTGCCACGCAGGCGCGGTTGACGGCGTGGCGCGTGGCGAAGTTGTCGGTGCAATCGAGCACCACCGTGGCGGAGCAGACCAGTTCGGCCAGGCGCGCGCCATCGAGGCGCTCCTGCAAAGCAATTATTTCAATCTCGGGATTGATGCCGGTCAAGGTTTCACGCGCCGACAGCACTTTCGACTGGCCCACGCGCTGCGTGGTGTGGGCGATCTGGCGCTGCAGATTGGTCAGGTCGACTGTATCGTCATCGACGAGGGTCAGCTTGCCGACGCCGCTGGCGGCCAGATACATGGCGGCCGGCGAGCCGAGCCCACCCGCGCCGATCACCAGCACATGCGCATCGAGCAAGGCTTGCTGGCCTTCGATACCGATCTGATCAAGCAGGATGTGGCGCGAATAGCGCAGCAGTTGGGCGTCGTTCATGGCGGCGACTACGGTTTGCGCACCGGAATCTTCTTGTCATCGGCCTTGATGTCGGAAGCGATTTCCGGCTTGGCGCCGATCTTCTCCGCTTTCGGGTCCACCTTGGCCAGCTGCACCGGCAAGCCCTGGAAGTGGTTCAAGGCTTGCTGCAGCTGGAAATCATCCTTGGCGCCGTATTCGAGCGGCTTGCGCTTTTTCGCCGTGGCGATCAGGCGTTGCTCTTCTTCCAATTGATCTTGCATGCCTTCCATGGTCGGCTTGGCCGCTTCCGGCTTGCCATCGTCGCTGCTCAGGTGTTTTTCCAGGTCCGCCTCGCGCACGCGCAGGCTGTTCCAGCCATCGCCTTCGGCCGTTTCATCGACCAGCAAGTCGGGCACGATGCCGCGCGCCTGGATGGCCCGGCCTTTCGGCGTGTAGTAGCGGGCCGTCGTCAGCTTGACGGCCGTATCGGCCGTGATCTGGCGCAAGGTTTGCACGGAACCCTTGCCGAACGTTTGCGTGCCGATGACGGTGGCGCGCTGGTAATCCTGCAAGGCGCCGGCGACGATTTCCGAGGCGGAAGCGGAGCCCGCATTGACCAGCACCACCAGCGGCACGGTTTTCAGCGCGGCCGGCAGCTTGGCCAGCGGATCGGCCTTGGCGCCCGGCGGCGCATAGAATTCGCGGCGGCCATAAAACACTTGCTTCGACTCCGGCAACTGGCCCTTGGTCGAGACGATGATGGAGTTGCCTGGCAGAAATGCCGTCGCCACGCCGATGGCGCCCGGCACGACGCCACCGGGGTCGTTGCGCAAGTCCAGCACCAAGCCCTTGAGCTTGGGGTCTTGCGCATACAGCGCGTTGATCTTTTTGACCATGTCATCGACGGTCGGTTCCTGGAACTGGGCGATGCGCAGCCAGGCATAGCCGGGCGCGACCATCTTGGCCTTCACGCTCTGCACGCGGATTTCCTCGCGCACGATGGGAAACACCAGCGGCTTGCTTTCGCCCTTGCGCGACATCGTCAGCACCAGCTTGCTGCCGGGCTGGCCGCGCATCTTCTTGATGACGTCCTCCAGCTGCAAGCCCTTCAGCGGGATGTTGTCGAGGCGGGTGATCAGGTCGCCCGCCAGGATGCCGGCCTTGGCGGCCGGGCTGTCCTCGATGGGCGAGACGACTTTCACGTAGCCGTCTTCCATGCTCACTTCGATGCCGATGCCGACAAACTTGCCTTGCACGCTTTCGCGCATTTCCTTGAAGGCATTCTTGTCGAGATACACGGAGTGCGGATCGAGCGACGAGACCATGCCGGAAATGGCTTCCGTCAAGAGTTTCTTGTCTTCCACCTTCTCGACGTAATCGGTCTTGATCAGGCCGAAGACGTCGGACAACTGGCGCAGCTCGTCGAGCGGCAGCGGGGCATTCGTGATTTTCTGCGCCACGGCCGGGAACTGCAGCGACATGCCGATGCCTGCCATGACGCCCAGACCGATCAGGCCGATACTTTTAACTTTGATACGCATGTATTCTTCGCAATCTACAAATTCGCTGGGGAACTTAAAACTTCACCCAGGTGGCTGGATCGAAGGCGCGGCCCTGATGACGCAATTCAAAGTATAGCCCTGATTCCTCGTTGCCGCCGCTGTTGCCCGCGCTGGCAATGGCCTCGCCGCCCTTGACGGCGTCGCCCACGCGTTTCAGCAAGGATTGGTTATTGCCATAAATACTCATGTACTGGCCGCCATGGTCGACGATGATCAAATTGCCGAAACCGCGCAGCCAGTCGGAAAACACGACCCGGCCGCCGGCGATGGCGTGGATTTCGCTGCCTTCGCCCGTGCGGATGAACACGCCCTTCCAGCTGGGGCCGTCACCGCGCTTGCTGCCGAAGCGGGCGGCGATCTTGCCCGCCACGGGGGCGCGCAGCTGCCCTTTCATGCTGGCAAAGGCGCCGGCCGGCGCGGCCGGGCCCAGGCTCGGGCGTTCCGGCTCCGGTTCCGGCTTGGGCTCGGGCTTGGGCGTCACCTTGGCCACCTGCGGCGGCTCGTCGTCGTCGATCGGTTCCAGCTTCACGGGCGGCGGTGGCGGCGTTTGCGGCTTGATCTTGCCCGATTTGTTTTGTTGCTCTTTCGCCAGGCGTTCGCGTTCGGCCTGCACCTGGGCGGACTTGGCGCGCGCGGCCAGCAAGCGTTCGCGTTTTTCCGCGGCGATCCTGGCGTCGGCGGCCGCTTTCGCGGCGGCGCGCTGCTCGGCCAGCAATTGCTGGCGTTTCTTTTCGGCCGCAGCGGCGGCGGCCTGCTCTTCGATCAGTTTCGCCAGCTTATCGACCAGGCTACCCATGCGCTGTTCGTCGCGCTCGACATTGCCCACTTCCTTGCGCTGCGCCACCAGGCGCTGCGACAAGCTCGTCAGCAAGGCGGCGCGGCGCGCCTTTTCCTGTACCAGCAGGGCCTTCTGGTCGCGCTCTTCCTGCGCGATTTCTTCCAGCTCGTCCTTGGCGTTCTGCACGTCCGCCTGGTTTTTCTCCACGGCAAGCAAGTTGGCGCGCAAGGCATCGAGCAGGCGCGCCTGCGCCTGCGACACATACGCCATCAATTGCAAGTCGCGGTTGATGCGGTTCGGATTGTCGCCCGACAGGAGCAGCTTGATGCGGTCTTCGTTACCGGCGACATATTGTTCACGCAGCAACTTTGACAGCTGCGCCTTCTGCTTGTCGACCGTGGCCGTCAGTTGCCGGTGCTCTTGCCCCAGCGCATTGAGTTTCACGCCCGTCTCGCTTTGCTCCTGCGCCAGGTCGCGCAAGGCACGGTTGGCGTTGGAAATGGCCTCTTCCGACTCGGCCAGGGTATCGGCCGCGTCATCCTTGGCAGTTTCCGTGCGGCTGATGTCGCGCTTGAGCGCCGTCAGCTTTTGTTGCAATCCAGCACGTTGTGCTTCCGCGGCCGCTTTCTGCTTGCTGCGTTCGGTGGGCTTGGCACCCTGTGCGGCACCGCTGGAGAACAGCAGCGCTGCGCACAGCATGGCGCCGGCGCGCCACGCCGGCAGGGGTCGTTCAGCAGAGGGGGCGATCGCTGTGCCGCGGAAGAAAGACAACAAGTTACTTGGCCTTCCCTTGGTTCGCCACGGCCGCTTGCGCTGCCGCAATCGCTGCCGGGTCGCCCAGGTAGTAATGACGGATCGGTTTCAGGTCGGCGTCCAGCTCATACACGAGCGGCTGGCCGTTCGGGATGTTCAGGCCGACGATATCGCTGTCGCTGATGCCATCGAGCATCTTGATCAGCGCGCGCAGGCTGTTGCCGTGGGCCGAAATGATGATTTTCTTGCCGGCGCGGATGGCCGGAGCGATTTCTTCATCCCAGGACGGCATCACGCGCGCCACAGTGTCTTTCAGGCATTCGGTCAGCGGGATAGCCGCTTTCGGCAAGCCGGCGTAGCGCGGGTCGTTGAACGAGGCGCGGTCGTCGTCTTCCGCCAGCGGCGGCGGCGGCGTGTCGTAGCTGCGGCGCCACACCAATACTTGCTCGTCGCCATACTTGGCGGCCGTCTCGCCCTTGTCCAGGCCTTGCAGGGCGCCGTAGTGGCGTTCGTTCAAGCGCCAGTCGTTCTTGATGGGCAAATACATCATGTCCATCTCGTCGAGCGCCAGCCACAGGGTGCGGATGGCGCGCTTCAGGACGGAAGTGTAGGCCACGTCGAACGTAAAACCTTCCTGCTTGAGGATCTGGCCGGCGGCCCTGGCTTCGTTGACGCCCTTTTCCGTCAGATCGACGTCGGTCCAGCCGGTGAAGCGGTTATCGAGGTTCCAGGTGGACTCGCCGTGACGCATGAAAACGATTTTGTACATAGTTCTATCTTCTCAAGGGGTTCAAATCAAAAAAGCAAAACGTAAAAAGACCTCGTCCAGCTTCTATTTTATAATGCGCGGATTGACTTAAACCATTGGACCCTACGTGAAATTCATTATCGACCACATTTTTCTGTTTGCCATCGTCATTATTTCCGGCGGCGCCCTCCTCTGGCCACTGCTGTCGATGCGCGGCAAGCGCGCGACCGTACTGGAAGTCACGCAGCTGATCAACCGCGGCAAGACCATCATTGTCGACGTGCGCAGCGCGGAAGAGTTCGCCACGGGCCACTTGCCTGACGCAAAAAATATGCCGCTGCCGGAACTGACAAAACGCCTGGGCGAGCTGGAAAAATTCAAAACGCGCCCCATTGTAGTGGTTTGCCAGAAAGGTTCGCGTTCGGCAACGGCCGTTGGCCTGCTGGGCAAAGCCGGTTTCGCCGAGGCAACGAGCCTGGAAGGCGGTATCGACGAATGGAAAAAGCAGGGTTTGCCCTTGAAAACCCTGTCGCTGGCGAAGTAAGCCGGCATTTAACTAGAAGGAATCATCATGACCGTCCCCGTAATTGTGTATAGCACCGCCGTGTGCCCGTATTGCGTGCGCGCCGAGCGCCTGTTGGAAGCCAAGGGCGTGACCGTGCAAAAGATCCGCGTTGACCTCGACCCGGAAGAGCGCATCAAGATGATGGAACGCACGGGCCGCCGCACGGTGCCGCAGATCTATGTGGGCGATACCCACGTGGGTGGTTTCGACGATTTGTATGCGCTCGATCAAGCCGGCAAGCTGGACCCCTTGTTAAATGGCACGGCAGCCTGATATAAAGCGGGTTCGAGAAATTGCTTGGTTTTTTGTCGTATTGTTTTGATACAATTGCCCTCGCACCTGATCTGGCCGCGCCTACCCGGCGCGGTTTGAATACCGCAAGTACCATATTTGAACGGTGTGCCGTTCTTGTCCCTTACAACGAAAGCGTTCCATGTCTGACGAAAATCTGCAACCAGTCTTCCAAATCCAACGCGTCTACCTGAAAGACATGTCGCTGGAACAACCAAATTCCCCAGCTATTTTCCTGGAACAAGAAGCACCAGCGATCGAAGTCGCTCTGGACGTGGGCGCCGCGCCTCTGGCCGACGGCATCTTCGAAGCCACCGTGACCATCACCGTCACCGCCAAAGTCGGCGATAAAGTCGCTTTCCTGGTTGAAGGCAAGCAAGCCGGTATCTTCGAAGCTCGCAACATTCCTGCAGATCAACTCGATCCGCTGCTGGGAATCGGCTGCCCGAACATCATCTACCCTTACCTGCGCGCCAACATCGCCGACGTGATCACCCGTGCCGGCTTCCCGCCAGTGCACCTGGCCGAGATCAACTTCGAAGTGTTCTACCAACAACGTCTGCAAGCTATTGCTGACGCCGCTGCCGCAGCGCCAGCAGCCAGCGAAACGCACTAAGAACATCTCACCAAACCTGCTGCGCGGCGCGCATTGCGGCCTGCGATGCTCGCTGTGCTCTAGCACAGCTGCGCTTCTCGGCCACAATGCACTGCCGCTCGCGACGGTTTTGTGAGTGTTCTATACTGCAGGTAAGAAACGGCGGCCTGGCCGCCGTGTTTCGTTAAGGTTCAAAATATCATGTTGAAAAGTGCGCTCTTGAGCAAGTTCCGCTGGGTCGCCGGCGCCGTGCTGCTGCTGGCCACCGCCGCCAGCCACGCCGTCGATTTCAAAACGGTGGGAGCAAATCCCGTGATCCTGTATGACGCGCCGTCCTCCAAGGGCGGCAAGCTGTACGTAGCGCCACGCGGCATGCCGCTGGAAGTCGTGCTCAGCTATGGCGAATGGGTCAAGGTCCGCGACGCCAGCGGCGAAATGGCCTGGACGGAAGCCAAGGGCCTGTCGGCCAAGCGCAACGTCGTGGCGCGTGCCGCGAACCTCAAGGTTCGCGCCAGCCCCGATGACACCGCCTCCGCCATCCTCCTCGTCGACAAGGGCGTGCTGCTGGAAATGAGCGAGCAGCCGAGTTCCGGCTGGGTCAAGGTGCGCCACAAGGATGGCCAGAGCGGCTACGTCAAGACCAGCGAAGTGTGGGGCTTGTAAGCACCGCGCCCGTTTCCCCTGCCCCGTTGAGGTTGCATGCAAGTTTCCCCTGAAGTCACTCCCGATAGTATTCCCGCCGTTCGCAAGATCACCATCCTGGGTGCCGGCGCTTGGGGCACGGCCGTGGCCATGGCCCTGGCCGGCCGCCACGACGTGCTGCTGTGGGGCCGCAATGGCGAGGCCATGGCCGCCATGGCCGCCAGCGGCGAAAACAGTTATTTGCCCGGTTTTACCTTACCGCCGCAACTGCGCATCAGCGCCGATTTCGACGCCGCCGTCGCGCATGCCAGCGGGGAACAGGGCCTCCTGATCGCCGCCTGCCCCGTGGCGGGCCTGCGGCCGATGCTGCATCAACTGAAAGACAAGGCCACCGGCAACCTGGTGTGGCTCTGTAAAGGCTTTGAAGGCGGCACGGGCCTGCTGCCGCACCAGATCGTGCAGGAAGTGCTGGGCGACAAGATCCCCGGCGGCGCCCTGTCCGGCCCCTCGTTCGCGCAGGAAGTGGCGCGCGGCCTGCCGTGCGCGCTGACCATCGCCTCGCACAGCGCCGCCTTACGCGGCGCCGTGGTCTCGGCCTTGCATGGCGGCACCATCCGCGTGTATGCGAGCGAAGACCTGGTGGGCGTGGAAGTGGGCGGCGCCGTCAAGAATGTGCTGGCGATCGCCACCGGCGTGGCCGACGGCCTGGGCCTGGGCTTGAATGCGCGCGCCGCGCTGATCACGCGTGGCCTGGCGGAAATCACGCGCCTGGGCACGGCCCTGGGTGGCCAAACGGAAACGTTCATGGGGCTGACGGGCATGGGCGACCTGATTTTGACCTGCACGGGCGACCTGTCGCGCAACCGCCGGGTCGGCCTGGGCCTGGCACAAGGCAAGGCGCTGGCCACCATCGTGGCCGAACTCGGTCACGTGGCCGAAGGTGTGCCGTGCGCCAAGGCTGTGCGCGAACTGGCGCGCCGCATGGGCGTCGACATGCCGATCACCAACGCGGTGGCCGGCGTGCTGTTCGATGGCGATTTGCCGCACGTGATGGTGCAGCAACTGCTGTCGCGCGATCCGCGCGCCGAGGCGGCCTGAGAATAAAGCGGGCGGAGCCTAGCGCCCCGCCTTGGCCATCAAGATCGTCAGCAGCAATAAACTGTCTTCGCGCGCTTCCAGCGCGTGCGCCTGGCCGCCGTGCAGATACAGCATCTGCCCCGGCCCCAGCAGGTGCACGCCGCCATGCGCTTGCACCGCCACCTGCCCTTGCAGGCACAGCAGGGTGATTTCACCGAGCACATGATGCTCGGGCATGGTCTTGCCCTTGGGCATGCACATACGGATCAATTCCAGTTCATCCGTTTTGGCCAGCGCAATAGCGGAAAACTGCGACAGGTCGTCGCCGTCCCTGCGCAGCACCTCGATCACCTGCCCTGAACTTGCGTGCTCCAGTGCCATCATCTGCTCCTTCAGCAATTACTCGGTGACTTCCTCCGGCTCTTTCGCGCCGCGCATCCACTCGACCAGCGGCCACGCATCCTGCAAGCCTTCCGCCAGGGTCGGCAGCAGTTTTTCCGGTTCGTTGACGGGCAGCGGTATTTCGGTCCAGACAAAAAAACTCTTCAGCTTGATGAATTCGATATGTTCAGCATCCGCGTCAAACCCCTTGGGCGGGCGCTGCAACTTGCCCTCGTTCTGGATGGTGCCAAAACGGGCCTTTAAACGCTTATTTTTCAGCACTTTGGAAAAACCTGGCGCGTCGTTGAGCATATGCTCGCGCAGCGCCTTCAGGCGACCCGGCGGCGGCATGTATTCGCCGGCCCCGAACAGTAAATGTCCCTGGCCATCGATCTGCAGATAATACGTGGGACCGCCCGCCTTGCTGGGGCGGCGCATGTCGTTCGGCGCGATGGCGGCCGAAAAACGCGTTTTATACGGGCTCTTGTCATGCGCGAAACGCACGTCGCGGTTGATGCGGAACAAGGCCTTCTTCGGATTGCAGTACTTCACGGCCGGATCGAACTTGCCGAGTTCAGCAATGAGTGAAGTCACCAAGGCGAGGAATTCCTCGCGCAGGATGTCGTAGCGGGGCTTGTTCATGACAAACCAGGGACGGTTGTTGTTGTCGCTCAGTTCACGTAAAAATTGGGTCAAATCACGCACATGCATGTGTCAAATTCCGATCAGCAACTATTTGGAAAGCTCTTTCGGGAGGGGGCGCTTGCCCACCAGCACGTCGAGCGCCGCTTCGCGATTCTTGCGCAGCACCGTCATTTTAGCTTTTCCGCCGGGCGGCAGTTGGGCGATCAGGTTCAGCATTTCCGTCGTGTCGCCGACGGGCTTGCCTTCCACCGTCAGCAGGATGTCGCCGGGCACGATGCCCGCCTTGTCGGCCGGGCCGTTGCGCACCACGCCGGCGATGATGGCGCCGCTGGTGCGCTGCAGGTTGAAGCTTTGCGCCAGCTCGGGCGTGATGTCCTGCGTTTCCACGCCGATCCAGCCGCGCACCACGTGGCCGTCCTTGATAATGGCTTCCATCACCGTCTTGGCCGTCGAGACGGGAATGGCGAAGCCGATGCCGACGGAACCGCCGCTTTGCGAGTAAATCGCCGTATTGATGCCGATCAAGTTGCCGCGCGTATCGACCAGGGCGCCGCCCGAGTTGCCGAAGTTGATGGCCGCATCCGTCTGGATGAAGTTTTCAAAGCTGTTGATGTGCAGGTTGTTGCGGCCCAGGGCGGAGATGATGCCCATGGTCACCGTCTGGCCCACGCCGAACGGGTTGCCGATGGCCAGCACCACATCGCCCACGCGCGCCAGTTCCGACTGGCCCAGCACGATGACGGGCAGCTTGTCGAGGTTGATCTTGATGACGGCCAGGTCCGTTTCCGGGTCCAGGCCCACCACCTTGGCCGGCGCCTTGCGGCCATCGGTGAGCACCACTTCGATTTCGTCGGCGCCTTCGACCACATGGTTGTTGGTCAGCACATAGCCTTCATGGCTGACGATGACGCCCGAGCCGAGGCTGTTTTTCAAGTCCTCGCCATCCTCCCCGTCCGGGTCGCGGTCGCCGAAGAAACGTTTGAAGAAGGGATCGCGCGCCAGCGGATGGGCGCCGCGCTTAGGCACTTGCAGGGTGAGGATGTTGACGACGGCGGGCATGGCGCG
Organism: Janthinobacterium sp. UMAB-60; assembly: GCF_900095235.1. Lineage (NCBI taxonomy): Bacteria > Pseudomonadati > Pseudomonadota > Betaproteobacteria > Burkholderiales > Oxalobacteraceae > Janthinobacterium > Janthinobacterium sp. UMAB-60. The sequence goes on from NZ_LT607485.1 coordinate 73,831, forward strand.
CGCCGCCGCGTCGCGGTAGGAACCGGGCGCCAGGCTGCTCGACGCCGTTTCCACCACGGGCACCGGCTTGGCGGGAGAGCCCAGTTGCTGTACCCGGCTGGCCGGGCGCAGCGCGCCGTACACAAAGTACAGCGCCAACGCGATCGTCACGGTTTGCGCAAACAATAACCAGAATCGTCGCATAGTTCTCTGCCCAGGTCAGCCGGCCGGTGCCGGAACGACTTATTTTGCCAGATTGTTGCTGTTGCGTGCGTTCTGCTGCAGGGAGTCGCGGATTTCGCGCAGCAGCACGATGTCTTCCGGCGTGGCCGGCGCCGGTGCCGGCGCGACCGGTTCGCTGCGGCGGGCCTTGTTCATCAGGCGCACCATCTGGAAGATGATGAAGGCAAGAATGATAAAGTTGAGCAAAATGGTCAGAAAGTTACCGTAGGCCAGCACGGCGCCCGCCTTTTTCGCTTCCACCAGGGTCATCGTCGTGGCTTGCCCGTTCAGGGGCAGGTAGTAATTGGCGAAATCGAGGCCGCCGAAAATGCGGCCGATGGGCGGCATGATCACGTCTTGCACCAGGGAATCGACAATCTTGCCGAAGGCGCCGCCGATGATGACACCGACCGCCAGATCGACGACGTTGCCTTTCATTGCAAATTCTTTAAATTCTTTCATCATTGCCATGAATTTCTCCTTCGGATATGTATAAAAAACATGCCGATCATACTATTGATTCCCAGTGCCACCAACTTGTGGTTGTCGGCGAGACCAATTCGTGCACAGCCGACGCATCTAGTTCGAAAGAACTAGCCACCTCCTGCAAAAGTATATAAATTATGGTACAAGCAACGTTTTTGTTCTATTCGTTGTTTGCTTCACTTATAATTTGCGGTTGCCAGAAGTGGATTTTTCACTTCCGGATAATCAACAAGAAACTGGCACGGGCTGCGCCATTGGCCGAAGTTCCGCAGGGATGTTGCCACTTTACCGCGCAAAGACGCGGGTTGCGGCAATCAGTGGGAAAGAGCTTCGGCGACGGGTTTTTCGCGGCTGCCACTCATAATAAAGATTCGCATTTTGACTGATTGGGGTTTGCATGAGTAACGAAAAGCAGGTCGATTCAGGCCGTCGCGGCTTGCTCGTCGCCACGTGCGCGGCGGGCAGTGTAGTTGGATTGGCAACCGCGGGAGCCTTGGTAAGCACCTTCCAGCCGTCGGAGCGCGCGAAAGCGGCTGGCGCGCCGGTCGAAGTAGACATCACCACCTTGCAACCCGGCGAAATGCGCACCGTCGAATGGCGCGGCAAGCCGGTCTGGATCCTGAAGCGCACGCCGGAAATGATCGCGTCCCTGAAAAAGACCGATGGCAAAGTCGCCGATGCCAATTCGCAACGCAACCCCGCCGAATTCACGCCTGAATACTGCATGAACGAGGCACGCTCGATCAAGCCTGAAATTCTCGTCGCCGTCGGCATCTGCACCCATCTGGGCTGCTCCCCTTCCTCGAAATTTGCCCCCGGCCCGCAACCGTCGCTGCCCGATGACTGGGAAGGCGGCTTCCTGTGCCCTTGCCACGGCTCCACCTTCGACATGGCAGGCCGCGTGTTCAAGAACAAGCCGGCGCCGGACAACCTGCAAGTGCCGCGCCATATGTACCTGAGCGACACCAAATTGCTGATAGGTAAAGACGAGAAAGGCGAGGCTTGATCATGGCTGCTTTCAAAGAAACGAAGTTCCCGGCAGACGCTCCCGTCGCCGAAAAAGCGCTGGGCTGGGTCGATGACCGCTTTCCCCTGACCAAGCTGTGGAACGACCAATGGGGCAAATACTACGCCCCGAAAAACTTCAATTTCTGGTACATCTTCGGCTCGCTGGCCATGCTGGTGCTGGTCTTGCAGATCGTCACCGGCATCTTCCTGACCATGCATTACAAACCGGATGCGGCCCTGGCCTTCAATTCCGTCGAGTACATCATGCGCGAAGTACCGTGGGGCTGGCTGGTGCGCTACATGCACTCGACGGGCGCCTCGGCCTTCTTCATCATCGTCTACCTGCACATGACGCGCGCCCTGCTGTACGGTTCGTACCGCAAGCCGCGTGAGCTGATCTGGCTGTTCGGTTTCGCCATCTTCCTGTGCCTGATGGCCGAAGCGTTCTTCGGCTACCTGCTGCCATGGGGCCAGATGTCGTACTGGGGCGCGCAAGTGATCGTCAACCTGTTTGGCGCCATCCCGTTCATCGGCCCTGACCTGTCGTTGTGGATCCGCGGCGACTACGTTGTTTCCGACGCGACCCTGAACCGCTTCTTCGCCTTCCACGTGATCGCCATCCCGCTGGTACTGCTGGGCTTGGTTGCAGCGCACTTGATCGCCCTGCATGAAGTCGGTTCGAGCAATCCGGACGGCATCGAAGTGAAGGAAAACCTGGGCGCCGACGGCCACCCGGTCGATTCGATCCCTTCGCATCCGTACTACACCGTGCACGACCTGTTCGGCGTATCGATCTTCCTCGTGATTTTCAGCGCCGTCGTGTTCTTCGCGCCGGAAATGGGCGGTTACTTCCTGGAATACAACAACTTCCTGCCCGGCGATTCGCTGAAGACCCCGCTGCACATCGCGCCAACCTGGTACTTCACGCCGTTCTACTCGGTGCTGCGTGCCACCACGGCCGACTTCATGTACGTGCTGATGGGTGCCGTGGCGGCCTACGTGGTGTTCATCTGGCTCAAGTCGCGCCTGTCGACGACCGTCAAGTCGGCCATCGCCGGCATCGCCATCGTCGCCATCATCGGCATGCTGCCGCAGGTGCTCGATGCGAAATTCTGGGGCGTGGTGTTCTTCGGCGGTTCCGTCGTGATCCTGGCCTTCCTGCCATGGCTCGACCATTCGCCCGTGAAATCGATCCGCTACCGTCCAAGCTGGCACAAATATGTGTACGCCATCTTCGGCCTGTCGTTCCTGATCCTGGGCTACCTCGGTACCCAGGCGCCAACGGATGCGAAAACCATCGTGTCGCAAGTGTGCACCCTGATTTACTTCAGCTTCTTCCTGCTGATGCCATGGTGGAGTGCCATGGGCAAGTTCAAGACCGTGCCGTCGCGTGTGACGTTTCACCCGCACTAAGCCGCTCTCACGCCACGCTCAAAGGACATACATCATATGAAGATTGCAAAAAAACTGCTCGCCATCCTGGCACTCGTGCCCGCCATGGCTCTCGCCAGCGAAGGCGGCTTTCCGCTGGACAAGGCACCTGACCGCCAGACCAACATGGCGGCGCTGCAACACGGCGCCAAATTGTTCGTCAACTATTGCTTGAATTGCCACGCCGCCGTGTCGATGCGCTACAACCGCCTGCGCGACCTGGGTTTGACGGAAGACCAGATCAAGCAGAATCTGTTGTTCTCAGGCGATAAAGTCGGTGACTTGATGACGACCAGCCTGGCACCGCAGGACGCCAAGGCCTTCTTTGGCGTCGTACCGCCGGATTTGTCGGTAATTTCGCGTGCGAAATCATCTTCCGCTGGCACTGGCGGCGACTACCTGTATACTTACCTGCGTACGTTCTATAAAGACGACACTCGGCCGACCGGCTGGAACAACATGGTCGTGCCGAATGTTGCCATGCCGCATGTATTATGGGAATTGCAAGGTATCCAGACTGCCAAGTTCGTGGAAGAGACGGATCCCCACGAGCCCAGCAAGAAGATCCACAAATTTGCCGGCTTCGAGCAGGTCAAGCCCGGCACGTTGAACAAGATCGAGTATGACAATGCGGTGGCCGACCTGGTCGGCTACATGGAGTGGATGGCCGAACCGGCACAGCAAACACGCAAACGCCTGGGCGTGTGGGTGCTGCTGTTCCTGTCGGTCTTTGCTCTGCTGGCATGGCGCCTTAACGCGTCGTTCTGGAAGGAAGTCAAATAAGTGAGGCGCCGGCCATAGGCCGGTTTATGCCTGTTTCTGCGTTGTCCGCATGAGTGGACAAGCGACCTGGGGTGAGCCGTTCGCGGCTTCACCCCCTTTGTTTCTAAGGAACTATAAAAAATGATGGTTCTCTATTCGGGTACAACCTGCCCATTTTCGCAACGCTGCCGCCTGGTCCTGTTTGAAAAAGGCATGGACTTCGAAGTGCGCGACGTCGACCTGTTCAACAAACCGGAAGACATCTCGACCATGAACCCGTATGGCCAGGTGCCTATCCTGGTCGAGCGCGAACTGATCCTGTATGAATCGAACATCATCAACGAGTACATCGATGAGCGCTTCCCGCATCCGCAACTGATGCCGGCCGATCCGCTGATGCGTGCCCGCGCGCGCCTGATGCTGTTCAATTTCGAAAAAGAACTGTTCGTGCACGTGCACGTGCTGGAAAGCGAACGCGCCAAGAGCAACGACAAGGCCCACGACAAGGCACGCGCGGAAATCCGCGACCGCCTGACGACCCTGGCGCCGCTGTTCCTGAAAAACAAGTACATGCTGGGCGACGAATTCTCGATGCTCGACGTGGCTGTCGCGCCGCTGCTGTGGCGCCTGGACCACTACGGCATCGAACTGTCGAAGACGGCCGCGCCGCTGATGAAATACGCCGAACGCATCTTCTCGCGTCCTGCGTACATCGAAGCGCTGACGCCATCCGAGAAAGTGATGCGCCGCTAAAAGATAGGCCCGGCAAGCCACGCTTGCCGGGACATCTTGGGCCATGTGTTAAAGTTGTTTTTTGCGCTGTCCCAGTCTTTTGAACTACCGGTGCGCCCGCCTCATGCTTGATGGGGGCGCTCCCGCCTCACAGTGCCTACCATGTCTGAAATCTCAACCAAACCTTATATGCTGCGCGCCATCTATGAGTGGTGCACCGATAGCGGCTACACGCCTTATCTCGCGGTCAAAGTCGATTCGCGCACCACGGTACCGATGGAATACGTGAAAAAGGGCGAAATCGTGCTCAACATCAGCTTCGGCGCCACCAGCGGCCTGAAGATGGACAACGACGCCGTCCGCTTCCACGCCCGCTTTGGCGGCGTCTCGCGCGAAATCTACGTACCGGTCGACAACGTGATGGCCATCTACGCCAACGAAAACGGCCAGGGCATGGCTTTCGAGCCCGTGCTGGGCAACGATGATCCGGACGCGCAACCGACGGACAGCCCGGCCTCGGCCGACCTGCCGCCGCCAGCGCTGGCCCCGGTCTCCAGCGCCCCGACCCTGTCGTCCGTGCCGACCAGTTCCCCCGAACAACGCGACAACGCCACGCCCGGCGACGACGAGCCACCAAAAAAAGGCGGCCGCCCGACCCTGACACGCATTAAATAGCGTATAATTCGCAACGCACAGTTTTTGCCGACTTAGCTCATTTGGTAGAGCAGTTGATTTGTAATCATCAGGTGGCCAGTTCGAAACCGGCAGTCGGCACCAGAATATCAAGGGCTTACAGAAATGTAAGCCCTTTTCTTTTGGATCAGTAGCAAGCAAGTGACAACGCCAACTTATAGTTGCGCCTCTCTTGATTACAAGCAATCACACCTCACGTACTACTTTCCAGCGTGGCTTCTTGTCGACGTTCCCGGCAAAGATAGGCATAAATCAGTGTGGTTTCCAGGCTGGTGCAAGGTGGAACCCTTTTTGCCGCATAACGACATACAGAAGCACGTTGGCCGACCTCGCCGTCTAGCGGCAAAACCATCCAGCCGATACGCTGGCGCTTATCGATTTCGTTTGACAATTATCAAAACTACTGTACATTTATACAGTTAAACTGATTTCATCCACTTTCCGCACATGTTGCATGGGCCAGAGCATCATGCACGGCAATATGTTGACAGCGATGTACTTTGTGCGTAGATTGATCTCGAATAGCTATCCAAATTGCTCAAAATTGATGCGATGGAGGCTCAAAATTATGCCAAACTTATATTCCGAAAAGAAAGCCGCGCAGGTTGCCGCTTACTTCCTATTTCAAGCCCAAGGCCGCCTTCCTGTACTTAAGCTGATGAAGTTGCTTTATCTAGCAGAGCGGCGCTCATATGAGATGTACGGCGATCCGATCATTGGCGACAAGCTTGTTTCTATGGATCACGGACCTGTTCTGTCTCAAACATTGAATCGCATTAACGGAATGTCCTCATCTGAAGATAATGGGTGGGATGCGTGGATCGCGGATCGTGAGGATCATGCTGTGGCTTTGCGTGACGGAAGTCGGATTCGCTCACCAGAGCAAGACCTTCTGGAATTATCTGAAGCCGAGTTTGAAGTTCTCGCAGAAACTTGGAAAGATTTTGGTCACTTGAGCAAATATCAGATTCGCGACCTCACTCACAAAATTTGCCCTGAGTGGGAAGATCCTGAAGGCTCATCAGTACCCATCACGTTAGAAAAATTGTTCGAAGTACTTAAATTTAATAATGAACAGACACGGTTACTGAAAAAACAATTGCGCGAGCAGCAGGCGATCAACGCCGCTTTTATATCGGCGGCATGATGTCCGGTTGGTTACCGCGAGCCAAGGAAACACTCCTCATACCATCTGGTCCTGGTGGTATGTTTCATTTATTTATAGTACTAAATGACCCGGCGCTCATCAATGGCTATCCTGACAACATGTGTGCGCTGGTATGCGTTTGTTCGACCTATCCGAACGTCCCGTTCGATGCAACTTGTGAGCTTCAGGTCGGAAGCCATCCTTTCGTAGAGCATCGCAGTCACATCGCCTACAAGCATACTCGACTGGAGCCTGCGGCAACATTGTCGCAATTGGTGGAGAGCGGGGTGTTTCGTGTGCACCGTCCTTGCGGAGACCCGCCTTTTTCAGAGATCAAAGCCGGGCTGAATGCATCGAAGTTCACGAAGGGTGCCTTCAAACGACTACCAATTTAGTTGTGTAGCTAACCTTTTTTCTTCCCAGGCGCCTGCAGGATGCTCCTGGCGCCATTGACGCTCATCGCGACCCGAAGTGAGCGCATAGCGTGGGACGCAACGCGGACTATCTCCACCCACACGCCGACAAGACCAACTGAAGTCCCGGTTTTAACCGACAGCAATGTTGCCAGCATGATGGCAGCCTTCGCCAGATTCGCAATCGCATTGCTGCACCGCGCAATGACTATCAGCACGTTTAGGCGCAAGATGAGCACATGCCTGCGCAAAGCAGGCTCCCGATGTCTGGCTTGCCTACTGGGGAAACATCATGTCCGCACACACTTACAAGCTGATCGAGCTGGTCGGCACATCGACCGAGAGCAGCGATCAGGCGATACGCGATGCCATTGCCAAGGCGGCGCTGACGGTCAAGCATATGGACTGGTATGAAGTGACGGAATCGCGCGGCCATATCGTCGATGGCAAGGTGGCGCACTTCCAGGTCACGCTGAAGGTCGGCTTCCGACTGGAATAACGCAAAGCGGCGCGTTCATCACCGCCGCCCGGCCACTGCCCGGCTCTCCAGCCACTCACGGCCGCCGGCCTCCAGCGCGGCCTCGATCACCTTTTCCGGCAAGCTATATACCGTTGCCCAACTGGCGCGGCCATCCTGCGTATTCGCGGGGAAACTGTGCGTCTCGATGGGCCAGTGGTACTTGCGTTTCAGCGCTTTCACGATGGCGGCCAGGGAGACGCGGCCTTGCAGCGGTTCGGCGCCGGACTGGTCGCGGTTCGACAGCAGCACGGCCAGGACCTGGCCGCGGCCCGTGCGTGCGCCGGGGAAAGTGGGAGTTTTGTTTGCCATGGCCTATTTTACCGGGCGTGGCGCGATGTGCCGCACCTTTGATCTGGCGCAAGCGCCGCACCGGCTTTGCGGCCACGATGGGTATTTCGCCAGGCGTGCCGGCGCCCCTCCGGCAGCCTGGGCCACTCATCACGGGGCACAGGAGCCTATCATGCACAGCCTGAACATCCATGCCATGCAATGGCAACCCGTTGCCGATATTTCCGCCGTCGACCCGCTGCTGCCCGCGGATCTGGCCTGCTTTCGTGAATTGCGCGACGTGCTGCAGCGCTATGGCGCACTCGACCGCTTCGGCATTTCCCTGATCCACCGCCATTTCGACATCGCCGACGACGAAGAGCTGATGGAATACACGGATGTGGCGCAACGCACCTTGACGGTCAAACCTGTCAAGAAAAGCGACATCGATTGGCAGCACACGACCATTACCAACTGGAAATTGACGGAAGGCGAGGAAGTGGCGCGCATCGGTTGCGGTTGCGCAAGCAATTCGGGTGGCCACCTGGGCTATCACCGTGGTACCTGAGGCTGGCCGACGCCGCCCGCCAAGCGGCGTCGGCCTTTCTTACAGTTGACCTCTTCCAGCTCAGCCCGCTTTAGGCAAGTATTTGATTAAATAAGCTTTTTTTATATGGCACGCAAGCTGCTTATCCCTGTCTACGAGATGAATCCAGGCAAGTCATTCTGGATTCTTTGTCCCCCGGATTTTCCGAGACTGACTACGATAAGAGGCTGCGATGAACGTCGATCACACACGAAGCAAGACCCTGGGCTGGCTAGGCGCACTGGCGGCGGCAAGCCTGCTGGCCAGCGGCCAGGCGCAGGCCGGCGCGTACGGCCTGGCCGTCAATGAGTTGAACAATTTCCGCATCACCACCAGTGCCGGCAGCTTGTCGCTGGCCGGCGCCAACCGCAATGCCAGCGACAGCGCCTTCTTCGAAGGTGGCGCGGCCGTCAATCCGCGCGCCGTCAATACGGGGCCGGCCGCCAACGCCGACGTGCTGCAAGTGTGTTCGGGGAGCGGCTGCAGCGGCTTGCCGCAAAACCGCTACGCACCCAGTCCCAGCTCCACCCTGGAATTCGCGCGCGGCGATGCGCACTCCTTCGGCAATATGCTCACGGCCACCGGCTCCACCGTGAGCGCTGTTGCGGAAGCACAGCGCAACACGGTCGGTGCCGCCACGGCCACGGCCGGCGACACGCTCACCGGTTCCATCAATCTGACCCTGTCGAGCGCCGGCTTCATCACCTTCAGCTTCATGGGACGGCGCGACTTGCGCACCAGCGTGACGACCATGGGCGACAAGTCGAACGTGTCGATCATGGATATCTTCAATATCTCGTGCAATGCCGCCAGCCCCGCCGGCTGCCTGTCGAACGCGAACGTCGATGGCGTGATCTTCCAGTTCGCTCCCGACGGCAACCCGAACAATGGCAGCGATATCAACGGCAACCATGGCGCCGGCAGCCTCGACCCGTTCAGCCTGAACATGACGGCCGGCACCAACGACCCGGCCACCGGGCGCGCCTTCACGAATGGCTTTGCGATGTTTTCCCTGACCTCGAATTTCGCCATGCCCGCCGGCAGCTATACCTTGAATTTCTCCAAGTCCACGCGCACCGATATCGTCGTCATCGATCCCCTGGTCGTCCCTGAGCCAGGCACGCTGTTCCTGTTGGGCACGGGACTGGCGGCCCTGGCGTTCACGCGCCGGCGCCAGTCGAAGTAATCAGCAGCATGCAAAACACGCGGCGCCTCATGGGCGCCGTTTTTTTTGCCTCCACAGCGGCGTTTTAACCGAGCCGCGCCAGTGCCTGGCGCGCCAGTTGCAACTGCTGCAGATAATAGCGGTGCAGCATGGCCGGATCGCTCAGGTCGCGCCCCAGTACCAGGCGCAGCTCGCTGGCCGGGCAGTCGGCGGCCTGGGTCTGCACCTGCGTCCCAAGCTGGCGGGCTAGCTGACGCGCCGCCTGCTCTTGCGCGGGCCGGTATTCGACGCGCGTGCGCGCCACCTGGAAGCTGGTTTCATTGGCCAGGCGCACCACTTGCACGGGAGCGACGGCCAGGCTGCGCGCCAGCGCGGCGGCCATGCCCGGCACGCCGTTGCCATTCACAATTTCCAGGCGCGGGCGCGGCGCGACCGCCGCCGGCATGGGCCGCTCGGGCACTGCGGCGGGTACGCTGCGCGCCGTCGCCGTCGCTGGCACACGCTGCAGCTGGGCCATGCCATCGCTCTGCGTGATCTCCACGCGCGCCATGGCGGGCGCCTCCGGCAGCGGCGCGGGCACGGGCACAACCTTCGGCGCCGCCTCGCCGCGCAAGACCGCCAGGTCGCGCCGCAAGTCATGTTCCTGCAGGCTCAGCGCCTGGCGCCGCATGAGGGCGGCGCGCTCGTGCTGTCCCAGGCGCTCCAGCACCTGCGCCAGATGCTGCCAGGCCAGCGCATTGAACGGATCGAGCAGGCACGCCTGTTCCAGCGCAGTCAACGCTTGCGCGTCGCGCCCGCTCAGATAATAGGCATGGCCCAGATTGCTGAACAGATAGGCCTGCTGCGGCAGCGCCATACCCGTTTCCTGCGTCAGTGCCTGCCACTGGGCGATGGCGGCGGCGTGCTCGCCCCGCTGCGCATGCAGCACGGCCAGGCCGTTGCGCGCATTCACGTGGCGCGGCGCATGGCGCAGCGCCTGTTCATAGGCCGCCTGCGCGGCGGGCAGGTCGCCCCGCTCGAAATGCTGGCGCCCCGCGACATAGGCGGCATCGGCGTCAGGCCACGCCGGCACCGGTGCCTGGGCCAGTTGCGTGGTACAGGCGGCCAGTCCAAGGCAGGCACAGGCGGCGGCCAGGCGGGAGAGCGTCAAGCGCATGGTGACTCCTTTCAGCGGCTGGCCATGGCCGGCACGAGCACGCGATAGACTTCGATCACGGCCGGCCCCATGAGCACCAGCATCAGGGTGGGAAAGACGCAAAAGATCAGCGGGAACAGCAGTTTTAACGCGATCTTCGCCGCCGCCTCCTCGGCCAGCAGGCTGCGCTTGCCGCGCAGGTTTTCCGAATGCACGCGCAATGAATCGCCCATGCTGGTGCCGAAACGTTCCGATTGAATCAGCATGGCGACCAGGGTGTCGACATCTTCCACGCCGCTGCGCAGGGCCAGGTTGCGCAGCGCCTTTTCCTTGGAAAAGCCGGCGCGCATTTCCATCAGCACCAGTTGCAATTCCTGCGCCAGCACCACGCTTTTGATGTGGATCTCACCCGATACCTTGACCAGCGCGCGCTCCAGGCTCAGGCCCGCTTCCACGCACACGGTCAGCAAGTCGAGCGCATCGGGGATATTTTCAAAGATGTCGCGCTGGCGCCGCTTGGCCGTGCTGGCCAGCACCAGGTTCGGCAGGTAATAGCCGATGGTGGCGCTGACGCACAGCAGCAACAGCAGCACGCTGCGCAGCTGTGCCGCCATGGCGCTGGCCGCGTACAGCCCCAGCACGGTGGGAAACAGCAGGGCCAGCACGGTTTTCGCCGCGAAGTACAGGGCGGGCGCGCTCGCTTGCCGCCAGCCCGCATTCATGAAGCGCGTGCGCAGCGGCGAGCGCTCCCAGCCCTCTTCCGGCAGCGACAGCTTGCTGAACGGCTGCGCCACGCGCGCCACGCGCTCCACCCAGCCAGAGTCGGCCACCGCATCGCTGGTCGCAGGCGCCGTGGCGCCGAACAGGCGCTGGCGCAAGGTGCCGGGAAAGAAGATCAGCCACGCCAGCAGGGCCAGTGCCACCACCACGGCAAAGACGATCAACAGGAACAGCAGTTGCGGGCCAGTCATGGCGTTTTCTCCACGTTAGATACGGATGCGGATCACATTGCGCATCCAGACGACACCCAAGGCCACCATGCCGGCCGCGTACCACAGCAATTTGATGCCGCTGGGATCGGTCCACAGCAGGCGGATGTATTGCGGGTTGACCAGCGCCATGACGCCGATCATCACCACCGGCATCAGTCCCAGCACCCAGGCCGACATGCGCCCCTCGGCCGACAGCACGCGCACCTGCCCCAGCAGTTTCAAACGGGCGCGGATGATGCGCGCGATGCTGACCAGCACTTCGGCCAAGTTCCCCCCCGATTCGCGCTGCACCAGCACGGCGATGACGAGGTAGCGCAAGTCCGTCAGCGGAATGCGCGCGGCCAGGTTTTGCAGCGCCTCGTTCATCGGCACGCCGTAATTGATTTCCTCGTGCGCCATTTTGAATTCGCCGCTGATCGGTTCATTGAGTTCATCGCCCACCATCTGCAGCACATTCGAAAACGAGTGCCCGGCGCGCAGCGCGCGGGCCAGGAAATCGGCCGCTTCCGGCAGTTGCGCCTCGATCTTTTTCAGCCGCGCCGCGCGCGCGCGCAGCACGAACAGGCACGGTCCGCTCATGGCGCTGGCCAGCAGCAGCAAGGCACCGGGAAAAGGCATGGACCAGGCCGCCAGCAGCAGCAAGGCCGCCAGCAACAGGGCACCCGTGACGCCGAGGAATTGCGCCACCGACCAGGACAGGCCCGATTGCAACAGCAGGTGGTCCAGCTGCGCCGCCCGCGGCGCGCGCCGCAGCAAGCGCTCCAGCCCGGGCGCACGCGCATAGCGGCGCTGCTTGAGGATGGAGACCCGCTCGCCGCCCGCCTCGCCGCGCGCCGCCATCAGCCGCAAGCGCCGGTTGATGCGCCGCGCCGCGCTGCCGTGCGTGCCCGACCACCACAGCCAGGCACCTTCCACCATCAGGATGCAGGCGGCAAACAGCAGCACGGCAAAGCCGTAGAACACCAGGTCCATGATCCCTCTCCCTTACTCGTAAATGCGGTCGGGGTCGAACACGCTATCAGGCACGGGCGCGCCAAACATGCGCAAGCGCTCCGTGAAGCGGGGCCGCACGCCCGTGGCGCAGAAGTGGCCCTGCACCTTGCCCTCGGCATCGACGCCCGTCTGCTCGAAGCGGAAGATTTCATGCATGGCGATGATGTCGCCTTCCATGCCCGTCACCTCCTGCAGGCTGACCAGCTTGCGCGCGCCATCCGTCAGGCGCGACACCTGCATCACCACCGTCACGGCCGAACAGATCTGCTGGCGCGTGGCGCGTGGCGTCAGGTTCACGCTGGCCATGCCGACCATGTTTTCCAGCCGCGCCAGCGCGTCGCGCGCCGTGTTCGAGTGGATGGTCGCCAGCGAACCTTCATGGCCCGTGTTCATCGCCTGCAGCATGTCGAGCGCCTCGGCGCCGCGCACCTCGCCCAGGATGATGCGGTCGGGGCGCATGCGCAGCGCATTGCGCACCAGCGCGCGCTGGCTCACTTCGCCCTTGCCCTCGATGTTCGGCGGGCGCGTTTCCAGGCGCACCACGTGCGGCTGGCGCAGCGCCAGTTCGGCCGCATCCTCGATGGTGACGATGCGTTCGCTGCCGGGAATGAAGCCGGACAGCACGTTGAGCAGGGTCGTCTTGCCGCTGCCCGTGCCGCCCGAGATCAGGATGTTGACCTTGGCCTGGCCCAGCGCCTGCAGAACCTGCACCATGGGCGGCGTCAGGCTCTTGTAGTCGAGCAGGTTGGCGATGCTCAAAGGCTGCACGGCGAAGCGCCGGATCGACAATATCGGGCCATCGACGGCCAGCGGCGGAATGATGGCATTCACGCGCGATCCGTCCGGCAGGCGCGCGTCGACCATCGGGCTCGATTCATCGACGCGCCGTCCCACGCGCGAGACGATCTTTTCGATGATCTTCATCAGGTGCGCATTGTCGTGGAACGTCACGTCCGTCAGCTGCAGCCGCCCACCCCGCTCGACATACACCTTGTCGCAGGTATTGACGAGGATGTCGGACACGCTGGCGTCGGCCAGCAAGGGTTCGAGCGGGCCAAAGCCCAGCATCTCGTGCTGGATATCGAGCACCAGGCTATGCCGCTCGTGCTGGTTCAGCACGATGCGCTCTTCCTCGATCACGCGCTGCACCAGCAGCGCCAACTCGTGCTTGAACTGCTCCGCCGTCAGGCGCTTTAACCGCTCCAGGTCGATACGGTCGAGTATCGTCTGGTGCATGGTCTTTTTCAGTTCCTGGTAGGCGTGCAGCGCCAGCGCGCCTTGTCCATTCGTGGCGGGGCGCACCGTTTCATTCGCCGCCAGGCGTTCGCGTAAAGTCATCTCGGCTCCCATGATGGCTCCCGGCGGGAGCCTTGACACAATTCAGCTGCCGCCCCGTCAAGCCTCGCTGCGGCTGAACAGGCGGTCGAACAGGCCGCGGCTTTCCGTCACGCGGCGCGCCGTCACCAGCTCCACCAGCTCGGCCAGGCTGCGCGCCACGGCGCTGGTACGCGATAGCTGCAGCAGCGGAATGCCCTGGTTGACGGAATCGGTGGCGGCGATGTAATCGTTGGGCACCGTGTGCACCACTTCCGCGCCCAGCGCCTGCTCCAGGTCCGCCAGGCGCAGGCGCCCGCCCTTTTCATAGCGGTTGACGATCAGGCGCAGGCGCTCGCCCGGATAGCCGAGCGAGCGAAAGATGTCGAGCAGGCGCCGGCCGTCGCGGATGTCGGGCAGGGCCAGTTGCAGCACCGGATAGATGGCGTCGGCGTTGTCGAGCGCGCGCAGCGACAGCGCATCGATCTGGCGCCCCACGTCGAGCACGATGTAGTCGTAGTGCTGGCGCGCCACGGCCAGGATGCGGTCCATGTGCTCGGGCTGCATGTCGACCTTGTGCGCGGGGTCGTCGGCCGCCGCCAGCACGCCGAAGTTCGGCGTCACGTGCACCAGGCACGAGGCGAGAAAGGCGCCATCCATGCGCGCGATCTGGGCGCAGATGTCGGACAGGGTCATGGCCGGCTTCTGGTCCGACACGTACAACGTGGCGTCGCCGAACTGGCCGTGCAGGTCGATCAGCAGCACCTTGCAGCCGGCCAGGCTGGCCAGCGCGTAGGAAAAATTCGTCGACAGGAAGGTGGCGCCGCTGCCACCCTTGCAAGAGATGAAGGCGAGCACTTTGCCGTCGCGCATCTGCGTCACGCCGGCCTGGATGTCGACCCGGTCCATCGCCTCGTGAAAGGCCTTGTGCACCAGCGGCAGCTGCAGCACTTCGCGCATGCCGGCGCGCATGGCGCGGATCAGCACATCCTGTTGCTGGCCACGCGTGAGCAGCATCAGCACGGCCAGCGGATACTGGCGCGCCAGCCGCTCCAGCAAGTCCGCCTCCTCGGCGTCAAGGCCGCTGGCGTCGACGATCACCAGCTCGGGCGCTTCGGGCAGCATGCGTTCGACGGCGTCGCGCAGGCCGCTGCGCCGCTCCAGCAGACGCAGCACCGGCATGCGGGCCGCGCCTTGCGCGGCGATTTCTTCGTGCAAGCTGGCGTCGCGGCTAATCATCAAGGCTTTCATCGCACTTCCTCGCTTCTTTCAGGTCTACACAGTCGGCTGCACCGCCACGCGGCGCTCAGGGACAGGAATTCGGATTGCCCGGATAGCCCAGCGACTCGGCCACCGCCATGGTGCTCCCGCTGGGCAAACGCACGGCCCTTGCACCGGAGGGAAACATCATCCCAAGCAGGGGCAGGACGGGCCGGTACGGCACGCTTTCGCAGCGCGCGCCATCACCGGGCACGCACAGGCGCGCGCGCACGAAGCGGATGCAGCTGGCGCCATGCGGGTTGTCGATGCAATTGATGCGGTTGCGCTGCGGACAGCCTGGCATCACGCTGACCGGCAGCGCCGCCAGCGCCGCGCCGCTGTCGGACAGCGACAGATAATCGATGCGCACATACGCGTCGCTGATGCCGCCGCCGAGCGGCAGCGCGCCCGGTGCGGCGCGCAACACGGCTTGCGTCCGCACGGCCTGCAGCGCGCCGGCATTGGTGAAATCGGTGACGGCCGCGCCGCGCGCGGCGCGCCGGGTGATCTCGTGCACCATGTTCCACAGATACACGGCGCGCGCCACTTCCAGCATGGCGAACAGGAACAGGAAGAACAGCAATGCCAGCATGGCGAACTCGACGGCAAAAACGCCGCCCTGGCGCTGCCGCTGGAGGTGCCGGCGCAGGTTAATTAACATAGCGCAATGTCGCATTCGCACGCAACGGGATCGGCGCCAGCTGCGGCAGCCACGCGCGCGCCAGGTCGGGCAGGAAGGTGACGGGCATGTCAACGGTCACCTTGATGCGCACCTGCAGCGGCGCCGTCGCGTAGCTGCCGCAGCTGTAGGAATCGTCGGCATACACGCATTCCACGCTGATCAGGTATGGCTGCATGGCCGGCCAGCTTTCCGCCATCGCATCGACCACCATCTGCCGGACAAACACGGCACCCTGGTTCGCCGTGTCGCCCTTGGCCATCTGCGACAGCGGCATGGTGGCCAGGTAGCGCGCCGCATCGTGCGTACTTTTTTGCAGGGCCGTGTACACCAGCAGCGCGCGGCCGAACAGCAGCACGACGGGCAGCAGTCCCATGAAGAACACCATGATCAGCGCCAACTCGATGGCGGCCACGCCGTCCTGGCGACGTGGCGTGCGGCAAGGCGGCCTCATTGCAGCAGCTCCACGGGACTGCCCAGCGCCTGCTCCGGCACGATGCCGGCAAATTCAGCGCTCAGCACGCCATTGCTGGCCGGCGCCGTCATGAAGAAGCGGCCGATGCCGCGCACCTGGGCCAGCACGTCGCTGCCGGCCGGCACAGGACAGGCCAATAAGGCGATATGCAACAGGCGCCGCTGCGCCACGCCCGTGTTGCCGCTCGGCGCAGTCTGGAAACCCAGCGTCAGGTAGGGAGTGCTGCTGGCGGGGTAGACGGACTTGGCGGCCGGCGCGGCCGGGCTAGCCGGATACAGCTTGGGCCAGTCGCTGGTGGCAAACGGCAGATAGCCGCCGGCCGGCTTGACGCTGCTGTACTTCGCCGCCCGGGCGAACGACCACAGCGGCCCGTAGCTGCCGACGGCGGGCGGCGTCGCGTTCGATTCCGGGTCGGCCACGGACAGCAGCGGGTTGCCGGTGCTCAGCGCGCTGGGAGCGTCGGGCGTATTCGTCATCCACCAGTTCGCGGCCGCGTTCGGAAAGGGGCGGATGCTCGCGTCGGGCGGCGCCGTGACGGCATGGCAGCCGCTGCCCGCATGCTGGTTGAAGCGCGCATTGAAAGCTGGCCACAGCGCCGCGGGAAAGGGCCGGTGCACGTGCACTTGCGCGCTGCCGATGCGCGGGAACAGCACGCTGCCCGAGCAGACGAAGGGCAGGATGGCGGCATCGCTGACCTGCGCCGACGCGCCCACCGTCCCCGGCTGGCCCAGCGGATTGAGCACGAAATGCTCGGCCGTGGCGCCCTGCGGATTGAGCTTCAACAAGTTATACGCCACGCCGCGGCGAAAGCCATATTCGAGCAGTTCGACGGCCGGCAGCAGCGCCGCATTCGTGCGCGGACTGGCCGCGCTGGACGACAGCGCGCAAATGGCCAGCGGCGTCAGGTTCAGGCCGGTACGCCCGGCGACGGCGCGCGCACCCGTGTCGAGCGTGCGCAGGGCCGGCGACCAGGCGCCCAGGAACGCCGTCGCCACCCGCCCCAGCGCCGGTTCGTTGGCCTGCGTATCGATGCGCACGAACAGCGCCCTGGCGGCATCGGGCACGGCGCCCGCCACATGCCACTCGCTGGCGGACGCGTCGGGCGCTGCCGCGAAACGGATGCTGGCGTCCGACAGGACGGCGCCCTGCATGCGGCGCCGCCAGGCGCTCTTGTCGGCCGCACTGTGCTTGGCTTTGTCCACGGCAGCGAGCAAGCCTTCAGGCGTGCCCGCCAGTTCCGCCGCCGCGGCCAGCGCCGCGTTGTCGGCCAGGTTCTGCAGTTCCGTCTTGCGGCCGATGACTTGCCCCACGTCGAGCGCCAGGCCGATAAAGCCCAGCACCACGATGAGCAGGATGGAAAAAGCGATCAGCATCGCCCCGCGCTGGCGTCTATTTGCCATTGCCGCCTCCCAGCATGAATTGCACCGGCTGCGACGCCTGGCCGTTCGGTTCGGCAAACGAGGCGCGGTAGCGCTGCATGACGGCGTGCGCGCTGGGGCCATCGAGGCCATCGGCCGGGGTGCGATTGCCGGCGCTGGCCGGATCGCGCACCTGCTGCGCCATGGCCAGGCGCACGGCGTCGCCAAAGCGCCCGTCCAGCTGCGGCGTGCTGCCGTGCGCGCAGGCGGCCAGCTGCAGTACCAGCAGCAGTGCCGCCAGGCGCCGCAGCGACATCAAAAGCGAGTTCGGCATGGCATGTCTCCCCGTCTCATTTCAGCTCAAAACCGTTGGCCGCGCGCAGTGGCGGCACGGGCGGCGGCACGGACGGCGGCGCCAGCGCCCCTTCCATCTTGCCGCCCAACATCAAGTCCGTGCGCGAAGGGGGCGCCAGCTGCGCCGTCGGCAGCACGGCCTCCGCCGGCAAGGGCTTGACCAGGTGCGCGGTAATGACGAACAGCAATTCCGTGCGGTCATGCTGGAAATCCGTGCTGCGAAACAGCGCGCCGAGGATGGGCACTTCGCTGAGCCAGGGCACGCCCGTGATGTTGCTCACCTGGTTGTTCTTGATCAAGCCGCCGATGGCGTAGCTCTGGCCGTCGTACAGCTGCACCGTGGTCGAGGCGCGCCGCGTGGTGATGACGGGCAAAATCGAGCGCCCGCTGACGCCGGCGGCGGAAATGCCCACCCCCTCGCGCGACAGTTCCGACACTTCCGGCGCCACCTTCAGGTTGATGCGCCCGCCCGACAGCACAGTGGGCGTAAAACGCAAGCCGACGCCATATTCGCGCTCTTCCAGCGTAATCTTGTTGTTGTCCTGGCCGACGGGAATGAAGATCTTGCCGCCAGCCAAAAAACTGCCTTCCTGCCCGCTGATCGCCATCACCGTCGGCTCGGCCAGGATGCGCACCAGGCCATCCTGTTTCTGCGCCTCGATGGTCAGCTGCTGGCCATTCGACTTGCGCACGTCGAGCAAGCCATTGGCCGTGCCGCTGAGGAAATTCGACAGCAAGGTGGTGGCCCAGCTGCCGGAGGCGAAGCGCAGGGTGGCGCCCACTTCCAGCCGTTCCAGCAGCGACTTCGACACTTCGGCGATCTGCACGGCCAGCATCACCTGCTGCGGCGCACTGACGTCGAGCATATTGATGATGCGGCTGCTCGCGCCGCCCGTGCCGCCACCGGGCGCCGCTGCGGCGACAGGCAAGGCGGCGCCATCGGCGGGCTTGGGCAACGCCAGCGGATGCGTAGCGCGGCGCACATACGCGTGCGCCAGCTCGACGGCGCGCAGCACGGCACCCGCATCCTGCACCGTGCCCGACAGCACCAGGGTATCGGCCACGGCTGTCACACGGATGGCTTTTTCTTCCGGCATCAGGGCCGCCAGGGTCGCTTGCAAGCCGGCCGGGTCCATGCTGACGCTGACATTCACCACGCTGCACACGCCGCTCTTGCCCTGGATGATCATGTTGGTGCTGCCCACATCGACGCCGACCACATATAAAGTGTCGGGCGCCACCAGCATGGCTTGCAGCACGGCCGGATTGCCGACGCTGCGCTGTTGTACCGCTTCAGGCAGACGCAGCATGCTCGACTTGCCCACCTGCAGCTGCAAGTTGCCGGGGGTAGCCGCTTTGCCGCCGCAGCGCGGGCCAGGATCGGCCGCCGCGCCGGCAAGCGGCAACAACAGGCAGCACAGTGTCAGCAGGGCGCGGTTCATGAGCGTGTCCATGGTTGGCTAAAAACATTCGCGTGACTGGCGCGTCCCGTCGATGACGCCGCTGCACTGGCGCTGTGGCTCCGCCGGCGCCTTCGCCACGCGCACCGGGCGTGGTGGCACGGCCAGCACGGGGGCAGCGGCAGGAGCGGGCTCGGCTTCGTGCGGCCCACCCAGCAGGGTCAGCTTGGTGGCGCCCGCCGTCACACCCGGCTGCGGGTCGACCTGGTTGCGCAGCACCAGCGACAGGCTGCCCACGCTGCGCGCCAGGTCCAGGTTTTCAGCCTGTTCCGGCGTCACTTCCAGGGTCACCGCATTGACCACGCGCGGCTTGGTCTCGTCACGCCCCACCTCCTGCGCCACGGCCAGCACCAGGATGCGTTCGAGCACGATCTTGGAAATGTTGCGGCTTTGCGGAAACGCGCGGTCGCCCGCATCCTGCTGGGTGCTCACGATGATGTCGACATAGTTGCCCGGCAAGGCGAAGCCGGCCACGCCGATCACGTCGTTGACGCGCACGGTGATGGCGCGCCGCCCTTCCGTGATCAGGGCCGACAGGCCGCCCAGGGTGCCCACCGGTGCCAGCTTGGCTTCGCTCAGCGGTTCGCCGCGCAGCACGCTGGTTTTCAGCACCCGTCCCGCCAGTGGCGCCGGGTCTTGCAGCGCGCCTTGCGGCAAGCTTTCCGCAGGCCATTCGGCCAGGCGCAGCATCTCGGGCGTCAGGCGCTGGCCCAGGTTGACATCGCTGGCGGCGACGACGATCTTGCCCTTGCCGGCCGGCGTCTGGCGCAGCAGCCAGTGCGAGGCCAGCAACACGGCCAGCAGGCCCAGCACCACAGCCAGACCCATCATCAGGAGGGCGCGCCGGTTTTTCATGCGATACGCTCGCACAGGCTGGCGGCCGGCATGTCGCAGCTGGCAAACAGGCTGCTCCAGGCCTGTTCCAGGGCGGCCACCGTCAGGCGCGCTTCGCAACCGGCAAAGCCCGCAAAGTCGCCTATGCGCGCCAGCAATTCACCAGGATAGCTGGCCAGCAAGGGCCGTCCCTGCGCGCCATGCAGCTGCAGCAGGTGATTCAGGACCAGCTCGTCGATGGCCATGCCGGCCAGACGGCATTGCTGGCGGAACAGGGCGCGATAGGCGCTCTCGGCCAGCGGCCCCACCTGCACCTTGTAGCCGATGCGGCGCAGCAAGGCAGGATCGAACAGTTCGCCCGGCGGCACGTTCGTGGCCAGCACCAGGGCATTGTCGAACGGCACGCTGATCTGCACGCCGCCGGGCAGGCCCAGCTGGTCGCTGCCCCGTGCCAGCGGCTGCATCAGCCGCGTCAGCAGTTCTTGCGCGCCCAGGCGCTGGCAACCCAGGTCGTCGATGATCAGCATGCCGTTATTCGCCCGCACATGGGGCGGCGCCTGGTAGCAGCCGCCGCTGGCGTCATGGCGCAGCTCCAGCATGCCCGCGTCGAGCTCGGCGCCCACGTGAATCACGGGACGCTGGCACAACACCCAGCGAATATCGGTGCTGCGCCGCTCGAGCGCCTGGCGCGCATGGCTGACATGCTGCGGCGCGGGCGGCAGGTGCTGCGCCGGATCGTACAATTGAATGATGTCCTGGCCGACGACGATGGCGTAGGGCACGGCGACGAGACCGTGCAGCAATTGGCCCAGTTGCAGCGCCAGGGTCGACTTGCCGCTGCCGGGCGGACCGTACAGCAGCAGCGAGCGCCCCGAATGCAGGGCCGCGCCGACCACGTCGAGCATGCCCGGCCCCGCATGGGCGCTACCCAGCACGGCGGCCAGGTCATCGCTGCCGACGCGCTGTTCCTGTGCCAGCCACGACTGGCGCGCCACCATGGCGCGGTACGCTTCCAGGGTGACGGGGGCGGCGCCGATATACGCGCAGCGCTCAAGGAAGGCGCTGGCGCGCTGCTTGCCGGCGCCCGTCAGCTGGTACTGCACGTCAATCTCGGATTCGCCGCGCCAGGCCACTTCGGCCATCTGCTCGGCCACCATGAAATCGAGCACTTCGCGCAAGACATTGATCGACAGGCGCAAGCGCGTCGTCATGGCGGACAGGTGCGTCTTGCCGCTCACAAACATCAGCTTGGCGATCAGTTCAACCACGAGCGGCCGCTCCAGGCCCGTTTCGCGCAAGCTCTTCGGCTGCGGCGGCAAGGGCGGCATCAGGTTCGCGTCGGCGGGGCGCGGCGCACTCTCGGTGCTCATGGAATAGTCGACCTCGCTCATCCTGTGTCTCCAAGCCGGTTAAGACTGCATTGAACAGAATTCATTCTAGCCAGCGGGGACTGGCGCCCATTGATTCAGAGCAATGAATAACAATCAGAAATAATGCCGCCCTTGCACCACCAGGCAACCCAGGGCAATGGCCAGTCCGTACGGCATGTTGCCCACGCTGGTGCCGCTGCCTAATGCGGCGGGCGCCAGCGGAATGCCGGCCATGCGCGCGATCATCGGCCACAGCAGCTGGCGCAGATTGCCCAGGCAGGCGCGCCACTTGCCCTGGTACGTGATCATCAGCACGGCCATCAGGCCGCCCAGCACAAAGGTGGCGAAACAGATCTGCAGCACGGGCCACGGGCCGGCAAAGGCGCCCACCATGGCGATCAGCTTGACGTCGCCGGCGGCCATGCCGCGCAGCACATATAAAGGAAGAAACAGGAAGAAACCCGTCGCCATGCCGCCCAGCCACAACGACGGCACGCTGTGCGGCCACAGCCACAGGTGCAAGGCCAGCGCGGCGAGGATGCCGGACAGTACCAAACCATTCGGTATCTTGCGGCGGATCAAATCACTGACGGCGGCCCCCGTCACAAAACACAACAACAGCAGGTCGCACAAGGCAGTTGCAGGCATGGCATACCTCCTGAAAAAAAACCCGCCACCGGCCGGCCAGCGGCGGGCACCCGCTTAGGGCGTCAACACCAGGTTCGACGAAATTTCGGTGAGGACGTTCAGCAGGTTGGTCTTGATCAGCAAGAAACCGGCCGTGATGGCGGTCGCCATCAAGGCCGCAATCAAGCCGTATTCGATTGCCGTAATCCCGTCCTCATCTTGGACAAACTGCTGTACTGCCGACAGGAAGGTATGCATGACAAGCTCCCAAAAGTGAATCACAAGTCCCTGGCGCAATCGGGTGTGAAACATTGCCCATTCCTGCTAATATGTTTCCTGCCGTAAATTTCTGCGCCATTGCATTGACTATAAAGCGTCCACGGTTTGGCAAATTGACGCGCCACAAGTTTCCATATGGAAATTATCAAACCTTGTTGAAATGACGGCTGACGCAAACAAATGTTGCGATCAGGATTGAAAGTCTGCGTCAAGGCAAGTTTTTTGCAACGCCATGCATGAATCTCATGTATTTACATGAAATATTGCATACGTTAATTGCCTATTAGGCAAAAAGACATTATCCTGCTTAGCTCTTCTTTGGAAAGGCCTCTCGCCCTGCGGTAAAGAGCGTCATGCCACCAAATAAATCTTGGCTTCTTGTAGACGGACGCGAACATGCTCTTGCTTGATGCAATGCTGCTATGACGACACTTGTGTGACTACTTTCCAGAGATCGACAATGGATTCCCTACTGAAACACATGGTGGACATGACCGGGCACCGCGACCACACGATGCTCGACATCTCCGTGATCTCGGCGGTGCAGGAGCTCGCTGCCGCGTCGCAGACCCGTGTGCTGGCCCTGACCAGCGTGCGTGGCCAGGTGTTCGTGCGGTCGCGGGCCATCATCGTGGCAGGCAGCGTGGCCCGCATGGAAGAGCATAACGACCCTACCCTGCCAGGCGAACCGCTGTCCGACTATCCGGCGCTGGCCACCTGCATCGCGCGCCATGAAGCGAGCGCCGATACCCTGTGCGCCGACGGCCGCCACCTGCTGTGGCTGCCCATCTGGATCGGCGACCAGGTCACCACTTGCCTGGAAATCACCAACCCCACGCCCTACACGGGCGCCACCATCCAGGTGATTGGCGGCATCGTCAGCGTGTACCGCAATTTCCAGAACCTGCTCGACTACAGCGAACGCGATTCGCTCACCGGCTTGTTGAATCGCAAGACCTTCGACGACCAGCTGGCGAAAATCCTGCAAAGCCGCGGCGAACCGGAAGCGGAGAAGCCGCGTCCCATCGATGAAGAACGGCGCCACCATACGGACACGGAACGGCAATGGCTGGCCGTGATCGACGTCGATCATTTCAAACTGGTCAACGATAAATTTGGCCACCTGTATGGCGATGAAGTGCTGATCCTGATCGCCAACCAGCTGCAATCGTCGTTCCGCTCGCAAGACCGCATCTTCCGCTTCGGCGGCGAGGAATTCGTCGTGCTGCTGCGCTCGATCACCCTGGACAATGCGCAGAAAATCATCGACCGCTTCCGCACCAATGTCGAAGCGCACGACTTCCCGCAAGTGGGCAGAGTCACCGTCAGCGTGGGCTTCGTCAGCATCAACGCCTATGAGGCGCCCGTCATCATCCTCGGGCGCGCCGACCAGGCGCTGTATTACGCGAAAAGCCATGGCCGCAACCTGGCTTGCCACTACGATGAACTGGTCGCCAAGGGCCTGTTAACGACTATCGCCTCGAACGATACGGCAGAGTTCTTCTAGGCATCCGCCAGCGATAAAAAGCGCATGGGATCGACCTGCCACTTGGCAGCCGACTCATGGCCGACGATCTTGTCGCCGCCGCCGAAGCCGAAGCCGCGCGACAGGTCGACTGTCTCGGGCTTGATGTAGGCATTGCTCTTCGTACTGAAAAACACATTCACCTTCGGCGCCAGCAGGTTGCTTTCGTGCGCCTCGATGACGACGGCCAGGCGGCCCGATTCCAGCATCACCATGGTGCCCACCGGATAGATGCCCACGCAGCGCATGAAATCCTGTGCAAACACGGGGTTGAAATGGAATTTGCTCCACTCATAAATCTTGCGCAAGGCTTCGGCGGCGGCGATGCCCTTGTGGTAGCTGCGGTCCGACGTCAGCGCGTCATACACGTCGACGATGGCGGCCATCTGCGCCAGCTCGCTGATGG
Organism: Janthinobacterium sp. UMAB-60; assembly: GCF_900095235.1. NCBI lineage: Bacteria > Pseudomonadati > Pseudomonadota > Betaproteobacteria > Burkholderiales > Oxalobacteraceae > Janthinobacterium > Janthinobacterium sp. UMAB-60. Next base: position 98,303 of record NZ_LT607485.1, read on the forward strand.
CGTCGCCGACCAGCTTGTCCGGGTAGCCGCTGCCGTCGCGCCGCTCATGGTGGTGCAAGGCGATGTCGAGGGGAATGGCGCCCAGCTCGGGCGAGCGGCACAGGATATCGTAGCCATCGCGCGGATGGCGCTTGATCAGGGCAAATTCTTCCGGCGTCAGGGGGCCGGGTTTGTTCAGCACGCTATCGGGCACCAGCGCCTTGCCTGTGTCGTGCAGCAAGCCGCCCAGACCCGCCTGGTGCGTGGTGGCGCCATCGATGCCCCGCGAGCGGCAAAACGCCACCAGCAACGCGCATACGCTGACGGAGTGCAGGAAGGTGTAGTCGTCCTTGTTCTTGATGCGCAACAAGCCGACAAGGGCGCCGGGATTGCGCAGAATCGATTCGGTAATATCTTGCACCGTGTGCTGCACGCGGTCGATCTCGACGGCCTTGCCCAGGCGTACATCGGCCATCACCGTGCGCACCAGGCTCGATGCCTGCCGCCGCACCTGCGTGGCGCGCGCCAGTTCCATGCTCAGCGACACGCGCGTGACCACCTGCGGCGCCGCCGCAGCGATCTGCACCAGTTCGCGTTCCGTCTCGGCCCGCGCCTGGGCCACGGTGGGCGCATCCTGCACATCGAGGCCCTTGCCGCTGTCGATCACCACGTCGTGGATGCCGGCTTGCACGATCTTGCGGATTTCATCATCGCTGCGCAACAGGAAACGGTTGCGCACGAACGGATGGGTCATCCAGTCGCAGCTGAGGTCGTGGACATACATGCCCACTTTTAATTGAGACGAATCAACTTTCTTGAGCATGCTGTCATCCCACAAGTACGCGTCTGGAGCACCGAAGGCGCTAGAATGAGTATAACAAAATTGTTATTCTGCTGGCCGCGTTCGGCGCTGCGGCGCAACATCCTGTTTTTTCCGATCACCGCACCCGCAACGCACCGCTCTTGGGACCCATGGAACTGCGCCAATTACGTTACTTTGTTGCCATCGTTGACCACGGCTCGCTGTCGCGCGCGGCCCTGGTGCTGCATGTGGCGCAGCCGGCCCTGACGCAGCAGCTGCGCCAGCTGGAAGAAGAACTGGGGGTGCAGCTGCTGCACCGCTCGGCCCAGGGCGTGCTCAGCACAGACGCGGGCAAGGTATTTTACGAACACGCGCAAGCGATCCTGAAACAGGTGGCCGACGCCCGCTCGGCCGTCACGCAAAGCGCCACGCGCCCGTCCGGCAATGTCACCCTGGGCTTGCCGCACAGTATCTCCGGCGCGCTGGCCCTGCCCCTGCTGCTGGCCGCGCGCGAACGCTACCCCGAAATCACCCTGCAGCTGACGGAAGAAATCACGGGCAACCTCAATGAACAGCTCAGATCGGGCCGCATCAACCTGGCCGTATTGTTCGACGATGGCCAGCTGACGCCGTTTTCCTGCTGCCCGCTGGTGGAAGAAGAGATGCGTTTCATTTGCCGCAGCGATTCGCCGTTCGCGCCCGCCGGCCATGCCGTGTCGTTCCCGCAAGCGTTGAGCGCCACCCTGATCCTGCCGGGCTTGCAGCATGGCGTGCGGCCGCGCATCGACAGCCGCGCCCGCGAACTGGGCCTGGAGACGGCGAACGTGATCGAGATCAACTCGATCGCCATCCTGAAATCGGCCATCCTGGCCGGCATGGGCGCCACCATCCTGCCGGCCGCCCCCCTGCTGGCCGAACTGGACAGCGGCGCCATGCGCAGCTATGCCATCCACAGCCCCGTGCTGTCGCGCACCGTGGCCCTGTGTGCGTCGAAGAACATTCCCCTGACGAACGCGGGCAACGCCGTGAAAAACCTCGTGCTGCAAGTGGCTGCAGAGCTGTGCGGCAGCGGACGCTGGGTGGGGGCGCACGTGCTCTCGCCTATGGCATAAGTATTTCTTATACCCCCATCGTCAAAGCGTATTTGCCCCTTCCCCTCGGTCGCTCTACACTGACCACATTAACTATTTTAAATTTAAAATAGTTATGTGCCGCCCACACGCGGCCATCCCGTCTGCACAGCGCGCGCCTTACCGGGTGCGCCCCTTGTACAGCCGCTATCTGAAACACCCTTTTGGAGACAGCCATGTCCGTGACCACGGAAAACGGCTCCGCAGCGTTCGTTAGAAACGCCGGTGCCGCGCCATCTACGCCCCCCGACACTTCCCGTTTGACCAGCGTCAGCCTCGACGACAAATACACGGCCACTTCCGGCGCCATCTTCCTGTCCGGCATCCAGGCCCTCGTGCGCCTGCCGATGATGCAGCGCCTGCGCGACCAGGCCGCCGGACTGAACACGGCCGGTTTCATCTCCGGCTACCGCGGCTCGCCCCTGGGCGGCCTCGACGAAAACCTGTGGAAAGCCAAGAAGCAGCTGGAAGCGCACCACGTGCAGTTCGTGCCCGGCGTCAACGAAGACCTGGCTGCCACGGCCGTCTGGGGTTCGCAGCAGGTGGACCTGATCGGCCCGGCCAAGTACGACGGCGTGTTCGCCATGTGGTACGGCAAGGGCCCGGGCGTGGACCGCTGCGGCGATGTCTTCAAGCACATGAACCATGCGGGAACATCGAAACTGGGCGGCGTGCTGCTGGTGGCCGGCGATGACCATGGCGCATACTCGTCGACCCTGCCGCACCAGTCCGACCATTTGTTCTCCGCCTCGATGATCCCCGTCCTGTATCCGTGCAATGTGCAGGAATACCTGGACCTGGGCATCCACGGCTGGGCCATGTCGCGCTTTTCCGGCTGCACGGTGGCCTTCAAGGCCCTGGCCGACACGGTCGAATCGTCGGCCTCCATCGATGCCGACCCGTTCCGCGTGGAAGTCAAGATTCCGCAAGATTTCATCATGCCCGAAGGCGGCCTGAACGCGCGCCTGTCGAGCATCCCGCTGGGCCAGCAGGCGCGCAACCAGGAAGCGCTGATGCAGGACTACAAGATCTATGCGGCGCTGGCTTACGCGCGCGAAAACAAGCTCAACCACACCACCATCGACAGCCCGAACGCCAAGCTGGGCATCATCGCGTCCGGCAAGTCCTACCTGGACGTGCTCGAAGCGCTGGAAGAGCTGGGCATCGACGAGCAGATGGCAGCCGATGTCGGCATGCGGCTGTTCAAGGTGGCCATGCCGTGGCCGCTGGAACCGGACAGCGTGCGCGAATTCGCGCAAGGCCTCGATGAAATCCTCGTGGTCGAAGAGAAGCGGCAAATCGTCGAATACCAATTAAAAGAGCAGCTGTACAACTGGCGCGACGACGTGCGCCCCCGCGTGATCGGCAAGTTCGACGAGAAGGGCGAATGGGTGGCGCCGCGCGGCGAATGGCTGCTCACCTCGAAGGCCGATTTTTCCGTCTCGCAAGTGGCACGGGTCATCGCCAGCCGCATCGCGCGCCTGATTTCCGACCCCGTCACCTGCGACCTGATCAAGGCTCGACTCAGTTTCCTCGACGCCAAGGATGCGGTATTGAAAAAGGCCGTGAACACGCCGTTCCGTCCCGCGTTCTACTGCTCCGGCTGCCCGCACAACACCTCGACCAAGGTGCCGGACGGCAGCCTGGCGCTGGCCGGCATCGGCTGCCACGTGATGGCCACCTCGATTTACCCGGAAATGAACAAGCTGACCACGCACATGGGCGGCGAAGGCGCGCCGTGGATCGGCCAGGCCGCCTTCTCGGAACTGCCGCACGTGTTCCAGAACCTCGGTGACGGCACGTATTTCCATTCCGGCTATCTGGCCATCCGCGCCGCGCAGGCGGCCAAGGTCAACATCACCTACAAAATCCTGTACAACGACGCCGTCGCCATGACGGGCGGCCAGCCCGTGGACGGCCTCATCACCGTGCCGATGATGGCGCAGCAAGTGGCCGCCGAAGGCATCGCCCGCATCGCGCTGGTCACGGAAGATTTATCACGCTACAGCGACCGCAGCAACCTGCCCGCCCACGTGACCTTGCACGACCGCAAGGACATGGATGCCGTGCAGCGCGAACTGCGCGAAGTGCAAGGCGTGTCCGTGCTGATCTACGACCAGACCTGTGCGGCAGAGAAACGCCGGAGAAGAAAAAAAGGCGAGTATCCTGACGTGGCCAAACGCATGGTCATCAACGACGCCGTCTGCGAAGGCTGCGGCGACTGCGGCGTGCAGTCGAACTGCGTATCGATCCTGCCGAAGGAAACGGAATTTGGCCGCAAGCGCACCATCGACCAATCCTCGTGCAACAAGGATTACTCGTGCGCCAAGGGCTTTTGCCCCAGCTTCGTCACCGTCGAAGGCGGCAGCCTGAAGAAGACAAAAACGGGCGCGAGCAAGCCGGGCGAGACGGACAACTTCGGCCCGCTGCCGGAACCTGTATTACCCGCCTGCGACGCGCCGTACAACATCCTCATCAATGGCATCGGCGGCACGGGCGTCATCACCGTGGGCGCGCTGATGGGCATGGCGGCGCACCTGGAAGGCAAGGGCGCCTCCGTGCTGGACATGACGGGCATGTCGCAAAAGAACGGTTCCGTCACTTCGCACGTGAAAATCGCCAAGTCGCCCGCGCACATCCGCGCGCAGCGCATCGCCACGGGCGAAGCGGACCTGATTTTAGGCTGCGACATGCTGACGGCCGGCGCGCAGGATGCCGTGTCGAAAATGCGTCCTGGTAGAAGCCTGGCCGTCGTCAACCTGCACGAGCAGCCGCCGGGCACGTTTGCGCAAAATGCCGATTGGCAATATCCGACGGCCGAGGTGCGCCAGCTGATCGAGGAATCCGTGGGCGGCGCGGACGCGGCCGACTTCATCGACGCCACGAAACTGGCTACCGCGCTGATGGGCGACTCGATTGCCGCCAATCTGTTCATGCTCGGTTACGCCTGGCAAAAGGGCCGCATCCCCTTGACGGAAGCGGCGCTGCTGCGCGCCATTGAACTCAATGGCGTGGGCATCGAGTCGAACAAGAAGAGCTTTTTGTGGGGCCGCCGTGCCGCCGTCGATGTGCGCCGTGTCACGCAGATCGCCACGCCGTCGCAGGCGATCCTCGTGCAAATGCCGCAAAGCCTCGATAGCGTCATCAAGAAAAGAGTGGAGTTCCTCACCGCGTATCAAAATGCCGCGTATGCGGACGGTTATTTGACCCTGGTCAAACAGGTGCGCGACCGGGAAAACACCCTGGGACTGGACCAGAAGCTGTCGACGGCCGTGGCGAAAAACTACTTCAAATTGCTGGCCTACAAGGACGAGTATGAAGTGGCGCGTTTGTACACGGATGGCCGTTTCGTGGAGCAGTTGCAGCAGCAGTTCGAGGGGAATTTCTCCGTCAAATTCAACCTCGCGCCGCCGCTGTTCGCCAAGAAAGATGCAAAGGGGCACCTAGTGAAAGCGGAGTTCGGTTCCTGGATGTGGCGCGCCTTCCAGCTGCTGGCCAAAGCAAAAGGCTTACGCGGCGGCACCTTCGACGTCTTCGGCTACACAGCTGAACGCAAGATGGAGCGCGCGCTGATCGTCGAGTACCGCGAACTGCTGGCCGGCCTGCTGGCGAACCTGACGGCGGACAACCTCGGCACCTGCGTGGAACTGGCATCCTTGCCCGAAAAAATCCGCGGCTTCGGCCACGTCAAGGAAGCGGCTGTCGATACTTACCGCAAGGACAAGGCGAGGTTGCTGGCGGTGCTCGCGGATGGAAGCAAGTACGCGGCATAAAAGACAACGCAGAGCCTCGGCTCTGCTTTTTTTATTCTGGACAGCGCCCCACGGTGGCCCCCGGCAACAGCACCGGTTGCCAGATTTCCTGCAGCCGTTCCGGTGGCGTGCCGGCCAGCAGCGATTGCAGCATTTCCACCATCTTGGCGCCGGCGCGGCGCAGGTCGGGCTGGTCGATGGTAGTGACGTTGATGCCGATCAAGGTATCTTCCACATTGCCCCAGACGATGACGGAGATTTCCTTGCCGATTTCGATGCCCGCATCCATCAGCGCGCGCACCACGCCCACGCCGGACAGGTGGTTGTCGACGATGACGGCCGTGGGACGGGGCGAGCAAGCCAGCAATTGCTGCATGGCCTGGTAGCCGCTGCGGCGATCGAAGGTGTTGTCGAGCAGATAGGCGGGCTCCTGCGGCAAGCCCGCTTGCGCCATGCAGCGGATAAAGCTTTCCTTGCGCTCATAGGCGAAATGCAAGTCCAGCGGCGCGCTCAGCAGGGCGATGCGCTGGTGGCCGTGCGCCGCCAGAAAGGACACGGCCAGGTCGATGCCCGTGTCGTTATCGTAATCAAAATACGCATACGGCGCGTCGATGCGCGTGCGGCCATTCGCGACAAAGGGAAAGCCCACCTTCGTCAGGTAGGCGATGCGCTCGTCGACCACCTTGGTGCGGCCCACCACCAGGCCATCGACCTGGCGCCCGCGCACCATGTTTTCATACGAGGGCTGTTCGTTCTGCGGCGACACGGGGGCGATGATGAGACTCATCTTCGACGCTTCCACGGCGTCCGACATGCCATTCACCACGGAAAGGAAGACGCTGTCGCCCAGGTCGCTGGGCAGCAGGGGATAGATCATGCCCAGTACATTGGTACGGCCGACGGCCAGGCTGCGCGCCAGCGGGTTGGGCCGATAGCCGACTTTCTTGGCGGCGGCCAGGACGATTTCACGGGTGCGGGAATTGACTTCCGGATAGCCGTTCAACGCCCTGCTGACTGTCGTTTTCGACATGCCGAGGGCAATTGCGAGGCTCTTGAGATTCATGTGTTAACTACCTGTCTGTATGGCAAAAAAAACCAACTCTGACCGTCAATTATAGCCCAGAGCGCCACGCAGGCCGCGCATTACCGTGCGTCGACATGGTAGAAAAACAACAACATATTAACTATTTAAAAAGCAATGTTTTAAATGTGACCAGCCCTGCCATCTTCGCCGCGGGCCATCGTCCGTGGCAGACTGGCAAGGGAAAGTAAAGGAAGCGTGCACTCACTTTGACCATAGCGTCGCCAGCTTCGGCATGCCAGTGCGGCAACACAGGGAGCGCACAAAAAATTATCAAGAAAACATAATTAACTGGAACTGTGCGAGAATTTGTCCTACTCTTGATTCAGGTAAAGATTACCTGCAGACATGTCTCGCCCCCCGGCCCGCATTCTTCCTCTTCTGCGCACGCCTGGACATACTTTCAAAGGTGAACAATGTGGTCACGCTAACGTCCGTCAACAATCTGCAAGCCTCGCTGGCCACGGCGCAGCGCCGGGTCGAGCAAGGCCAGAACCAGGTACAGCGCGACAGCGAACAGCTGGCGCAAAGCCGCCAGTCGCTGGCGCGGGAACAGGAGTCGCTGAGCCAGACGCAGCGCAGCAGCCAGCAAGCGCAGGCCGATGCCCCTGCCACCGTGAAGGCGCCGCAGCTGGACCAGGCGATCAAGGTGGCCGTGCCGCGGCAAGCGCTCCCCGCCACGCCGCACAGCACGCCCCAGCTGAACAGCTATGGCCAGACCCTGGGCCGCCTGATCGACGTGACGGCCTAAATTACCGAAGCATCTCTTCTTCCAGCATCGCCAACCACCACTTCTCGCCCTGCTTCGGCTGCCGTAAATCCACCGTCTCGCCCATTTGCGGCGTGGCCAGGTGCACGCCCTGCTTGGCCGCCAGCCCCGTGATGCGGTCGAACGGTTCATGCCAGGCATGCAGCCCCAGGTCAAAGGTGCCGTTATGCACGGGCATCAGCCACTTGCCGCGCAAGTCCAGGTGGGCTTGCAGGGTTTCCTCCGGCTGCATGTGCACGTCCGGCCACAGCTTGTCGTAGGCACCCGTCTCGATCATGGTCACGTCGAACGGCCCGTACTTGTCGCCGATCTGTTTGAAACCGCCGAAATAGCCGGAGTCGCCACTGAAAAACACGCGCACGTCCGGCGCGTCGATGACCCACGACGCCCACAGGGTTTGATTGCCATCAAACAAGCCGCGTCCCGAGAAATGCTGCGAGGGCGTGGCGACGAGTTTCACGCCGGCTATCGTCGTGCCCTGCCACCAGTCGAATTGCTGCACCTTCTCCTTCGGCACACCCCAGGCAACCAGGGTATCGCCCACGCCCAGCGGCGCAACAAAATGTTCGGTCTTGGCGGCCAGTTGCAGCACGGCGGCATGGTCGAGGTGGTCATAATGGTCATGCGACAGGATGACGGCCTTGATCGGCGGTAAGTCAGCGATGCTGATGGGCGGCTGGTGGAAACGCTTCGGCCCTGCCCATTGCACGGGCGAGGCACGCTCGGAAAACACGGGATCGGTGAGGAAGAATTCGTTGTTGAGTTTCAACAGCAGGGTCGAGTGGCCGAGGCGAAACAGGCTGTTGTCCGGTGCGGCCAGCAATTGCGCCTGGCTCAAGGCTTGCACGGGCACGGCAGCGGCCGGCACTGTGCTGTCGGGCTTGTCAAAGAAAAAGGTCCACATCAGCTTGAGCGTGGCCGCCGTGCCCAGCTTGTGCATCTGCACGGGATTGCGGAACTTGCCGTCGTGGCGTTGTGGCGACAAGGTTGAGGAAGAAGCGGGCGCGACAGGCGCGGCGCGCAAGGTGCAAGAACTCATGATGATCAGGACTCCCAAGAATAAGATGCGATGCATATGCGATCCGCTCAATAAAACACAAGGATTAAATTACACTACACAGTGTAGTTCCTATTTCTGGCAAAGTAAACCAGGAGGTGTAAAATATTGTTTTCAAAGGAGATTTCCCGCCATGGCCGCACCGCAACGCCTCACCGACCGCAAGCGCGTCGCCATCGTCGATGCCGCCATCGCCGAGTTCCGCGAGCACGGTTTTGACGCGACCAGCATGGACAGGATCGCCGCCACGGCCGCCGTTTCCAAGCGCACCGTGTACAACCATTTCCCCAGCAAGGACGAACTGTTCGCGGAAATCCTGCGGCGCATGTGGGAAAGCAGCGTGGCCCAGCCCGCCGTACCCTATCTTGCGGACCAGCCGCTGCGCCCGCAGGTGCTGGCCCTGGTCGAGCAGAAAATGGGCTTGCTGTGCGACCCGGCCTTCATCGACCTGGCGCGCGTGATCTTTGGTGAAACCATCCACTCGCCCGCGCGCGCGCAAGCGATGGTGGCGCGCCTGAATGAAAAGGAAACGGGCCTGTATCTCTGGATCCGCGCGGCACAGCAAGATGGGCGCATCAAGGCGGGCGAGACGGTGGAAGTGGCCCACCTGCTGATGTCGCCATTAAAAACCTTTGCCTTCTGGCCACAGATCACCCTCGGTGAGCCTCTGCTGGGCCCGGCACGCCAGCGCGAAGTGGCGGAACTGGCCGTCGATATCTTCCTGTGCTACTACGGCGTGGCAAAACAGACGGCATAAACGGGCGGCAAGTGGGCAGAGATGCTCTGCCAATGCTCGCCCTCGTCGCTCGAATACCAGGCGCCGCCCGTCGTCGACGCCATCAATAAACCACGCCCATCGTCGGCCAGCGCCAGCCCGTGGCGGTAGATGAGGTCGTAGCAATGCCGCTGCGGCAATCCCGCGCGCAACACCTCAAACGTCTTGCCACCATCGCGCGTGCGCGTCACGGCCAGCGCGCCATCGATGGGTATGCGCAGCACGTCCGCCTGCGCGGGCACGAACCAGGCCGTGTCGCCATCGCGCGGATGCACAGCCACGGCAAAGCCGAAATGCGACAGCGGCGCCGTGCTCACTTCCTGCCAGTGCCAGCCCGCGTCCTGCGAGCGCCAGATGCCGTTATGGTGCTGGCACCACAGCGCCTCGGGCGTGCCGGCGCTGCGCACGATGCGGTGCGGGTCTTGCACGGCCTCGTTTTCATCGAGCCCGGGCGGCATGTAGTCGGCGCGCATGCCCGTCGCGCTCAAGGCCCAGCTGGCGCCGCCATCAAGCGTTTGCCAGACGCCGCCGCAGGACACGCCGACCAGCACGGTATGGCTGTCGCGCGGATCGACGCAAATGCTGTGGATGCCGGGCACGTCGTAGCCGCCGCCAAACCATTGCGCCCGCTGCGGCACGTGCCACAAGGACTCGACCAGCTGCCAGCTGTCGCCGCGGTCGCTTGAGCGGAACAGGCCGCCAGGTAAAGTCCCGGCCCACAGCACGCCGGGCTGGTCCGCGCCACCGGCCGCCAGCGACCAGATCTGCCGCAAGGTCCAGTCCAACGTATCGGTGCTGTCCTCGGGCTTGGCGGGATAGGCGGGCACGGCGACTTCTTGCCACGCGCTGGCGCCTGCGTCGAGGCGGTGCAGCTTGGCGGCGAAGTGCCCGAGGTTCAGGGCCGCGTACAGGGTGCCGTCGCGGCCATCGTGCAGCAGCATGGAGACGGGATCGCCGGCGAACTGCACCAGCGCCAGCTGCCAGGTGCCGGCCGCATCGACATCGAACTGGAACAAGCCCTTGCGGGTGCCGAGATACGCGCGTTGCGGGACTGCTGTCATGGCGTCAACCTCCTGAAAGTGCCTGCAAGATATACACCTGGCTGTCGGGCCGCAAGACGTCGTCCAGCACGCGCCGTTCGCGGCAGCGCGCGCCGTCGATGAAGATCACCACGTTGGGGCGCAAGGCCCCTTGCTCGTCGAGCACGTAGCCGCGCAGGCGTGGCTGCAGCACAAACGCGGCATCGAGAGCGGCGCGCAGGCGTGGCGCGGCCACCTCCACGGTGGGGACGTCCAGGTAGCGTGCCAGTTGTTGCGTAAAATGCAGATGCGCCATGCTGCCCTTCGACGTCGTCGGCCTCGACTCATTCTAGTCCGCTTTGCGGCCAATACAATTAAAATAGCGGCAAGCACACAAGGAGGTCAGGCATGACGATTACCCCGGAAGAACTAGCGGTGCTGATGCAGGAAGTGGAAGTGGCCGATCCCATCGATTTTGCCGACCTGCCCTTCGACGAGCAGGAATTGCGCGGACTGATCGCCAACCACCTGTGCGAGATGGCCGATGCCATGGAAAGTTTCAGCCCGGAAGACCGCAACCTGGCCCTGCTGGCCGTGGCGGCCAAGCTGGTGCTGGAAAACCTGGTGCTGCACGTGCAGCTGCTGCGCCGCCACGGCTTGCCCGTGAGCGACAGCGTGGACGCGCTGCTACAGCGGCTGAAGGGCGGCAAGCCCTGACAGCCTGCCGCAGCAGCGCCCTCGTTTACTGCAAGTTGATGGCCGTCACGCGCGACATGCCGTTGCCGTTGTCACTCACCGAACGGATGTAGAGTACGCCATTGCGCGACAACGCCAGCTTGCCGGCAATCCGGAAACTCCAGACCGCTTTTTGGCTGGCCAGGTCCAGCGCATACGTGCCCTTTTGACCCGCGACAAACAGCAGCTTGTTGGTCGCGATCAGGTCGCCGCCAAAGCGCTCTTCCTTGACGGCCGACAACGGCCAGCTCCACAGTACGGCGCCCGTGGCCAGGCTGCGCGCTTCGAGCGATGCCGTGGCATGATTGCCCACATACAACACGCCCTGCGCCGCTACCGGCTGCGTGGTGAACTGGCCGTTGACGCTCCAGCGTACCTGGCGGCTATCCGTATCGACCAGGGTCAGGCTGTTGTCAACGGCAAAACCTGCAGGAAGACGCTGGTTCAGCAGCAGCACGCTGTGCGCATCGGCCAGCACGGGTGCCTGATACAGGCTGCTCCTGCTCAAGCCACCCACCACCTGTCCCGGCACGGTCACGCTCCATTGCTGCGCGCCATCGGCACGATTGAAGGCGCGCAAGGTACCCGCCGTATTGCTGTACACCGTGCTGGCATTCACGGCCGGCGTCCACTCGTCGACATTGCCCAGCCTCGATAATCCCAGGCTGGCGGACCACAGATTCCCGGCCGTCGTGGTCTCCGCGCTGATGACGTCGTTGTTGCCGCCGACATAGACGCTTGCGCCTGCCAGCGTGGGAGCGGTCAGCGGCGAGGTCGCCGTCAGGATGCCGTTCGTCTGCGGCTGCGTGGCGGTGGCCAGTTTGACGCCGCTCACGGCGTCAAACGTATGGACGCTGGCCAAGCCCGCCATCGCCAGGCGTGGGCCCGACACGCCAGGCGCGCTCAGTGCGCCATCGAGCGTCTGCGGCGTGCGCCATTGCACGCTGCTGTCGTGCTCGGACAGGGCCATCAAGGTATTGGTATAGATGATTTTCTTCGCATCCTGGCTATCCGCCGCGGATTGCTCCAGCGAAAAATACACGAGACCATTCGCGGCCACTGGCGGGCTCATACGATAAGTTTTTTCTCCGCCAGCATATTCCCACGTCCAGCGGCGCGAAAATTTGCCCGCATCAAGATCGACGGGCACCAGACCCGTGTGTGCCGCATTGCCATTCGTGCCTTCCCAGTCGCCCGCACCCGGCAACGCGGCCAGGGCCGGCATATTGCCCTTGAGTGGCGCCACCACCACCTTGTACGGGATGCTTTCGGGCAGATTTTTATATTTAAGTTCGAACAAATTCAGGGGAGACAGCGTAATCCGTCCCGTATAGGTGCCAGGCGCCAGGCCAGGCACGGGCTTGAAGGTGATGCGCCAGCTGTTGTCCGACAGTTTCTGATGATCCGATAACTGGAAAACAGTCACGCCGTTCGCGTCGGTGGCGCTCCACAGCGGACGCTCGGCCAAATCGCTGCGCACCACCACGTTCACGTCGGTACAGGCTTCACCCGGCGCCATGTTGCAGTTGCTGCTCACTTCAGACAGGTGCAGCACGCGACGGTCTTCGAGTTCAAAAAATCCACCCCCGCCACCACAGCCGGCGATGGACAACAACGCCAGCATCAGGGCAGGCAATGCTGCGGCGCGATACGCTCCTTGCATCGTTATAGTCATGTATCTTCCATGTCCGGGTTTTCCCATCCGCCCCCATGGCAGGATGCAAAACCCATCGAATCTTTTAACATGAAAAAATGTGCAAAATATCACACATTGTCACCAGCGCAGGGTAACGTCAAGGGTGGCGCACGGCCCGCGCCTGCACGGTGAGATCGCTTTCGGCCACGGCCACGCAGGGCAGGATGTAGCCGTCGAGCCGTTCATCGGGGCTGATGCCGGGCCAGTCCACCGTGTAGCGTATTTTTCCTTCGGGCATGTGGCACAGGCAGGTGCGGCAGGTGCCGTTGCGGCAGGAACTGAGCAGGCGGATGCCGGCCAGCTCGGCGGCGGCCAGCACGGTGGTGCCGGCCTCGGCCGTGAATTGCCAGCCTTGCGGGACGATGGTAATAGTAAAGGTGGTGATGGTAAAGGGCGCGCTCATGCGCCCAGTTTAACAGTCCGCCAAGGTGGTCCAGCTCGCGCCAGCCGCATGGCTGCGCAACACGGCTTCGGCAAAGGCCAGGCCCGCCACGCCGTCAAACACCGTCGGCAGCCAGCTGGCTTCCTCGGGCACGGGCAAGCCCGCTTGCAGGGCGCGGATGGCCAGGGCCGCATCCAGGTACAGCTGCGCGAACGCTTCCAGGTAGCCTTCCGGATGGCCGGCCGGCATGCGCGTGGCGTGGCGCGCGGCCGCACTGTCGACCCGGCCCGGGCGCAGCAACTGGCGGTTGCCGCCCTGCGGCGTGAACCATAACGCGTTTGGTTGTTCCTGATCGAAATCGAGCTGCGCCTTGCTGCCGAACAGGCGCAGGCGCACCGTGTTTTCGCAACCGGTCGCCACCTGGCTGGCCCACAAGGTGCCCTTGGCGCCATTCGCATAGCGCAGCATCACCTGCACGTGGTCGTCCAGCGTGCGCTGCGGAACAAAAGTCGACAGTTCCGCCAGCACGGCGTGCGGCGTGAGTCCGCTGACGAACTGCGCCAGGTGATACGCGTGCAAGCCCACGTCGAGCAGGGTGCCGCCAGGGCCGGCCTTGTGCGGGTCGTTATGCCAGTTGCCCTCGCTCATGCCACCCGCGTGTATCGCATCGGCCAGCCAGTCCTGCGAGTATTCCACCTGCACGAGGCGCAATTCGCCGATGTCGCCCGCCTCGACCATGGCTTTCGCATGACGCAGCAAGGGATAGCCGCTGTAGGTATGCGTGAGCGCAAACAGCAAGTTTTTCTGCTCTGCCAGCGCCGCCAGCGCCTGGCCTTCCGCCAAAGAAATGCCTAGCGGCTTGTCGCAGATCACGTGGATGCCCGCTTCCATGAACGCCGTGGCGACGGGTGCGTGCAAGTGATTCGGCGTGACGATGGCCACGGCCTCGATGCCGTCCGGGCGAGTGCTTTCGGCCTGCGCCATGGCGCGGTAATCGCTGTAGCAGCGATCCGGAGAAAGATGCAGCGCGGCGCCGCTGTCGCGCGCGCGCTGCGGGTCGGACGACAGGGCGCCCGCCACCAGTTCATACTGGTCGTCGATGCGCGCCGCGATGCGGTGCACGGCGCCAATGAACGCGCCCTGCCCGCCCCCTACCATGCCCAGCCGTAAGCGTCGCTGCATGTCGTTTCCTTATTTCAAGCCAAGCAAGTGATTGATTTGATGTTGATCCACGGCGCTGCCCGCGAAATCGTCGAACGCGCGTTCGGCCACGTGGATGATATGTTCGCGGATGAAACGCGCGCCTTCGGCCGCCCCGTCCTCCGGGTGTTTCAAACAGCATTCCCACTCCAGCACGGCCCAGCCTGGAAAGTCGTACTGCGCCAGCTTCGAAAAGATCGCCTTGAAGTCGATCTGCCCGTCACCCAGCGAACGGAAGCGCCCGGCCCGGTCTTGCCAGTCGCCATAGCCGCCATACACGCCCTGGCGCCCGTTGGGCCGGAATTCCGCGTCCTTGACGTGGAAGGCCTTGATGCGCGCATGATAAATGTCAATGAAGGCCAGGTAATCGAGCTGCTGCAGCACGAAGTGGCTGGGGTCGTACAGAATCGACGCGCGCGGGTGATCGTGGACGGCGGCCAGGAAACGCTCGAAGGTCACGCCATCGTGCAAATCCTCGCCCGGATGCAGTTCATAGCAGAGGTCCACGCCAGCCGCATCGAACGCATCGAGGATGGGCAGCCAGCGTTTCGCCAGTTCCGCAAATGCCGTTTCCACCAGGCCCGCCGGGCGCTGCGGCCACGGATACAGGTACGGCCAGGCCAGCGCGCCGGAAAACGTCACGTGCGCCTTCAGCCCCAGGCGCTGCGAGGCGCTGGCCGCCCACAGCAGCTGCTGCGTGGCCCAGGCCGTGCGCGCGGCAGAGTCGCCACGCACGTGCTCGGGCGCAAAGCCGTCGAACAGCGCGTCATAGGCGGGATGCACGGCGATCAGCTGGCCCTGCAAATGCGTCGACAGTTCCGTCACCTGCAAGCCGTGGCGCGCCAGCAGGGTTTTCACGTCGTCGCAGTACTGCTGGCTATTGGCCGCTTGTTCCAGATCAAACAGGCGTGGCGCCGTGGGCAGCTGCAAGCCCTTGTAGCCCAGTCCGGCCGCCCACTGCGCCAGGTGCTCGAGCGAGTCGAACGGCGGCTCGTCGCCGAGAAACTGGGCCAGGAAAATGGCCGGGCCCTGGATGGTTTTCATGGGTATCCTGTAAAAATTAACCCTTGAGGCAAAGTTCTGGGGTCGGACCCTTAGGGTCCGACCCCGGATTCTTGCCCTTCGGGGTATGACTTAAATTAAAAAGGCGAGTTCGGAAAGTAGAACTGCTTGGCATTCTCGCGCGTGATCAGCACCGAGGGGATGATGGTGTTGGCCGGCAATTTATCACCTTTCAGGCGCGCTTCCGTCGTCAGCTTGATGGCGTCGTACATGAACTTCGGCGAGTAGGACACATCGGCGACGATCAGCGGATCGGAACCGTCCATGATTTTTTTCACGGCGCCCTTCGCGCCCGCACCGCCGAACACTTGCTTGATGTCCGTGCGCTTGGCTTGCGCGATGGCTTTTTGCACGCCGATGGCCATGTCGTCATCGGCGGCCCAGACGGCGTCGATGTGCTTGAAGCGGGTCAGGTAATCCTGCATGACCTTGAAGGCATCGTCGCGGTTCCAGTTGCCGTACTTGGCATCGAGCACCTTGATCTCGGGATGGCCTTTCATGACAGCAGAAAACGCGTCGTAGCGCTCGTTATCGAGCGTGGTCGGCATGCCGCGCAGCACGACGATATTGCCCTTGCCATTCAGACTTTTCGCCAGATACTCGGCCGGCAGCTTGCCAAACGCCGTGTTGTCGCCGGCGATGTACGCATCCTGCGACTGCGTGTTCGTCAAGCCACGGTCCACCACCGTCACGTACACGCCCTTGTTTTTCACTTGCGCCACGGGCTGCGTCAGCGAGGCCGACTCGATGGGGAAGATGACCAGGGTGTTGATCTTGTTCACCGTCAACATATCCTGCAACTGGTTCGCCTGCTCGGGCGCCGTGGCGGCCGTCTTGACGATGATTTTCAGCCCTGGATGGGCTTTTTCCAGCTCCGCCTTGGCCTGGTTCGCCCACCAGACGATGCCGGACGTGAAACTGTGCGTGGCCGTGGGTATGGCGACGCCGACCACCAGCTTCTCGGCCGCTTGCGCCGGCCCCATCGGCAGCGCCCACGCCTGCATCACCAGCACTGCCATCCCTGCTACCCGTATAAAGCTCTTCATGCTGCTCTCCTCCAAGGTTGTGGGCGCCCGTTGGCTGCCCTTTCAGAACGCCGCTGTGTTTTTATTTGCGGCCTCGCTGCAGGAAGGCGACGGCGATGATCACCACGCCTTGCACTGCGGCATTCAGGTAGACACTGATGATGCTGGTCAAATTCAGGATATTGCTGATCACGGACAACAAAATGGCGCCGATGACGGTGCCGACGATGCGCCCTTCTCCCCCTTTGAGGGCCGTGCCGCCCACGACGACGGCGGCGATCGCTTCGAGTTCCCACAGCAAGCCCGTGGTCGGCGTGGCCGAGCCCAGGCGCGGCACGTACAGCACCGTGGCGATGCCCACGCAGATGCCCAGCAGCATGTAGGTGGCGATCTTGACTCTATCGACGTTGATGGCCGCATAGCGCGCCACTTGCTCGTTGGAACCAATCGCCTGCACGTGGCGGCCAAAGGTGGTGCGATTGAGAATGATGGCGCCGGCCGCCGCGACGAACAGAAAGATCCAGATGGGTATCGGCGCGCCCAGCACGCTCGTGTAATACACAGGGCTGTACAGCTCGGACAGGGTGGCATCCAGGGTCAGCGCGCCGCCATCGGCCAGGTAGGTCAGCACGGCGCGGAAGATGCCGAGGGTGCCCAGGGTAACAATGAACGGTTCGATATTGCCCTTGCTGATTAATAAACCGTGCATCAGGCCGAATCCGGCACCGAGGATCAAGGCCATGGCGATGCCCAGCACCAGCATGGTGATGGGCGCCAAGTTGCCCCCCGCGCCTTGCGCCAGCGTATTCATGAAATAGATCATGCAGCCGGCGATCAGGGCCGCCATCGAGCCGACCGATAAATCGATGCCCCCCGAGATGATGACGAAAGTCATGCCCACGGCGATGATGCCGATGAAGGCCGTGCGCGTGAGCACGTTCATCAGGTTATCCAGGGTGGCGAAGTCGCCGTTGAGCAAGGTGCCCGCGATGCACAGCGATAACAAGCCCAGCACGGGGCCAAAGCCCTTGATGCGCGCGCCGAAGCGGGCAACGGCGGTGGCAAGCGGGGATACGGTGGTGTCAGTGCGTGCCGGTTGCATGGGCAATCAACTCCTCTTCGGTCAGGTGGTCAGCAGACAGGGTGGCTTGCAAGGTGCCGGCGCGCATCACGGCAACGCGGTGGCACAGGCCGATCAATTCGATCAATTCCGATGAAATCACGATCACGGCACGCCCTTCGGCGGCCAGGCGGTGGATCAAAAAGTAAATGTCGCGCTTGGCGCCCACGTCCACGCCACGGCTGGGCTCATCGAGCACGACGACACGGGGGTCGGAATGCAGGTATTTCGCCAGCGCCAGCTTTTGCTGGTTGCCGCCGGACAACATGCGCGCGCGGCTGTCCAGGTCGCCCGTGCGGATGTTGAAGTCTTCAACCGCCCTGGCCAGCGCCTGCTTCTCGCCCTTCACATCGAGCCAGGGCCGCGCATAGCGCTCCATCGTCATCATGGTGAGGTTTTCGCGCAAGCCCAGGTTGACGTGCAAGCCCTTGCCCTTGCGGTCTTCGCTCAAATACGTCATGCCGTGCTGCATGGCTTGCCTGGGCGTGCGGATATCGACCTGCTGGCCATTGAGATGGATCTTGCCCGCGCTGCGCGGGCGCAAGCCCAGCACCGCTTCGAACGATTCCGTGCGCCCCGCGCCCACCAGGCCCGCAAAGCCCAGCACTTCGCCGGCGCGCACCTCGAACGACAGGTCTTTCGACCAGCCGGGAACAGACAATCCCCCGACTTTCAGGAGAACGGGCGCATCCGGCGCCAGCGGCACTTTCGCCGGGAACATGTCGGACAATTCGCGTCCCACCATCAGGTTCGCCATTTGCTGGCGCGTGAGGCTGGCCGTCGGTTCGCGCGTGACGAAACGTCCGTCGCGCATGACGATGACCTCGTCCGTGTTGCGCTCCACTTCGTCGAGCTTGTGGGAGATATACAGGATGGTGACGCCATCGCTTTTCAACTGCGCCATGACGGCAAACAGGCGCTGGGTTTCCGACGACGTCAGGGTGGCCGTCGGCTCGTCCATGATCAGGAAGCGGGCGCGGCGCGACAGGGCCTTGGCGATCTCCACCAGCTGTTTCTCGGCGACGATCAGGTCGCGGATTTTCGTGTCCGGCGACACGTCCAGGCCCACCTGCTTCAGGTAGCGCGACGCTTCTTCGCGCATGGCGGCCTCGTCCAGCAGCCAGCCGCGCGTTTTCTCATGGCCGAGGAACATGTTCTGCGCCACCGTCAGGTGCTCGGCCAGGTTGAATTCCTGGTGGATCAGCACGATGCCCGCGCTTTCCGCCGCGCGCGAACTGGCAAAGCGCCGGGGCTGGCCATCGATCAGCAACTGCCCTTCGCTCACGCCCTCGTAGCCGGCGAGGATTTTCATCAGGGTCGACTTGCCGGCGCCGTTTTCGCCCAGCAAGCCATACACGCGCCCGGGCGACAGGGTAAAACTGACGCCATGCAAGACGCGCACGGAGCCGAAATCCTTGCACACCCCCTCGAAACCGACGGCAACGCTCACTATGCACTCCCTCGCAGAATTAATCGGTGTTGCAGCAGCACGCCAGGCACGCTGGCCGCCGGGTTGGCCAGCCGCTGCAGCAATAAGCGTGCCGCCGTCTCGCCCAGCTCGCGCATCGGCTGCGCGATGGTGGTCAATCCCGGATCGATCTGCGCGGCGATGGCGATATCGTCGAAGCCGATCACGGCCACGTCTTCCGGCACGCGTTTTTTCAGCTGGCGCAATGCGCTCAAGACGCCGATGGCCAGGGTGTCGGAGACGGCAAAGATGGCCGTCGGCGCATCCGGTCCCTCCATCATGCGCAAGGTGGCGGCCGTGCCCGCTTCGTAATCGAGGCTTTGCACCGTGTGCACCCACTGCGGCCGCACGGGCAAGCCGGCGCCCGCCAGGGTGTCCAGATAGCCTTGCTGGCGTTGCCGCGCGTACAGATAGCGTTCATCGGAATTGATCAGGCCGATGCGCGTATGGCCGCGCGACAGCAGATGCGCGACGGCGTCGGAGGCGGCGCGGTGGTTGTCGATGCCGACATAGGGCACGGCCACGGCGGGATCGAATTCGCAGCAGGCCACCCACGGCAGGCTGACGGATTCATGCGACAGGGCATGTTGCACCGTGTCCGGGTCGAGGCAGATGGCGCCGTCGGCGCGGTGCATGCGCAGCAAGTCGAAATAGGAGCGCTCGCGGCCCGCATCGGCGCCCGTGTCGCACAGCAGCACGAAATAGCCATGTTCGCGCGCCACCGTATCGATGCCGCGCACGATCTGCGCATAAAACGGGTTGCCCACATCGGGCACCATGGTGAGCAGCATGCGGCTCTCGGCCGTGCGCAGGCTGCGCGCCAGGTGATTCATGCGGTAGCCGAGCGCCGCCACGGACGCGAGCACCTTGTCGCGCGTGGGCGCCCGTACCCCGGCCTGCTCGTTCATCACGCGCGAGACGGTGGCCACCGACACCCCCGCATGCGCGGCGACGGCGCTGATGGAGACGGTTTCTGTCGGCAAAGAAGACGGGACGGCTGGCGGCATGGGGCTTTTCACATAAATGTAATCGATTACATTTATAGGCCAGTCACGCGCGCGATGCAAACATTATCGATGCTGCGGTGCGCAAAAGATGTGCAAAAACCGGCCCGGGTCGGGCCGTTGGACGCTGCTATTTCTGGGGCTGCAAGGCGCTCTGCTGCACGGCAAAACCACCGTGCAGCAGATCAGGGATAACTTACTTCATCATCGCGCAAAACGTTTCGGGATTGCCGTCAAGAATGACGCCGCTGGGCCAGCGGTGGCTGCGCTGCTGGGCGCGCAGCAAGGATGCGGCCAGGGCCGAGTCGCCATCGACGGCGTAGACGAAGACGGGCATGTTCAGGCCAGCGGCGTCGCTGAGTAAATTCGGATTGGCGTCGAGACTGCGCGCGTCCACGTGCACGCCGGCGGGCATGCCGATCTGCTGCTGCACGCGCTGCAGCCACGGCTTGTCGAGCTTGGGCGGACGGGCATTTTTCGCGATGTAGCGGCTGACCCGGTTGGCGCCGGCCGCCTGTGCATTGCGCGCGTCAAACACGAGCAGGCCCAGATAGCCCTGCGGATCGGCGCGGCGCGCGCACGCCAGGTTGTTAGGCACGCCCGACGTGAGGAACCAGTTGCCGTGCTTGATGTTGGCGCGCAACTGCCCCACCAGGGTCGCGATGGGCGCGCACGACGCCACGACATCCTTGATTTCCGCATTCAGGGTCTTGTTCGGGAAGGCCGTCGCCAGGTCGGCGACATCGCTGACGAAGGGCGGCGTTTCCGCCGTCGGCACGCCGCGGTTCTTCATGCTGGCGGCGCGCCAGTCGTCGGCCGTCAGTTGTTTCACGGTGCGGGGCGATCCCGTGTCGACGACCCGGCCCGTGAGCAGGTCGTGGTGCACCACCCAGCTGCCGTCGCCCAGCAGTTGCAAATCCGTCTCGACACCGTCCCAGGTGCCGAAATACGTGTTGCGCAGCGCGCTCAGCGAGTTTTCCGGCGCATTGCCGGCACCCCGGTGGGCGTGCACCTTCATGCCCAGGCAGTCGGCCTGGACGGCTGTGCTGGCCATGCAGAGCAGCAAGGCCAGGGCGGCCGCCTTATTTTTGTTGCGGATGATAGCCATAGTGAATTCCTTGCAAAACATGGATGCGGATCGCTTCGTTGACGGGGTAGCTGTAGCCCTGCCCCACCGCCACGACGTGCGTGATATTGGCCAGCAAGCCCTTGCCGGCGATTTGCCAGCGCGTGCTGTCATCGGCCGCCTGGCGGTTCCAATCCAGCATCTGGCGGAACAAGTCGCTGCGCGTGACGTTGTTGTCGAGCAAGGACAAGATGCCCCAGGTTCCCAGGAAGGCGCCGGCCAGCACGCCCGTGGCGATCCAGGCGGAACGGCGGCTCAGCTGGCCATCGGCGCCCGCCTGCTCGCCACGGCGCGCCGCCAGCACCAGCAAGCCCACGGTGGCGATCAGGTACAGCAGTTTCGAAAAGTGGCCGATGGCGCCCAGCAAGGAGAAAAACAGGGCCACGGGCGGCACGATGGCCGCGCGCGCCGCTTCCTTGCCCTCTGCGTAATACTTGCCGCCCACTTCGAAGTCGCTGCGGCTGGCACGGTATTCCACCAGCTTTTCCGCCGTCTGGCGCGCGGCGAACTGGTCGAACAGACGGCTGAACTCGGCCGGACTCGCATACGCGTCCTGCACCACGGCGCCCTTGGGCAAGCGCAAGCCCTTGCTCGTTTCGCTGCCGTCGCCACCGTCCGGTCCGTCGCGCAGCACGGCCTGGATGCCGGGGCGCGCCACGAAGGCGGGGAAGGACAAGCCAGGCGGAATGCGCTCGCCCTTGATGCTCAAGCCTTTGTTGGCCGCTTCCGACGCGTAGCGGCGCTTGACGGCGGCGCGGAAACTCAATTGATCGGCAGGATGCCAGTTGGCCGACACGGGCACCTTTTTACGCACATTGTTGACCACCGCCGCGCGCCGGCGCGCCGGCACCGATTCCGGCTGCCAGCCGTGGCGCGACAGGCTTTGCCGGTAATCGCTCCAGGCCGATTCCTGCTGCTGGCGCAAGCCCGCGTCGTCGTCGGGAATGATGCCCGAATACAATTTCCACTTGTCATGCACTTCGCCTATCGCCTGCTGGTACTTGTCGTAGTAACCGGCCGCGCCGCCCGCGATCTTGCGGACATTAAAATTGATCAACTGCTCCTTGGCTGGCTCCATGCGCTCGTCGAGGTGGCCGACCGAGACGGCCAGGAAGGGGAACAGGGCCAGGAAAGCCTTGCCTTCGGGCTTGGCAAACAGGGTGGGATCATCGACCAGCCCCTGCAATTGCAGGCTGCCGCCCACCAGCGAGCGCTGCATCAGGGTGGTGTTGAAGGCCAGGCGGCGAAATTGCGCATCGCGCGTTTCGACCAGCACCGTGACCGTGGTCTTCAAAATGCCGAACACGACCGCCGCCGTGGCGACGCAGCAGAAGATGATCTTTTTCCAGCTGGGGCCGCTGCCATTGTTCTTCAGCCGGCGGCGCCACATCAGTTGCAGCACCACCAGCGCGGCGGCGATGCCCGACAGGCTGCGGCCATAGAATTCCACGCCCTCCACGTCGTGCGGCTTGACGTCGCCGCCCACCACGTCGAGCAAACGGGCATTGAAGCCCAGCTCGAAGCACAGGTACATGATCGTCAGGACGATCAGGATCAAGGTCTGCCGGATTTGCAGACTGCGCAAACTCGCGGCCATCTTATTTCCTCAGATCGATGACGACGGGCTTGATCTCTTCGGCCTGGAAGATCATCGGCGCCGCAGGGGTAGCCGCCGCGCTGCGTGCTGCAGGCAGGCTGATGGCAGGCGCCGCCGCCCTGGCCGGGGCCTCCTGGCGGCGCGGCCTGGCGCTGGCGCGGCTGCCCGCTTTCGGCGTGGCGGCGGGGGCCGGAGCGGCTGCCGGCGGCGCGGGAATCACGCGCCCGCTATCGCCGCCGCTGCCAGGCACGGTGGCGATGACGGGGCCGGTGGCGCGCAAGGCGTCGTCGGCAAACGGCTGGGCGCGCGTATCGACGCCGGGCGGCACGGCCACGCTGGCGTTGAGCAGGCGGTTGTCCGTGTAGATCATGCGCGCCAGGCGGTTGTAGTTGGGGAAGTCGATATTCAGCGATTTCGCGTCCGCCGCCAGCTCCACGCGGGGGCGGTCCTTGCAATTGCCCACCGTCCACTGCAGCACATCCGTGCCCTGGAAGGCCAGCACTTCATAGCGGTAGGCGCAGCCGCGCTCCTGCGTTTCGACGATCACCACGGTGCGCTCGCCCACGTTTTCCACGCGCGCCACGCGGGCCGTGATGGCATTGGCCAGCGGCACGACGCGAAACGCCTGCGACAGCTTGATCGAATACTTGCCTTGCGGGTCCTTGCGCAAGGTGCCTTCCGTACCGTCGCGCAAGCGGAAGGTGGACAGCGGCGTGCCGAACAGCTCGGCCGTATCGAGGCCCACCATCACGCCGCCACGGCCGTTCGGCGTCATGGCGCAGCCCGTCAACAGGATACCGGCGGCCACGCTCAGGGCCAGTGTGCGCCAGTGCGCGGATGCAAAATTCTTATACGTTGTCATGCTTGATAACTTTCTCTTATTTCACAATTCAGGGATTGATCACGGCCAGGGGATTGTCCGGTCCTGGCGGCGGCAAGACTTTCTGGCGGTCGCGCGACAGCAGGGTAAAGGCGCCGAGCGTATCGGGACCGGCGACGATTTCCAGCTGCTCGCGCTGCAGCCACGTGCGGATTTCCGCTTCCGTTGCGTCGGCACGGAACAGCACGCGCGTGCGCACGCCCGTCTCGACGCCGCTGCCGCCGTTGCGGAATTCGGCATTACCGACGACAGCATTCTCTTTCGGCAGGAACAGCCAGGCCGATTGCACCACCATCACGCTGGCGGCCACGGCCGTGACGATCTTCAGCCAGCGGCTGGCATTGGCCGGCTTGATTGGCGTCATCTGTGGCGCGCCGGCATCGGCCGAAGCGATCTGCAACTGCTGCAGCCCTTGGCGCAGCAATTGCCGGTACGCCACGCGGCCATCCTTGCCCAGCTCGCTCGACAGCGGCGTGCCCGTCAAGGCGTAATCGTCGCCGGGCAAGGACACGCGGGCGATCACGCCGGGCGCCGCCGTGGCGGCATTGGCGCGGCCATGCGTTTCCAGCCAGCGCGCCGCCTGCAGGCGCTCCTGGCTGAACACGCCCAGGCAGGCGCCCAGGTCCGTCACGGCCAGGGTCACCGGCATGTCGCACAGCACCAGGCCCGCGCGCGGGTCGGCGGGCGCGTCGCGCTGCTCGACCACCAGGCCGCAGGCATCCGCATACGAAGCATCTGGCGTAACGAGCCAGCCGCGCCAGCGCTGCCGCGAGCTGTCCCAGGCATCGAGCAGCACGGCGCCAAAGCCGGGACAGCGCGCCAGCAGGTGGATCTGTCCGCCCGCGATGGGCCGCGCGGCCAAGGGCACGGCATCGCTGCGGCGCGCAAAGCGTTCCATTAAATGTTCCGGTACGGCAATGCCGCGCCAGTCGGGGGTATCGCCGCTCACCTCCGCGTCCAGCAATTCGGCGGACGCTGGGGGCGATGGCAGGCGCGCGGCAACGATGGCCAGCGAGGGCGTCAATGCAGTCATGCCGGTGGCCTTTCATCAGGGTTCGGGGAGGTGGACACGGGATCCATGTGCAGGGATAACGCGGCCACGCACAAAATATCCAAAACTATTTGCGCCGCCTGCATATCGCGCGCGGTCAGGGCATCGCCCACGCGCAGCTTGAGCAGGGTCAAGACCCAGCTGCCCAGCAGAGTAGAACGGTGGGCCGCTTCGACGATCTGGCGCCCGGCGCTGTCCGCGTCACCCTTCTGCCTGTGCACCAGGCCCAGCTTGCCGCCGTGGTAATGCGCGGAAGCGATCTGCTCGGCCAATTCCCTGACGGGCATGCCGCCACAGCCGCAATGGCGCAGCAGCAAGATCAAATCGCGGGGCAAGGTGGCGATGAACACGTCGGCCGCGTCGCGCACTTGCTGCGGCGTGAGCTGGTAGTCGCGCAGCGGTTCCGCATACGCGTCGGGCGCGCGCAGCTCGCAGCCTTCTTGCGCATCGGCGTCCTCGTCATCGCGCTGCTTGCGCAGCTGGTCGATGATGAAGCGCTTGAAGTACAGGAACAAAGCACCGACGTGGTGGGGCGCCGCATCGCTGTCGCTATGCAAGACTTTTTCGATGAAAAACTGGTGGCGCAAATCGGCCAGCGAATCGCCGAGCGAGGCCGCTTCGCGCGGGCGGCATGGGGTCAGCGCGGCGATGACGCGCTGGTAAAACTCGCCCAGTTCGCTTTGTGTCAGCCGCTGGCGGCGCGTCCAGAAGTCATGAATGCGTTCAAATTGTTCCGATTGCACAGCCGGTCCGATCGTGTGTTGGGCGCCACGCGCCACTGGCCGGCGGCGACGCGCCGTGCGCCGGCCAGACAAGAGAAACTTGTCAGTAAGGTAAAATGCATTTAAGCAATTTTCTCATATCACAGTGAAAATCGCTAACTTTTGTTACTTTCACGACAATTCCCGAGACGCCCATGCATCGCCTGATTCCCCTGTTTATGAGCCTGTTCTTTTTGCTGGGCAGCAACATCGCGCACGCCGCCGTGCCGGCGGCTCCCGGCAAGCGCATCGCCCTGGTGATCGGCAACGCGGCCTATCCGCAACCACTATTGAATCCCGTGAACGATGCGCGCGCCATGGCCGAGCGCTTGCGCCGCCTGGGCTTTGAAGTGCTATTGCGCACGGACATCAATGCGGCGCAGCTGCAAAAGGCGTCGGCCGAGTTTTCCACGCAGGCACGCGGCGCCGATATCGCCCTCGTGTTTTACGCGGGTCACGGCGCGCAGGCGGGCGAAGCCAATTACGTGCTGCCGCTGGGCGCCAACATGAATGCGCTCAGCGCTGCCGCCATCTCCGCCCAGGGCGTGTCCGTCTCCAGCCTGGCGGGCGACTTGCAGCGCACGGGCGCGCGCGGCGCCGTGCTGATCCTTGATGCTTGCCGTCAGGAATATACGCGCGGCGGCGCCGTGATGGTGCCCGGCGGCAGTGCGGCCAGCCACGGTTTTGCCGACACGCACGCGCCACGCGGCGTGGTGATCGCCTATTCGGCGGGACCGGGCGCCCTGGCGCGCGATTTCTGGTCGCCCGATTCGCGCAACAGCCCGTATACCAGCGCCCTGCTCGACGCGCTCGATGCACCGGGCTTGCCGATGAGCGACGTCTTTTCGCAAGTGGCAGCGCGGGTCGCCGCCATGACGCACGATGTGCAAAAACCGCGCGTCTCGTTCGGCGAAACGTCGGCGCGCCTGGTGCTGAACATGGGCAGCGGCAAGGGCGTCAGCCAGCCTCCAGCCAGCGTGCTGGCCGGCTCGCAAGGCCTGGGCGGCGCGCGCGCGCCTGCGCCAGCGGTGGAAAAGCCGGCCGCCCCCGGCGCCAAGGTGTGGCCAGGTAATGTATTGCAAGACATCAACTATGAAATCCGCATGCAGATCGCGGCGCGGCCATTTCCCCGCCAGCAGCTGGAAAAGCGCGCGCGCGGCGGCGATCTGGTGGCGCTGACGGCCCTCGGTTACGGTATCGGCGGCGGCGATGCTGGTGTGAAACAGCCGAAGGCGGGCATGCAATGGCTGGAAAAGGCGGCCGCCAAGGATTTCCCGATTGCCCAGACCTATCTGGCCGAATTGCTGATGGTCAAGGGCGACCCGGCCTCATTAAAACGCGCCGGCGTGCTGCTGGACGCCGCCTCGCAGACGGGCTATACGGCCGCGCACGCCTACAAATTCGACCTGGCCCGCCGCACGGGCGCGCCGCCGCAGGATGCGGCCCGCCATTTGCAGGATGCCTTCATGGGCTTGATGAAGGATTACCAGGGCGCCGCCAAGGATGTATTACAGCCGCCGAAAAAATAATTTGAAATAATTTTGGATTTCCCTGAACTGCCCCCGTTATCCGTGGGTACATGCAATACAGCATGACAGTGACCAGGGAAATCCCATGCAAGCATCCAGCCCAGCAGCAACCATTACCACCGGCCAACGGGGCCGCATTCTCGCCTACCAACCGAGCGGACAAGGTTCCGTCAGCGTGGCCGGCATTCAACATGCCTTCGACGTGGCCACGCACTGGCGCTCGGACGTGGCGCCCGCCATCAATGCCGTCGTCGACGTGCGCTTCGATGACGCCGGCAGCCTCGCCACCGTCAGCGCCGTGGCAACGCAGCAACTGGCACAGGAAGAGATGGCCGGCGCGGCCAAGCTGGCGCGCGACAAGGGCCAGCAACTATGGGGCCAGGCCGTCTCGGCGCTCGGCATCCAGGTGCTGGGGGCGCTTGGCGTGCTGATCGCCGGCGCCTTTATCTTCAACACCATCGGCATCCGCCTGTTCGCCTCCGTCTCGCGCACCTATTGGCAGCTGCTGGGCCTGTCCGCCGACAGCCTGGAAAGCTTTGCCCGCGATGGTGGCGGCGGTTTTACCTCCGCACAATTTTTCTTCCTGCTGGCCATTGCCGCCTGCTGCGCCACCATGGCCAGCAGCCACCCGAAAGCGGCGCTGGGCAAGTGCGCGCCGCTGCTGTTCGTCGTCATCCACAGCAGCTTGCTGTTCATCAAGATCAAGGGCGCCGTCAGCGATGCGGGCAACGCCATGGGCGGCATCATGGGTACGCGCGCGGCCCGCATGGCCGAGCAGATGGCCAGCGAAATGCTGGGACAAGTGTGGCAGGGACTCTCGTTCGGCATCGGCTTTTACCTGGTGCTGGCGGCCAGCATTGTCCTGGCCGCTTACGGCATCGGCGAATACAAACGTAAAACCATCGGCTAAGTCACCTCACACATTCACTAAAGGAAATATCATGAACCGTACCCTGCCCGCCCTGCTCGCCATCGCCGTAATCCTGTCCGCCTGCGGCAAGACCGACACCGCCACACCGGCCGCCTCCGCCCCCGTCGCCGCGAATGTCGCCGACATGGCCGCCAAGGCGCAAGTCAAGGCGGCCGCCGCCAGCCTGCCGCAAGCGGACGCTGCCACGCCAAGCGCCAGCTATATCGACATCACCAGCGGCAACCAGCTGATGTACAGCTACATCGCCCTGTCCGGCGTGCCGCCCGACTATGCGGCCGTGGCGCAGCGCATCTCGCGCGAATATGCGGGCAGCAACGACGCCTTTCGCAAGCAGGAAGTGCTCGACGCGCTGAAACCGCAGATCGACGCCAAGGTCAATGAAGCCAAAACGAAGCGCTACCTGCGCTACCAGATCAATGGCCAGGGCGCGCTGTCGCCGTACGTCATGGACAAGGCCGCATTTCCCGCCAAGTTCGCCGAAGCGGGCACGTATTACTACATGTACGACAATGGCGACTACAAGCTGGCGTTCACGAATGGCGACGGCTACTCGCTGCTGAAAGTGGACCAGGAGGCGGCGCGCAAGATCGAGGCGGCGCGCAGCGGCTACAAGGACTTTGCCATCGTCGTGTATGCCTACGCCCAGGAAGCGGACATGGCCAGCAACCAGGTCAAGGCGCAGATCGTCAAGGTGGCGATCAAGCTGAACGGGCAGGAAATTCCTGTGCAGCAAGCGCTGTAAACCCAAGGGCAGGTACCGGGGTCGGTCGCTGCGCGATCGGAAAGTGCCCCATTGGGGCGCTTTCCCCCGCAGGGTCCGACCCCAGCCTTCGTTTGGGTTCACGACCTCGCCACTTGCAGTTACACTATTTGCCAACAACATCGAGAGTGAGACATGGGCGAACAGACACTGGCGGAACAACAGCTGGCCAAGGGCCGGCAACTGCAGCAGCAAGGCAAGCTGATCGAAGCGATCAACGCCTACCAGGCCGCGTATCAACAGGACCCGGCCCTGGCCGAAGCGCAGCATTTCCAGGGCCTGGCCATGCTGGAGCTGGGCCAGGGCACCATCGGCCTGGGCCTGTTAAAACTGTCGCTCAGGCAGCAGCCGGAGAACGCCCTGTTCCACTACAACCTCGGCAACGTGCTGCGCGGTACGGACAGCGAGGCGGCGCTGGCCAGCTACGCCACGGCGGCGCGGCTGGCCCCGCACGAGCACGATTTCGCGATTCTTCATGCCGAATTGCTGATGGGAAAACAGCGGCTGATGGAGACCATCGCGGAACTGGAACGGGCCCACGTCCTGCGCCCGCAGCGCTGGCAAACCCTGCAGGGCCTGGCCGAGCTGTATTACCGCACGGGACAGCAGGAACTAGCCTTGGCGCGCTATGCGCAAGCGCTGGCGCTGCACCCGGCGCTGGCGCAAACCTGCCGCATCGGCTTTGCCAGTGCGCAAGCGGAACACGCCGAAACTTTGACGACGCTCAATGTGCCGGAAGACATACACGATTTTATCCGTGAAACCGACCTGCACATCCTCGACGACTTCCTGCCCGATCCGGCCGCCTGGCGCGCCCAGGCGCTCAATTTACCGTTCGAGCAGCAGCGCTATGCGGGACAGAACTATCCGGGCAGCCAGACGGCCGGCCAGCCCAGCCAGGTCATCATGGAACGCATCGCCACGGCGCTGGGCCGCCCCATCCGTTTCATTTCGCCCGACAATGGCTCGTATCGCCTCAGCTATGAGGACGCGATGGCGCGCACGGATATCCACGTGGACAATGAGACGGGGAATAACTTCAATTTCTATGCGGGCGTGCTGTATCTGAATCCGCCCGAGCAGTGCCAGGGCGGCACCACGTTCTGGCGCCACCAGCCCAGCGGCTGGTACCGGCGCCTGCCCGAGGCGGACGTGAAAGCGGGCGGCTACGCCAGCTTCAAGGATTTCCAGAAACGCTGGCTGCCGAACAGTAAAGTGCAGAAATTCAACGACTTGCAGGAACAGCGCGACAGTTGGCAAGCGTTGCTGGAAGTGCCCATGCGCCACAACCGATTGATCGTGTACAAGGGCCACTACTTCCACTCGATCAGCAATGTGTTTGGCGACACGCCGGAGAATGGCCGATTGGTGCAGCTGTTTTTCTTTGAAGTGCCCGATTGAGCATGCTGCACGGATATTGTCGGATTACGCCCTGCGGGCTAATCCGACCTACCTGTCACCGTGCCATGTGTAGGTCGGATTAGCGGAAGGCGTAATCCGACACAACCACCACCGCGTCGTGTCAATACATGTCCGCAGCCGTGGCGCGTACAGCTTTCAACAGCATATCCGCCCCCGGCGACAGCAGATGATCCTGCTGGCGGATGATGCCGAACGCATCCATCTTGCACGGCAGTTCGATGGGCAGGATGCTCAGCACGTTCAACGATTCATAGTAATGGGCCACTTCCGTCGGCATCACGTGCAGCGAATCCGTCTGCTGCAGCAGGGACGTGATCAGCAGCAAGGCGGTGGTGTCGACGACGTCGACGGGCGGTTCCAGGCTGGCGCGGCGGAACATCATGTCGAAGCGGTGGCGCAGGATGCTGCCTTGCGGCGGCAGGATCCACGGCTGGCCCGCCAGATCCTTCAATTGCAGATTCTTGCGCGACAGCAGCGGGTGACCATTGCGCGCCACGGCGCTGGCCGGCTCTTCCGTCAATTCCTCGTAGATGAGACCGGCGCTGCTTTCCTTTTCCAGGATGCGCCCGATCATGAAATCGAGCGTGCCATGCTGCAGCATGTCCATCAGGGTGTTGCTGTGCTCCAAATGCACGCCGATGCGCATCAGCGGCGCCTGCTGCTTGATGCGGGCAATCGCGCGCGGCAGCAAGGCCATGGCCGGCGTCATGATCACGCCCACTTCCACCTGGCCCGTCAGGCCAGATTTAAGCGCGACGATGTCGTCATGCGCCAAGGACAGGCTCGTCAGGGCCATGCGCGCGTGGCGTATCATCGTTTCGCCGTAGATGGTCGGTTCCATGCCACGCGGCAACCTATCGAACAGGCGCACGTCCAGCATCTCTTCCAGGTCCTTGATTTGCTTGGACGCGGCCGGCTGCGTCATGTGCAATTCTTCCGCCGCGCGATGGATGTTGCGCTGCTCGTCAAGGGCGATCAACAGCAGCAATTGCCGCGTCTTCAGGCGGGCTCGCAAGAACCAGTTGGGGTTGAGGGTATCCATGAATAAATCATATCATGATCGATATCAGTTTTAACTCAATATCGATATTCCAGATATCGGTGTGTCTCCTTTTTGAGCGTCGTCAACGAGCGGTCACGATGCCTTGCAGGCGAGCGCCACCGCCATGCCGATGGCTGCGGCACGTGTGTGTTGCTTGAACATCGATTAACTCCCTTTGGTGGTTTTCTGGCCCATGGCCATCAGTCTTTGCACGACGCAAAAGACGAACAGCAGGCCGCCGATGACGATCTTGGTCCACCACGAGCTGAGCGTGCCGTCGAAGGCGATCAGGGTCTGGATGGTACCGAGCACCAGCACGCCCGACAGCGCACCGGCCACATAGCCATAGCCGCCGCTGAGCAGGGTGCCGCCGATGACGACGGCGGCAATCGCGTCCAGCTCCGTGCCTTGCGCATGCAAGCCATAGCCGGACAGCATGTAGAACGAAAACAGCACACCGCCCAGGGACGCACAGAATCCGCTGAAGGCGTAAATGAAGACCTTGGTGCGGCCCACTGGCAAGCCCATCATCAGGGCCGACTGCTCATTGCCGCCGATCGCATACACGGCGCGGCCGAACGGCGTGGCGTGCGCCAGCCAGATGGCCAAAAGTAACGTCGCCACGGCGATCACCACGCCGGGCGAGACAAAACCGCCGAGTAAGCCCAATTGCGTCTGCGACATGGCCACGAACAGCGGGTCATCGATGGTGATGGAATTGATGCTGATCAAGTAGCACAGTCCCCGCGCCAGAAACATGCCGGCCAGGGTGACGATGAACGGCTGCAATTTGAAATAATGGATCAGCGCGCCCATGCCGGCGCCAAACACGGTGCCCAGCGCCAGCACGGTGACGATCACCAGCAGCGGCGGCCAGTGCGCCACGTTCAGCAACCAGGCGGCGATCATGGTCGACAGGGCCAGCACGGAGCCGACAGACAAGTC
This sequence comes from Janthinobacterium sp. UMAB-60, assembly GCF_900095235.1. Classification (NCBI taxonomy): domain Bacteria; kingdom Pseudomonadati; phylum Pseudomonadota; class Betaproteobacteria; order Burkholderiales; family Oxalobacteraceae; genus Janthinobacterium; species Janthinobacterium sp. UMAB-60. The sequence goes on from NZ_LT607485.1 coordinate 130,403, forward strand.
GATGCCGCCGGAAACAATGACGAAGGTCATGCCGACGGCGATCACCAGCAAAAAGGCGTTATCGATCAACAGGTTAAAGATCACTTGCGTCGACAGCAAGCCCGGATAGGCGGCGCCACCCAGGCCCAGCATCACCACCAGCAGCAGGACCGTGACGAGCGAAGTGAAATACGGGGTGTGCAGCAAGCCCTTCATGCTTTTCTCCGATGCAGCAATTGCTTGAATTCCGACGATTGCGACAGGCAGACGAGGAAGACGACGACCGACTTGACGACCATGTTCACTTCGGGCGGCACGCCGAGCGAATAAATCGTGTAGGTCAGGGTCTGGATGATGAGCGCGCCGATCATGCTACCCACGAGGCTGAACTTGCCGCCGGCCAGCGACGTGCCGCCCAGGGTGACGGCCAGGATGGCGTCCAGTTCCAGCATCAGGCCCGCATTGTTCGCATCGGCGCTCTTGATGTTCGAGCTGATCATCAGCCCCGACAGGCCAGCGCAGGCGGCGCAAAAGACGTAGACGAAAAAGATCAAGGTAGCCGTCCTGATGCCGGCCAGGCGCGCGGCGACGGGGTTGATGCCAACGGCCTGGATGAACAGGCCCAATGCGGTCTTGCGCATCAGCACGGCCGTGATGATGAACACGGCCGCGACGAGGAACAGCGAGAACGGCAAGCCGAACAAATAGCCACTGCCGATGAAAAAGTACGGTTGATAATAGACGGTGACGATCTGCCCATCCGTCAGCAATTGCGCCAGGCCGCGCCCCGCCACCATCAATATCAATGTCGCGACGATCGGTTGCAAGCCGAGACCGGCCACCAGCACGCCATTCCAGGCGCCGCACAGCAGGGCCGCGCCCAGGGCCGCCGCCAGGGCCCAGCCCATGGGGATGTTGCTCACATAGGTAGCCACGCCATTGTCCATCACCATGGTGCCGCCGATCAGCATGGCGGCCACGGTGCCGGACAGGGCCACGACGGCGCCCACGGAAATATCGATGCCGCGCGTGGCGATGACCAGGGTCATGCCCAGGGCCGCCAGCATCAGCGGGGCGGCACGGTTGACGATGTCGATCACGCTGCCGTACAAATGGCCGTCGCGGATCTCCAGATGGAAAAAGCCGGGGATGGCAAAGAAATCGACCAGCAGCAGCAAGCACAGCGCGGCCAGGGGGCGGCTCAGAGGGTGGTGCAAGAAGGTATTCCCTGTAAAAGAAGCCGGGCGCGCCAAGGGCGCGCTGGAGGGCGTGGATAAACTCATGTGGCGTCTCCAGCAATCACTTGCAGCACGGAACTGTCATCGAGCTCACCGCGCGCATAATCGCCGCAAGCCTTGCGGTCGCGCATGACGACGATACGGTCGCTGCAGCGCAACACTTCCGGCAGTTCGGACGAAATGAACAGAATCGCCATGCCCTTGCGGCACAGCTTGCTCACATAACTCATGATTTCCTGCTTGGCGCGCACATCGATGCCGCGCGTCGGCTCGTCTAAAATCAGCATGGCCGGCGAGGTCACCAGCCAGCGCGCCAGCAAGGCTTTCTGTTGATTGCCGCCCGACAGGCTGCCGATCGGCGTTTCGATGCTGGCCGTCTTGATGCCCAGCGCCTTGACGTACTCGTCGGCCAGCGCCTGCTGGCGTTTGAACGGGATGGCGCGCACCAAGCCCGTGCGGGCCTGCAAGGCCAGGATGATGTTTTCGCGCACGGACAGCGATAAAATCGCGCCCTCGTGCTTGCGGTCTTCCGAGCAAAAGCCGATGTCACGGGCAATCGCATCGCGCGGCACGTGGAAGTGGCGCGGCTGACCCTGCATGGTGATGCTGCCCGAGTCGGCCTTGTCGGCGCCGAACAGCAGGCGCGCCAGTTCCGTGCGGCCCGAGCCGAGCAAGCCGGCCAGGCCCAGCAATTCGCCCTGGCGGATGTGGAAATCCATGGGCAGCAAGGCACCCTTGCGGCCCAGTCCTGTTGCTTCCAGCACGTTCGGACCAAAGCTGACCGCGCCCGCTTCTTGCGCCAGGTCAAGCTCTTGCGCTTGGGTATCCGCCGCCACGCCGATCATTTTATTGACCAGCGCCAGGCGCGACAGTTCGCTGCACGCATACTCTCCTTCGCGCTCGCCATTGCGCATCACCGTGATGCGGTCAGAAATGGCATAGGTCTGATCGAGAAAGTGGGTGACAAACAGGATCGCCATGCCCTGCTCGCGCAAACGGCGCAGTACGGAAAACAGCAGAGTGACTTCCGCCTCGTCCAGGCTGGACGTGGGTTCGTCGAGGATCAGCACGCGGGCCGAAATATTCAGCGCGCGCGAAATGGCCACCATTTGCTGGATGGCCAATGGAAAGCTGGACAGTTGCGCCGTGACGTCGATATCGATCTGCAATTGCTGCAGCAAGGCACGCGCCTGTTGCTGCATGGAACGCCAATCGATGAAGCCGAAGCGGCGCGGATAGCGGCCGATAAAAATGTTTTCCGCCACCGACAGGTTCGGGCACAGATTGACTTCCTGGTACACGGTGCTGATGCCGAGCGCCTGCGCGTCCGAGGTGGACGCGGGGGCGATGGCTTTGCCATCGAGCAAAATCTGGCCGCTGTCGGGCGTGTAGACGCCCGTCAGCACCTTGATCAGCGTCGATTTCCCCGCGCCGTTTTGCCCCATCAGGGTGTGCACTTCGCCCGGATACAGGCGCAGGGCAACATCGCTGAGGGCTTTGACGCCGGGAAAGGCTTTGCTGATGCCGCGCAACTCCAGCAAGGGAGCTGGCGCGGCCATGTGATGCGCTTGCGTATTCATCATGCGGCAAGCTTAGTACTTACGGTTCGGAAATTCCTTGGCGGCCACCTCGGCAGGGAACACGCCTTCCACCGTCGTGATGCGCGCCGGCACGGGCTTGCCGGCCACCACATCGCGGGCGATGGACATCAGTTGCGGGCCCAGCAGCGGGCTGCACTCGACGGTGACGTTCAGCTTGCCGGCGATCATGGCCTCGAACGCGCCTTTCACGCCGTCGATCGAGATGATGATGATGTCCTTGCCCGGTTTCATGCCCGCTTCTTCGATGGCCTGGATGGCGCCGATGGCCATGTCGTCATTGTGCGCATACAGCACGTTGATCTTCTTGCCTTCGGCCTTCAGGAACGCTTCCATCACTTCCTTGCCCTTGGCGCGCGTAAAATCACCCGTTTGCGAACGGATGATCTTCAGCTTGGGATTCTTGCCGATGACTTCCTGGAAGCCTTCCTTGCGGTCGATGGCGGGCGCGGAACCGACCGTGCCCTGCAGTTCGACGATGTTCAAGGTGGCATCCGGGGTTTTCTTGGCATAATCCAGCAGCCATTGGCCCGCGCGGCGGCCCTCTTCCACGAAATCGGAGCCGATAAAGGTCACGTACAGCGATTTGTCGGCCACGTTGACGGCGCGGTCCGTCAGGATGACGGGAATCTTGGCGGCCTTGGCTTCGCGCAACACCGTATCCCAGCCCGATTCCACCACGGGCGAGAAGGCGATCACGTCGACTTTTTGCGCGATGAACGAGCGCAAGGCCTTGACCTGATTCTCCTGCTTTTGCTGCGCGTCGGCAAATTTCAGGGTGACGCCATCTTTCTTGGCAGCATCCTTGATGGAGACGGTATTGGCGGTGCGCCATTCGCTCTCGGCGCCCACCTGCGAAAAGCCCATGACGAGGGGCTTGGCGGCGAAAGCGGACGTGGTAGCGAAGGTGGTGGCGGAAAAGGCCAGCAGCATGGCGCTGGCGAGGAGGGTGCGGCGGCTCAAGGTCATTCTTGTCTCCAGTTTTTTATTGGAATACCATCACAGCCGGATGCCGGATGGGCGGTTTTTTATGAACCCATGGTAGGAGAAAGCAACATAGCCATCCAATCAATTCTTTTTCGCTTGCGATACCGATTTGCGTATCCCCTGGCCCACCGCTCCTGGTCCCTTAGCGTTTGGCGGCCGGCAATTCGCGGCTTTGATAGCGGTTCAAGTCGCGCGGGTCCACCTGCGGCCAGCCGTCCTGGTCCCACGTCATGGGCAGGATCTTGAGCTTCTGTAAATAATTGTCCGCCGTCTCATACGCGTGCAGCACCAGGTAATCCTTGCCGTCGAACGTGTACGCGCTGTTGTGGCCCAGGCCTTGCCAGTCCTTGTCGCCTTGCAGCACCACGGTGCCGCCGCCCTGCGCCATGTCGCGCCCGTTCTTGTCCAGGTACGGCCCCGTCACGCTGTTGGAGCGGCCCACGGCCAGGTGGTAGGTACTTTTTTCCTTCTGGCAGCACAAACCCCAGGAAACGAACAGAAAGTAATCCTTGCCGCGCTGGAAGATGAATGGCGCCTCGATTTCCTCGGGCGCGGGCTTGAATTCGCCCGCCCTTGGCGGCAGCGGCGCCCGGCGCGCCAGCGAGTGCCACTCTTGCGGTTCCGCAATACGGGTCCAGTCGGGCGTCAACTTGACCAGCTTGATGCCGTTCCAGAACGAGCCGAAGGCCATCCACGGCGTGCCGGCCGCATCGGTGACGATGTTCGAGTCGATGGCATTCCACTCGTCGCGCTCGGGCACCGATTGCAGCAGCATGCCCTGGTCGACCCAACGGTAATCGGGCGAACGGGGATTCAAGGTGGTGTTGACGGTCACGCCGATGCCGGACGTGTTCTTGCCGAAACCGGAGACCGAGTAGTACAGGTAATACTTGCCGTCGTGAAATTGCACGTCGGGCGCCCAGATGTGGTCGTCAAACGATGGCGCGGCCGTTTTTGCCCACGTGGGCTGGCCCGCGAAGACGCGCCCTTCCGGCTGCCAGTCGCGCCTATTTTTCGAGCTGTAAAAGGTAATGCCGGGACCCGTGCTGTACAGATAATACGTGTCGCCTTCCTTCGCCATCACGGGGTCGTGCACGCTGACCTGGGCCGCCTGGGCGGGGCTGAAGGCAAGCATGGCCGCCAAGGCCATCATTGTCGAAAATTGCATCGTGTTCTCCACATGGCCAGCCGGCCCGTCATGCGGGCCGGCCGGATACCTCAACATCGGCAGGTTTATTCGACCGCCACCACCACGACGGCCTTGGCGGGCACGGACACGGTCAGCTTGCCGCCTTGCGCCTGGGCATTGAACGCCACCGGTTGCACGGCTTGCGGTTGCGCAAAGCTGTTGACAGCATCCATCTTGCCGGCGGTCAGCACGCGGCCCGTCACCTTGACCACTGGCTTGCCGGCCAGCGCCACGCTCACGTCGACGGCCTTGTGCGGGTTCGTGTTGACCAGCGACAAGTAAACCTTGCCATCCTTGCCGCGCGCGGCCGAGGCGCTCACTTCAGGAATGCTGACCTTGCCCAGGCTGTACTTGCCATTGCCGCTAATGGCGACCGGCAGCGAGGTGGCATCCTGGAACGGCACATACATTTCAAACGCGTGATACGTGGGGGTGAGGAAATAGCTATCCTTGTCCGTGATGATCATGGCCTGCAGCACGTTGACCATCTGCGCGATATTCGTCATGCGCACGCGGTCCGCGTGCTGATGGAAAATATTGAAGTTCAGGGCGGCGACCAGCGCGTCGCGCAAGCTGTTTTGCTGGAACAGGAAGCCCGTGTTGGTGCCCGGCTCCACGTCGTACCAGGTGCCCCATTCATCGACGTACAAGCCCGTCTTTTTCGAGGGGTCGTTCTTGTCGATGGCGGCGAGATTGTTCTTGATCAAGCTATCGATGCGCAGGGTGCGGCTCAGGGTGGAAATCCATTCATTTTCGCCAAAGCCCGTGGCGGCGCCCTTCTTTTCCCATACGCCGGTCGGCACCGTGTAGTAGTGGAAACTGATGGCATCCATCATGTTCGGCTTGATTTCGCGGCTCAGGGTGCCGGACCAGCTGATGTCGTCGTCATTGCCGCCGCTGGCGATGAATTTCGGGCGCGTGCTTTCCGGCGTCTTCATGAAGGTGTGATAGTGCTTGTACAGGTCGGCGTAGTACTGCGGACGCATATTGCCGCCGCAACCCCAGGCTTCATTGCCGATGCCGAAATAATCGACCTTGTATGGCTGCGCACGGCCATTCTTGCGGCGCAACTCGGCCAGGGTCGACTTGCTGTCCGACGTCATGTATTCGAGCCACTCGGACATTTCCTGTGGCGTGCCGGAACCGAGATTGCCGTTGATATAGGTCTGTGCGCCCAGCAATTCCGCCAGGTCGAAGAATTCATGCGTGCCGACGGCGTTCGACTCTTCCACGCCGCCCCAGTTGGTGTTGACCTTGGTCGGGCGCTGGGCGCGCGCGCCGATGCCGTCCTTCCAGTGGTATTCATCGGCAAAGCAGCCGCCCGGCCAGCGCACCAGCGGCACATGCAACTGTTTCAGCGCGCCCAGCACGTCATTGCGCCAGCCCTTGGTGTTCGGAATGGCAGAGTCCGGCCCCACCCACATGCCTTCGTAGATACCGGTGCCCAGATGCTCGGCGAACTGGCCGTAGACGTTCTTGTTGATCACGGGACCGGGCGTGGCTACGTCGATGGTGACCTTGACGGGCGCGGCAAAGGCGCCGCCGACGACGAGGCTCAAGGCCACGATGCTGGTATGGATGAATTTCATGCTGTCTCCTGTTTTTGTAGTGAAAAGCAAGGGCCGGGATCAACCCCGGCACAATCTGGAATGGCGATGCCTCTCCTGCCGCGGGGTTGGGGCGGCAAGAGCGGTATTTCTAAAGGGAAAGATTTGGCTGCGGGCAAGCCCGCGCCCGACAAAACGCCCAGGGCTAGGCGCAGGGTCGAAGACAGTACGCTAGTACGGCGAGACCCTGCAACAACGCCCTGGACGTTTTGTCAGACCCAGCCGGCGTCGACAATGAATTCCTGACTGGAGCACATCGCGCCGTCATCGGAGGCGAGGAACAGCACCATGGCGGCGATGTCCTGTGGCATCAGCTTGCTTGGCAAGCACTGACTTTTCTGGATTTCCACTTCCGCCGCGTCGTCGACCCACAGGTCGATCTGGCGCTGCGTCATGACCCAGCCGGGCGTGACGGTATTGACGCGGATATTGTGGGCGCCATAATCGCGCGCCAGGCCCCGCGTGAGGCCCACGACGGCCGCCTTGGTGGTGGCATACACGGGATAGCCGCCCGACTTCATGTGCCAGGAAATCGAGCTGACGTTGATGATGGAACCGCCGCCCTGGCGTTTCATGCCCTCGAAGACGGCCTGGCACGTGAAGAACATGGGACGCTGATTGATCGCAATGCGCTCGTTCCAGTACTCCAGGGTGACGTCCTGCGCCTGATGGCGCTGGTCATTGGCCGCATTGTTGACGAGGATATCGAAGTCGCCCAGCTTCTCGGCCAGTTCCGCCATGACGGCTTGCAGCGAGGCAATATCCGTGATGTCGCAATGGCGGAACAGGGGCGCCGTCAAGCCCGCTTCGGCCAGGCGGCGGCACAGGGCCTCGCTCGCTTCCACGGCGATGTCGACAAACGCCACCAGCGCGCCCTGGGCGGCAAACTCCGCCACCAAAGATTCGCCGATGCCGCTGCCACCGCCCGTGATGAACACGCGCTTGCCCTGCAAGCTGCCATATTTCGCCAATTGCTTCATTTTGTCTCCACCTGTGTATTTTTATTTTTTTATGATTAAAGTTTGCCCAGCACGCCATCGTGACGGCGCCAGATACTGAGCGGATTATCGTCGCGCAGCGATGCCGGCAGCAAGTCCTGCAGCAGGTTCTGGTAAGACACGGGACGCAGGAAGCGGTTGATGGCCGCCGTGCCGACCGAGGTGCTGCGGCCGTCCGAGGTGGCCGGGAACGGGCCGCCGTGCACCATGGCCGTCGACACTTCCACGCCGGTCGGGAAACCGTTGGCCAGGATGCGGCCCACGCGGCGCTCCAGCACGGGCAGCAGCCGGCGCGCATTGTCCACGTCGCCGGCATCCATCTGCAGGGTGGCCGTCAGCTGGCCTTCCAGACTTTCCGTGATCGCCAGCAATTGCTCCATGTCGCGGCACGCCACCAGCAGGGAGGCGGGACCGAACACTTCATCGCGCAGATCGTGCTTGCCCAGGAAAGCCTCGCCCGAAGTGACGAACAGGGCGGCGGCGCCCTTGCCTTCCTCGCCCGTGTTGTGCACCAGCGGCGTCACGTCCGCGTGCTGCGCCAGGGCGGCCACGCCCTTGGCATAGCTGCTGGCGATGCCGGCCGTCAGCATGGTGGCGGCCGGCGCGGGCGCCAGCGCTGCGGCGGCGGCGGCGGCAAAGGCCGTGAAGTCGGCGCCCTCCAGGCCCAGCACGAGGCCGGGATTGGTGCAGAACTGGCCCACGCCCATCGTCAGCGAGGCGGCAAAACCGCTGGCGATCGCCGCGCCACGGGCAGCCAAGGCTTGCGGCAGCACAAACACGGGGTTGATGCTGCTCATTTCCGCATACACGGGTATCGGCTGCGCACGTTCCGCCGCCACCTTCATCAGGGCGATGCCGCCCGAACGCGAACCCGTAAAGCCCACCGCCTGGATAGCCGGATGGGCGACCAGCGTCTGGCCGATGCCATTGCCCGTGCCCGTCAGCAAGGCGAACACGCCGGCCGGCAGCTGGCAAATCTCGATGGCTTTGACGATGGCGCGCGCCACCAGTTCGGACGTGCCAGGATGGGCCGAATGGGCTTTCAAGACGACAGGGCAGCCAGCCGCCAGGGCCGAGGCCGTATCGCCGCCGGCCACGGAGAAGGCCAGCGGGAAGTTACTGGCCGCAAATACGGCGACGGGCCCCAGGCCGATCATGCGCAAGCGCAGGTCAGGACGCGGCGGTGTGCGCTCGGGCAAAGCCGAATCGATGCGCGCATCGGTCCACGAGCCTTCGCGCAGCAAGCCGGCGAACAGTTTTAATTGACCGACGGTGCGGCCACGTTCGCCTTCCAGGCGCGCGCGCGGCAAGCCGCTTTCTGTCATGGCGCGCACGATCAAGTCGTCGCCCAGTTCGCCGATTTGCGCGGCGATGGTGTCCAGGAATTCGGCACGCTGCGCATCGCTGGTGGCGCGGAACGGGTCGAACGCGGCTTGCGCCAGACGGCAAGCCGCGTCGATTTGCGCGACGTCCACCATGTGGAAGGCGGGCGCGATGTGGGCGCGCGCGGCCGGGTCCCACGCTTCGAAGGAGCCGCCATTGCCCTTGACGGCGACGCCGCCGATCAATGCCTCACCGGTGATATTGAAACTCATAATGTGCTCACTTTCGCAAATGCGGTTGGGAAGACGTCGAGGCGGTTGCGCAAGGCAGGGCCAAAGGCCGGCGCTTCGATTTCAAAGGTTTCGCCCGGCGCCACGCTCACGCCATCGGCAAAGCTCAGGGTGGCCGTGCCAAAAAAATGCACGTGCACGTCGCCAGGGCGCTTGAACAGCGGATACTTGAAATGATGGTGTTCCAGGTTGGCAATCGTGTGCGACATATTCTCTTCGCCACTGACAAAGGCCTTTTCCCAGCGCACCTTGCCGGCGGCATCGAGCACGCGCGAGCTGCCGGCGATATGCGCGGGCAATTCGCCCACCAGCAGGGCCGGCCCCACGCTGCACATGCGCAGCTTCGAATGGGCCAGGTACAGATAGTTCTGGCGTTCCGTCACATGGTCCGAGAACTCATTGCCGATGGCGTAGCCGACCCGGTACGGCTGGCCGTCATCGCCGATCACGTACAGGCCGGCGATTTCCGGCTCTTCGCCGCCATCGAGGGCAAAGTCCGGCATGCGCAGCGGCTGGCCGCTGGCGCGCACGATGGAGCCGTCACCTTTATAAAACCATTCTGGCTGGGCGCCGGCCGTGCCATCGGCAGGCTTGCCGCCTTCCACACCCAGGCGGAACATTTTCATGGAGTCGCTCAGGGAATCGGCATCGCCGCCGATCTTCTTGTGCATGGCGTCGCGTGCGCCGGCGCTGCCCAGGTGGGTCAGGCCCGTGCCCGTCACGTAGCAGTGCGCCTCGTCCGCGTGGTCGAGCGGAGGCAACACACGCCCGGCAGCGGCCACGTCCGCATAGACATGCGTGGTGTTGCCGACAGTGGCGTTGACCAGATCGGCCAGGTTGACCTTTTTGCGGATGGCGTCTTGCGCCAGCGCATACGTCGTGTTGTAGCCTTCGATGACGCGGATGACGTCGTCTTGCAGCAGGCCGACGAGGCGGCCGCCATGTTCATTCGTAAATTGCAGCAACAGCATAGTTGTCTCCGCTTAATGTGAGTGGCGCGGCACGGCGGAACCGCGATTGCCGACGAGGAAGTCGAAATCGCAGCCTTCGTCGGCTTGCAACACGTGTTCGATGTACAGCTGCTGGTAGCCGCTCTTCGGTCCGGGCGCGCTGCCCAGTTCGCGCTTCGCCAGGCGTTCGGCGATTTCCGCGTCGCTGATGTCGATGTTCAGGCTGCCGGCGTGGCAATCGAGGGCGATCATGTCGCCATCGCGCACGATGCCCAGCGGGCCGCCCGCCATGGCTTCCGGCGCCACGTGCAGCACGACGGTGCCGTAGGCCGTGCCGCTCATGCGCGCGTCCGAGATGCGCACCATGTCGGTGATGCCTTGCGCCAGCAGTTTCGGCGGCAAGCCCATGTTGCCCACTTCGGCCATGCCCGGATAGCCTTTCGGGCCGCAATTTTTCATCACCAGCACGGAGTTCGCGTCGACGTCCAGGTCGGGATCGAGGATGCGCGATTTGTAATGTTCAAAGTCTTCGAAGACGACGGCCTTGCCCCGGTGCCGCATCAAATGCGGCGAGGCGGCCGATGGTTTCAAGACGGCGCCGCGCGGCGCCAGGTTGCCGCGCAACACGCAAATGCCGCCATCGGCCAGCAAGGGGTTGTCCAGCGTGCGCACCACTTCATCGTTGTAGATCGGCGCGTCGACGCAGTTGTCCCAGAGCGACTTGCCGTTGACGGTCAAGGCATTCTTGTGCGGCAGCAAATCGCCCTCGCCCAGGCGGCGTATCACGGCCGGCAAGCCGCCCGCGTAGTAAAACTCTTCCATCAGGAAACGGCCCGACGGCAGCAAGTCGACGATGGTCGGCGTGCCACGGCCGACCTTGGTCCAGTCTTCCAGCTCCAGCGGCACGCCGATCCGGCCGGCAATCGCTTTCAGGTGGATCACGGCATTGGTGGAACCGCCAATGGCCGCGTTGACCTTGATGGCGTTTTCAAACGCCTCGCGCGTCAGCACTTTCGACAGGCGCAGGTCTTCATGCACCATTTCAACGATGCGGATGCCCGACATGTGCGCCAGCACGTAGCGGCGCGAATCGACGGCGGGGATGGCCGCGTTGTGCGGCAGGGACGTGCCCAGCGCTTCGGCCATGCTGGCCATCGTCGAGGCCGTGCCCATGGTGTTGCAGGTACCTGCCGAGCGCGACATGCCCGATTCGGCCGACATGAACTGGTGCAGGGTGATCGATCCCGCCTTCATCTGCTCGTGCAGCTGCCACACGGCCGTGCCGGAACCGATGTCCTTGCCGTTGAGCTTGCCGTTCAGCATGGGGCCGCCGCTGACGACGATGGTGGGGATATCGACGCTGGCCGCGCCCATCAGCAGCGCTGGCGTGGTCTTGTCGCAGCCGACCAGCAGCACGACGGCGTCCATCGGGTTGCCGCGGATCGATTCTTCCACGTCCATCGACGCCAGGTTGCGCGTCAGCATGGCGGTCGGGCGCAGATTCGATTCGCCGTTCGAGAAGACGGGGAATTCCACAGGGAAACCGCCCGCTTCCAGGATGCCGCGCTTGACGTGTTCGGCCAGCTGGCGGAAATGCGCGTTGCACGGGGTCAGTTCGGACCAGGTATTGCAGATGCCGATGATGGGCTTGCCGTGAAATTCGTGGTCAGGTATGCCCTGGTTTTTCATCCAGCTGCGGTACATGAAACCGTTCTTGTCCTGCGAGCCGAACCACTCGGCCGAGCGCAGGGCTACCTTCTTTTTTGTCTCAGACATGCCATTCTCCTGGTTGTGCCATGCCGGATCTAATGTCGTCGGCCCGGGCAGCGATGTTGGAATACTAAAGAATCCTGCCATGCCTTTCCAATCAATTTTTAATGCGTTCCGATATCGAAAACGGTATCAGCATGCCCCAATGAAAACGCCCTGCGGGCGCGTGGCGGCAGGGCGTGGGCTGTTTTGGCAGGGGTGCTTACTCGGCGGAAAACCGGTACACGGTTACCGTCCGGTATTCCTCGCCGGGCCGCAAAATGGCATTCGGGAAATGCGCCTGGTTCGGCGAATCGGGAAAATGCTGGGTTTCCAGGCATAGCGCGCTGCGGTAACTGTGGGCACCCCGCTTGCCGTGCTGGCTGCCGTCGAGGAAGTTACCGGAATAAAACTGGATGCCCGGCTCCTGCGTGTACACCTGCATCACCCTGCCCGATTCCGGCTCGCGCACGGTGGCGGCCAGCGTCAGCCCGTGATCTGCGCGTTGATTCAGCACAAAGTTATGGTCGTAGCCGCGACCGATGCGCAGCTGTTCATGCGGCACATCGATGTTGTCGCCGATGACGGTGCTCTGGCGCAAGTCAAACGGCGTGCCGGCGACGTCCGCCAATTCTCCCGTGGGGATAGCCCCCGCATCGACGGGCAGGTAGCGGTCCGCGTTGATAGACAACGCGTGGCCGAGGATAGTGCCCTGCCCCGCCAGGTTGAAATAGCTGTGGTTGGTCAGGTTGATCGGTGTGGCCTGGTCCGTCACGGCGTGGTAGCGCAGGCTCAGCGCGTTGTCGTCATCCAGTTCATAGCTCAGCGTCACGTAGAGCTTGCCCGGATAGCCATCTTCACCGTGCGGGCTGCTGCGCGTGAACGTGATGCCCACGGCGTCATCCTTCGTGAACGGCGCGGCCTGCCACATCACCTGGTGAAAGCCCTGGTTGCCACCATGCAAGTGATTCGGCGCATTGTTCACGGCCAGCTGGTAATCCTTGCCGTCGAGGCTGAAACGTCCCTCGGCGATGCGGTTGCCGTAACGGCCAATGACGGCGCCCAGGAAGGCGCTGTTCTGCAAATACGGTTCGAGGCGCTCGAAACCCAGCACCACGTCGGCAAACGTGCCGTCGCGGTCCGGCACGTGGATTGCGCTGATGATGGCGCCAAAGTCGAGCACTTTTACCTGCATGCCCTGGCGGTTCGCCAGGGTAAACACCGTCACGTGCTGGCCATCGGGCAGGATGCCGAATGGCGCTTGCGTCACTGAAACAGAATCAACTGGGGTCATGGCGTCGGGTCCGGAACGTTACAGGGTCGATGAGCGGCCAAACACGGGCATGCCTTGCGCATCCCAGCGCAGCGGCTTCACAAACGTGTGGCGATCCGGGTTCCACAGGGGGTCGCCGACGATTTCCGTGTAGGTGCGGGCATGGTACACCAGCAATACGCCGTCGCCGTCGTCAGCCGTGGTGAAACTGTTGTGGCCGGGGCCGTAGATGCCGTGCTCGTAGCAGGTGGCAAACACGGGCACGGGCGACTTGCTCCAGGAAGACGGATCGAGCAGGTCGGCGGACTCGTCGGCCCACAGCAGGCCCATGGCGTAGTTTTCATCGGTGGCGCTGGCCGAGTAGCTGATGAAGATCTTGCCATTGCGTTTCAGCACGGACGGTCCCTCGTTGACCCAGAAGCCGCGGATTTCCCAGTCGAACTCCGGTTTGCTCAGCATCACGGGCCGGCCGACCAGCTGCCACGGCGTGGCCATCGGCGCGATGTACAGGTTCGAATTGCCCTCGATGGCGACATCTTTCTGCGCCCACAGGTAGTACAGCACGCCATTGTGCTCGAACGTGGTGGCATCGAGGCAGAAGGTGTCGATGCCCGTGTCGATCTGCCCCATGAATTCCCACTCGCCTTCCAGCGGGTTGGCGTTGGTGTTGCGGATCGCATACATGCGGTGCTGGAACAGTTGATGTTTGATTTCGCGGCTCGGCGCGGCGGCGAAATACACATACCAGGCGCCCTGGTTGAAGTGCAATTCCGGCGCCCACACCAGCTCGCTGTACGGTCCCATTTCCGGCTTGTGCCACACGTCGACCGTTGGCGCGTCGGCCAGGCCGGCGATGCTGTCGGCGCGGCGCAGCTCGATGCGGTCGTACTGGGGCACGGAGGCCGTAAAGTAATAGTAACCGTCGCTGTGACGGTAAATGTGCGGATCGGCACGTTGTTCGATCAGCGGGGTCAGGACTTCAGCCATGTTGTTTACTCCAAATAATTAGTCTCAGGCGGCTACATAGCCGCGCTTGTGCATTTCGGTTTTCACGCCCGTGTAATAGCTGTCGCTGATGCGGTACTTGAACATCAGCAAGCCCATCAGCAAATGAAAGAAGCCGGGGATGATCGACAGCATCAGGGCGATGCCGTTCAGGGCAAATTGCGTTTGTTCATGGTTGGGCTGGTAGTCGAAGTAGGACAGCAGCATGCCGACCAAAAAGCCCGCCACGGCCATGCCGGCCTTCTGGCAGACGGAAATGCCGCCAAAGGCGAAGCCGGAGACGCGCTTGCCCGTTTTGACTTGACCATAATCGATGGTTTCCGCGATGGCCGACCAGAACACGGGCGCATGCAAGTCCACCACAAAGGAGAGCAGGAAATACAGGGCGAAAGCCAGCACGGTGTCGCTCGGCTTCACAAAAAAGTAGATCGCCAGGCTGATCAGCGCGACGCCGATTTGCGAGTAGCGGAACAGCTTGACCTTGCAATAAAACTTGGTGATCCAGGTCGAGGCGATCATGGCCAGGATGGCCGCCACCACGCCCGTGGTCAGAAAGGCGGCCACGGTTTCCGTGCTGCCACCCAGATAGTATTTCGCATAATAGATGGCGACGGAACCGCGCACCACGTAGCCGACCGTGCCCGTGACGCACACGCCGCACAGCACCAGCCACTGGTCGTTCTGCAGCAGCACCTTCATTTGTTCCAGCAGCGATTGTTTTTCCACCACGTGCACGACGCGCTCGGTGGTGGTGAAATAGCAGAACAGGAACAGGGCCACGCCCATCACCGCCATCACGGCCATGGCCGCCTGGTAGCCGACGGCCGGGTTGCCGCCGCCCCAGCGCTGCGACAGCACCGGCACGACGATGGTCACCATGAAGGCGCCGATCTTGGCGAAGAACAAACGGTAGCCATTGGCCGACAGGCGCTCGTGCGGGTCGCTGGTGAGTCCGCTGATCAGCGAGATGTAGGGGATGCCCACGCCGGCCGTCATGATGGTCATCAGGATATACGTCGAATACGCCCAGATCAATTTGGCGTCATAGCCCCATTCCGGCGTGGTGAACACAAAAAACACGCTGACGCCGAACGGCACGGCCAGCCACAGCAGGTAGGGACGGTAACGGCCTGCGGCAAAGCTGTAGCGGTCCGTGATCTGGCCCATGCCCAGGTCGGCGATGGCGCCGATGACTTTCACGGCCACGAACAGCAGGGCCAGGTCCGTGGTTTTCAAGCCATAGATATCGGTATAGAAAAAGGTGATGATCAACATCATCGACGAGATGACGACATTGAGCGCCATGTCGCCGGCGCCGAAGCCGACCTTTTCAACGGTGGATAATTTTTGCGTCTCCATGCTTTCCGTCCATTCTTTTGATGATGAATCGTGTCTGACTGCCCAACTGCAACGCAAGGGGCGCTGCCGGCCGAAACCTTGGCAACGCCCTTGATGTTTACTGTGCGACCAACTTACATTTTCCAGCGTAAAGACAGGCCGACTGTCCGGTCATAACGGCGCGTATCGCGCGGATACACGCCTGCCTCGTTCCAGTAATCCTTGAACTTGGTATCGAGCAAGTTATTCCCGTCGAGGGTCACGGTGAACTGCTCATTGATCTTGTATGACAGCGATCCGTCAAGCTGCGCCGTCGGCGCCACTTTCAAGTCCAGGCCGGGGCCGCCCTGGTTGTAGCTGTCGATGAATTTCGAGCGCCAGTTGTAGGCCAGGCGGCCCGACCACGCATCTTTTTCGTACAGCAACACCAGGTTGTAGGCATAGCGCGACACGCCCGTGATGGCATGGCTGCCCGTCTCATCGTCGGTGCTGCCGCTCATGTAGGTGCCGTTCGCTTGCAAGCCCAGGCCACTCAACAGGCCCGGCAAGCCGTCATAAAACTGCTGGTAGCCGATTTCCAGACCTTGCAGCTTACCGGCGCCCGTGTTGTACGGGCGGTCCACGTCGTAGGCCTTGCCACCGATGGTTTCGCTGGCAATGCGTTGCTGGATATAGCCGTCGAACTTGTGGTGGAACACGGTAGCCGTCACGGAACCGGCCGGCGCGAAATACCATTCCAGTGCGGCATCAACATTGTCGCCCGTCACCGGTTTCAAATTCGGATTGCCGCCCGCGCCCGTCGCCTTCACCGTTTCCGTCGAGTTGACCAGGGCCACGCCCGGGTTCAGCTGTGCAAAGCCGGGGCGGCTGATGGTGCGGCCTGCCGCGAAGCGGCCCACCAGGTCGGCGCGCAGCTTGATTTTCAGGGCCACGCTGGGCAGCACGTCGGTGCTGGCCGTGTCGCTGATGACGGGCGTGTAGACGCCATCCTGCGAACTGTTGCCTTGCAGGCTTTGTTCGGCGCGCACCACACGCACGCCCAGAGTGCCGTCGACGGGGTAGGCGCCCAGCTTGAAGGCGATCTTCGCCTTGGTGTAGATCGAATACGTCTTTTCCGTATCCTTGAAGAAGGAGCCAGGATCCATGGCGCGCGCGGCGCCGCTGCCCGTGACGGCTTGGCGGATCGTACCCGTGTTATTGAGCAGGAAGCTGGCACACGGCGTGTACCACTGCTTCAAGCCATAGTCGGGACCGCCGCCGGACATCGGTTCCGACAGGCAATTGAGGCCGGGAATCGAGGTCACGCTCTGGCGGCCGAACGGAAACGCGGCGCCGGACACGTCCGGTGCTTCCGCATTGCCCTCGAAGCTCTTGATCGATTCGGCTTCGCGCTTGACGCCGCGCACGCCGACGCTGATTTCCTTGAAAAAGCCGCCTGAGCTCGGCGTGTACGCGAGGTCCGCGCGCAGGTCGTTCGAGCTGCCCTTGTCTTCGCCGTAGCGGTCGAAGAAACCCTTCAGATAGTAGTTCGACGGGTCTTGCAGATCGATGCCCGTGTAGTCGACGTGCAGGGTGCCGTTCTGGTTGGTATTGATGGTGGCGTTCGGCACGACGGTGATGGCATCGAGAATCGGATTGCGCCAGGCATAAGTGCTTTTGGTGCTGGCCACTTCCGACGTGAAGCGCCATTCCGGGTTGATATCCCACAAGCCGCCCACGGCAAACTGCTGCGTCTTCGTCTGGTTCTTGTTCGCCTGCGTCGACATGATGGTGTTGACGTTGGTCGAGGTCAGCGTTTGCAGCTGGTTGCTGCCGGCAATCTTGGTGGCCGACACGGGCGTGCCCCACCATGGCAAGCCGACGAAGTAATCGGACTCGGCGTCGAGCAGGAAGCGCGTGGCCATGCCTTCCGCGTACAGTTCGATATCGGCGTTCGGACGCCATTGCAGCACGGCATTGGCGGTGCTGCGGCGGCGGTCGCCCTTGATCGGCAACAAACCCACCTGGTCCGGCCCCGTCAAGCCCGGCGACAGGAAACTTTTGTCCACGGGCGCCGTACTGAACGCGCGTTCCTCATGGTAACGGTGTTGCTGCTGCGACAAGCCCAGCAGCGCGCCCACTTCGCCGATGCCCGTCTTCCAGCGGTTCGACAGCATGCCGCTGATGTTCGGGTCGGTGGCCTTGGATTTGTCGCTGTAAACGGCGCGTGTGTTGACGCTGGCGGTAAACTCCTTGAAGTCGAACGGGCGGTTCGTGCGCACGTCGATGATGCCGGCCACGCCGCCTTCGACCTGGTCCGCGCCCTGCGACTTGTACACGTCCACGCGCTGCAGCATGGTGGCGGGAATGTCGGCCAGATTGACGTAGCGGCCCGTGGTGGTGAACAGTTCGCGGCCGTTGAGCAGGGTCGTGACATCGCGCAAGCCGCGGATCATGACGGCGCTCGCCTCGCCCGAATCGCGGCGGATCTGGATGCCGGAAATGCGCGCCAGGGTCTCGGCCACGTTATTGTCAGGGAATTTGCCGATGTCGTCAGCGACGATGGAATCGATGACCTGGTCCGAACGCATCTTGATCTGCTGCGAATTTTGCGCCGAGCGGCGCACGCCGCTGACGGTCACGACCGACACTTCCGCCGCAGGCTCGGCACTGGCATCGGCCGCCACCGCGTCCTGCGCCCAGACCGAAGCCGTGCTCAGCAGGCCGATACCGGCCAATGCCGCAACGGCTGCCTTCAAAATGAATGGACGAGGGAAAGTGGCCGCGAGCGGGCCGGTAGCATGGCGCATCATGAATCTCCAGATATTGTATTGATATTTTTTATGCCGCTTGCATGTCGTGCGCATGCTCGGCGTTTATCTTAGGGGCTGGACGATAATCTCTCCAATCAATTTTTCCACTGTTTCGATATCAATTTTGATATCGGTGGCTGAAGGAGTTTGGAGCTTGTAAAGCGACAACGGCTGGGGCGTCAGGAGCATTTCCGAGAGGAACTGCGCAAAAAAAAGTGGCCGCGCTGGCGTGCAGCATGAGAGTACGAATAAGACCAGGCTGATGGCGTAGTATTGCGCCCCCCACCCATCGCTTGCACAGGAGTTCGCATGAACATTTTGGCAGACGCTCACGTCAATCGATTTGTATCAGTGGCTGCTCCCGTTCTTCAACCGCAGCGGAAGATATGGCACTACTGCCGAACTATTGAGGGCTTTTCCCTATCCCGGAGACGCGCCATCCCAAACTGACGGTGATCCGCAAGTAACGGCCTACGCTAAAACAGATCCATGAGGACCTAAAGGAATTGGGGGTCGAGGGGGTTCACGATAGGGGCGCGTCGTTCACTAGGGCATGGAGAGCGGGTCAATCCTTCTAGCAAACGAACAAGTATCTGCCTCCTGGAACGAGTCAAGGTAAATGAACTGCTCACGGTTAGCGAAGTCGCGAAATTAGTGGGGCGTTGTAGATTCGTTCGCACGGAATTGTTGAAAGCTGATCTGGCTGCATGTTTTGCAAACGTTACTGCGATTTGTCCTGGCTTGAAAAAGAGCTGAACAGTAGCTCGTGCAATTACAACCGTGATTGAAAAATGGCCAATAAATTCAATTAGCGGAAAAATAGGAATCTAATTGACGGAAAAATATTACCTGCAACTTGAGCAATGAATGAAACAGGGATGGCATTCAAAAAAGACATATCGTTATAAGAAAAAGTCACTTGTTATCAAATGGATTTGTAGTTAATATCCGATTAATAGTTGACGAAAATAGAATCAAAAAAACTTAACGAATTCATGGCTAACCATCCGGGTTGGTCATTAATCGGTGGAGACTTCCGTTTAAGTCTAGAACCGTAATTTGATGGAGAAACTAATGGCAGTTCGTGAATTAGCTGTAGAAGAGTTCGACGTAGTCAGTGGCGCCGCTATGTGCAATGACATATATACCGCCTTCACTGGTGGATTCGGTGCTGCACTCGGTGCCAGTGGCGGCCCAGCTGGCGCTATCGTTGGCGGAACCGTCGGCGCCGCCCTCGGTGGTTGGCTTGGTGGAAAATTTTGCGGTTGATTTTTTGAATTAACTTAATGGGTTGGTCCCTTATATTTAATCAGGGGGCAACCCATTCAGGTACTTTATAACGCGATAAGCGCAATATAATAGAATAGAAATTTTAGAATCAATGGCGCCGGTCGTAGAAAAAAACACTTTTCGCTCTGAAGTCTTGTCGGGAAATAGCTCCGGCGATTTTGGCGAAATTCGCGTATTACATTCCATATCAGGTTGGGCGATCACCGTTGCCAGCATGGGCATGGCACTGACGCTTTTGCTCATTATCACCTACGGCACTGTCGCTAAAAATGTCTCCGCCGCTGGTGTCACCGAGACGCTAGCGTCCGGCCCCACGAACACGGTTGTCGTGGCCACTGTTTTTGTTCCGGTCATTAACGCCGCAGCCCTCACCCCTGGTCAACGCATCAAGCTGCATTACGACGCCTATCCTTATCAAAAATATGGTCTTCAGATCGGCATCGTACATACGGTTGACACCGGTTTTCTATACGCCAACGGTCTACCGGAGGGCGTACAAGCCAAACTGCGCCGCACAGCAAATGGCGGCAACATCGACACCATCACTTACCGACGCATGACGCTGTCGCTGTTAACTCCCGAAATTAGGGATAACGGCCAAACACAAAAGGTTCCAGCGGGGCTGCTGCTTGAGGTCAATTTACCGCAAGCGCCTACCCCGCTGTCCCGATGGCTGTTAGGAAATCGTACATGAAACAGAAAGTCGTATTACAGGGCGAATCCAGCGAGTGCGGCCTGGCGTGTCTAGCAATGATTTCTTCTCATCACGGAAAAATCTACGACATGCCTGGCATGCGGCATAAATTCGCCGCCAGCCAACGGGGCGCCAGTGTGGCAGAGCTGATCAGACATGCCAGCGCATTGCAACTGGCTGCGCGTCCCCTACGGTTAGAGTTGGAGGATCTTCCCGAATTGAAATTACCCTGCATCCTGCATTGGAACTTGAACCATTTCGTGGTGCTGACACGGGTGCTGCGCGGTGCGCGCGGCGTCATCGTGTTCGATCCTGCACTAGGCGAACGTCGGCTTTCGCTGGGACAGGTGTCAACCTCCTTTACCGGAGTCGCATTGGAATTCACTCCGACACCAGGCTTCGAGCGCCATGATCACACGGTACCGCTGTCGCTACGCAGCCTGATCGGTCCGATTCGCGGTCTGCGTCGCGCCACGCTGCAACTGCTGTTATGGTCGGCCGCACTGGAGCTGTTTGCCGTAGTACTTCCCATATTTAATCAGGTCGTCATCGACGAGGTAATCCTGTCGGGTAACCGACCTTTTCTGACGACACTGTTCTGCGCCTTTCTGCTACTGATCGCGATATATACGGCCATCGACTTCGCGCGCTCCCGATTCTTGATGCGCTGGAGCTTCGAGGTGAATTTACAATGGGTGGCGCGCGTGTTTAGCCACCTGACACGCTTGCCGGTCGCCTACTTTGAGAAGCGCCACCTGGGTGATATCACCTCCCGTTTCGAGAGTATCACGATAGTGCAAAACACCCTCACCAGCTTGATGTTGGAGACGGTGCTGGATTTGATGTTGGCGCTGCTGTCGCTGATAATCTTGTTTGCTTACTCCTGTCAACTGGCCCTGCTCACACTGGGATGCGTGCTGGTGTATTGGGTAGTGCGCGAGCTGATGCAGGAACCGTTGCGCAATGCCACCAACGATGGCTTGCTGATGCACGCCAAGGAGCGCACCTATTTCCTGGAGACGCTGCGATCGATGACAGCGATCCGCCTATACGGTCAAGAAAGTGATCGCAGTGCGCGCTGGCTCAACCTGAAGCAAAATGCCGCCAATTGTGAGGCTAGGCGGCAACGCATCATCGCGCTGGCCAAGGTTCTCAACACAGCAATTTTTAGCGTGCAAGCGCTGGGGATATTCTATCTGGGGGCAGGTCTGGTGATGGATCACGCCATGAGCGTCGGTATGCTAATGGCCTGCAGCATGTATGCCATGATTTTTTCGAGCCGTGCGACGCGCCTTATCAACCTGTTCGCGGATCTGAACATGACCCGGCTGCATGCCGAACGTCTGAGCGGCATCGTCCACGAGCCAATGGAGCCAGCGCAGCCTAATCACGTCGATCTCACCCAGGTGAAGGGCACCATCACGCTCAAGCAGATACGCTTCCGCCATTCACCAACCGACCCGTGGGTTTTAGATGGCATCGACTTGCATATCACCGCCGGCGAAAGTGTGGTTCTGACTGGCGCAAGCGGCTGCGGCAAGTCCACGCTATGCAAAATACTGATGGGTTTGCTGGAGCCCACCGAGGGCGAGATGCTGCTAGACGGCATACCTGTGCCCACAATAGGACTAGCAAACTACCGTAAGCTCGTTGGCGCAGTAATGCAGGACGACACCTTGCAGCAGGGTTCGGTCGCGGACAACATCAGCTTTTTCGCCCGTGACGCCGAGCCAGAACGGGTACGGGAGTGCGCACGACAGGCCGCGATTGACAGTGAGATCATGGCGACGCCGATGACTTATCAAACATTGGTCGGCGAAATGGGGAATGTGTTCTCCGGCGGCCAGAAGCAGCGCATCCTGCTGGCACGGGCGTTGTACAAGCAACCCCGTATCCTGGCATTGGACGAGGCCACCAGCCATCTCGACAATGACAACGAACGGCACATTAGCCAGGTGGTTCGCCAATTGCGGTTGACACGCATCATTGTTGCCCACCGCTCTGGGGCCATTTCTGATGGCGACCGCATCTTCGAGTTGCGCGGCGGTAAGCTGCGCGAGCACTCCCAAACGATCACCGCTCTGGGGGCGGTCGCCAGTCAGACACTGACGTTTTAGGCAGGCGACACAATTCTTTTTTTCAATGGATCAAGCACATGACTATTTCCTCTACCCGTACGCCCCTCCCGTCAACGCAGGAGCGCCCAACATTCAATACCCAATTTAGCCAGGCTATCACCGAACCGCGCAAACTGTTCGCGTCGCTAAACACATACCCGACTTGGCTGGCGCCGCTGTTGCTACTTACTTTGAGCACGGCGGCTGTCTCTGCCTGGTACTACAGCGTGGTGGATTTCGAGTGGCTCAAGGAACAAGCGCTGCTGAGCATCGCCGATGTGAATGTTCGTGAAACCGCTCGCCTGGCCATCCAGCGGCCGATGCTGCTGACCAGCGCCTTGATGCACGACATGCTGCTGATGCCGCTCGGATGGGCGCTGATGGCGCTCTACCTATTTTGCGTTTCCAAACTGCTGGCGTTCAACCGCTCCTTCCGCCAGTGGTTTGCCCTCGTGGTGTGGAGTAATATGCCGCATTTTCTGCTGCTGGTCTCAGGGGCGGCACAAATCCTCCTCAGCACCGACGGCCAGATCAGTACTTCCCAGGTGCATCCGCTTTCACTGAACCAGCTGGTGCTGCAATTGCGAAGCGGCCCGTGGATCGGTCTTGCGGAAGCGATCGATGTGGGCCTGATCTGGAGCATCATGCTGCTCGCGCTCGGTGTGCGTAGCTGGACGCGCCGTAGCTGGCCAACCTGCCTGGCGATTGCACTGTTGCCGCCGTTCATCGTCTATGGCGGCTGGGCCTTGGTGATTTCGCTGGGCTTCATCAAGTGAAACGCGGCGTGATGATGACGGCCGTGCTGCTTGCCCTATTTGCCGCGCCCTTTCTGACTCGGGTGCTGCGTCCGGCACAGACCCAGTTGGTCACGCTGGAGTCCGCCGCACCACGCCAGATCCGTGCTTCGGTACTGGCTTCCGGCACGCTGATGTACCAGCAGCAGGTACAACTGTCGTCCGAAGTGATCGGCCGCGTCACTGCCATCCTGGTCCAGGAAGGCGAGCGCGTCACAGCAGGGCAAGCGCTACTGCGCATCGATGATGCGCAGTCACGCGCCGAGGTTGTGCAGCAGCAGTCGGTGGTTCGCCAGCAACAGATCAATATTGACAACCAACGGCTCGCCTTGAACAATCAAGAAAGCCAGTTCCAGCGCAAACAAACCCTGTACAGTCACCAGATGATCGCCCCGTCGGCATTGGAAGATGCGCAGTATGCGCTCGACCAGGCCAGGATCCAGCTACGCAACAGCACGGAGGCACTGCAGCAGACGAAAGCAGTGCTCAAGCAGGCGGTCGACCGCGCCGCCAAGACTGTCGTAACAGCACCGCTGAATGGCACGGTCACGGCAATCGACATCAAAACCGGCGAGACGGCAGTGCCCAATCAGGTCGGATACCGCGGTTCCAGCTTGCTGACCATCGCCAACACCAGCACTCTGATGGCGGAAATCAGTGTCGACGAAGCTGATATCGCTCGCATTCGGGCCGGGCAGCAAGTCGCCATTTTTACGGCCGCACATCCAGACCGGGTATTGCACGGAGCGGTACAATCCATCGCGCTTTCCCCGCAACGCAACGATGGCGTCGCAGGTAACGGCACCTTGGCGCGCAGCTACCTGATCAAGCTCTCGCTGGCTGACGCCGCAGGCGTGCTCTTGCATGCAGGCATGAGCTGCCGCGCAGAAATCTACACTGCCAGCGCCGGCGCCGCGCTCAGCGCTCCGCTGCAGGCCATCCTCAGCCCGGCTGGTGACAAGAGCGATAGCGCCGAAGCCGCACTGGGCGAACGCCGCACCGTCGCATCGCGCCAGCGTGAAGCCAGCTCCGGTCAATATGTACTGGTCGCGCGCGACGGTGTCGTCACGCGCAAGCTGGTGAAACTGGGGATTGCCGACGATGAACGGCAGGAAATCATAAGCGGCCTCAAGCTTGGGGACGCCATCATCACCGGGCCGTACAAAGTGCTGCGCCAACTCAAGAGTGGAGACCGTGTGGCGGCCTCCATGGAGGCATCATGAGCGTGCTACTGGCATTGCACGACGTGGAACGCAGCTTCCTTATGGGGGATGAGCCGATTACCGCGCTGGACAAGATCAATTTGACGGTGGAAACCAACGACTACCTGGCGTTGACAGGGACCTCAGGCTCCGGCAAGTCGACGCTGATGAACATCCTCGGTTGCCTGGACCGTCCAACGACGGGACGTTATCTGTTCCGCGGTGCAGATGTGGCCGCCATGAACGATGAGCAGTTGGCGGCGCTGCGTAGCCGCGAGATTGGCTTTATTTTCCAGAACTTCAATCTGCTGACACGGGCCACTGCACTACAGAACGTTATGCAGCCGCTTATCTATCAAGGTGTGCGGCGAAGCGAACGCGAGAGGATGGCACGCACGGCGCTTGCCAAAGTCCGATTGGAGCACCGCATGCAGCACCTGCCTAACCAGTTATCCGGCGGACAGCGCCAGCGGGTGGCGATTGCACGCGCACTGTGCAGTGCGCCTTCGCTGCTGCTGGCTGACGAACCCACCGGTAATCTGGACAGCGTCACCACGGCGGAGATCATGGCCCTGTTTGACGAACTCCACACCGAAGGACACACGCTGATCGTCGTCACCCACGACCACAACATCGCAGCGCGCTGCCGCCGCCATGTGCGGCTGCTGGATGGCCGTATCGCCGATGCCCTCACGCCAATGGAGGACGTTGGTGCATAACGTGCTCGACAGTTTTTGCCTGGCGCTGGCCAGCATTCGCAGCCATGGATTCCGCAGTGTCCTGACCATGCTGGGAATTATTATCGGCGTCGCCTCGGTTATCGCCATCGTTGCCCTAAGCCAGGCGCTGGGTGACATTATCGCCAGCAATTTCAAGGGGCTCGGCAGCAATAGCATGAGCATACGTTCGCTGACCACGCCTGAACAAGCGCTGCAGGGCAGGTTTAATCGCCTCACCTTCAACGATTACCGCCATATTGTGCGCCACGTGGAGGACATCAGCGACATCGCGCCATCCTTTTCGCCCTTCGGTGACTACGGTACCGCGATCAAGCACGCTTCGACCACGGTTTTTGCCAGAGTCAGCGCCGTCACGCCCAACTATCAGCTTCTGAGCCAGGCCACACCACAATATGGCCGCTATATCAGCAATGATGACGTCGCCACCCACCGGCGTGTCTGCGTTATCGGCAAGAAGCTGCGGGACAAGCTGCATCTGCCGAACAATCCGATCGGGCAATTTATCGAGCTGGGGGGGCAGTGGTTCAAGGTGGTCGGCGTCACCGAACCCCACGCGGAGGCATTTGGCGGCGCCCAGGATGATCAGGCGCTGATTCCATTCTCGACCGGACAGTCGTTGGCGGCCGATCCAGCGCAAATCGATCTGGCGGTGACTTTCAATGTCATCGACAGTGAGCAGTTGGCGGCGGTACAGGAGCGCACGGCCAGTTTGCTGCGTCAGTTGCATCGGATTCAGCCCGGCGACAAAGATGATTTCGAGATTTTCACCGCCGTGCAACTGCAGGAAATCATGTCCCGCGTAGTGGGATCAATGACGTTGGTGCTGACAGGAATTGTTGGTATTTCACTACTGGTTGGCGGCATCGGCATCATGAACGTCATGTTGATTTCCGTCACTGAGCGGACGCGTGAAATTGGTATCTGCAAGGCACTGGGAGCACGGCGCCATCATATCCTCATGCAGTTTCTGATGGAAGCGGCCATGCTGTCGCTGCTGGGCGGTGCCATCGGCGTGGTGGCTGGCTACCTGCTGTCACTGCTGGCGAGCGCGCTGATCCCCGCCCTGTCAGCGCCATCCATCCCGTGGTGGGCGATGACCCTTGCGCTGGGATTTTCTACCTTGGTGGGTTTGCTGTTCGGCATTCTGCCGGCCGCAAAGGCCGCCAACCTGGACCCAATCGAGGCGCTGCGCTTTGAATAAGAACATCTTTTCCTGGAGACAAACATGTCCGTCTTGAACAACCATGCCCTAGAACTGCGCGGGCTCAGCAAAAGATTTGAGCGGCCCGTCGTGGATGCGCTGGACCTGCGCGTGCGGCGCGGCGAAATCTACGCTTTGCTGGGCGCTAACGGTGCAGGCAAGACCACCACCCTGCGCATGGCCACGGGGCTGTTAATGCCCGATGCCGGCAGTGTGCACATCTTTGGAGTCGATTTGCATACCCAGCCAGAGGTGGCGAAACGCCCTGTGGCCTACTTGCCAGATGAACCTCTGCTGTATGGCAGGCTCACTGCGCTGGAGTATCTGGTCTTTGTGGCTGGTCTGTGGAAGATGCCCGCCGCCCTGGCTGCGGCTAGTGCGGAGGTGCTACTGGCTCTGCTCGGACTTGCGCCTCACGCGCAGGAGCTGACCGAAAGCTATTCCCGCGGCATGAAACAGAAATTGGCGCTGGCTGGCGCCCTGATTCACCAGCCCGAACTCATTATTCTGGACGAACCGCTCACTGGACTCGATGCCCATGCTGCGCGCCAGGTCAAAGATCTGCTACACCGCCATACGGCGGACGGCGGCACTGTCGTCATGACCACGCACATTCTCGAAGTGGCCGAGCGCATGGCCGATCGCATTGGCATTCTTCAACATGGACGTCTTATCGGCGAGGGCAGTCTTGATCAATTGCGGATGCAGACACAGCAGCGCGACGGCTCGCTGGAAGATGTGTTCCTGCGCCTGACGGAAAGCAGTCATGCGACCACTGTCTGATGTACTGTCGCTCCGGCCGGGAGGCGCACCCTGGCTGATGCGACACGAGCTAAGCCTGTTTGTCGCCGACTCGGCTTCGGCCCTCAGCCGCACCCTGCAACGTGCCCCTAACCGGCGCGCGCTGCCAAGGGCCATTCTGGGGTGGTTTGCAATGATCTATCTGGTACTGCACATGGTCGCATGGAGCGCGCTACCAACCCTGCCTTACTGGCAGCCAACGGGGAGTATCGGACAACTTCATCTCGACGGTGCAGCCGCTGCGGTGCTGTTCATCCTGATGCTATCGGCCGCGATGATACGCTGCGTACATGTGATGTACGGCCGCCATGACCTGGATCTCCTGCTGTGCGCTCCCGTGTCTGGTGCCACCATCCTGCGCGCGCGCCTGGGCGGCGTGGTGCTGGGTACGCTGCTGCTGGTACTGTTCTTGGTGAGCCCGATCATCCATATCGGCCTGTTGACTGGCCGGCCGCGGTTATTGGCACTGTATCCGGCGCTGGTTGCGATGGCCACTATCGCAGCCAGCTGTGGGATGATCATCACTCTCCAGCTTGCCCGCTTGATCGGCCCACGCCGTACCGCCATTGTTGCGCAGGTGCCCGGCACTGTCGTCGTCGTGGGACTGTATTTCATGCCCGCATTACGGCATATCATCCCTACCGATATCAAGACTGCGTTATGCCAGTTGCTGGAGGACGGCGCCATGCTTGGACCGACAAGCCCGCTCTGGCTGCCAGTGCACGCGCTGCAGGGCAGCCCAGTCGCGCTGATGCTGTTTTGTCTTGCCGCGTTCGGACTGGCCCATCTTGCCACCGTGCGCCTCCAGCACAGCTTCCTGCATGCACTGCAGCTGGGAAGCGAGCTGCCGCGCCGCAGACCAGGCTTTGCGTTCGGCATAGGCCTGCGCTTTGGCTATGGCATGAGCAAGCTGGCGTTGTACAAGGAGTGGCTGCTTATTTTGCGCCAGCCCATGTTATTAAGCCAACTAGCCGCCAAGTCAGCTTGGCTGGTGGTGGCCTTTGTGGCTGCCGGCACCCACAGTCTGCATCCCGTCGTCATTGCCGCCATCATTGTGTATGCCACTGCGGCATTGGCCGGCATGCTGACTCGCCTGATTGTCTCCGGCGAACAGGCGTGGGACTTGCTGGCATCCTCACCGGCAGCGCCAGCCACGTTCAGCGCTGCCAAACGCTGGGCGGCTTTGATACCGGCGCTGTTACTGAGCCTGCCTGCATCGCTATGGCTCGGCACCACCGATCCGAAGCTGGGGGTATTAACAGCCATCGCCTTGGCCGGCGCATGCGGCTCGGCCAACCGTATCAGCCGAAAGCGGGCAATGGCCTTAAACAAGCAGGACCACGCTTCGGCCTCGAAAATGGTGACTTCACTGTGGGAAGTGCTGAGCAACGGTCTGTGGGTGCTCATGCTAGTGATCGCCCATGCGATCTTTTGAATAATCCAAGACCTATAACATCATGTCAATATCGTTATACCAATACCGGGCACTTGCCATCATCAGCTTGTTGCTGGTCGCCTGCGCGCCCACCGACCGGCCTGACAATCAAGCAGGCTATACATTATTAAACGCAAACCCTGGGCATTCCACGCCGTCCCGCAGTTCCGTTGAGATCGTCGAATTTTTCATGTATTCATGCGGCCATTGCTATGCTTTCGATGAGCCTTTGAACGCCTGGTTGCAAAAGCGGCCGGCAATTCATTTTCAACGGGTTCCGATAGCGTTCAGTGCACGTGACGTGCCACTGCAACGTCTGTATTACGCTGTGCAGACTCTGCCAAATCCGGCACAGCTGCATCGCAGTATTTTTGCCGCGATCCACCAGCAAAAACGGCCACTCGATAGCGAAAGCGAGATTACGGATTACATGGTCCAGTTGGGCATCGAACGGGCCGCTTTCCTAGCCGCTTATCACGCTCCGGCTGTGCAGCAACAGATCGATCACGTGTTAGCGCTGCGCCACCGCTATGCTATCAGGGCTGTGCCAACCATTATTGTCGCTGACCGCTTTCTGACTTCGCCTGCAATGGTGCAAGGTAGTTCGTTGGCAGCAGACACCTCACAGCCAATCGAACACGCCACAATCCGTATGCTCGACTATTTGCTAGCACAAGCGGAGACCGCTATCACGCCACCACCGGGAGACCACCAAGCACAACCATGAAGCTCCGTTCGCAGCATCGCGTTCCGTCTTGCTACCGTCGACAACACTGCCGTTTACAATCCGCGACCATAGCGAACATTCTAAATACGAATGAATTTTAGAATCTATGTGTAGTTGACCGTAGTTAAATGCCCCGTTACTACTCACGGTTCGCTATGCGGCATTGCTTCAGCCTTGTCTTTTCAACTCCATCAGAATTGAAAAGTGTCAATTTTGCGTCTACCTAGGCCCTTAGCTGGCCAGTGGTTGGCGCTTGCGGCGGTGCGCATGGCTGGCCGCTTCGACAAAGCGGTCGGTCAAGGTTCACCCAGCAAGTACCGCACGCTTGAAAAACTTTACCCCTCTGTATTTTGCGCTATGGCACCTTCAAACTATACCCCGCTGATATTCGCCGTGCAAACGTGCCACAGTGGGTGAGTCGAACAAAGCGTCGAGACGGGCGCGCGCCGTCATCTGGCGCAAATTGCCGTGCTGGCTGGCGTTGCCAGCGTCACGCATCGTGTCCGTCATCCAGGCACTGAACTCCTCGTAGCGCCAGACGTGAGGCAGAACGGTATCGGAATAATTGTTTAGGTCCGCCTCTTCGTGTTCATGGACTGCCTTGCCCAGTGCAGTTGCGAAAATATCAACGTCGTATAGCGCCATGTTCATGCCTTTGGCACCTGCAGGCGGTACGAGAGACGGTCATCTTATCCTAGGTGCGATAGCAAAAAATTTGCCCGCGATTTTCCCATCGGAAACGCATGGACACTGGGCCAGATTCTCGAAATAATACGATTTTTGAATAGGAATACTACTGAAATCTGGCGAAGAGCCTTGATTTGTCTTGGTGCGGCTGGCGGGGATCGAACCCACGACCCTTGGCTTCGGAGGCCAATACTCTATCCACTGAGCTACAGCCGCGTAGGGGGAATTTCTGAAGTGATGCGAAGGATACCGTTTTTCTTTACCTACGTCTACGGAAACTGTCGTATCACTGGCAATTGCATGTCACTGCTCAATTTTTGTGCCTATAATTGTGGGTTTCATAAAGGTTTACATACAAGCATGTAAAAATGCTACCTTACACGGCCATCAGTTTCAAATCTGGACTAAGGACATCATGAGCGACGCACATAACGAACAACAATCAGCGATCAAAACGCCTAAACAATTGCTTGCCGCCGTAGCGGGCTTCTTCCTCGTCACCGTCATCGGCATCATCCTGCTGGTGCAGTTCGTCACGGCGCAAAAACTGACGGGCGCAGGGACGGACAGCCAGGCGCCGGAAGCCATTGCCGAGCGCCTGAGCCCCGTGGCCAACGCCGGCTTTACCTTCAAGGATGCCAGCGGTCCGAAGGTGCTGCAAGGCGGCGAAGCCGTCTACACGGCCACCTGCGTGGCGTGCCATGGCGCCGGCGTGGCCGGTGCACCGAAGTTTGGCGACGCGGGCAGCTGGTCGGCCCGCCTGGCCCAGGGCTACGATACGGTCCTGAAGCACGCGATCGAAGGCTTGCGCGCGATGCCGGCCAAGGGCGGCAATCCCGACCTCGACGATGTGGAAGTGGCGCGCGCCGTGGTCTACATGGCCAACGCTTCGGGCGGCAAGTTCAAGGAACCGGAAGTGCCAGCACCGGCCGCGGCCGCTGACGGCGCTGGCGCACCAGCGCAAGAAGCCAAGAAATAAGCGCGATGCCGCTCAGGCGGCGCGTTAAAGCGGCCACAGGGTTGCTGCGGATGTAAAAAAGCCGCCCGGTTCAACTGAACCGGGCGGCTTTTTCATGTCCGTGCGCGGCGCGCTACAGCTTGAATGCGCCGATGATCTGTTCGAGCTTGGCCGTCTGCTCCTGCATCGAATGGGCTGCCGCTGCCGCCTGCTCCACCAGCGCGGCATTTTGCTGGGTGGTGTCGTCGAGCTGGACGATGGCCTGGTTCACCTGGCCGATGCCCGTTTCCTGCTCCTGGCTGGCCAGCAGGATCTCGCCGATGATGTTGGCAACCTTGTCAGTGCCGGCGACGATGTCCTGCATGGTGGCGCCCGCCTGGTCGACCAGCTTGGTACCGGCGTTGACGTTGTGCACCGATTCAACGATCAGCGCGCCGATTTCCTTGGCCGCCGTGGCCGAGCGGTGCGCCAGGTTGCGTACCTCGGATGCCACCACGGCAAAGCCGCGGCCCTGCTCGCCGGCCCGGGCCGCCTCGACGGCCGCGTTCAACGCCAGGATGTTGGTCTGGAACGCGATCCCGTCGATGACGCTGATGATGTCGGCGATTTTCTTCGACGAGTGTTCGATCGCGCCCATCGTCTCGACCACCTGCGTCACCACCGCCCCGCCCCGCGCCGCCACCTTCGAGGCGTCCAGCGCCAGCCGGTTGGCCTCCTGACCGCTGCTGACGTTCTGCCTGACCGTGCCGGTCAACTCCTCCATCGACGCGGCGGTCTGCTCGAGCGCGCTGGCCTGGCTTTCGGTGCGGGCCGACAGATCCTGGTTGCCGCTGGCGATTTCACGCGAGGCCAGCGCGATCGACGCCGTGCTGGTGCCGATTTCGCGCATCATCCGCTGCAGCCGCTCGATGAAGGCGTTGAAGCTGCCGGCCACATCGTTGAACTCGCTGCCGCCGCCGCCCGGCAGGCGCCGCGTCAGGTCGGCGTCGCCGGCCGACAGCGCGTCGATATTGCTCTTGAGTACGCCCAGGCGTCCCATGAACAGGCGGATGCTGCCGATGAACATGGCCAGCAGCAGCAAGGCGATGGGGATCTGCACCATGCCCAGCTTGCTCAAGATGCGGTCGCTTTGCTCGGTCAGCTGGCTGGTCGGCAAACCGGTCGCCAGCACCCATGGACTGCCCGGTATCGCCTTCAGGAACAGCGTGTGGGGCGTGCCGTCGCTGCGATATTCTGATTCCGCCACGCCCTGCGCGTCCAGCTTGGGCAGCAGGCGGCCGATTTCCGCCGCCATCGGCGAACTGGACGCCAGATCCTCGACTTTCTTAAGTACGATCTCGTCCTTGATATACGTACTGTTGCTGATGATCTTGCCGTCGCGCTCGACGATCAGGATCTGGCCGTGGATCGCTTTCTCCATGTCGGCTACCAGGCGGTTGAAAAAGCCCAGCGTGACGTCGATGGTGGAAACGCCGTACAACTCGTTATCCTTGTAGATCGGCATGGCGCAGTTGGTGCGCGGCTGCGCACTGGCGTCGTCCTTGTAGGCCTTGGCCCAGTCGCAATGCCCCTTGGCCGACTTGAGCCCGCCCAGATACCAGCTCTGCTCGAAGTACTTCAACGACTCCGGCGAGTTCCAGTGGGTGTTGACGACCAGTTTGTTGGAGGCGTCGCGGGCGAAAAAGGTGCTGAACTTGTCGCGCTCGGGATCGCGCTTTTTCGGCAGTGGCCAGATGCCGCCGCCAAACACATTCGGGTCGGAATACTGGTCGACCAGTCCCGGCAACAGGACGTCGATCGCCGCGCTGTCCATCAGCGCCACCGTCTGGGTGATGCTGCGCTGCTGCGCCTCCACCTGTCGCAGCTGCTCGGTAATCCTGGTGGAAATTTTGCTGACGTCAAAACCGACCACCATGCCCTCGGTGCGTTTCAAATCCGGCGTAACGAAAAAATGGATGACGGCTAAGGTCATGACCAGCAGCACCACAAAAACAAGACTGAACAGGGTGATAAAACGGGCTTGGCTGGTACGAAATATGTCTCTCACAATGTTTCCTTTTTGATGACACACGGGGCGTTATACAGGTTTATTCTTGTTTTCATCCAGATATAGGCGCTTCAATCTTCGTTGTCAACGAGCAAGGAAAATCACCGGCGAGGCACGCAACACTTCCCTCATTTTGCTCAGCTTTCTTCCGCAATAGCACGCCCATGTCGGGCGCAAAAAAAACCGCCCGGCTTGCGCGGGGCGGCTGGCAACTCAGGCCTTGAACAGCGGTCTTACCACATGATGACGCGGTCTTTCGGTGGCAGATACATCTTGTCGCCCGGTTTCACGTCGA
Source organism: Janthinobacterium sp. UMAB-60 (assembly GCF_900095235.1). Classification (NCBI taxonomy): domain Bacteria; kingdom Pseudomonadati; phylum Pseudomonadota; class Betaproteobacteria; order Burkholderiales; family Oxalobacteraceae; genus Janthinobacterium; species Janthinobacterium sp. UMAB-60. Next base: position 163,707 of record NZ_LT607485.1, read on the forward strand.
AGGCCTGGTAGAAGCCAGGCTGGTTGCGCATGGTGCCGTTGGCGCGGAACTGGCCTGGCGAGTGCGGGTCCGTTTTCAGCAAGACCAGTTGCTGCGCTTCGCGCATCTTCATGCGCCAGACCTGGGCAAAGCCCGCGTAGAAGCGCTGCTCGCCCGTGAAACCGTCGATGACGGGGGCTTGCTTGCCATTGAGCGACAATTTATACGCTTTATAGGCAATCGCCACGCCGGAATTGTCGGCGATGTTCTCGCCCAGAGTCAGTTCGCCGTTGACGAAATGGCCAGGGACCGGGCTGAAGCTGTTGTACTGCGCCACCAGTTGCTTGGTTTTCTTGGCGAAGTTTTTATGGTCGGCCTTGGTCCACCAGTCGCGCAGGTTGCCATCGCCGTCGTACTGGGCGCCCTGGTCGTCGAAGCCGTGGCTGATTTCATGGCCGATCACGCCGCCGATGGCGCCATAGTTGACGGCGTCGTCCGCGTTGGCGTCGAAGAACGGCGCTTGCAGGATGGCGGCCGGGAAGACGATTTCGTTCAGCTCTGGGTTGTAATAGGCATTCACGGTCTGCGGCGTCATGCCCCACTCGTCGCGGTCGATAGGCTGGCCCAGCTTGTTCAATTCGCGGTTGTAGTTAAGCAAGTGCGAACGCTGGATGTTGCCAACCAGGTCGTCCGGCGCCACCGTCAGGCCCGAGTAATCGCGCCATTTGTTCGGGTAGCCGATCTTGGTGGTGAACTTGGCCAGCTTGATCTGCGCCTGTTTCTTGGTGACAGGGCTCATCCAGTCGAGCTTGTCGATGCTTTGCTGGTAGGCCGTCATCAGGTTTTTCACCAGCGCTTCCATGCGCACCTTGCGCTCGGCCGGGAAATATTGCTCCACGTACAGCTGGCCCACGGCTTCGCCCAGCGCGCCTTCGACGGCGCCCACGCCACGCTTCCAGCGCGGACGCATTTCCGTCACGCCCGTCAGGGTGGTGCCATAAAACGCGAAGTTTTCATCGACATACGCTTTCGGCAGGTAGCCGGCATTGGCATGCAGCAAGTGCCACTGGAAGTACGCTTTCCATGTGTCCAGCGGCGTCTTGTTGGCGATCTCGGCAAAGCCCTTCAGGTAGCTGGGCTGGCTGACGATCACATAATTGACCTTGCCGGCGATGCCCGTGTCCTTCAGGTAGCGGGCCCAGTCGTAGCCTGGCGCCATGGCGGCCAGTTTCGCCAGCTCGACCTTGTTGTAGGTCTTGACGGGATCGCGGTTCTGCACATTGCTCCATTGCGCCTTGGCCAGCTCCGTTTCCAGCGCGAGGATGGCTTTCGCATTCGCGGCAGCATTCGCGTCGCCGGACAAGCTGAGCATTTTTTCCACGTGGGCCAGGTATTTGGCGCGCGTATCGGCCTTGCCCGCTTCCAGGTAGTAATCGCGGTCAGGCAAGCCCAGGCCGCTTTGCACGATGTCGGCCACGTATTTGGTGGAATCCTTGGCGTCCTGGTGGATCGCGAAGTCGTAAGGCGAGGTCACGCCCAGCTTGCTGAAGTGCGCGATCACGGCCGGCAATTCGGCCTTGTCCTGCAGTGCGGCGATCTTCGCCAGCTCCGCGTTCAAGGGTGTCAGGCCCAGGCTTTCCAGCTTGGCTTCATCCATGAAGCTGTTATAAAAATCACCGATCTTCTGGGCATTCGAGCCGGCGGCGCGGGCCTTGTCGGCGCTGGCGCCTTCGACGATGCCACGCAGCTGCGTTTGCGTATCGTCGGCCAGCTTGGCAAAGCTGCCCCAGCTCGACTTGTCGGCAGGAATCACGGTTTCCGCCAGCCATTTGCCATTCAGGTGCTGGAACAGGTCGTCCTGCGCGCGCACGGCAGGGTCGACGTATTCGACGGCGATGCCGGACGTCAGCGCGGCGGCGGCGATGGCCGTGGCGGGAGCGGCTTTCTTGGCCGTATCAGCGGCGCCAGCCATGCCGGACACGCCGGCCAGCAAACTCAGGGTCAATGCACTTAACAAATAACGATTCACGGTTGTCCTCTATATTATATTGTGTGGAATATAAGGGTCAGAAGGCCCAGGGCTTCTGGCCCGGTTTTTGACTGTAGCATACCGGCCGGAAGCGGAGAAAGAACTTTGGCAGAAATGCAAAAAAGACCACGCGCGGTGGTCTCTTTATTACTACAGAATTAAGCTTGCTACGCTTACCAGATAATGACGCGGTTTTCCGGCGCGACATACATCTTGTCGCCCGGTTTCACGCCAAACGCTTCATAAAAACCTGGCTGGTTGACCATGGTGCCATTCGCGCGGTACTGGCCCGGCGAATGCGGATCGGTCTTGATTTGCACGATCTGCTGCGCTTCGCGCATCTTGCTGCGCCAGACCTGGCCAAAGCCCATGTAGAAGCGCTGGTCGCCCGTCAAGCCATCGAGCACGGGCGCCGGTTTGCCGCCCAGCGAAATCTTGTAGGCTTTATAGGCAATCGCCACGCCCGAGTTATCGGCGATGTTCTCGCCCAGGGTCAGCGCGCCGTTGACGTTGTAGCCCGGCAATGGGCTATAGCCGTCGTACTGCTTGGTCAGCGCATCGGCCTTGGCGGCGAAGTTCTTGCGGTCGGCCGGGGTCCACCAGTCGCGCAGATTGCCGTCGCCATCGGACTGGCTGCCCTTGTCGTCGAAACCGTGGCTGATTTCATGGCCGATGACAGCGCCGATGGCGCCATAGTTGACGGCGTCGTCCGCGTTGGCGTCGAAGAACGGCGGCTGCAGAATGGACGCGGGGAAGACGATTTCATTCATCGTCGAGCTGTAATAGGCGTTCACCGTCTGCGGCGTCATGCCCCACTCTTCGCGGTCGATCGGTTTGCCCAGCTTGGCCACCTGGCGCGCCGAAGCGAAATTCGCCGCGCGCATTATGTTGCCCACCAGGTCGCCCTGGACGATTTGCAGCTTCGTGTAATCGCGCCATTTGTTCGGATACGCGATCTTCGGCGTGAACTTGGCCAGCTTGGCTTGCGCTTCTTTCTTGGTCTCCGGGCTCATCCAGTCCAAGGTGTCGATGCTGTCCTTGTAGGCGGCCAGCACGTTTTTCACCAGTTCCTGCATGTGCGCCTTGCGCTCAGCCGGGAAATATTGCGCGACATATAGTTTACCGACGGCTTCGCCCAGCATGCCTTCGACGGCGCCCACGCCACGCTTCCAGCGCGGCTGGTTTTCCGTCACGCCACTGAGTACCGTGCCATAGAAGGCAAAGTTCTCGTCAACGAAGTTTTTCGACAGATAGCTGGCATAGCTGTTCAGCAACTGCCATTCGAAGTAGGCTTTCAGGGTGTCCAGGTCGGTTGCGGCCAGCACCTTGTTGTAGCCGGCCAGGTAGCTCGGCTGGTTGACGATGACGTAATCGACCTTGTTGGCGATGCCCAAGGCAGCCAGGCTGGACTTCAGGTCGTAGCCGGGGGTCAGCTCGTTCAGCTTGTTGATGTCGGTCTTGTTGTAGCGTTTCACGGGGTCGCGGTTCTCGACCTTGGTCCATTGCACTTCGGCCAAAGCCGTTTCCAGCGCAACGACAGCCTTGGCGCGCGCGGCGGCATTCTTGTCGCCGGCCATGGCCAGCATTTTTTCCACGTGCGCCTGGTATTTTTCTTTCACGCCAGCTTGCTTGGCTTCCAGATAGTAATCGCGGTCAGGCATGCCCAGGCCGCTTTGGCTCACATACACGGCGTATTTGGTGGAGGCGCGGGCATCCTGGCCCACATACACGGCGTACGGGGTCGACACGCGCGCCTGGCTCAGGTGGGCGATCAGGGCGGGCACGCCCTTCTTGTCGCGCAGCGAGCGAATGCGGTTCAATTCGCCGGCCAGCGGCTTCGTGCCCAGCGCATCGAGTTTGGCTTCATCCATGTAGCTGGCGTACAGGTCGCCGATTTTCTGTGCTTCGGAACCGGCCTTCTTGTGCTTGTCCTGTTGCGCAGCTTCGATGATGCCGCGCAACTGTGGCGTGGTGTCATCGCGCAGCTTGGCGAACGAACCCCAGCTCGACTTGTCGGCAGGAATCTCGGCCGTGGCCAGCCACTTGCCATTCAAATGGGTGAAAAAGTCGTCCTGCACGCGCACGGCAGGGTCGATGTACTGCACATCGATGCCGGAAACGACGCCGGTGGCGGCAGGCGCGGCACCGGGTGCCACGGTCGGTGCCGTCACGGCGGATGCGGCGGAGGCTGGTTCGGCGGCATGGGCAAACGCAGCCAACAGGGTCAGGGTCAGACTGCTCAAGAGATAGCGATTCACGGATTGTCCTTATGGGGCATGTCAAAAAAGACCGGGCAGATAGCTGCGGGCGGATAGCCCGCCGCGCCAGGTGCTGCAGGAATGTAGCACGCGACCATGCCATTTGGCCATCCTTTGCCCCGGGATTGCCCCTCAGTTGTTGGGTAGCGTCATGCCGGCGCCGCCGCTGCCCATGCTCACGCCGCCCATGCCGCCCTTGCCCCCCTTGCGCCCGCCGTGTTCGCCAGCGGGCGCGCCGCGCGATTCACTGTGGGGTACGGCGGCATCCATCACGCGCGCCATCTGGCCGGCGATGAACTGGGCCACTGCCTGGCGCTGCTGCTCGTCCAGGGCATCGTTGACGCTGAGCCACCACTCGCGCACCTGCTTTTCTTCAGCCAGGCTCTGCGTGCTTTCCGTGTCCAGGCCGGCGAGCAGGTCGCGCAACTCCAGCCGGGGCGCCAGCAAGCCCTGCGTCACAGCCGCTTGCAGGCGTTCGCGGCGCGCCTTGCGTTCGCGCAAGAGTTGACGGGTTTTTCCTTCCACCTGCTGCCACAAGGTGGTTTGATTCGCATTGAGTTTCAATTCCGTCCTGAAATCGGGGGCCATCGGCAGCAAGTCTTCCAGGCGCATCTCGGCGATCGGTACGGCCGAGGCGGTCAAGGCGGTAGTGCCCAGCAGGAAAGCCAGGCTGAGGCGACGCAAGGCGGGGAAAAAGGTCAGCGATGTCATGGGGGGCTCCGGATAAAAAAAAGCCTGCGTCCGCAGACGCAGGCAAAACCACATCGGGTCGAGAATGCGAGTCCACTATAGGGCCGCCGCACACGCTTTTTTTCGACTCTTACAAATGCTTACTCCCCTCAAGAGTAACTATACATTGCATACAAAACCGCAACATATGGCAAGCTGACAGCCCCGTTTTCGCGCGTAGACTGAGGCCAGGCACGCTTTTTCCACGGCCGGCCCACACCGGCAGAGATTCAGGTCTATACTTTCAGGAAAGCGCCGCTCCACGGGGACTGGCGCTTATGCAAGACACGCTAGCTGCAAAGGTGCAATGATGGGCAAACTCAAAAATACCGGCTTGATCGGCCTGGGCGTGGTGGCCGGCGTCGCCGTGTCGCTGCAATTTTCCGCCATGGCGCAAAAGACCGTCGAGCCGCCCCTGCCGCTGGAAGAGCTGCGCCAGCTGGCCGATGTGTTTGGCCTGATCAAGTCCGATTACGTCGAGCCAGTGGAAGACAAGAAACTGCTGGAAGACGCCATTTCCGGCATGGTCGCCTCGCTCGACCCCCATTCCGCCTACCTCGACAAGAAAGCCTACGCCGAACTGCGCGAAGGTTCCGAAGGCAAGTTCGTCGGCCTGGGCATTGAAATTGGCATGAGCGAAGACGGCTACATCAAGATCGTCTCGCCCATCGAGGATTCACCCGCCTACCGCGCCGGCATCAAGGCCGGCGATCTGATTACCCGCCTCGATGGCCAGCCCGTGAAAGGCGTCAGCCTGGACGACAGCGTCAAGCGCATGCGCGGCGAACCGGGCACCAAGGTGTCGCTGACCATTGCCCGCAAGGATGAACCGCAGCCGCTGGCCTTCACCATCACGCGCGAGGAAATCCATCAAAAGAGCGTGAAGGCGAAGATGGTCGAGCCGGGCTATGCCTGGCTGCGCGTGTCGCAATTCCAGGAACCGACCGTCGACGACATGGCCGCGCAGATCACGGCCCTGTACCAGCAAGACCCGCACATCAAGGGCATGGTGCTGGACCTGCGCAACGATCCGGGCGGCGTGCTGCAGGGTGCCATCGGCGTCTCGGCCGCCTTCCTGCCGAAGGACGCGGCCATCGTCTCGACCAACGGCCAGCTGCCGGACTCGAAGCAGGTGTTCTACGGCCGCGCCGAATACTATACCTTCCGCTCGGAAGGCGATGCGCTGGCGAAGTTGCCGGCCGCTATCAAGAAAGTGCCGCTGGTGGTGCTGGTCAACACGGGTTCGGCCTCGGCCTCGGAAATCGTCGCTGGCGCCCTGCAAGATTACAAGCGCGCCACCATCATCGGCACGCAAACCTTCGGCAAGGGTTCCGTGCAAACCATCCGCCAGCTGACGGCTGACACGGCAGTCAAGCTGACAACGGCCCGCTACTACACGCCGAACGGCCGCTCGATCCAGGCCAAGGGCATCGTGCCCGATCTGCTGGTCGATGAAAATGCGGACGGCGACGGCTTGAACGGCTTGCGCATCCGCGAAGCGGACCTGACCAAGCACCTGAGCAACGACCGCGACCAAGAAAGCGCTAAAGCCGCCCCCGTCAACGACGAGATGGAAGAGCAATTGCGCATCATCGCCCTGGAAAAGACCCGCAAGCCGCTGGAATTTGGCAGCAAGGACGATTTTCAATTGCACCAGGCGCTGAACCACCTGAAGGGTTTACCGGTCCAGCTGGCCAAGGCCGAACCGGTGGTGGTGCAAGCCGATGTCAAGAAAGAGCAGAAAAAGTAGGCAGTTTGGGGGCAGACCCGCCGGGTCTGCCCCCATCCCGCAGGGGGCGCCATGCCTCCCGTTAACCGGTCCACGCGACAAAAATCAATCTTCCGCCACACTTCTCCCTGCCCCGCCACACGAAACTCTCTACAGTCGAGCCCGTTTGTGTAAAATTTGCTTCACTTATCGGCGCCGCGCCGATTGCCAAATTTGAAAGTTTAACCATGAAACAAGTCGTCATCAGCGGTACCGGACTGTACACGCCGCCATTTTCGATCTCCAACGAAGAGCTGGTCATCTGCTTCAATGCCTACGCGGAAAAGTTCAATGCCGACAACGCCGACGCGATTGCCGCGGGCACGGTGACGGCGCTGGAGCTGTCGAGCGTGGCCTTCATCGAAAAGGCGTCCGGCATCAAGTCGCGCTTCGTGATGGAGAAAGAAGGCATCCTCGATCCGGCGCGCATGGTCTCGCGCATCCCGGAACGGGGCGATGACGAACTGTCCTTGCAGGCGGAAATGGCCGTCGCCGCCGCGCGTGACGCCCTGGCGCGCGCCGGCCGCACGCCGGCCGACATCGACATGGTGCTGGTGGCCTGCAGCAATATGCAGCGCGCCTATCCCGCCATGGCGGTGGAAGTGCAGGATGCGCTGGGCATCGACGGTTATGGTTTTGACATGAACGTGGCGTGTTCGTCCGCCACCTTCGGCATCCAGCAAGCCGTGGCCGCCGTGCAAAGCGGCCAGGCGCGCGCCGTGCTGGTCTTGAATCCCGAAATCACCAGCGGCCACCTGAACTGGCGCGACCGCGACAGCCATTTCATTTTCGGCGACGCCTGCACCGCCATCATCGTCGAAGCGAAAGACACGGCCGTGTCCAAGCACCAGTTCGAGATCATCGGCACGGAACTCAAAACGCGCTTCTCTAACGCCATCCGCAACAATTTCGGCTTCCTCAACCGTTTTGACGAATCCGGCGTGGGCAAGACCGACAAGCTGTTCCGCCAGCAAGGCCGCAAGGTCTTCAAGGAAGTGTGCCCGATGGCCGCCGAAATGATCAAGGCGACCCTGGCCAAGGCCGGCGTGGAAGTGGCGCAAGTGAGCCGCTACTGGCTGCACCAGGCCAACCTGAACATGAACCTGCTGATCGCGCGCCTGATCCTGGGCCGTGATGCCGAGGCCAACGAAGCGCCCGTGATCCTCGACACCTACGCCAACACCTCGTCGGCCGGTTCCATCATCGCCTTCCATACATATCAGGATGACATGGCGGCGGGCGCCATGGGCGTCATCTGCTCGTTCGGCGCCGGCTATTCCATCGGCTGCGTGGTCGTGCGCAAGGTGTAAGCGTTTGGGGCGGGATGCGCCTGATTGCCTCAATTAGGCGCAGATCGCAGTCGATGGCATGTGTTCGGTGCCACCTGGACGAAGATATAGCGCAAATTTTTTGTGAAAAAAGCGGCAGGAAAATTCCAGCCGCAGCTTTGTTGCGTTTATACTCAATCGCTGAACAGCCTCTTTTTCCATCCGCACGTCGCCATAAGGAACCCACCACGCATGCCCCATGACATCAGTCTGATCACCACCATCGCCGCCGCCCTCGGGTTCGGCCTCATCTTCGGCTTCATCGCCGCGCGCCTGAAACTGCCGGCCCTGGTCGGCTATCTGGCCGCCGGCATCATCATCGGACCGGCCACGCCCGGTTTTGTGGCGAATGCGGAAATAGCCGGGCAATTGGCGGAGATCGGGGTGATGTTGATGATGTTCGGGGTCGGCCTGCACTTTTCCATCGACGATTTGTGGGACGTGCGCAAAATTGCGCTGCCCGGCGCCATCTTGCAGATCGGCGTCGCCACGGCGATGGGCATGGGCCTGGCCCACTGGTGGGGCTGGACCCTCGGTGGCGGACTGGTGTTTGGCTTGGCCCTGTCCGTGGCCAGTACCGTGGTGCTGCTGCGCGCGCTGGAAGAACGGGGCATCCTCGACTCGCTCAATGGCCGCATCGCCGTCGGATGGCTGGTGGTGGAAGACCTCGTCACGGTATTGGTGCTGGTGCTGCTGCCGGCGTTCGCCGGTATGCTGGGTGGCAAGGTCGCACCGGGTGCCGAGGCCACCAGCCTGTGGCAAACCCTGGCCGTGACCCTGGGGCAAGTAGCCGGTTTCATCGTCTTCATGCTGGTGGTGGGCCGCAAGCTGTTCCCATGGATACTGTGGCAAGTGGCGCGCACCGGTTCGCGCGAACTGTTTACCCTGTGCGTGATCGCCGCCGCCGTCGGCATCGCCTACGCTTCCACCAAACTGTTCGGCGTGTCGTTCGCGCTGGGCGCCTTCTTCGCCGGCATGGTGCTGCGCGAGTCCGAACTCAGTCACCGCGCCGCGGAAGAGTCCTTGCCCCTGCGCGACGCATTTGCCGTGCTGTTCTTCGTGTCCGTCGGCATGCTGTTCGAGCCGAATATCCTCATCGACAAGCCGCTGCAGGTGCTGGCCGTGTGCGCCATCATTATCTTCGGCAAGTCGATTGCCGCCTTTTTGCTGGTGATGGCCCTGCGCTATCCGCCGAAAACGGCCATCATCGTCTCGGCCAGCCTGGCGCAGATCGGCGAATTCTCGTTCATCCTGGCCGCCCTGGGCCTGTCGCTGGGCCTGATGCCGCAGGAAGGCCAAAGCCTGATCCTGGCCGGCGCCATCCTGTCCATCGCTCTCAACCCGCTCGTGTTCAGCATGGCCAAGCCGCTGCTGCGCGTGATCGGCAACAGCGATTTCGCGCGCAAGTTCGAACGCACCACCGACCCGCTGGCCGAACTGCCGATGACGGTGCCGCAGGAAAAGCTGTCGGGCCAAGTCGTGCTGGTCGGCTACGGCCGCGTGGGCCGGCGCATCGCCGCCGCCCTGATGGAGCGGGGCATCCACTTTGTCGTGGCCGAGGAAAACCGCGAAATCGTCGATCAGCTGCGCAAGCAGGGCATTCCGGCCGTGGCCGGCAATGCGGGCGAACCGGCGGTATTGATCCAGGCGCACATCACGCACGCCACCATGCTCGTCATCGCCACGCCGGACACCTTCCATGTGCGCGCCATGATCGAGACGGCGCGCGCGCTGAACCCGCACATCCTGACGGTGGTGCGCACGCACAGCGAGGAAGAGGCGGAATTGCTGCGCACGGAAAACGCGGGCAAGGTGTTTATCGGCGAGCACGAACTGGCCAATGGCATGGCCGAGCACGTGCTGCAGAGTTTTGAGACGGCGAAGAAGGGGCATGGCCATTAAGGTTCTTTGATGCCGAACCTCTGACCCATGCAAATGCCGGGGTCGGACCCTTAGGGTCCGACCCCAGTTTTTTTCAGGGTTACAAACTCGCGGCCAGCTCCGCCCCTTCCCGTATCGCCCGCTTGGCGTCGAGTTCCGCCGCCAGCGCGGCGCCGCCGATTTTATGGAAACGCGGGCCGCCTGCCTGTAAGGGCTTGCCATCCTTGCCGACGGGCGGCATCAGTTCCGTCAAGCTGTCCTGGCCCGCGCAGATGACGATATTGTCCACCGCAAGCAGGCGCTGTTCGCCGCCCACGGTGATGTGCAAGCCTTGCCCGTCGATCTTGTCGTAGCTCACGCCGGCCAGCATGGCCACGCCATTGCGCGCCAGCGCCGCGCGGTGCACCCAGCCCGAGGTCTTGCCCAGGCCCGCGCCCACTTTCGAGGTCTTGCGCTGCAACAGGAAAATCTGCCGCACGGGATGCGGCGCCACGGGGGCCACCAGGCCGCCGCCGCTTGCCGCATTCAAGTCCACGCCCCACTCGCCCGCCCACGTCGCCACGGATTGCGGCAGCGGGTGCGCCGGGTCGTGCAGCAAATACTCGCCCACGTCGAAGCCGATGCCGCCCGCGCCGATGATGGCGACGCGCGCGCCGACAGGTTTCTTGGCTTGCAGCACATCCAGATACGACAGCACCTTCGGATGCTCGATGCCGGGAATGGCCGGCAGGCGCACCTTGATGCCCGTGGCGACGATGACGTCGTCATAGCCGCCGGCCAGCAATTGCTCGCGCGTGACGCGCTGGCCCAGGCGCAGCGTGACTTCCAGCAGCGCCAGCCGGCGGGCAAAATAGCGGATGGTTTCCGTGAATTCTTCCTTGCCCGGTATCTGCATCGCCACCTTGAACTGGCCGCCCACGCTGTCGCTGCTGTCGAACAGGGTCACCGCGTGCCCGCATTCGGCGGCCACGCAGGCGGCCGACAGGCCGGCCGGCCCGGCGCCGACGACGGCCACCCGGCGTGGCACGGCCTTTTTCGCATAGACCAGTTCCGTTTCATGGCAGGCGCGCGGGTTGACCAGACAGCTGGCGCGCTTGTTGGCAAAGGTGTGGTCGAGACACGCCTGGTTGCAGCCGATGCAGGTGTTGATTTCGTCGGCGCGGCCGGAAGCGGCCTTGGCGACAAAGTCAGGGTCGGCCAGGAAAGGGCGCGCCATCGACACCAGGTCGCAGTCGCCCCGTTCCAGGATGGCGTTCGCTTCGTGCGGCATGTTGATGCGGTTCGACGCCACCACGGGAATGCTCACTTCGCGGCGCAAGCGGCCCGCCACGGAAGCGAAGGCGGCGCGCGGCACGGACGTGACGATGGTGGGCACCCGCGCTTCATGCCAGCCGAAGCCGGTATTCAGAATGGTCACGCCGGCCTGCTCCAGCGCCTTGGCCACCGTCACCACGTCGTCCCAGGTATTGCCGCCCTCGACCAGGTCGAGCAGGGAATGGCGGTACATGATGATGAAGTTGGGACTGACGGCGGCGCGGATGCGGCGCACGATCTCCACGGGCAGGCGCATGCGGTTCTCGATCGTGCCGCCCCAGCGATCCTGGCGCAGATTCGTGCGCGCGCACAGGAACTGGTTCAATAAATATCCTTCGCTGCCCATCACTTCGATGCCGTCGTAGCCGGCCTTTTGCGCCAGGCGCGCGCAGCGCACGTAGTCGCAGATGGTGCGCTCGATGCCCCGCTCGCTCAAGGGACGGGGGCGGAACGGCGAGATCGGCGATTTTTTCGCCGACGCCGAGACGACGAACGGTTGATAACCATAGCGGCCCGCATGCAGGATCTGCATGACGATCTTGCCGCCCTCCTCGTGCACGGCGCGCGTCACCTTGCGGTGGTTGGGCACGTCGCCGAGGAAATTCAAGGTGCCGCCGAACGGCAGCAGCCAGCCCTGGCGGTTCGGCGAGATGCCGCCCGTGACGATCAGCCCCACGCCACCGCGCGCCCGTTCGCGGTAAAACGCGGCCAGCTTGCCATAATGATAGAAGCGGTCTTCCAGGCCCGTGTGCATGGACCCCATGATGACGCGGTTGCGCAAAGAGGTAAAACCCAGGTCGAGCGGGGCCAGCAGGTGGGGATAGGCAGTCATGGTCGGTCCGATAGATGGTGGTATGCAGGCCGTACGGTAACAAGCATTGCTGGCCACCGCAGTGTATTTCTCTAGACCGGGAGTTCTAAATCGCCGGGCGCGCCCGCCGGCGATGGGTACAGCTTGTGCCGGGCGCTAGTTTCCCGTAGGCTAGGTGACATGAAGCGACTCTTCCTCTGCCTGCTGATGCTGTGCGCCGTCCCCGCGACCGCGCTGGCACAGGCGATACGCCTGGACAAGCTGAAGGTCGAGGTCAAGCGCATCGAGGTCGACGGGCAGCGCATGTATGAAGTCGATGCCAGCGGCAGCGTGCAGGCGCGGCCGGCGTCCGTGTGGAAAACCCTGACCACCTACGAGCGCATGAGCGAATTCGTGCCCGACCTCAGCTCCTGCCGCGTGCTGTCGCGCAACGGCAATGAAGTCATCATCGAACAGCAGGGCATGGCGCGCTTCCTGTTCATGAACCACGCCATCCACCTGGTGGTGCGGGCCACGGAGACGCCGTTGACCTCCATCGACATCGCCCTGATCTCCGGCGACATGCGGCATTACGAATCGCGCTGGAATTTGTACCCCATCCCCGAAACGGGCGGTACGCGCATCGTCTTTTCCAGCCGGCTGATGCCGGGCTTCTATGTACCCGGCATGCTGGGCACGACCATGATACGCGGCGATATCGAGCGCATGATGGCGGCGGTGCTGGCGCGTATCGACAGCCAGTACGCAGAAAAAGCAGGTTAGATCAAGCCAGATACGTGTCGCGGTCGCGGATTTCCGCGAAGTTTTCCAGGCTGCCCAGTTTTACGGTGACGGGGTTCAGGCTCGCTTGCGGCTGCATCGAGCGCCAGGCGAACAGCCATTCCTGCTCGGGCGCTTCGGCGCGCGTCTTGGTGAAGGCGGCGCCCAGGGCGGCACGCTGGCCATACTCGACGACGCCATCGATGCCGGCCCAGCTGGGCAAGGTGCGCTGCACGGCGCGGTGCAGGCGTTCGCCGAATTCTTCCGTATTGTGGATGATCAGACAGGCGTCGGCCGGAGCAAACAGGTCGAACAGTTGCTTGTCCCACACTTGCGAAAAGCTGAGGGTCAGGCAATTGCCCGCTGGCATCAGACGGAACTGGCCCAGGCTCAGCGCCAGCTCGAGTTCGCTGCGCTGGCCGTAGCGGTGCAGGGTGGGGGGACGTTTGTAATCGTGCATGCTGGACTCGTTCTTCAATAGTAGGGTAAACCGGCGCGCCGCTTACCGTGGCGGGCGGATATGGCGCCGGATGCGCTGGGCTCTGGCGGCCAGGTAAATTTCGCGCAGTAAATAAATAAAACAGCCGATCAGGCAAATCACGGCCAGTACAAAGAAGGCCGCGATGTATTTGTCCAGGGTCAGGTTCAGAATATCGCCCAAAAACAGCATGGCGATGATGACGCAGACGAAGAAACCGCACGCCGTGCTGAGCGAAATCGAGTAATTGATCAGATGGGTACGCTGATACAAGGTATCTAGCTCATCCATATAGAAATCGTTGTAACCGATGTCGAGCCGGTCTTCCAGCACGCGCGTGCGGTCGATGATGCGGCCCAGGCGGTTGGTCAGCACAACCAGCATGGTGCCGATGCCGGTCAGCAGGAAAACCGGCGCAATCGCCAGCTGGATGATATGGCCGATGTCGCCGATCTGTATGTTCATGGATAAGAAGTCGTGGGTTCACACCGGCACCCGACCCTGGCGCCAGCACAGGCCGTAGTGTAGCAGGTGACGCACACCGGCTGGCCGCTTTGCCAACCGGCGTGTTGTAATGTCATGCGAAGCCGCGCCCCGGCACGAAGCGCTCGGTGGCGCGCACCAGCGCCGAAGCGATGCCGTGCTCGAGTGCGCCATGGCCCGCGTCGGGGATCATCTCCAGCTGCGCGCCGGGCCAGGCCTGCTGCAGGCGGTAGGCCGACAGGGGCGGGCAGATGGCGTCGTAGCGTCCCTGCACGATGACGGCCGGCAAGTGCGCGATGCGCCCCATGTTGCGGATCAGCTGGTCTTCCTCGAAGAAACCGAGATTGGCCATGTAATGCGATTCAAGCCTGCCCACGCCCAGGTCCAGCGCATCGTTCGGCGCATCTTCCGGCTGCGGCATCAGGTACACGCGGCGGCCCTCGAAGCGGCTCCAGGCGCGCGCGGCAGGCCAGTACACGGCGGGGTCGCTGCTGAGGATGCGCTTTACATAGGCGGCCAGCAGGTCGCCCCGCTCCTCCGACGGAATCGGCGCGGCGAATTCTTCGTACAGTTCCGGATAGAACCAGCGTACGCCTTCGATGAACCAGTCGATTTCCGCCTGCGTGCACAAAAAGATGCCGCGCAGCACGAAACCGAGGCAGGCTTCCGGATGCGCCTGGCCATACGCCAGCGCCAGGGTCGAGCCCCAGGAGCCGCCAAACACCAGCCACTGGGCGATGCCGAACTGGGCGCGCAGCACTTCGATATCGTCGATCAGCAACTGCGTCGTGTTGTTGCGCCATTCACCCAGCGGCGTGGACTTGCCCGCGCCGCGCTGGTCGAACAGGATCACGCGGTAGCGCTGCGGATCGAAGAAGCGACGGTGCTGCGGCGACAGGCCCGCGCCCGGGCCGCCATGCAGGAACAGCACGGGAATACCGTCGGGGTTGCCGCACTCTTCCCAGTAAATGGTGTGGATGTCATCGACCGCCAGCATGCCGTGCCGGTTCGGCGACAGGGCAGGAAACAGGGGGGATAAAGAATCGGGCATGGCGGTCCTCGGAATGGCGGTCAGGGCACCAGGCACGATTCCTGGCAACTGTTCCAATTATAGTGCGCCCCCGGCGCCTCAGGCCAGCGGCAAGGGCAGGCGGTTCGACGACTTGATTTCGCGCATCGACAGGCTGGACTGGATTTCCGCCACGCCGGGCAGGCGGCGCAGCACCGTCGAGACGAATTCGCCATACGCTTCCAGGTCGCGCGCCACCACTTGCAGGAAATAATCGGCTTCGCCCGCCACATTGTGGCACGACAATATTTCGGGAATCGTCGCGATCGCTTGCTCGAACTGCGACGGCTGCTCGCCGCCATGGTTGGCAAACACCACCCGTACAAACGCGACCAGGCCGATGCCCAGTTTCTTGCGGTTGAGCAAAGCCTGGTAGCCGGTAATAAAGCCTTCCTCTTCCAGGCGGCGCAAGCGGCGCCAGACGGGGGTTTCACTGAGCTTCAAGCGCTCGGCCAGGCGCGCGTTGGACAGCCTTCCTTCATCCTGCAACAGCCTGAGTATCTGCAAATCGGTGGCGTCGAGGCTAACTTCTGAAATTTTCATCTAATTTTTGTTTTTATAGGAGTGGAATCTACCCGAATACTAGGGCATGCAGGGCAGGAAAAGCAAGCACATTTCATCGCGACAAGAACATAATGGGGCCCGGCGAGCATGCGGCAAGCTGCCGTTGCTCCCGCCCTTACTTTTTGCCTGTGACCGAGCTGCGCCATGTCCGATTCTACCTTCCTGATGTACCTGCTGGCACTGACCGGCGCCTTTTTATTGCCAGGCCCCGACATGGCGCTGGTGCTGGCGACGGGCGCCGCGCGCGGCGTGGCCACGGCGCTGGTGACGGCGCTGGGTATCGCTGGCGCGCGCGCCGTGCACGTGGCGCTGTCGGGCGCGGGCCTGGCGGCGTTGATGGTGACGCATCCGCAAGCCTTGCAGTGGGTCAAATGGGCGGGCGCCGCCTACCTGCTGTACCTGGCGCTGCGCCTGCTGCAGTCTGCCCTGTCGACAAAAACGGCACAGGAAGAAGCCGCCCCCGCCACGGCGCACGGCGCCCGCGCCAGCCTGGTGCGCGGCTTCCTGACGAATCTGCTCAATCCGAAGGCACTGCTGTTTTGCAGCATGTTCCTGCCGCAATTCGTCGTCGGCGGCGAGCAGGTCGGCATGCAATACCTGCGCCTGGGCGCCGTCCTGGTGCTGGTGGGCTTGCTGTTCGATGCCCTGTACGCCGTGCTGGCCGCACGCCTGGCGCGCCGCCTGCGTGGTAAACCTTCGCCTTACGGCAAGTTCGTGCTGCCCACCGTCTTCGTCTTGCTGGCCGGGCGGCTGGTGCTGGGCTGAACGTCAGGCGCAAGCATCACCCCGCCGCTAAAGAAGGCGGGGTAGTCGTGCAACAGGCTGCGTTCCAAATCGTTGACCTTGCGAAATTGCCGCAGCGTGGGCGCCATGGCCCGGCCCGCATCCCAGCTGCGCCAGGCGTTCGGCGCATCGAATTGCGCCAGCAAGGCGTCGCCCAGGTCCTGGTACACGGCCGCCATCTGCGGTTTTTCCTGCAGTACTTGCAGATACAGCGCGGTCGCTGCCGGCCATTGCCCCAGCTTGGCGCGCATATTTCCCTCGAACAAAGCCAGTACCGGCTGCCCCAGGCCATGCTGCTGGCGCAAGCCCTGCACGGTGGCCAGCGCGGCCTGAATGCCTTCCTTGTCCTTGGCCAGCAGTGCGCGCGTCAAGTCATGAATGGGCTGGCACGCCTGCATGGCCAGTTGCTGCTGCGGCGAGAGTTTGTCGACCAGCGCGCCCGTGGAAAAATGGTCTTCCAGCATGCTCAAAAAAGCCTCGAAGGGCTTGTCTGCGGCAAAGAGCTTTTCCGCTTCGGCGCGCAACGCAGGATGGACTTGGGGTCCCGGCGGCGGCAGCAGCGCCGCCTGCGCCAGCACACGTTCGAGCGCCGGCGCATCGGCCGCCAGCGGGCGGGGCCGGTACGCGGACAAGGTATAGGTGGCCGGTGCGCCCGCCGTCATGGCGCTGATGCGGAAATGGCGCGTGACCTTGCCGCCCACTTCCTGGTAGTGCAAAGTGAAGTCGGCGGGAATGCGCTTGCCGTCGGCCAGCATCTTCAGCACCAGCGGGTGGCCGCCCCAGGTGTAGCGCAAGTACTGGGCAAACGCCGTCGCATCGTCGCCGCTGGCGGGGCTGCCGGCAATATCCAGGCGCGACAGGGGCTGCCCGTCGAGCGACCACAGCACGGCACCGTCGAGCACCTGGGGCTGCAGGGCATTGCGCCGCCTGGCCGCCGGCACGGACAGCGCTTGCTCCTCGTACACGAGCGGCGTAACGTGGGCTTGCAAGCCGCCAGCCTGGAGCGCGCCGGCCATGCCCTTGCGGTGTTCTATCTCGAAACGGCGAAAACCCGCCACGTCGAACAGCGAATACGTGTCGTAGGTGGACGCCGCCGTATCGATGACGTGGCGGCGGCGCGTGGCAAAATCGAGCACGGACAAGCTCTTGCCATCGCGCACGCTGAGGTAATGCGGACCCAGCACCACATCGCTGTCCTGCGTATCGCGCGCGGGCAGGCTGGTGTTCACGCCGGGCTGGTTGACGCGCTCGGTCGTCACCGTGACGTGGAACGCGACGCTGGCCTGGACCGCGCTGGCGCCCAGGAAAAGAATGACGGCCACGCTGGCGCGGCGCAAGGCAGGAACAAGGGGCATGGAGAATGATGCAGTGAAGAAATGCTGATTCTAAGGCAAATCCGGCGATCCCCAAGTTTTGCTGGCAAGCATAAAAAAAGACAGCCGCAGCTGTCTCTCTGTTTTACCTCAACAACGATTACGACATGTGCTGGCCGCCGTTGATCGAGATGTTGGCGCCGGTGACGAACGCTGCTTCATCGGAGGCCAGGTAGGCCACCAGGCCGGCCACTTCTTCCGGCTTGCCCAGGCGCGCCATCGGAATTTGCGGGATGATTTTGCTGTCGAGCACTTCCTGCGGAATCGCCATGACCATCTTGGTGCCGATGTAGCCTGGCGAAATGGTGTTGACGGTGACGTTCTTGCGCGCCACTTCCAGCGCCAGCGACTTGGTGAAACCGTGCATGCCGGCTTTCGCGGCCGAATAGTTGGTCTGGCCGAAAGCGCCCTTCTGGCCATTCACGGACGAGATATTGATGATGCGGCCCCAGCCGCGTTCCACCATGCCGTCACAAACGGGCTTGGTCATGTTGAAAACAGAGTCGAGGTTGGTGCCCATCACGGCATCCCAGTTCGGCTTGTCCATCTTCTTGAACGTCATGTCGCGCGTGATGCCGGCGTTATTCACCAGCACGTCGACAGGACCGATGTCCTTTTCCACGGCAGCCACGCAGGCGGCGGCCGAATCGTAGTCGGCCACGTCGCACGGATACGCCTTGAAGTCATAGCCCATGTCCTTGGTCGTCGCCAGCCAGTCCGCGACCTTCTGATTGCCTGGAGAATAGGTCGTGACCACGCGATAGCCGAGCGCCGCCAGCTTGAAACAGACTGCTTCGCCCAGACCACCCATGCCACCAGTTACCAATGCAACTCTTGCCATTTTTCATCCCCTCAGTGTCGTTCTGTTGCTAAAAAGTTAATTAATTAGGTAAGACAGTCCACAACCGTTGCATCACAGCGGCAAACCGCACCGTACCCAAGCGTAGCGAGCGGCGATGATTTGTGGCTAAGAAGCGCAACCGTGCTTTAGCACGGTGAGCATCGCAGGCCGCAAAGCGCGCCGCGCAGTAGCTTGGGGGCGGTGCCAGCTACTTAGTCGCGTTCGATCGCTAGAGCGACACCCATGCCACCGCCGATGCACAAGGCGGCCAGGCCTTTCTTGGCGTCGCGGCGGATCATTTCGTGGATCAGGGTGACCAGGATGCGCGCGCCGGAGGCGCCGATCGGGTGGCCGATGGCAATCGCGCCGCCATTCACGTTGATCTTGCTGGTATCCCAGCCCATTTCCTTGTTGACGGCAATCGCTTGCGCGGCAAACGCTTCGTTGATTTCCATCAAGTCCAGCTCTTCATGCGTCCAGCCGGCTTTTTTCAGGCACAGACGCGAAGCGGAGACAGGGCCCATGCCCATGACGGCCGGGTCCAGGCCCGACGAGGCGTAGGCCTTGATGCGTGCCAGCGGCTTCAAGCCCAGTTCTTTCGCTTGCGAGGCCGACATCATGATGACGGCGGCGGCGCCATCGTTCAGGCCCGATGCATTGCCGGCCGTGACGGTGCCATCCTTGGCGAACGCGGGGCGCAGCCCGGTCAGCGATTCCAGGGTCGAACCGGGCTTGATGTATTCGTCGCTGTCGAAGACCACGGTGCCTTTTTTGTTGGCGATTTCCAGCGGCAGGATTTCATCCTTGAACTTGCCCGCTTTTTGCGCCGCTTCCGCCTTCAGTTGCGACTGCAGCGCGAATTCATCCTGCTCGGCGCGCGTCACTTCGTATTTCTTGGCGACATTTTCCGCCGTGATGCCCATGTGGTACTGGTTGTACACGTCCCACAGGCCGTCGACGATCATGGTGTCGACCATCTTGAAGTCGCCCATGCGGAAACCGTCGCGCGAACCGTTCATCGCGTGCGGCGAGGCGCTCATGTTTTCCTGGCCACCGGCGATGATGATGTTGGCGTCGCCGCATTTGATCGCTTGCGCCGCCAGGTGCGTGGCCTTCAGGCCGCTGCCGCATACCTTGTTGATGGTGAATGCCGGGATGGAGCTGGGCAGGCCAGCCTTGATGACAGCCTGGCGCGCGGCGTTCTGGCCGACGGCAGCCGTCAGCACCTGGCCCAGGATCGCTTCGCCGATCAGGTTCGGGTCGATGCCGGTTTGTGCCAGCAAGCCCTTGATTACATGCGCGCCCAGTTCGGACGCAGGAATCTTGGCCAGACTGCCACCGAATTTGCCGACTGCGGTACGGCCGGCGGCCACGATTACGACATCATCCATTTATTTCTCCGATATGCAGGCCACGAGGGCCAAGGTCAAGGTATTAATACAATCCAATGAATCCGGGAAGACACAGCAAGCTGTGTTTCATTCTAGCGCGGCATACGCCGCAGTTCCAGCGCCACACCGCAGGCGGCGGCGATGGCAGCCTGCCTTGCGGTGGCGGCGGGCGGCCTGGCGCGGCGGATAGTCGCTGCCGGGCCGCAACGCGTCTATGTTTGACGAGCGGAACGCGTGTTTTTATTTTTATCATACCCTTCATCGGCGCCGCCGAAAGTGGTTTTTAGAAAATTATTGAAGGGAATAATCAGGGGCACGGGCGTTTGCTTTACCACCTGCACCAGTTCGCCAAATTTTTGACGCGATGCAGCAAACTCACCCTTTGTCACAGTGTCGAATTTCTCCTGGGTTTCCTGAGCAACATCCTTTGCCTGACGGCCATATGCACCGATGCGTTCGATGGCCAGTTGCGACTGCGTGCGCGACAGTTCCAGCAGCGCTTGCGTATCCTTCGCGGACAGCAGCTGATTGCCCGCCACCGTAGCGGCCGCCAGCGCCGCGCGGGCCGCGTCGAGCTGCAAGTCCAGCACGCTGGCGCCGCTCTCGACGGCGGCCTGGGCATACGCTTGCGCGCTGATCAATTGTGCTTCCACCACGGCCTTGCCGGCCAGTGCCCATTGCTCGGAAAATGAAAACATCGTGTTCCTCCCCAAAGAGTAGGCAGCGCCATGTTGCGCCGCACAGTGCTCAACTGTAAGCGGTGGTTCATTGCTGAACCTTGATATTTATCAAGCTTTGCTGTTGGTTTGTTTCCAACTCAACGTTGATCAGGACAACAACTTGATACCATCGAGCGAGGCCGCGCACTGCTCGCGTATCACGCTGACGAAATCGCGCACATACGCCTTGTCCTGCAACTGGTCCGGCACGGACACGTACAAGTCGCTCCACAGGCCGTGCTCGCCCACCGGACGCGCCACCACATAATCGTAATCGACGTAATTCTTGATGGCCCAGTTCGGCAAGGCGGCGATGCCGCGCCGGCTCGCCACCAGTTGCAGCACGGCCACCGTCAGTTCCGCCGTGCGGCGTTCAAACTCGATGCCGGCAGGCCGCAGCACTTCGCGGATCAGATCGATGCGCTCTTCCGGCACCGGATAGGTGATCAGGGTCTCGCCCGTAAAGTCGGCCGCCACGAGCCGGCGCTGCGCCTGCAGCCGGTGCTTCTGCGCCATCACCACCAGCATTTCAAAGCGGAACAGGGGAAATACGGTGAAATCGGGGCCATATGGCGAACCGATCACGAGATCGGCCTCGCCCGAGCGCAGCAAGTCCGCTGGTTCGCTGTGAAAGCCCGAGACCAGGTCGATCTCCACTTCCGGCCAGCGCTGGCGGAACGCATCCATCACCGGCATCAGCCAGTCGAAACAGGTATGGCATTCGAGCGCCACGCGCAACTGCCCCTTGTCGCCCTGCGACAGGCGCGCCACGTCGCGCTCGGCCAGCTCGATCTCGGGCAGCAGCTTGTCGGCCAGCTCCAGCAGCCGGCTGCCCGTGGCCGTAAACGCGATCGGCATCGACTTGCGCTCGAACAAGGGCGCCTTGTAGCGCTCTTCCAGCAAGCGGATCTGGTGCGACAGCGCCGACTGGGTCAAATTGAGCAGCTGCGCGGCGCGCACCAGGCTGCCGGACGAACGCAAGGCACTCAGGGTGCGCAGGTGGCGGATTTCTAGCATCGGGAAATGGGGGGATGTACGTGAATTATTTTCATGTTATTCGGCAAAATGTTTCGTTTTGATTATAGACCAAGTTGCCGCACACTCTAGCGCATTCACATTAAATCTCGATGACATCATGCCCATTCGTACCCACATCCTTGGCTTTCCCCGTATCGGCGCCGCGCGTGAACTGAAACTGGCACTGGAAAGCCATTGGCGTGGCGAAGTGTCCGAGGCCGCCCTGGAAGCGACGGGCCAGCAACTGCGCGCACGCCACTGGGCGCAGCAGCGCGACGCCGGGCTCGATTACGTCACAGTGGGCGACTTCGCCTTTTACGACCAGGTGGCCAGCCATATCCAGCTGCTGGGCTGCGAACCGGCGCGTTTCAACTTTACGCAGGAGCAATCACCGCTGGCGCGCTATTTCACCATGGCGCGCGGTGCAGCAACGCAGGCGCAACACGCGCACTGCGGCCACGCGCACCATAGCAACGCCGCAGGCACTGCCGCGCTGGAAATGACCAAGTGGTTTGACACCAATTACCACTACCTGGTGCCCGAATTGTCGCCGCAGACCCAATTTTCGCTGGCTGGCGAGCGCCTGCTGGCGGAAGTGGCCGAGGCGCAGACGCTGGGCCACCAGGTCAAGGCGGCCCTGATCGGCCCCCTCACCTTCCTCTGGCTGGGCAAGGAAAAGACGCCGGGCGAGTCGGGATTCCATCGTCTGGCCCTGCTGGAACAATTGCTGCCCGTGTACGGCGCCCTGCTCGACCGCCTGAAACAGCAAGGCGTGACATGGGTGCAGCTCGATGAACCGATTTTGGGCCTGGACTTGCCCCACGCCTGGCGCAGCGCTGTTGAGAGCACGTACTGGCAGCTGAACCAGGTGGGCGTGAATATCTTGCTGGCCACATATTTCTCGCCGCTGGAAGAAAACCTCAGCCTGACCTGCCGCCTGCCCGTGGCCGGCCTGCACGTGGACGGCATCCGCGCGCCGCATGAATTGATCAGCGTGACGGACTGGCTGCCCGCGCATAAAGTCTTGTCGATCGGCATCGTCGACGGGCGCAACATCTGGCGCACCGACCTCGACGCGGCCCTGGCCGTGCTGCAGCCGCTGGCAGCCAGGCGCAACGGCCAGCTGTGGCTGGCGCCGTCGTGCTCGCTGCTGCACGTGCCGTTCAGCCTGGAAGCGGAAACGGCGCTCGACGGCGAGATCAAGAGCTGGCTGGCGTTTGCCACGGAAAAGCTGGCGGAACTGTCCCTGCTCAAGGGGGCACTGGAAGGCCAGTCCGACGCCGCCGCGCTGGCCGCATTGGCCCGTTCCCGCCTGGCCATCGCCGGGCGACGCGCCAGCCCCCGCGTCCACCGGGCATCGGTGGCGCGGCGCCTGCAAGCGCTCACGCCCACCGTCGACCGCCGCGATTCCAGCTTCCCGCTGCGCCAGGCCGTGCAGCGCGCGCGTTTGCAGCTGCCCGACTTCCCGACGACGACCATCGGCTCCTTCCCGCAGACGGCGGCCATCCGCGCCGCCCGCGCCAGCCATCAACGGGGCGAACTGGCCAGCGCCGAGTATGAAAGCCAGATGCGCGCCGAAATTGCCCACGCCGTGGGGCGCCAGGAAGCGCTGGGCCTGGACGTGCTGGTGCATGGCGAAGCGGAACGCAACGACATGGTCGAATACTTTGGCGAGCAACTCGACGGGTTCGCCTTCACGCGCCTGGGCTGGGTGCAATCGTACGGCTCGCGCTGTGTGAAACCGCCCGTCATCTACGGCGACGTGCAGCGCCCGGCCGCCATGACCGTGGCATGGACGGTGCACGCGCAAAGCCTGACGCATAAACCCATGAAGGGCATGCTGACGGGCCCCGTCACGCTCTTGCAATGGTCGTTCGTGCGCGACGACCAGCCGCGCGCCAGCACGGCGCTGCAGTTGGCCCTGGCCATCCGCGACGAGGTGCAAGACCTGGAAACGGCCGGCATCGGCATCATCCAGATCGACGAGCCGGCCATCCGCGAAGGCTTGCCGCTGCGCCGCGGCCAGTCGGACGCCTACCTGGACTGGGCCACGCGCGCCTTCCGCATCGCCGCGTCCGTGGTCAGCGACACGACGCAGATCCACACGCACATGTGCTATGCGCAGTTCAACGACATCCTGCCGCAGATCGCCGCCATGGATGCCGACGTCATCACCTTGGAGACGAGCCGCTCGGACATGGAGTTGCTGACGGGCTTGGGCCAGTTCCAGTATCAGAACGAAATCGGCCCCGGCGTGTACGACATCCATTCGCCGCGCATCCCCTCGACCGTCGACATGGTGCGCTTGCTGCAAAAAGCCAGCGCCGTCATTCCGCCAGCCAACTTGTGGGTGAACCCGGACTGCGGCCTGAAGACGCGCGGCTGGGCGGAAACGGAAACCGCGTTGCGTAATATGGTGGAGGCGGCGCACCAGATGCGCGCGGCTTGATCCGGGACCGCGCCGTCAGGGCGCATTCTCAGCTGCTCTTGGGGCGGCGCAGCGGTTTTCCGGGGCGCCGCCCTTGTTTTTTGACAAGAAGTCACTGTTGCCCTGCGGAATAGCACACTCCAGGTCCCTGACGCTGATTTTTTTGCAGTAGAATGCAAGAAATTTACTGCTCCCATTGTTGCCGTACGGAACATCTGGCCTGCCGCAGTTTCACTTTGATAAATGTTTATGTCCAAAAGCCCGTCGCAGAAGCCTATCGAAATCAAGATTTCCACCGTCGTCGCCGTTTCCGCCATTGTCCATAGCGCCGATACGCAGGCACTCGATGCCGCCTTGCGCGACATGACGGGAGGCGTGGCGGACTTTTTCGAAGATGACCTGGCCGTGCTGGACGTGGCCGACTTGCCGCCTGGCGGCATGCCCGTCGATTGGGCGCCCCTGGTCGCCCTGCTGAAAAAATACCGTTTGAATGCCGTGGCCGTGCGCAATGCGCCGGCCGAGATGCAGGACGCCATCCTGGCGCAAGGCTTGAGCCTCGATAGCGGCAAGACGCGCGACGATGCGCCGCCCAAGGATACGCCCACGGCGGCCGCCCAGGCGGGCGCCGAAGCGCAAGTGATGGTGATCGACACGCCCGTGCGGGCGGGCCAGCGCATTTATGCGCGCGGCTGCGACCTGATCATCACCGCCGTGGTCAACAATGGCGCCGAAATCATCGCCGACGGCAGCATCCATGTGTATTCCTCGCTGTATGGCCGCGCGCTGGCCGGCGCCTCGGGCAATGCCCAGGCGCGCATTTTCGCGCTGGCCATGGAGCCGGAACTGGTGTCGATCGCCGGCGTATACCGCACGTTCGAGGATGGTTTCCCGGCGGAAATGGCACGCGGACCCGCGCAAATTCGTTTGGCTGGAGACAGAATCGATATACACTCTGTCAATCCGGTCACTCCCGTGAACCGCTCTTAAGCTGCACAATTCAAGAGATATCTGAAAAGGATTATTTGTGGCAAGAATTATTGTTGTGACGTCCGGCAAGGGCGGTGTCGGCAAGACGACCTCTAGCGCCAGTTTTTCCACTGGCCTGGCCCTGCGCGGCCACAAGACAGCCGTGCTCGATTTTGACGTGGGTCTGCGCAACCTCGACCTGATCATGGGTTGCGAGCGCCGCGTCGTCTACGACCTGATCAATGTGATCAACAAGGAAGCCACGCTGAACCAGGCCCTGATCAAGGACAAGCACTGCGACAACCTGTTCATCCTGCCCGCCTCGCAGACGCGCGACAAGGATGCCTTGTCGGAAGAAGGCGTGGAACGCGTGTTGAACGACCTGATCAACATGGGTTTCGAGTTCATCATCTGCGATTCGCCGGCCGGCATCGAGCATGGCGCGCTGATGGCGCTGACGTTTGCCGACGAAGCCATCATCGTCACCAACCCGGAAGTGTCGTCGGTGCGCGATTCGGACCGCATCCTGGGCATCCTGCAAGCCAAGTCGCGCCGCGCGCAGACGGGCGGCGAACCGGTCAAGGAACATTTGCTGATCACCCGTTACTCGCCGAAACGCGTGGAATCGGATGAAATGCTGTCTTACCAGGACGTGCAGGAAATCCTGCGCATCCCGCTGGTGGGCATCATTCCGGAATCGGAACAAGTGCTGGCCGCCTCGAACCAGGGTAATCCCGCCATCCATTTCAAGGGCACGGACGTGGCGCAAGCCTATGAAGACGTGGTCTCGCGTTTCCTCGGCGAAGAGGTCGAGTTGCGCTTTACCAACTATGAAAAGCCTGGATTACTCCAGCGCATTTTTGGGGCGAAGTGATATGGCCTTGCTTTCTTTCCTGTTCCCTCCCAAGCCGAAGACGGCGACCGCCGCCAAGGAACGCCTGCAGATCATCATCGCCCGCGAACGCAGCGGCCGCGGTGGTCCGGACTTCCTGCCCGCCCTGCACAAGGAATTGATCGCCGTCATTTCCAAGTACACCAAGGTCAATGCCGACGACATCAAGATCTCGCTGGACCGCCAGGGCAACCTGGAGGTACTCGACGTCAACGTGGTGCTGCCGGACGCTTAACGTCTTTAATCCGGCCTCACCGTGAGCAATTCCTGCGCCACCGCGGCGCAGGCATTCACGTGCTGGTTGCCGATCTGGCGGAACACGGCGTAGCCGATGGCCGCCGCCACCACCTGCCCGGCGAACGGCACGAAGCGCGCTACCTGCTTGGTGGCAATCTTGACGCCACTGCGCTTGAGCAGCTGGAGGATCAGTTCGCGCGACACCAGCTTCCCTACCAGCATGCCGCCCATGCCCACCGCCGCGCGGTAGGCCATCATCTTGAACTGCGGGTTGAGGCGCTCGATCTGCTCGGGCGTCAGGCCGAACTCGTGGTTGATATCGTTGATCAGCATGGAAAACAGGCCGACATCGGACATCAGGTCGATGCCGGGAATGGGAATGGCCGAGGCGCCCGCCGACATCACGGCACGCCGCTGCACCAGGCGCCGGCAGCGCTCGCGCACTTGCTCGATTTCGGCACGACTGGCCGGTATCAGGGTCCAATCGGTACTGCTCTTGTCTGTCATTGCCGTTTCTCCGCGGTGAGGGTAGATGAACAAGTGTAACGTAAAGGATCTGCCCGCCGATTTCACTGGACACAGTTGCAATCTCTGTTATATTTCACTTGAGCATTCCTTAACATTACGATAAGCAGAGCGGACCGTCTGTTTGTTGCTACACACTCCAGCCCATTATGCGAATTGCCGTACTCGATAGCGACCATAGTCAGGCAGAACTGATCTGCCAGGTGCTCACCGCCGCCGGCCACGCTTGCCACGAGTTTCAGAGTGGCAAGGAAATGCTGGGGCAACTGCGCAAGGACAGTTGCGACATGCTCATCCTCGACTGGCATGTGAGCGATCTGGATGGCGCCGAAGTATTGCGCCGTGCCCGGGAAAAACTGGCGCCGAAGGCACCCGTGTTGTTTATGACCAACAGCTCGGGCGAAGACGATGTGGTGGCCGGCATGACGGCCGGCGCCGACGACTACATGATCAAGCCCTTGCGGCGCAGCGAACTGACGTTGCGCACCCAGGCGCTGCTGCGCGTGGCCTACCCGGCGCAGAATGGCGCCGAGTATTTGCAATTTGGTCATTACACGTTTGAAACCCGCCCCGGCCGCCTGCTGAAGGATGGCGAAGTGCTGGACGTGACGCACAAGGAATTCGCCCTGGCGCTGCTGTTTTTCCGCAATATGGGCCGTCCCCTGTCGCGCGCCTACATCCACGAAGCCGTGTGGCAGCGCGACACGGCCCTGCCCTCGCGCACCATGGATACCCACGTCTCGCGCGTGCGCAACAAGCTGCAACTGAAACCGGAACACGGCTACCGCCTCGTGCCCGTCTACAGTTATGGTTATCGCCTGGAAAAACTGGGCGGGTGACGCCCACGCATCCGGGTGAAAACAGGCGAACTGCTCAAAGAGCGGGCACAAGGCGTTATAATGTCGGCATAAGAATTCCCAACAGCCCTGAAATGCAACTGCTCGCCGTCGGCCTCAACCATACCACCGCTCCAGTGTCGCTCCGCGAACAGCTGGCGTTTGCGCCTGAGCATCTGGGTTCGGCGGTGATGGCGGCGCGCACCTGGTTCCAGCGCATCGACCTGCGCGACAACGACGAAGCGGCCATTCTCTCGACGTGCAACCGTACCGAGCTGTATGCGGCCAGCCATGTGCCGAACCCGCTCGATGCGGGTGCGCATTTCCTGGCCGATTATCACCAGCTCAATTACAGCGAGCTGCGCCCCCACTTATATATGCTGCCGCAGCACGATGCCGTGCGCCACACCTTCCGCGTCGCCTCCGGGCTCGATTCGATGGTGCTGGGCGAAACGCAGATCCTGGGGCAGATCAAGGACGCCATCCGCACGGCCGACGAGGCGGGCGGCCTGGGCACGTATCTGCACCAGTTGTTCCAGCGCAGCTTTTCGGTCGCCAAGGAAGTGCGCAGCAGCACGGAAATCGGCGCCCACAGCGTGTCCATGGCGGCCGCCGCCGTGCGCCTGTCGCAGCGCATCTTCGACAAGATTGCCGAGCAGAACGTGCTGTTCATCGGCGCCGGCGAAATGATCGAATTGTGCGCCACACACTTTGCCGCGCAAAACCCGAAAAGCATCACGATTGCCAACCGCACCATGGAACGGGGCGAGGAACTGGCGCACCGCTTCAACGGCAAGGCGATCCGCCTGGCGGACTTGCCAGAAATGCTGCACCAGTTCGACATCGTCATCTCGTGCACGGCGTCATCGTTACCGCTGCTGGGACTGGGCCTGGTCGAGCGCGCCATCAAGGCACGCCGCCACAAACCCATGTTCATGGTCGACCTGGCCGTGCCGCGCGACATCGAAGCGGAAGTGGGCCGCCTGAACGACGTCTTCCTGTACACGGTCGACGACCTGGGCAAGGTCGTGCAGACGGGCCTGGAAAGCCGCCAGGCGGCCGTGGCGCAAGCCGAGGCCATCATCGAGACGCGCGTGCAATCGTTCATGAGCTGGGTCGATGACCGCGCCATGGTGCCCGTCATCCAGCATTTGCATGAAAACAGCGAAGCGCTGCGCCTGATGGAAGTCGAACGGGCGCGCAAGATGCTGGCCAAGGGCGCCGACATCGACGCCGTGCTGGAAGCGCTGTCGAAAGGCTTGACGGCCAAGTTCCTGCACGGCCCGCAGCAGGCGCTGCACCAGGCGCAAGGCGACGAGCGCAAGCAGCTGGTCACCCTGCTGCCGAAACTGTTCCGCCCCCGCCGTTAGCGCAGCCCCGCTGGCCGCCCGCGCGCGGCCACCCCTGCCCGCCTGCCGGGCTTGCCGGACCCGCACCATCCCTACACTCTTTTACCGCGAATCGCTATGAAACCATCCATGCTGGGCAAACTCGATCAACTGGCGAACCGCCTGGTCGAACTCGACGAACTGCTGATGCACCCGGACGCCACGTCGAACATGGACAGTTACCGCAAGATGACGCGCGAGCACGCCGAACTGGGCCCGCTGGTGGCGCTGTACCATTCCTACCAGGAAGCGGGCAACGATATCGCCACGGCGCAAGAGATGCTGGGCGACCCGGACATGAAGGAATTCGCGCAGGAAGAGATCGAGGCGGCGAAAGCCACCATGGCGCGCCTGGAACGCGAATTGCAAACCATGCTGCTGCCGAAGGATGTCAATGACGAGCGCAATATCTTCCTGGAAATTCGTGCCGGCACGGGCGGCGATGAATCGGCCCTGTTCGCCGGCGATTTATTACGCATGTACTCGCGCTTTGCCGAACGCAACCGCTGGCAGGTGGAACTCGTGTCGTCGTCCGACTCCGACCTGGGCGGCTACCGCGAAGTGATCGTGCGCGTGGTCGGCAATGGCGCGTATTCGAAGCTGAAATTCGAGTCGGGCGGCCACCGCGTGCAGCGCGTGCCGGCCACGGAAACGCAGGGCCGCATCCATACGTCGGCCTGCACGGTGGCCGTGATGCCGGAAGCCGATGAAGTCGAAGACGTCAACATCAACCCGGCCGACCTGCGCATCGACACCTACCGCGCCTCGGGCGCGGGCGGACAGCACATCAACAAGACCGATTCGGCCGTGCGCATCACCCACTTGCCCACCGGCATCGTGGTGGAGTGCCAGGATGACCGCAGCCAGCACAAGAACAAGGCGCAAGCGATGAAAGTGCTGGCCGCGCGCATCAAGGACGTGCAATTGCGCGAGCAGCAGTCGAAGGAAGCGGCCACGCGCAAGAGCCTGATCGGCTCGGGCGACCGCAGCGAGCGCATCCGCACGTATAACTTCCCGCAGGGCCGCCTGACGGACCACCGCATCAATCTGACCTTGTATAAGCTGGACTTCATCATGGACGGCGATTTGACGGATTTGACGAATGCGCTGGCGGCGGAGCATCAGGCGGAACTGCTGGCTGCTTTAGGCGACTAAACGCTGGCGCCGTTGTGTCGGCTTACGCTGCGCTAAGCCGACCTACGCCGACCTACGCCGCAATTTGTAGGTCGGCTTAGCGCGCAGCGCGTAAGCCGACAGCTTTAAGTAGCGGCTAAGCAATAAAAATCCGGCCTTGTGCGAAAATGACCAGCTCGATTCCATCCACCTCACCGTGTCGCCCATGAAAAATTCACGCACCGTCCTCCTGTTGATCGCCGCCCTGTGTTTCCTGATGCTGGGCGTGGCCATGTATTTGCAGCATGCCATGAACATGGCGCCGTGCCCGCTGTGCGTGATCCAGCGCTACCTGTTCCTCGCCATCGGCATTGCCTGCCTGGCTGGCGCGGCCGCCAACCGACCGCAAATCGGCGCCGGCATCGGCGTATTGGCGGCCCTGGGCGGCCTGGGCGTGGGCGCCAAGCATTTGTACGTGCTGGCCCATCCCGGCTTCTCGTGCGGCATCGACCCGGTGGAAACGGCGCTGAACAAGGTCTTCACGGCCGAACTCATGCCGTTCATGTTTGAATCGTATGGCGCCTGCGAAAACGCCGGCGAGCCATTTTTCGGCCTGTCGATCCCACAATGGGCGTTCGCCTGGTTCGCCATTTTTACCGTAGGCCTGCTGTGGACACTGCTGCGCCGCAAGAAATAATAGACTATCCATGCCAGAAACACTGATCCCCGCCGGCAGCACTGTCGGCGCCCTGCAAATCCGTCCGCTGCTCGATCCGCTCGACAACCGCATCCTGCTGGGCCACGCGCTGGGCCTGTCGCGCGTCAGCTTGATCACGCAATCGGAGCGTGTGCTCACTTCCGATGAAGCCGAACGTTTATCGGGCTTGCTGGCGCGCCGCCTGCAAGGCGAGCCGATCGCCTACATCGTCGGCCAACGCGAATTCTTCGGCCTGCCGTTCGCAGTCAACGACGCCGTGCTGATTCCCCGCCCCGACACGGAAGTGCTGGTGGAACTGGCGCTCGAGCGCCTGCCGCCTGGCGGACGGGTGCTCGACATGGGCACGGGCAGCGGCGCCATCGCCGTCGCGCTGGCGTACACGCGGCCCGACGCCGTCGTCACGGCCCTGGACGTCAGCAGCACGGCCCTGGCCGTGGCGCGCCGCAACGCCAGCGCCAACGGCGTCAACATCACCTTCATGACCAGCGACTGGTTCGAAGCGCTGGGCACGGAAAAATTCGACCTGATCGTCTCGAATCCCCCCTACATCGCCAGCGGCGACCGCCACCTGGCCGAAGGCGATTTGCGCTTCGAGCCGGTCGGTGCGCTGACCGACCACGCGGACGGCCTGTCGGCCCTGCGCACCATCGTCTCCGGCGCCGCGCGCCACCTGGCGTCGGGCGCCTGGCTGCTGATGGAGCACGGCTATGACCAGGCGGCATCCGTGCGCGGCTTGCTGGCCGACGCCGGCTACAGCAAAGTACAAAGCTGGCGCGACCTGGCCGGCATCGAGCGCGTCAGCGGCGCCCGCCTGGGCTGACCGTTGCCACCTGCGCAAAGCTTGACCCAGTGGCGCGCCAGATCCCCCGCAGTTTGTTAAAATATCAAGCGAATTCCTGACCGAAGCGCCGCCCCTCTTGCCCGGGGCGGACGCTGGCGACGCGGCGTTTTTTGGGCCGGCGCCGACGCATTTGCCAAAATTCGGTTAATCTCAGCACAAATTATTTATATGCTGCACAAGAAAGGAAGCTCAAATTGCCCAACCTGTTGACTCGCCGCCTGGCATTGCTGACCGAAGATGCCAACCGCGCGCTGCTGGGCGGCTTGCGCGGCATCGAGCGTGAAACCCTGCGCGTCGACCATGCCGGCCAACTGGCTTCCACGCCCCACCCCGCCGCCCTGGGCTCGGCGCTGACGCACCCTGAAATCACCACCGACTACGCCGAAGCGCTGCTCGAATTCATCACACCGGCTGAAAGCGACATCGCCGTCACGCTCGACAAGCTCGATACCGTGCACCGCCACGCCTACAGCCGCCTCGGCGACGAGTTGCTGTGGAGCCAGTCGATGCCGTGCCAGCTGCCGCCTGAGGAGGATATCGAGATCGCCAACTACGGCAGCTCGAACATGGGCATGCTCAAGCACGTCTACCGGCGCGGCCTGGCCTTGCGCTACGGCAAGGCCATGCAATGCATCGCCGGCATCCACTACAACTATTCGCTCGACGAACAGCTGTGGCAAGTGCTCGCCAGCAACCCGGACACCAGCGCCAGCCCGCAACACGCGGCTGCCACGCCGCAAGACGTGCAGTCGGAAAGCTATTTGGCGACGATCCGCAATTTCCGCCGCTACAGCTGGCTGCTGATGTACCTGTTCGGCGCCTCGCCGGCGCTGTCCAGCGGTTTCCTGCGCGGCCGCGCGCACAAGCTCGACACCTTGTCCGGCGACACCCTGTTCCTGCCCTACGCCACCAGCCTGCGCATGAGCGACCTCGGTTACCAGAACGATGCCCAGTCGGGCCTGCGCCCGCACGAAAACAGCCTGGAAGACTACGTCAGCGCCCTCACGCATGCCGTCAACGACCCGTATCCGCCGTATGCGGCGCTGGGCACAAAGAAGGATGGCGAGTGGATTCAATTGTCCACCAACGTGCTGCAGATCGAAAATGAATACTATTCGACCATCCGCCCGAAGCGCGTGATCCGCACGGGCGAGCGCCCGATCCAGGCCCTGTGCCTGCGCGGCGTGCAATACATCGAAGTGCGCTGCATGGATGTCGACCCGTTCGAACCGGTCGGCATCAGCCTGGAAACGGGCCGCTTCCTCGACGCGTTTTTGCTGTTCTGCGCGCTCGACGACAGTGCGCCGATTTCTGCCGAGCAAAGCGCCTGCTACACGCACAATTTTGCCCGCACCGTCAAGGAAGGCCGCACGCCGGGCCTGACCCTGCGCCGCGACGGCGCAGACATCACCCTGCAAGCGTGGGGCGAAGAATTGCTGGCGCGCATCGCCCCCGTGGCGGCACTGCTCGATGCGCGCATTGGCGGCACGGCGCATGCGGACAGCCTGGCGGCGCAGGCGGCCAAACTGGCCGACCCGGACGCGACGCCATCGGCCAAGGTATTGGCTGAACTGCGTGCCAATGGCGGCTCGTTTGCCGCCTTCGGCCTGCGGCAAAGCGAACGCCATGCGGCGTTTTTCCGCGCGCAGCCACCCACGCCCGAGCAAAGCGCGTATTTCGACGCGATGGCCGCCAGCTCGCTGGCCGAGCAGCGCGCCATGGAAGCGGCGCCCGCCGGCAGCTTCGACGATTTCGTCGCCGCCTACCGCGCCAGCACCCTGTGTTCGCACACCTGACCTTGCGAAAAATGCCCCGATGCTGACCTTCTACAATGAATTGCACAGCCAGCACCGGGGCCGCTTCGAAATGTTTCGCGGCACCATGGTGCCCTGCTTCGAGACGCCCGAACGGGCCGACATGGTGGTGGCCGAACTGGGACGGCGCAACCTGGGCCGCATCGTCACGCCGCACGGTGTACCGCTGACCTCACTGGAGCGCATCCACACGCCCCGTTACCTGCACTTCCTGCGCCACGCCTGGCACGACTGGCTGGCGCTCGACCCGGACAATGTCAACAAGGATGCCTTGCCCTCCGTGTGGCCCGTGCGCACCTTGCGCAGCGATATCGAACCGGACGACTTCACGGCCAAGCTGGGCCTGTATTCGATGGACAACGGCACGCCGCTGACGGCCGGTACGTGGACGGCGGCCAAGACGGGCGCCGACTGCGCCGTCAACGCGGCGCACGCGCTGCGCCTGGGCGAGCGCGCCACGTTCGCCCTGACGCGCCCGCCGGGCCACCATGCGGGCAGCGATTTCTTTGGCGGCTACTGTTTTCTGAACAACGCGGCCCTGGCCGCGCAGCACCTGCTCGACGACGGCGCCAGCAAGGTCGCCATCCTCGATATCGATTACCACCACGGCAACGGCACCCAAAGCATCTTTTATGCGCGCAACGACGTGCTGTTCGCCTCGATCCACGCCGACCCGCGCAGCGAATACCCGTTTTACCTGGGCCACGCCGATGAGACGGGCAGCGGCGCCGGGCTGGGCTACAACGTCAACCTGCCGCTGCCGGCCGGCAGCACCACGGCCAGCTGGTTCGCCGCGCTGGAAACGGCTTGCCTGCGCATCAAGATGTACGCGCCCGACGCGCTGGTGGTGTCGCTCGGGGTCGACACCTTCGTCGGCGACCCGCTGTCGCACTTCGCCCTGCAAAGCGGCGACTACCTGCGCGTGGGCGAACGCCTGGCCCATCTGAACCTGCCCACCGCCTTCATCCTCGAAGGCGGCTATGCGGTCAGGGAACTGGGCATCAATGTGGTGAACGTGCTCGAAGGTTTTGAGACGGCGGAATGAGGCGGTGGTGCTGTCGGCTTACGCCCTTGCGGGCTAAGCCGACCTACCCGACACTCACATATTCCGGAACAGCGCCATGAACGGCTGGCTCACGGCCAGGGTTTCCGGCCGCGTTTTCAGGCGCAAGACGCCGCGTCCCACCTCGTCGCGCGTGACCGACGCCACCATCTTCATGTTGACGATGGTGGAGCGGTGGATCTGCTTGAAAATGGCCGGATCGAGCACGTCGAGCAGTTCGCGGATCGGCTTGCGCAGCAGCGCCTCGCCGTCCGCCGTCATGACGGCCGTGTACTTGGTATCGGACTGAAAATAGGCGATGTCTTCCACCATGATCAGGCGCGTATCCTTGCCGCTGCTGGCCGTCAGCCACACCAGCGGCGGCGACTTGGCCGCCGCCGGCAAGGCGCTGCTCAATTGCTGCAGCAAGCCGGCCAGCGCGCCGTCGCCCGCCTGTCCCTTGCCGGCCCGCGCCTGCACGCGCTGCAAGGTCGCCTGCAGACGCTCGCGGGCGATGGGTTTCAATAAATAGTCGACGGCGCCCTTGTCGAAGGCATCGATCGCGTACTGGTCATAGGCGGTAACGAACACCACCTGGGTGCCGGGACTCGCTTCGAGCGCGCCAGCCGCCACTTCCAGCCCCGTCAGGCCCGGCATGCGGATGTCGAGGAAAGCGACGTCGGGGCGCAGGGTGGCGATGGCGTCGAGCGCCGTGCCGCCGTCGTCGCAGGCGGCGACGATGCGCAAGCAGGGCCACTCTTCGGCCAGCAGCTCCACCAGCGCATCGCGCAGCAGGGTTTCATCTTCGGCGATGACGCAGCTCATCTCAGGCGGATGCATACGACACTCCTTGCGCCGTGCTGTCCGGCACCGTGATGGTGGCCGTCACGCCATCGGGAAAGTTGGCGACGATGGCAAACGCGGCGGTATTGCCGTAGATCAAGCGCAGGCGCTCACGCACATTGCGCAGGCCGATGCCCGTGCCGGCACCGTCGTCGCTGAAGCCCTTGCCATCGTCGGCCACCGTGACGATCACCGTGCCGTCACCGCTGCGCGCCATGATCCAGATCGTGCCGCCGCCGCTTTTCGGCTCCAGGCCGTGCTTGATGGCGTTTTCCACCAGCGTTTGCAACATCATCGGCGGCAGCTCCGCCTGGCGCAGGTATTGCGGCACCTCGATCTGCAGGTTCAGGCGTCCGCCCATGCGGATTTTCAAAATATCGAGGTAGGCGCGCGCGCGTTCCAGCTCCGTGCCCAGGGTCGACATGGCTTGCTCCGTGCGCGGCAGCGAGTGGCGCAGGTACAGGATCAGGTTGCCCAGCATCTCGTCGGCGCGCACGGGGTCGCTGCGCGTGAGCAGCTGCGCGCTGGCCAGCGTGTTGTACAGGAAATGCGGCTCGACCTGCGCGTGCAGCAGGCTCAGCTTGGCCACCGTGAGTTCCTTTTCCGTCACCGTCTGGCGCGCCTCGGCCTGCTCGCCGCGCCGCCGCTGCGCCACGCGGCGCGTCATGGCCCGCGTCACCGCTTCCGCATTTTCCAGGTTGCTGCCATGGTCGACGAGGAACCAGTCGGTCCAGGCATTGCGCGCCGGCTCGCAGATCAGCGTCACGCTGCCCGCCTCGCCATTCGGCGTGACGGTGGCGAGGATCTGGTTCGGCCGCGGCTCCAGGAAACCCAGCACGCGCATGCGGGGCAAGCCCGTGTGCGTGTACGGCGCGGCGCGGCGCACTCTGGCCTGCACCTGCAGGCTGTCGCGCGCGCTTTCGACCACTTCGCTGCCCGGCAATTCGCGGATGGCCGCGTCGATCATGTCGAACACCTCGCCCGCCTCGAACGGGATCTCGATCTGACGCCGCTGGCGGCTCGACAGAGTGCTGGCATTGACGGCACCGGCGATCAGGCGCACGCGCCGCACATGCGAAAATGCATTCGTGATGACGGCGCTGGCCAGCAGCGCGCCGACGATGACAAAGAAGCCTTCCGTATGCCCGAAGATATAGCGCAGGAAATTCTCCACCAGGATTGCCGTGGCGATGATGTAGGTGAGCATCGTGGCCAAGGTGATGCGCAGGATAAAGAAGAGGCTAGTCATGATTTTTTCCTTGGGGTTTGAAGTGGGCCCAGCATAACCATCGCCCCCGGCGACGGTGGCCATTATGCGATGGAAGGGCAATACTGGCGACAAAGGCAGCAAAATAAAGCACAAATCTCATCGCCTGAAAATAAAATCGCTTGCAATTAAATAGTGCGCGATATATATTGAGCACATGGACGCCGGCAATCGCTTCTGCAGACGGGCATCCTGGGGCACTCGCCCATGAAACAAGTAGCACACTATTTAGTCGTTAACTATTTAATTTACTCAAGGAAACCATCATGTCGATCAAACAAGTCCTGTACCGCGCACAAGCCACCGCCACCGGAGGCCGCGAAGGCCGTGCCGTGTCGTCCGACAATGTGCTGGACGTCAAGCTGACCACGCCGAAAGAACTGGGCGGCAATGGCGCCGTGGGCACCAATCCGGAACAACTGTTCGCCGCCGGCTACTCGGCCTGCTTCATCGGCGCCATGAAATTCGTCGGTGGCCGCGACAAGATCGCCTTGCCGGCAGACCTGTCCATCGAAGGCAACGTCGGCATCGGCGCCATCGACACGGGCTTCGGCATCGAAGTGGAACTGAAAATTTCGCTGCCGGGCATGGAGCGCGCCGCCGCCGAAGCGCTGGTCGCCGCCGCCCACATCGTGTGCCCTTACTCGAACGCCACGCGCGGCAACATCGACGTCACCCTGACGATCGTCTGAGCGCACCTGGCATCAGTTGCTGCGCGTCACCATCAAAACCGCACTGCCATGTAGGCAGCGCGGTTTTTTTTCACGTGTACCTTTAGAATGACGCTCTTTTCCTGATTTTTCGGAGTACGCATGATCGCCTGGCAATGGAACACGTTCGACGAACTCGGCACCCACGCTTTGTACCAGGTGCTGGCCTTGCGCCAGCGCGTGTTCGTCATCGAACAGCAGTGTATTTACCCGGACCTCGATGGCCATGACCAGCCAGCCATGCACTTGCTGGGCTGGCAAACGGTCGATGGCCAGCGCCGGCTGGCCGCGTATCTGCGCGTGCTGGCGCCGGGCGCCAAATACGTGGAAATGTCGCTGGGCCGCGTGCTGACGGCGCCCGAAGCGCGCAGCACGGGCGCCGGCAAGCAGCTGCTGCTTGAGGGCATCGCGCGCGCTGAACGCCAGCACCCTGGCCACGCCATTCGCATCGGTGCGCAGCAGTATCTGGAGCGCTTCTACCAGTCGTTCGGCTTTGTCACCGTCAGCGCGCCGTACGACGAAGACGGCATACAACACATCGACATGCTGCGCGCGGAGAAACCGGCATGACGACGGCCCTCATTTCCTGGAGCGGCGGCAAGGATTCCTGCCTGGCCCTGTGGCGCGCGCGCAACGCCGGCATGCGCGTGCCGCTGCTGATCACGGCCATGGATGAAGATGGCCGCAAATCGCGCTCGCACGGCGTGCCGCCCGAGCTGCTCGAAGCGCAGGCAGCCAGCCTGGGGGCGCGCCTGCAGCGCTATCACGCCAGCTGGGCCAGCTACGAGGAACAATTCATCGCCATGCTGCGCGCGGCGAAAGACGAGGGCATAGCGCACGCCCTGTTTGGCGACATCGACCTGCAGCCGCACCGCGACTGGGAAGAAAAAGTCTGCGCCGCGGCCGGCCTGACCGCCCATCTGCCCCTGTGGGGCGAAGCGCGGCGCGCGCTGGTCGACGAATTTCTCGCCGCCGGCTTCAAGGCCATCGTCGTCTGCATCAATGGCCGGCACCTGCCACGCGAGTTTTGCGGGCGCGAGTTCGATGCTTCCTTCCTCGCCGACCTGCCGCCCGGCGTCGACGCCTGCGGCGAAAACGGCGAATTCCACACCTTCGTCTACGACGGCCCCGCCTTCAGCGCCCCTGTGGCGCTGCGCCGCACGCAGGTGCTGCAATATGACGCGCCGCCCACGCTGGGCGGCGCCACGTACTACTTCCAGGAACTGGCGCCAGCCTGACGCAGACAGGACCCGCAAAGCAAAAAGGGCGATTCCGTGGAATCGCCCCTGGTATCAGCTGCCTTGCGCGTGCTTACTTTTTCGTCACGCCGATCAGCTTGACTTCAAACAGCAAGCCGGCATAGCCGGGAATCGCCGGTGGCTTGCCCGCCTTGCCATAACCGAGGTCATACGGAATGGCCAGGGTGCGCGTGCCGCCCGCCTGCATGCCGACCAGGCCGCGGTCCCAGCCCAGGATGACCTGGCCGAAACCCAGCACGAATGGGAAACCTGCGCCTGGCAGGCTCGCATCGAACTGCGTGCCCTTGTTGCCCGGCTTGCTAGCGTCGTACAGCCAGCCCGTGTAGGTCACGGTCAGGGTATCGCCCGCCGCCGCCGCCGTGCCGGTGCCGAGCACCACATCGGTAATGGTCAGTTCTTTCACCTGCGTATTCGGGTCGAGCACGACCGGCTTTTCCGTGTTTGCGGCGGCGCCGCAGGCGGCAAGGGCCACGGCACAGGCAATCGTGGCGATCATTTTAAATACCGATTTCATGGTTTCCCTTTAAATATTGAGTGTGGCTCGATCCGTGCGGTGCGGACCGGTGCGAGCAGCAGTTTAACAGGTGTCGCCAGCCTCATTTGTAAGCAGACGTAAGCACGGCGGAAGATTGTGCGCCAATACAACATTGACAAAACATCCATTCCGCCGCGCCGTCGGGCCTAGATTTCCACCTGCGTGCCCAGTTCGATCACCCGGTTGCTCGGGATCTGATAGTAGTCGGCCGCCGTGCGCGCATTGCGCGACATGGTGACGAACAGGTGCTCGCGCCATGGCATCATGCCGGCCCCCGGCGTCGAGATGATGGTCTGGCGCGCGATGAAGAACGACGTTTCCATCATCTCGAAATCCATTCCCTGCTCGGCGCATTGCGCCAGCGCCGCCGGAATGTCCGGTTCATCCTTGAAGCCGTAATGCACATTGACCTGGTAGCACTGGTGGCCCAGCTCCACCACGCGCACGCGCTCGGATGGCAACACCCACGGCTCTTCATGCATGAAGACGGTGAGGAAAATGACGCGCTCATGCAGCACCTTGTTGTGCAGCAAGTTATGCAGCAGCGCATGCGGCACGCCATCCGTTTCGCCGCGCAGGAAGATGGCCGTGCCGGGCACGCGCAGCGGCGGCGCGATGAACAGCGAAGAGAGGAATTCGTTGAGCGGGATCGCGTGCTTTTCCAGGTTCTGGAACACCAGCTGGCGGCCCCGTTTCCAGGTCAGCATGATGATGAACAGGACGGCGCCCAGCAACAGCGGGAACCAGCCGCCGTGGAACAGTTTCAGGGAACTGGCCGCGAATAGATTCACATCGATGATCAGGAAGAAACCGGTGGCGGCCCAGCACAGCAGCAAATTCATCTTCCAGCGGTAGCGGATGACGAAGAAGGTCAGGATCGTGGTGGCCAGCATGGTGGCGGTGACGGCGATGCCGTAGGCGGCGGCCAGCTTTTCCGACGAACCAAAACCGACGACGGCCAGCAGCACGACGGCCAGCTGCAGCCAGTTCACGGCCGGGATGTAAATCTGGCCGATTTCGCTTTCCGACGTGTGGCGCACGCGCATGCGCGGCAGGAAGCCCAGCGCGATGGCTTGCTTGGTCATCGAGAAGGTGCCGGAAATGGTCGCCTGCGAAGCGATCACGGTGGCCATGGTCGACAAAATCACCAGCGGATACACGCTCCAGGCGCCCAGCTGCTGGTAGAACGGATTGGAAATGGCTTCCGGGTGCGCCAGCAGCAGCCCGCCCTGGCCCAGGTAGTTCAGCGCCAGCGCGGGAAAGGCGATCAGGAACCAGGCCATGCGGATCGGCTTCTTGCCGAAGTGGCCCATGTCCGCGTACAGCGCCTCGGCGCCCGTCAGCGCCAGCACCACGGCGCCCAGCGACAGGAAGGCGATGCGGCCATTGTCGAGCAGGAAAGCCACGGCGTGCAAGGGATTGACGGCGGCCAGGATGCCTGGCGACTTGATGATATTGAGCACGCCCATAACGGCGAGCGCGACAAACCATATCAGCATGATGGGAGCGAAGAAGCGGCCGATGCCGGCCGTACCATGCGACTGCACCGAATACAGCGCCACCAGCACGGCGATCGTCAGCCACACCACATACGGGCTGAAGGCAGGCGTGGCCACTTCCAGGCCTTCGATCGCCGACAGCACGGAAATGGCCGGCGTGATCACGCTGTCGCCATAGAACAGGGTGGCGCCAAACACGCCGATCACCATCAGCGGCACATGCCAGCGCGACGACTTGCTGACGGACGACAGCACCAGCGCCATCAGGGCCATGATGCCGCCCTCGCCGCGGTTATCGGCACGCAGCACCAGGGTCACGTATTTCAGCGAAACGATCAGGGTCAGGCCCCAGAAGATCAGCGAAACGATACCCAGCAGGTTGTTATGCGTCACTGCCAGCCCGTGGGCCGGGTCAAAGACCGTTTTGAGGGTGTACAGCGGACTGGTGCCGATATCGCCATAGACGATACCGACGGCAGCCAGTGTCAAGCCGACCAGGCCGCTTTTTTTGTGTTCCGACGTCAAGATTGCACCCGTTTTTGTTTTGTTGCATCGCACAATATGATAGGTATTAGCAAATAGCAAGAGTATTTTTGCATGGTTCCGCAGCTGCCCCAAAGTCGTGGTTTTGTACCGCTCCGCCTTGCTGCGCGGGCTTGCGGCCATTGATTTGTTGCCATTCTACGCCTCGCCAGCGGCGCCGGGCAGCCCCCGATGTTTTCAGCCATAATGACAGACTGTCTACTCTCCAGCGAAGCCCATCATGAATCCAGGCATGTTGTACGCCTCCCTCGCCTTCCTGTGCTGGGGCCTGTTCCCCCTGTATTTCCATGCCATTGACGAGATCGCACCACAGGAAATCCTGGCGCACCGCATGGTCTGGTCTCTGTTGTTTCTAGGCATCGTGCTGACCGTGCGCCGCCAGTGGAGCTGGCTGGGCAGCCTGAAAACGCAGCCCAGGGTCGTGGCCGGCTTCGTCGCCAGTGCGTTTTTGCTGTCCGCCAACTGGTTCATCTATATCTGGGCCGTCAACAACGGCCATGTGGTCGACGCCAGCCTCGGCTACTTCATTACGCCCCTGATCAATGTCATGCTGGGCTTTATGCTGCTGCACGAGCGCTTGCGCCGCCTGCAGTGGCTGGCCATCGGCCTGGCCGCCTGCGGCGTGGCCTGGCTCACCTGGCAGGCGGGGCAAGTGCCATGGATCGCCCTGCTGCTGGCGGCCACCTTCGGCGGCTATGGCTTGCTGCGCAAGACGGCCGCGCTCGGTGCGCTGGAAGGCCTGTCATTCGAAACCTTGATTTTGTTTCCCCTGGCGCTGGCCTACATGCTGTGGCTGGCCTGGCACGG
This sequence comes from Janthinobacterium sp. UMAB-60, assembly GCF_900095235.1. Classification (NCBI taxonomy): domain Bacteria; kingdom Pseudomonadati; phylum Pseudomonadota; class Betaproteobacteria; order Burkholderiales; family Oxalobacteraceae; genus Janthinobacterium; species Janthinobacterium sp. UMAB-60. Next base: position 205,544 of record NZ_LT607485.1, read on the forward strand.
CCAGAGTGGCTTCGTCAATACAGATTCCACCGCCACGCGCGCGCTGCTGCTGGCGTCCGGCCCCATCACGGCCATCCCCCTGCTGCTGTTTGCCGCCGGCGCGCGCCGCCTGCCGCTGGCCGTGCTGGGGCTATTGCAATACATCGCTCCCACGGGCCAGCTGCTGATCGGCGTGTGGGTCTTCCACGAATCGTTCACGCCCGAACGCATGCTGGGCTTCCTCGTCATCTGGACGGCGCTGGCCCTGTACGCGGCCGAAGGGCTGTGGACGGCCCGCAAGGCGCGCGCCAGCAGCTAGTCTTGCCCTGGCGTCCGTTTCCGCAGCGCGCAGCGCTGGCCGGAAGCGGGCGTTTACCGTATCCTGTCCGTCTTTGTATATCACCCGAGATTTCTAATGGCAAATTACGTCTACACCATGAATCGCGTGGGCAAAATCGTCCCGCCCAAGCGCCAGATTCTGAAAGATATTTCCCTCTCCTTCTTCCCAGGCGCGAAGATCGGCGTGCTGGGCCTGAACGGCTCCGGCAAATCGACCCTGCTGAAAATCATGGCCGGCATCGACACCGACATCCAGGGCGAAGCCGTGCCGATGCCGGGCCTGAACATCGGCTACCTGCCGCAGGAACCGCAACTGGACCCGGAAAAAACCGTGCGCCAGGAAGTCGAATCGGGCCTGGGCGAAGTGTTTGAAGCGCAAGCCAAGCTGGAAGCCGTGTACGCCGCGTATGCCGAGGAAGACGCCGATTTCGACGCCCTGGCCACGGAACAGGCACGCCTGGAAGCGATCATCTCGACTTCCGACGGCGGCAATTTGAATTTGCAGCTGGAAATGGCCGCCGACGCGCTGCGCCTGCCGCCCTGGGATGCCAGCATCGGCGTGCTGTCCGGCGGCGAAAAGCGCCGCGTGGCGCTGTGCAAGCTGTTGCTGTCCAAGCCCGACATGCTGCTGCTCGACGAACCGACCAACCATCTGGATGCGGAATCGGTCGACTGGCTGGAACAATTCCTGCTGCGCTTCCCCGGCACCGTGGTGGCCATCACCCATGACCGCTACTTCCTCGACAACGCAGCCGAGTGGATTCTGGAACTGGACCGCGGCAGCGGCATTCCATGGAAGGGTAACTACTCGACCTGGCTGGAACAGAAGCAAGCCCGCCTGAAACAGGAAGAATCGACGGAATCGGCGCGCCAGAAGGCGCTGCAGAAGGAATTGGAATGGTCGCGCCAGAACCCGAAAGCGCGCCAGGCCAAGTCGAAAGCCCGCCTGGCCCGCTTCAACGAGCTGTCCGAGCACGAATACCAGAAGCGCAACGAAACCCAGGAAATCTTTATTCCCGTGGCTGAACGCCTGGGCAATGAGGTCATCGAGTTCAAGAACGTGTCGAAAGCGTTCGGCGACCGTTTGCTGATCGACAATCTGAGCTTCACCGTGCCGCCAGGCGCCATCGTCGGCATCATCGGCCCCAACGGTGCCGGTAAGTCGACCCTGTTCAAGATGATTACCGGCATGGAACAGCCGGACAGCGGCGAAGTGGCCATCGGCCAGACGGCGCGCGTCTCCATCGTCGACCAGAATCGCGGCGACTCGCTGTCGGACAGCAAGACCGTCTTCCAGGACGTGTGCGGCGGCGCCGACATGTTGACGGTCGGCCGCTTCGAAATGCCGTCGCGCGCCTACCTGGGCCGCTTCAACTTCAAGGGCGGCGACCAGCAAAAAATCGTCGGCAATCTGTCCGGCGGTGAACGTGGCCGTTTGCACCTGGCAAAAACCTTGCTGGCGGGCGGCAACGTCCTGCTGCTCGATGAACCGTCGAACGATCTGGACGTGGAAACCCTGCGCGCGCTGGAAGACGCCTTGCTGGAATTTGCCGGCAGCGTGATGGTCATTTCGCATGATCGCTGGTTCCTCGACCGTATCGCCACGCACATCCTGGCCTTCGAAGGCGATTCGCAAGTCACCTTCTTTGACGGCAACTATCAGGAATACGAAGCGGACAAGAAAAAACGCCTCGGTGAAGAAGGTGCCAAGCCGAAACGTATCCGCTACAAACCGCTCACCGTATAAATCGGGTGCAGCAATGCAAAAAGGCAGTTACCTCGCGGTAACTGCCTTTTTTTTCAGCAAACTTCTGATAAATTAGAAGTTGTAGCGTGCGCCAAGAGCTAAGCCCGTCGCCTTGCGGCCCTGGTCGGCACTCTTGCCGAAGTGTTCCACTTCCGCCGTCAGCGAGACTTTCTCGTTGATCGCGTACTGGGCACCGACGGAAGCGTACACGCCCGTCTTGTCGTTGCCGCTGATGCCGGTCGACAGGCCTGTGCCGCTCAAGCTATTCTTGACCTTGGCCACACCGAGCTTGCCGAACACGCCGACTTTATCGCTCACCGGCATGCTGGCCTTGCCGGCCAGGTAGTAGCCGTGCGAATCGCTTTTCACGGAACCGTTGCCGGTGCTGGTGACATAGCTGTAATCCTTGCTGCCGAAATCGGCGTAACCGCCCTCGACCGCCCAGGTTTTATCGAAATCATAACCGGCGAACACCTTCGCGCCCGCCTTGTAGCCACTGTGATTATCGGCGCTGGTCGCGCCAGGAATATCGAAGCTATAACGGTTGCCCGTGACGCCGGCACCCACATAGGCGCCTTCGGCGTGCGCGGCGCTCATGCCGGTCAGTGCAGTAGTGGTAGCGATCATTGCAAACAGGATTTTCTTCTTCATCATGTTCTCTCTCTCAATTAGTGAATGTTCCTGGATTGGTGCCTGGATTCGCAGTTCAGCGAAGTGCGATGACTACACAATAACAGCCGAAAAAAGCTACGTCTTTCTCCATTCCGTAAGAACTGTGACAAGATGTAAGTGGAGATTCCAAACTGACAATAACAGTAAAATGCGCACCGTTGCGCGAACTTAAGATAGACTTAAGAGAAATTTGAATTTCAGACGAACAGGAGAGGTGCATGCGCAAACGCCAGTTTCTCGCCGCCGCCATGGCGGCCACCGCCCTGCCCGCCATCGCCCGGGCGGCGCCCGCCGGGCTGCGCGGTCCGGCCTTGCTGACCATCACGGGCAGCATCGCCAAGCCCAACCGGGGTCCGTTCGACGCCGTGCGCGACCAGATGATGCACAAGCAGAAAATCAGTTTTGAGCGGGCGCGGGCATTCGACTTTGCGGCGCTGACGAACTTGCCGGCGCGCACCATCCATCCCACCCTGGAATACGACGGCAAGGCGCATGCGCTGCGCGGGCCGCTGCTGGTCGATGTCTTGAAGGCGGCAGGCGCCCCGGAGGAAGATGATGTGCGCCTGCTGCTGCGCGCCGTCGATGGCTATGCGGCGGCGCTGACCGTGGCGCAAGTGCGCGCGCAGCGTTTTATTGTCGCCACCCACCTCGACGGGCAGGCGATGGCGCTGGGCGGCCTGGGGCCGCTATGGGCGATCCACGACGCGGACCGCATCGCGGCCGTGGCGGCACTGCCCCTGGCCGAACGCTTCGCCAGCTGCCCGTGGGCGCTGTATCACATCGGCGTGGAGGCGGGTTAAAGCAAATTAGGCGTAGGCTTCGGCCATCGACATAACCCTCGGAGCGATAGTGATGCCGTGCTCCTCGAACAGCGCCGTGATGGCGGCCAGGTTGAGCGCGCACTCCTCGGTTTTCCAGCCCTTGAAGATATCCGTGCCATCCTTCTGGAAATGCAGGTCCAGCACTTTGCCCGCATCCTTGTGCAGGTAGGGCGAACTATAGGTGTTCTCGAAACCGAGCGCCTTCAATTGTCCCAGCAAGGCCTGCGGCGGATGGTCGGGATCGGTGGCGAGAAAAACGCCGAAGGTCTTGCCCGGCGGCTTGGCGGCGATGTCGACCTCATAAATGCCGGGGGCCTTGCTGACAGACGTACTCTTTAAAAATAACATACTACACTCCCTGCGCGTGGTGTCCTGCGCCGAAAACGGACGGCAAGACAGGGGCGGTGCGCAATGATTCCCATCGTCAAATCTTATTGCTAATTTGCATCTTTGTCGACAAATCGGCACTTTTATTTGGTAAGTCGTGGTTATCTTGTCGCGGATACCAGCGTAAATTATCAATAAAGCCAGTTATCATTGCGCCAATACCCGGCCTGCTGCATACTTTTGGCTTGCGTAAAGATTGCCTTCCCGCCTGCCACTTCCTCGTCTCCATGCGCCTTCTGTCGATCAAGTACCGCCTGCTCATCCTCCTGACCCTGATCCTGGGGGCGGGCTTCATGGCCACCAGCCTGGCCAGCTACCTGGCCTCGCGCCAGGCCATCGAGCATGGCATCGCCGACCAGACCTTGCCGCTGACGGGCGACAACATTTACTCGGAAATCCAGAAGGACATGCTACGCCCCGTCTTCATCTCGTCGCTGATGGCGCACGACACCTTCGTGCGCGACTGGATACTCGCCGGCGAAAGCAACCCGGCGCAGATCGTGCGCTACCTGGCCGAAGTCAAGAAGAAATACGGCGCCATCACCAGCTTTCTCGTCTCGGACAAGAGCAGCAAATATTACTATGCCGAAGGCACGCTGAAATCCGTCAGCCCGGAAGCGACGCGCGACCTCTGGTACTACCGCGTGCGCGCCATGGACAAGACCGATTATGAAACCAATGTCGACGTGGACATGGCCAACCGCGACAGCATGACCATCTTCATCAACCATCGCGTGGTCGACTATGACGGCCAGTTCATCGGCGCCACGGGCATCGGCCTGACCCTCGATACCATGAGCCACATCATCGACCGCTACCAGGTGCGCTTCCACCGCAACATCTACTTTGTCGACGGCGCCGGCGCCCTGGTACTGGCGGGCAAGACCATGCGCGAGGGGCGCGGCAACATCCGCAATTTACCCGGCGTGAGCAGCATTGCCGAGCAGATCATCAACCACCAGAGCGCACCGACGCACCTGTCCTACCAGCTGGGCCATGCGCAAATCCTCGTCAACTCGCGTTTCATTCCCGAACTGGGCTGGTACCTGGTGGTCGAGCAGAACGTCAGCGACGAAGTGCAGTCGCTGCAGCGCGTGTTCATCTTCAACCTGGCCATCAGCTTTGGCGTCACCCTGCTGGTACTGCTGCTGACTTTGCTGACGGTGAACCGCTACCAGCGCCGCATCGAGCGCATCGCCTCGACGGATGCGCTGACCGGGCTATTGAACCGCCAATCGCTGGAATTGCTGTTCCAGCGCGCCATGCTCCTGTCCAAACGCAACGAGCAGCCGATGTCGGCCATCCTGTTCGACATCGATTTCTTCAAGCGCGTCAACGATACGCATGGCCACCTGTGGGGCGACAAGGTCATCCGTGGCGTGGCGGACGTGGCACGCGCCACCGTGCGTGAAAGCGACGTCATCACGCGCTGGGGCGGCGAGGAATACCTGGTGCTGCTGAATGACTGCAGCCTGGCCAAAGCGGTGGAAGTGGCGGAAAACCTGCGCGCCGCCATCGAACGCCACGATTTCGGCCTGCCCGAGCCGCGCGTCCCCGTGACGATCAGCCTGGGCGTGGCCGAGTACCGGCCCGACGAAAGCGAATCGGCCTTCTTTTCGCGCGCCGACAGCGCCTTGTACCAGGCCAAGCATCACGGCCGCAACGGCGTGCACGCCACCTGAGTCATCCCCCGCGCTTGCGCCTGGCCAGATCTTGCGTGGGCGCCACCAGCGCCCGGTACAACTCGCCCGTGGCGGCATCCCAGCTTTGCACCGCCTGCTGCTGGCGTTGCACGGTGGCCGAATCACCGCGTGCGATGGGCCCGGAGAGCGCGGGTGCGGCGCCCAGGCGGAACACATTGGCCACCGCTTCCGTCACCAAAGGCTGGGCCAGCTCGCGCGCCACCGGCTCGGGAATGCCGGCCGCCTGGTAGGCGCGCAAGGCGGCGTCGAGCACCGTCACCAGGTAATTGCTGGCAAACACGGCAGCGGCGTGATACAGGGTCTTGGCGGCCGGGTCGATGGGCACGGGGCGCGCGCCGATGGCGATCAAGGCCGGCGTGAGGAAAACCAGCGCCAGCGGATCGCCTTCGACGCCACAAAACGTGCCGTCGAAGGTGGCGGCCACCTGCTGCGGGTCGGCAAAGCTGCGGATCGGGTGGGCGCTGGCGACAAAAGCCCCGGCCTGCGTGGCCGCCAGCAGCACGTTCGAGGCCAGCGCGCCGCTGCAGTGAAACACGATGGCGCCGGCCTGGCGTCCCTCGGCCACCAGCGCCGCGCAGGCCGGGCCGATCTGGTCGTCGGAGACGGCCAGCAGGGTGACGTCGGCGTGGCGCAAGGCCGCATAGCTGGCGACGGGAGTGCCGGCACCGATGAAATCGACGGCCGCCTGCGCCGACGCCATCGAGCGCGTCAGCACGTCCTGCAGCGCGATCCCGTCCACGCCGGCGAACAGACGGCCCAGCACACGGCCAACATGGCCGGCGCCGATGATATTCAATGTCACGTTCATGATGATGATGTTCTAAAAACCCGATCCCGGCTGGCGCAGGAATTCCAGCTCTTCCGGCGTGGAAGCGCGGCCCAGGATGGCGTTGCGGTGCGGGAAGCGGCCGAAGCGGGCGATCACTTCCTGGTGGCGCTCGGCGTAGTCGAGCATGCCGTCAAAACCGGGTTGCGCCTGCGACAACCGCTGGAACAGCTCGACGGCGCGCGCCTGCATGGCCAGGTCTTCCGCATGTTCGAACGGCAGGTAGGCGAAGGCGCGCAGCATCGGCGGCAGCTGCTGGTCGAGCCCCTGCCGCGTCATGGATAGGGCCAGCGCCAGCGCCTGGGCGTCGCCGGCAAAGGCGCGCGGCGTGCCCCGATAGACATTGCGCGTAAACTGATCGAGCACGATGAGGCGCGCCAGCGCGCCGTGCGGCGTCGCGTCCCACGCGCGCAAGCCGCCCTCGATGGCGGCATCGATCAGCGCGCCGAAACGCGCGCGTATGTGCGCATCGAAGGCGTCATCCTTGCGGAACCATTCCACGCGCGACTGGCCGTAGTCAGGGTTATCCGGCGGCAGGAACCAGAAATCGAGTACGTCTTGAGCCTGTGCATCCATGTCCATCCTTTTCAGTTGCGTGCGTGCGATAGCTGGAAGCCGGCGATGCCGTCGAAGGCGGCCAGTTCGGCCGACATGGCCGACAGGCTGGCACCGGTGTTCTTGCCATGCGCGATAGCGACAAAGCGCCATTCCTGCATGCCGTCCGTGCTGCCGATGGTCAGCGAGCCGCCGGCGATGTCGTAGCCGCGCTTGGCCGCCATGCGCCGCAGCGCATCTTCGCGCGGAACAAACCCTTGCTTGAAGCGCATGGTGATGGCCACTGCGTGGCGCGACGGCAGCCAGTTCTCCAATTTTGACAGAAAAATCATCGCCATCGCGCACATGAAGGCCAGGCCCATGGCCGACAGATAAAAGCCGATGCCGACCATGATGCCGATCACGGACGAGGCCCAGATCGAGGCGGCCGTCGTCAAGCCGCTGATATTGAAGCCTTCGCGCATGATGACGCCGGCGCCGAGGAAACCCACGCCCGTGACGATACCCTGGATGATACGCGTGGGGTCGCTGCCAACGATGGCGCCATGGCCGCCATACCAGAACTCCGGATAGCCGCCCAGCACCGTCAGCGCGGCCGACGCCATGCATACCAGGCCATACGTGCGCATGCCGGCGGCGCGCCCGTGATACGAGCGCTCATAGCCCACCAGCAAGCCCAGCAGCAACGCGCCCAGCAGGTTCAGCAGGATCACGCCGTTCGTCGCCAGCTCGGCCGGCGACCAATAGGCGCGCAGGAAGTCGATGGTCGGCATCTAGGGCTTTTTCGTCAGCTGCTTTTCAAACGCCACGTCGAGTTTGCTGACGCGGCGCGCCTTTTGCGGTCCCATTCCATTCACGAAGGCGACAAAGGCATCGAGTTCCAGCGGCGGGCACAGGGGCGGCAAGCCCGGGCCTTCGGTCAGGAAAAACAGTTCATCGCCCGTGCGCGCCATCGTGTAGAGGCGGTGGCCGGTGCGTTCCTTGAGCCGCTCGATGGCGGACGTGGCGCGGGTCGAACGCATCAGATGGCTCCCGTGCGCTGTTCCAGCCACGCCAGCGCAGGCGCATCGGCCGGCGCAGCCAACAGCGGCGCGAGACGCGCGCGCACGGTGGCGTGGTAGTCGTTGAGCCAGGCCGCCTCATCGTCGCGCAACAGCGAGCGCTCGACGCAGCGCGTGTCGATCGGGCACAGGGTCAATGTCTCGAAGCGCAGGAATTCCCCGAACTGCGTCGTCCCTGCGGGAACGTTCAATACCAGATTCTCGATACGGATACCCCACTGGCCAGGGCGATAAATGCCCGGTTCGATGGAGGTGATCATGCCGATCTCCATGGCTGTCTGCGGCTCCGGCATGGCCGACTGGGAAATCGATTGCGGCCCTTCATGGACGTTGAGGAAAAAACCCACGCCGTGGCCCGTGCCGTGGCCAAAGTCGATGCCCTCGGCCCACAGCGGTGCGCGGGCGATGGCGTCCAGCATGGGCGACTTCACGCCGCGCGGGAACTGCGCGCGCGACAGGGCGATCATGCTGCGCAAGACCAGGGTGAAATCGCGCTTGTGCTCGGCGGTGATGCTGCCAACGGGGACGACGCGCGTGATATCCGTGGTGCCGCCCAGGTACTGGCCGCCCGAATCGATCAGCAGCAGGCCGTCGCCTTCGATGGTGGCCTCGCTACCCGCATGGGCGTGGTAATGCATGATGGCGCCATGCGCGTTGAAGCCGGCGATGGTGCCAAAACTGGGACTGACAAAATGCGCACGGCGCGCGCGGCATGCCGTCAGGTGTTCGTCGACGCCGATTTCCGTCAGGGGCGCGCGCTGCGGATCGGCCAGGGTGCTGTCTAACCAGCTGAAAAATTCGCACAGGGCGGCGCCATCCTGCTCCATGGCGGCGCGCACGTGCGCCGCTTCGCTATCGGTCTTGCGCGACTTGGCCAGGGTGGTCGGATTGATGGTTTCGACCACCCGCACGCCGTCGGCCACGGCCTGGCGCGTGCCGAACGTGATGCGGCGCGGGTCCAGCAGCAGGGTGGCGCCGGCCGGCAGCGCGGCCAGCGCGGCCGCAGTACGGTCATACGCGGCCACGTCCACGCCTTCGCTCTCCAGGGTAGCGCGCAGGATAGCGGGCAGCTTGCCGTCGGCGACGAACAGGGTGGCGCGCTCCGGCCCCACCAGCGCATGCGCGAGGAAGACGGGGTTGTAGTTGACGTCCGCGCCGCGCAGGTTGAACAAATACGCGATATCGTCGAGGGTGGAAATGACGTGGTGGCTGGCGCCGTGCGTCGCCATGCTGGCGCGCAGGGCCGCCAGTTTGTCCTGGCGCGACAGGCCCGGATACGCCGCCGCGTGTTCCACCACAGGCGCGGCGGGCATGGCCGGACGCTCTGGCCAGACGGCTTGCAGCACATCGGTATCCGTGCGCAGAGTGACTTGTGCACCGAGCGCCTGCTGCAGCAGGCGCGCATTGGCCAGGCCCAGCACGGCGCCATCGACGGCCACCGTCTGCCCCGGCCGCATGGTCTCGCCCAGCCAGTCGATATACAGCACGCTGGCGCCGGACGGGATTTTCTTCAGGACGATGCCGCTGCCGGCCAGTTCGTCTTCCGCCTGCTCCCAGTAGCGGCCATCGGTCCACACGCCGGCGAAATCCTGCGTCACGACCAGAGTGCCGACCGACCCCGTAAAGCCGGACAGCCATTCGCGACCCTGCCAGCGGGCCGGCAGGTACTCGGACAGGTGCGGGTCGGCCGAGGGCACGATCAGGGCATCGATATGCTGCGCGCGCATGGCGCCGCGCAGTTGCGACAAACGGGAGGCGGGAGTGGATTGGTGGTCAGGTGTCTGCATGGGAGCGAAAATGGAGCGGTGCCGGGAAGCGTCTATGATACCGCGATTAGCAGCCGGGCTGCACTCGGTGCAGCGCCATTAGCGCCCCGGCGGCGGCGGCGATTTTTTCCAGCAGCGTCTCGTCGTAGGGAAGCCACGGCACGGCGCCCAGCTTGTTCCCCTTCGCTGCCACCTCGATCGCCGCCTCGGCGCCATCCTTCGTGACCCTGCCGGTGCTCAGATGGATCGCATGCCGGCCCACCATCAGGTGGCGCGCTTCGAGCGCCATGCGGCCATCCTCGATCTGGTCCGCGAATACCTGTTCCAGCACGGCGCGCCGCATGCCCGCCATCGGCCCCGGTGCCAGGTTGGCCAGGTAAAACAGGCGCTGTGCGCGCTCCACGCTTTGCTCGTCCTCCACCAGCGCCAAGGCGCTGGCGCTGACCAGCAGGTCCACCGCGCGGCACGCTTCCGAATACGCCACCGGAGACATCGGCATCATCTGCGCGGGCGCCAGGCCGTTTGACGTGCAGGCGCCGCCCGCCCCCGGATACACGCGTCCCTCGATGCGCAGCGATGCGCGCCAGGCGCCGAACTGGCGCGACAGGCCGTCATCGTAGTCCAGGCGCCAGCCTTCGCGGCGCGCCAGTCCCAGCAAGGTGGGCAACGACAGCTGGTAGCCAGCAAATGGGGCACTGCCATCGCCGGGCGGTGCATATATTTCGCGATAAACCTGGCGCAGCGGCTGGCGCAGGCGCCGCTGCGCGAGCAGCGCTTGCCAGGCGGCGCGCTCCTCCCCGCTGCCATGCAAGGGGTGCCACAGGCCGATCTCGCCTTGCGCAGGCAAATCCACTGGCTGCCCCTGCGCATCGATGGCGCCTTTCCCGTCGAGCATAAAGGCCAGCCCATCGCCCGTGCGCCAGACCAGCGCGCGCGCCACCGCGTCGATATCGGCATCGTCGCGCAGGGCGCGCCATTGGTCCAGGCCAAACCACACCTCGCTGGCGTAGCCCGCTTCCAGGCGGCGCGCCAGCATGGCCTGGCGCCGCTTGCCCATGGGGCCCGGCATGCCGATCCTCCAGGCGATATCGGGCCGTTCAGCCAGCGCCCGTTCGGCCGGTTTCAGATTGCGTTCCAGTTTCTTGCGGATGCCCGCATGGCGTACCTGCGCCAGCGCCTCGCGCAGGGCCAGCAGGCTTTCGGGCGTGGGGATGGTTTCCACCGCATGGCCCAGCGCCATCGCCAGCGATTGCGACGGCGCGCTCTTGGCCGCGCCGGGCGCAACGGATACCAAAGGCAGCAAGACGGTGATCGCGGGCCTGAACCACGCATCATCGCGATAGGACGCCACCCGCGCGGCACGCGCCAGCACCGCAGAGTCTGCGGTGGCAAAGGCGGCATCGGCCGCATACGGCACGCTGCCGTCATGGATGGCGGCGATATGGCGCGCCGCCTGTTCCAGTATCGTGCGCGCAAAATCGACATACGCCACATCGTCGGCCAGCACTTCGGCGGGGTCCGCCTCGCCGATGCTGTCGCGGTTCCAGTGGCCGCTGTAGCGCGAGCCGGCCAGCGCCAGCAGGGACGCTTGCGCCAGCTGCGGCAGCACGGTGAGTTCCTGCAAGGTCAAGGGCATCGGGTAGCGCGCATGGCGCTCGTCCATCATCTGCCCGAACTGGGCCGGGGCGTCGCCACCGGCCAGCTGCGCCAGCAGCCAGGCGGCAAAATGCTGTTCGCCCCAGTGCTTCGGTTCATCGAGGATGCGCAGCGCCAGCTGCGCGCTGCCTTCCGGTGGCGCGCCGCGCAGGCAAGCCAGACAGCCAATTGCATAATCCCAGTCGTGCACGCGGGCCGCGTCCAGCGCGTCGAGGAACATGTCGCCGGCCAGCGCCGGTGCCAGGTTCACGCTGCTCGCTTGTGCCAATAGCGCCATCGCCAGTGCGCGCCGCGCAGGATCGTCATGGCCGAAGCGCGCCGCGCGGTGCAACGCACCCCAGATGGCGCCCAGTTCTTCGGGTGCCCAGTCTTTAAAATCGACCGGCGGCCCCGTGAAACGCACATGCTCGACAAAGCCGCCATCGAGGCGTGCGCGCAGCGGCGCGGCGCGAGTGGACTCAGATGGCATCATCGGCCTCGTAGCGGCGCAAGCCTTCCAGGTCCAGCACGCGGATGCCGCCGTAATCGAGGCGCAATAAACCCTTCTTTTCCAGCACCTGCAAGGCCTGGTTGGCGCGCTGGCGCGAAGAGCCCGACAGCAGGCCGATCTCTTCCTGCGATAGCTGCACCAAGGTTTCCACGCCCGGGTACAAATGCGAGTTGAACATCGAGGCCAGGCAGCGCGCTACGCGCGTGTTCAGGTCGAGCAGGCGCTCGTTTTCCACCATGCCGATGAACTGGCCCAGGCGCTCATTGAGCTGCATCAGCAGGAAACGCGTGAATGGCAGACTCGTTTCCAGCAGCCAGTGGAAGGTGGCACCGGGCAGGCGCGCCACGCGCGTGTCGCGCAGCGCCATGGTGTCGTATTTGCGGATTTCGTTTTTCAGCAGCGAACCTTCGCCAAACCAGCTGCCGGGCGGCACGCCGATGAAGGTCATGGCCTTGCCGGAAGCGGAAAAATTATTCATCTTGACCATGCCGCTGATGACGCCGATCCAGTTGTCCACCGGCTCGCCCTTGCGGCAGACAAAGCCGCCTTTCGGCACGAAGGTTTCAAACACATCCGCCTCGACGCGGGCCATTTGCACGGGATCGAGCAGCTGCGCCCAGTTGGCCGCGCGCACGGCATCCTTCAGCGTGATATCAGGGTAGGTCATTGTGCGATGCACCATCGAAAAGTGGGTAAATGTCCCCGAAAAGACAACTCGGCAAACTAACGCAAGCTACTATCATTGCACAAACGCCTGATACATAAAAACACAGAGCGCCATCCAACGAGGTGGAGCCTGAGACAAGCAACAGGGAGACACTGGTGCAAACGACTACCACAGCAACGATGCCGACTTTTCCACGGCGCTTATTGCAACACGGGATAGTACGATCCGACAAGCCCGCCTTTCGCGAAAAACACCTGGGTATCTGGCAAACCTGGACCTGGTCCCAGGTCAACGACGAGGTGCGCGCGCTGGCCTGCGGCCTGGCTGCCATCGGCTTCCAGCGCGGCATGAACCTGGCCATCATCGGCGACAACCGTCCCCGCCTGTACTGGGCCATGCTGGCAGCGCAAAGCCTGGGCGGCGTGCCCGTGCCTCTGTACCAGGACGCGCCGGCCGCCGACATGGCCTACGTGCTGCAGGACGCGGAAATCCGCTACGCCATCGTCGAAGACCAGGAGCAGGTCGACAAGCTGCTTGAACTGAAAGCGCTGTATCCGCACGTCGCCCACATCGCGTATGACGATGAACGCGGCATGCGCCATTACCGTCAGCCGGAGCTGACGTCCTTTGCCGCCCTGCAGGTGCTGGGCCGGGCCTACGACCGCGAGCATCCGGGCTTTTATGAGGCAGCGGTGGAAGCCGGTGCCGGCCACGACTCGGCCGTCATCCTGTACACCTCGGGCACCACGGGCAAGCCGAAGGGCGTGTGCCAGAGCCATACGGCGCTGCTGGCCGCCGGCGTTGGCGGCGTGGCCTTCGACAAGCTCACCGACGAGGAAGATATCCTCTCCTACCTGCCCATGGCGTGGGTCGGCGACTGCCTGTTTTCGCTGGCGCAGGCGATGGTGGCCGGCTTCACCGTCAACTGCCCCGAATCGGGCGACACGGTGATGATCGACATGCGCGAAATCGGCCCCACTTGCTACTTTGCGCCGCCGCGCGTGTTCGAAAACATGCTCACCAGCGTGATGATACGCATGGAAGACGCGAGCAGCATCAAGCGCCGCATGTTCAGCCATTTCATGGACGTGGCCAAGCGCTGCGGCGCGCAGATCCTCGATGGCAAGCCCGTGTCGCTGGCGGATCGCCTCCGCTACAAGCTGGGCGAGCTGCTGGTCTACGGTCCCCTGAAAAACGTGCTGGGACTGTCGCGCGTGCGCGTCGCCTACACGGCCGGCGCCGCCATCGGCCCCGACCTGTTCCGCTTCTACCGCTCGATCGGCGTCAACCTCAAGCAGCTGTACGGCTCCACCGAAACCTGCGCCTATGTATGTCTGCAGCCGGACGGCAATATCAAGTTCGACAGCGTGGGCCTGCCCGCACCGGGCGTGGAAGTCAAGCTGGCGGCCAATGGCGAAGTGCTGGTGAAGTCGCCCGCCACCATGAGCGGCTACTTCAAGCGTCCCGATGCCACCGCCGAAGTGATCGATGCCGACGGCTACTTTCATACGGGAGACGCGGGCGTGTTCGACAGCGAAGGCCACTTGAAAATCATCGACCGCGCGGCCGATGTCGGCAAGCTGACGTGCGGCGCCATCTTCGCGCCCAACTACATCGAAAACAAGCTCAAGTTCTTCCCCTTCATCAAGGAAGTGGTGGCCTTCGGCCATGCGCGCAACCAGGTGTGCGCCTTCATCAATATCGATATCGAAGCGGTGGGCAACTGGTCCGAGCGGCGCGGCATCGCGTATGCCGGCTACACCGACCTGGCGGCGCGCGCCGAAACCTACGGCTTGATCCGCGACTGCATCGAGCAGGTCAACGCGGAACTGGCGGCCGATCCGCTGATGGACCGCACGCAGGTGCACCGCTTCCTGGTGCTGCACAAGGAACTCGACCCGGACGACGACGAACTGACGCGCACGCGCAAGGTACGTCGCAAATTCATCGCCGAAAAATATGCGGTGCTCATTTCCGCCCTGTATGAGGGCAAGGCGACGCAATACATCGAGACCCAGGTGAAATTCGAGGATGGCCGCACCGGTTCGACCAGCGCCAACCTGCAGATCTGGGACAGCAAAACGTATCGGCCCCAGGGCCTGGCCGCATGATGGAGCACAACACGATGCAAATGAACGAACCCGACGCCCATTTCGGCACGGCCCGCAAGACCGGCCCCGTGATCCTCGACCTGAAGAACATCTCGCTGTCGTTCGGCGGCGTGAAAGCGCTGACCGACATCTCGTTTGACGTCAAACAGCATGAAATCCGCGCCATCATCGGCCCGAACGGCGCCGGCAAGAGCTCGATGCTGAACGTGATCAATGGCGTTTACCGCCCGCAGCAGGGCGAGATCATTTACCGGGGCGAGCACCGGCGCGGCATGGATTGCTACGCGGCCGCCAAGTCCGGCATTGCGCGCACCTTCCAGAACATCGCCCTGTTCAAGGGCATGACGGTGCTGGACAACATCATGACGGGGCGCAACCTCAAAATGAAGTCGAATTTTCTCTTGCAAGCCCTGTATTGGGGTCCGGCGCGGCGCGAGGAAATCGAGCACCGCAAGAAGGCCGAAGAGATCATCGACTTCCTGGAAATCCAGGCCATCCGCAAGACGCCCGTGGGGCGCCTGCCCTACGGCTTGCAAAAGCGCGTGGAACTGGGCCGCGCACTGGTGGCCGAACCGGAAATTTTGCTGCTCGATGAACCGATGGCCGGCATGAACGTGGAAGAAAAGCAGGACATGTGCCGCTTCATCCTCGACGTCAACGACCAGCTGGGCACGACGATCGTGCTGATCGAGCACGACATGGGCGTGGTGATGGATATCTCCGACCGCGTGGTGGTACTCGACTACGGCAAGAAGATCGGCGACGGCACGCCCGACGAGGTGCGCAGCAACCAGGATGTCATCAACGCCTATCTCGGCGTGGCCCACTAAGACGCATTGGACACCGTATGAATATCAATTTTTTCTTTGAAGTGCTGATCGGCGGTCTGCTGTCGGGCGTCATGTACGCGCTGGTGGCGATCGGTTTTGTGCTGATCTACAAGGCCTCGGGCGTGTTCAATTTTGCGCAGGGAGCGATGGTGTTTTTCGCCGCCCTCACCTGCGTCGGCATCATGGACAAGTTCGGCCTGTCGCTATGGCTGGCCATCCCGCTGACGATGCTCACCATGATAGCTCTGGGCATGGCGATTGAACGGGTGGTCTTGCGCCCGCTCGTCAACCAGCCGGAAATCACGCTGTTCATGGCCACCATCGGCCTGAGCTTTTTCATCGAAGGCCTGGCGCAGCTGATGTGGGGCTCGCAAGTGCACAAGCTGGACCTGCCCATCGAAGACGTACCGATGCAGTTCCTGATGGACCGCTTCGACATCAACATCTCGCAGTTCGACCTGATGGCGGCCGGCATCTGCGCGCTGCTGGTGATCTGCCTGGCCCTGCTGTTCTCGAAAACCAAGGTGGGCCGCGCCCTGCGCGCCGTCGCCGACGATCACCAGGCGGCGCTGGCGGTGGGCATCCCGCTGCAGCGCATCTGGGCCGTGGTGTGGGGCGTGGCGGGTCTGGTGGCCATGGTGGCGGGCTTGCTGTGGGGCGCGCGCAACGGGGTGCAGTTCGCCCTCACCTTCATCGCCCTCAAAGCCTTGCCGGTGCTGATACTCGGCGGCTTTACTTCCGTGCCGGGCGCCATCGTCGGTGGCCTGATCATCGGCGCCTCGGAAAAGCTGGCCGAAGTCTACCTGGGCCCCATGGTGGGCGGCGGCATCGAAGGCTGGTTCCCGTATGTGCTGGCCCTGCTGTTCCTGCTGGTGCGCCCGGAAGGCCTGTTCGGCGAGAAGATCATCCGGCGAATATAAGGCCCCAAGAGCATCGTAGGTCGGATTAGCCGAAGGCGTAATCCGACAAACACCCCAACAGCCAGCAAAGGACACTCCATGATTTACCGTGAAGCAGGACAATTCAAGACCAGCTACCAGGCTGACAACCAGATTTTCCCGATCCGCCAGGACCGCCTGGCGCTGACGGCCACGCTCCTTGTCGCCGTCTTCCTGCTGCCGTATTTTGCCTCGCCCTACATGCTGTCGGCGATCCTGATTCCCTTCCTGATCTTCGCGCTGGCAGCGCTGGGTCTGAACATATTGACCGGTTACGCAGGCCAGTTGTCGCTGGGTACGGCCGCCTTCATGGCCGTGGGCGCCTTTGCCTCGTATAACTTCATGGCCCGCCTGCCAGGCTTGCCGCTGCTGGTGTCGTTCATCCTCGGTGGTCTGTGTGCGGCCATGGTGGGCATCGCCTTCGGTCTGCCCTCCCTGCGCATCCGCGGCTTTTACCTGGCCGCCTCCACCCTGGCGACGCAGTTCTTCGTCGTCTGGTGCCTGACCAAGATCCCGTACCTGACCAACTACAGCTCCTCGGGCGTGATCACGGTGCAGAAGATGACCATCCTCGGCTACCAGTTCGATACGCCGCAAAGCAAATACCTGCTGGTGCTGGCCATCGTCGCCGGCATGGCGCTGCTGGCCAAGAACATGATCCGCTCCAACGTGGGCCGCTCGTGGATGGCCGTACGCGACATGGACATGGCGGCCGAAGTGATCGGTTTCAGACTGATGCGCACCAAGCTGCTGGCGTTTGCCGTCAGCTCGTTCTACTGCGGCGTGGCTGGCGCCCTGTATGCGTATGCCTACCTGGGCACGGTGGAGCCGGAAGCGTACAACCTGGACCTGTCCTTCCGCATCCTGTTCATGATCATCATCGGCGGCGTCGGCTCCATTCTCGGTTCCTTCCTGGGCGCGGCCTTCATCGTGCTGCTGCCCGTCTTCCTGAACACCATCGCGCACGGCCTGGCATTGCCGACCAGCGTGGCCTCGAACCTGGAACTGATGGTGTTCGGCGCGCTGATCATCTTCTTCCTGATCGTCGAACCACACGGCCTGGCCAGACTGTGGCAGATCGCGAAAGAGAAACTGCGCCTGTGGCCTTTCCCGCACTAGAAATTTGTACCTTGCAGTCTGATGTCGGTTGACTTGAAATCAAATAAAACAAGAGGAGACACACAATGAAACACATCAAATCGCTCATGCTGGCCGCCGCCATCGCCAGTGCCGCACTCACCATGGCCGGCAGCGCCCAGGCGCAGGACAAGGAACAGTACATCGCCCTGCCCTCCTACCGCGTGGGCCCGTACGCGGCCGGCGGCTCCGGTTTCTACGGCGGTGCCATCGACTACTTCAACCTGGTCAACCAGGCCGGCGGCGTCAATGGCGTCAAGATCAGCTGGGAAGAATGCGAAACCGAATACAACCCGTCGCGCGGCGTCGAATGCTATGAGCGCCTGAAAACCAAGCAGGGCGGCGCCACCCTGGTCGAAACCCTGTCCACCGGCGTCGCCTACGGCATTCTGGACCGCGTGGCGCAGGACAAGATCCCCATGACGATGATCGGCTACGGCCGCTCGGACGCCGCCAACGGCAAGGTCTTCCCGTATGTGTATCCGCTGATCTCCAGCTACTGGAGCCAGGCCGCCGCCATGATCAAGTACCTGGGCGACAAGGATGGCGGCATGGACAAGCTGAAAGGCAAAAAGATCGTCCACCTGTACCACGATTCGGCCTTCGGCAAGGAGCCGCTGCCCGTGCTCGAAGCGCTGTCGAAACAGTACGGCTTTGAACTGGTGAAAATTCCCGTCGCGCCGCCAGGCAGCGAACAGCAATCGCAATGGCTGCAAATCCGCCAGGCCAAGCCGGACCACGTGATCCTGTGGGGCTGGGGCGTGATGAACTCCGTTGCCATCAAGACGGCGCAGCGCAACGGCTTCCCGCGCGACAAAATGCTGGGCGTCTGGTGGGCCGGCTCCGAGGAAGACACGATTCCATCGGGCGACGCGGCCAGGGGCTACACGGCGATGACGTTCAATACGCCGGGCAACTACCCCGTGCTCGACGACATCCGCAAGAAACTCTACGCGTCCGGCAAGGGCAACCTGTCCGACCAGTCGCGCGTCGGCTCCGTCTACCACATGCGCGGCGTGACGGCCGGCATCCTGTGGGTGGAAGCGATCCGCGTGGCGCAGGAAAAATTCGGCAAGGGCAAGCCTGTCACGGGCGAGCAGATGCGCTGGGGCCTGGAAAACCTGAACGTCGACGACGCGCGCCAGAAGGCCGTCGGCGCGCTGGGCATGTTCCCCACCGTGAAGACCAGCTGCGACGACCATGAAGGTTCGGGCGCCGTGAAGGTGCAGCAGTGGGATGGCAAGAAGTGGATCGCCATCACGCCGAAATGGATCGTCGGCGACAAGGCCCTGGTGCGTAAACTCGTCGAGGAATCGTCGGGCAAGTACGCCGAAGAGAAAAAGATCACGCCGGCGTGCATGAAGTAAGCGGCTCTCGGGGTGGCGTCGGATTACGGCCTGCGGCCTAATCCGACCTACGCCGCTACGCCGCATCCACGTAGGTCGGATTAGCGCAGCGTAATCCGACAAGCACCAACATCACATGAAAACGAAGCAGCCATGACACCCACTGCCACGCAAACACCGGATACCGCGCCGCCCTACCTGTCGGTGAACAATATCGAAGTCATCTACGACCACGTGATCCTGGTCCTGAAGGGCGTGTCGCTGCAAGTCCCGCAGGGCAAGATCGTGGCGCTGCTGGGAGCCAACGGCGCCGGCAAGTCGACCACCCTGAAAACCATCTCGACCCTGCTGCGCGGCGAACGCGGCGACGTCACCAAGGGAGAGGTCCAGTTCAAGGGCGAACGCGTGGATCAATTGACGCCGAATGAGCTGGTCAAGCGGGGCCTGTCGCAAGTGATGGAAGGCCGGCACTGTTTCGGCCATCTCACCATCGAGGAAAACCTCCTGACGGGCGCCTACACGCGCAGCCTGTCGCGCGGCGAGCTGAAAGACGCGCTGGAAAAGGTCTACCACTACTTTCCGCGCCTGAAAACGCGGCGCAGCAGCCAGGCCGGCTATACCTCGGGCGGCGAGCAACAGATGTGCGCCATCGGCCGCGCGCTGATGGCCAAGCCGTCGATGATTTTACTGGACGAACCGTCGATGGGCATCGCACCGCAGATCGTCGAAGAGATCTTCGGCATCGTCAAGGACCTGAACCACAAGGAAAACGTGTCGTTCCTGCTGGCCGAACAGAACACCAACGTGGCGCTGCGCTACGCCGACTTCGGCTACATCCTGGAAAACGGCCGCGTCGTGATGGAAGGACAAGCGCAGGAACTGGCCAACAACGAAGACGTCAAGGAGTTTTACCTGGGCGTGTCCAGCGCCGGGCGCAAGAGCTTCCGCGACATGAAGTTCTACCGCCGCCGCAAGCGCTGGCTGGCCTGATTCATCAAAACCCTTGGCTGCAACGCGCACGGCGGTCCTGATGGCCGGACGTGCGAATCAACATGCACTGACAATTGGAGAATGACTGACATGAACGATACGCTCGACAGTCTGGAAACGCGCACCGCCGAAGCGCGCGAACGCGAATTGATGGCCGGCCTGCCGCAGCTGATCGCGCGCGCGCAAAAGGCGCCGGGCTGGGCCCGCATTCTCGATGGCGTCCACGCGGCCGACATCACCAGCCGCGCCGCGCTGGCGCAGCTGCCCGTGACGCGCAAGTCCGACCTCAAGCAATTGCAGCACGACGCGCTGCCGTTCGGCGGCTTGAACACGACGCCGAAAAACGCCCTGGCGCGCGTGTTCGTCTCGCCCGGTCCCATCTTCGATCCGGAAGGCCGCGGCCCCGACTGGTGGCGCTTCGCGCGGCCCATGTATGCGGCCGGCGTGCGCGCCGGCGGCTTGCTGCAGAACTGTTTTTCGTATCACTTCACGCCGGCTGCATTCATGGTCGAAGGGGGCGCCGCGCGCATCGGCTGCACCGTCATCCCGGCCGGCATCGGGCAGACGGAAATGCAGGTGCAGGCGATGGTCGACCTGAAGCCCGATACGTATATCGGCACGCCGTCATTTTTAAAACTGATCATCGAGAAGGCGCGCGAAATGGGCGCCGACATCAGCAGCGTCACCAAGGCCGTGATGGGCGCGGAAGCCTTGCCCGAATCGCTGCGCAGCTGGTTTGCAGAGAACGGCGTGCCGCACGTGTTCCAGACCTACGCCTCGGCCGATATCGGCAGCATCGCCTATGAAACGGCCAGCAATGGCAAGCTCAATCCGGGCATGGTCGTCGATGAAAACGTCCTGCTTGAAATCGTCCATCCGGGCAGCGGCATTCCCGTCGCGCCGGGCGAAGTGGGTGAAGTCGTCGTCACCGTCTTCAATGCCGACTACCCGCTGATCCGCTTCGCCACGGGAGACTTATCGGCCGTGCTGATGGACGCGCCGGATTCGCCGTGCGGCCGCACGAATACGCGCATCAAAGGCTGGATGGGGCGCGCCGATCAAACCACCAAGGTGCGCGCCATGTTCGTGCATCCGTCGCAGGTGCATGACATCGCGCGCCGCCATCCGCAAATCAGGAAGGCGCGGCTGGTCGTGTCCGGGCGCATGGCCAACGACGAGATGGCTTTGCATTGCGAAGTCGACGATCCGACGGACGCCAGCGGCGTGGAAGCCATCATCGGCTCGATCCGCGAACTGACCAAGCTGCGCGGCGACGTGGTGCTGGTGGCCGTGGGCAGCCTGGCGCTGGATGGCAAGGTCATTGACGACATGCGCGATTACAAATAAGGCCGATTTGCGGGATAATACCGGCATTGACCATCAGCCCCATTCATCGCCATGCAAGAGTCCATGCAAGAATTTCATCACAACCGTGCCCGTGACCTGATCAAGAACGCGGAACTGCTGTTCGACCAAGATACCGTGCAGGCGTCGATCACGCGCATGGCCGATGTGCTCAACACGCGCTTCAACGCCGCGGATTCCAAGGAATTCCCGCTGGTGCTGGGGGTGATGGGCGGCGCCGTCGTGTTTACGGGCAACCTGCTGCCGCAACTGAGCTTCCCGCTCGAATTCGACTACATCCATGTGAGCCGCTACGGCGACGACGACAAGGGTGGCGAAGTGGTGTGGAAAGTCATCCCCCGCTCGAACGTAGCGGGCCGCACCGTCATCGTGCTCGACGATATTCTCGACGAAGGCGAAACCCTGGCGCACGTCAAGCAGCGTTTGCTGGACATGGGCGCCTCCGAAGTCATCCTGGCCGTGTTTGCCGACAAGGCCATCGGCAAGAAAAAGCCCGTGCAGGCCGACATCGTCGGCCTGGTGATCCCGAACCGCTTCGTCGTCGGCTTCGGCATGGATGCGTACGGCTACTGGCGCAACTTGCCGGGGCTGTGGGCCATCAAGCCCGAGGATTTGAAGCAGGAGTGATGTAACAGTGGTTGTCGGATTACGCTGCGCTAATCCGACCTACCAGTGCCCGGTGGCGTAGGTCGGATTAGCGCGCAGCGCGTAATCCGACACCCTCACCAGCATTACAGCTTCAACCGCGCGCGCGCCGCATCGTATTCGGCCTTCAGGCGCGCCACCATCTCTTCCACGCTCGGCACGTCATCCATCAAGCCCACGCCCTGGCCCGCGCCCCAGATGTCACGCCAGGCCTTGGCGCTGCCGGAGCCAAAATTCATCGAACTCTTGTCCGCTTCGGGCAAGGCTTCCGGATCGAGTCCGGCCGCGACGATCGATTTTTTCAGGTAATTGCCGTGCACGCCCGTAAACAGGTTGGTGTAGACGATGTCCGCCGCGCTGGAATCGACGATGGCATCGCGGTAACCGTCGCTGACGTTCGATTCCTTGGTCGCCAGCCAGCGCGAACCGATGTAGGCAAAGTCCGCGCCCATGGCTTGCGCGGCCAGCACGGCGTCGCCCGTGGCAATCGAACCGGATAGCGCCAGCGGGCCGTCGAAGAATTTGCGCACTTCGCCCACCAGCGCGAATGGCGACAGGGTGCCCGCATGGCCGCCAGCACCGCTGGCCACCAGGATCAAGCCGTCGACGCCCGCCTCCAGCGCCTTTTTCGCGTGGCGGATCGAGATCACATCGTGCAGCACGATGCCGCCATAGCTGTGGATGGCGTCGAGCATTTCCTTGGGCGGCGCGCGCAGCGAGGAAATGATGATGGGAATCCGGTGTTTCACGCACACTTCCACATCGTGCGCCAGGCGGTCGTTCGACTGGTGCACGATCTGGTTGACGGCGATCGGTCCCACTTTTTTATCGGGATTGGCGGCCTGGAAGGCGGCCAGTTCGGCCTGCAAATCCGTGAGCCAGGTGTCGAGCAATTCGGCCGGACGCGCGTTCAGCGCGGGGAAGGAACCGACGATGCCGGCCTTGCACTGCGCCGCGACGAGGGCCGGGCCGCTGGCGATGAACATCGGCGAGGCGATAACGGGTAAGGAGAGGTTTTGCAACGCAACAGGCAATGCCATGGCGGACTCGCTGGAAAGTTGATCGGGATGAAAGACACACTGAACGTTGATTATAGTGCAGAAAAAGTACGATCGTGCTGAATTTATCGCAAGTCCGTTTCAGCCCTCGTTGAGCAAGTACTCACCCTCGACTCTTGCCGCCGCAGCCCTCACCAGCTGCGACACGGCCCACTCGGCCAGCGCGGCCGCCTCCTGGCGCAGGAAGCGCCGGTTGGCCTCTTCGAAGATGGGCATGCCGCGCAACAGGGCCGGTATGGCGGCCAGGGCGATACGCTGGCGTTCCAGCAGCAAAAATTTCAGCAGCACTTTCACCGCATTCTGCGCATTGCGCACGGGGTCCGACGACAGGTAGTCGAGGCGCGAATACGCGCGCTGCAGGGCGCCGGCGGCGTCCTGGAACGGCCGCCCGTGGCCGGGAATGACGACGCGCACGTCCAGGCTGGCGATCAGGTCCAAGGTGGCGCGCGCTTCCAGAAAGCCGGAGCCGCCATCGAGTTCGGGGAAGATCACGCCAAAGCCGTTTTCCCACAGGGCGTCGGCGGAAATGAGGATGCCCTCGTCGGCACAGTAAAAAATCAGCGAGTGCGGGTCGTGGCCCGGTGCGCCCAGCGCCTGCCAGGCCATGTCGGCCAAGGTCAACCTGTCGCCGGGCGAGACGGTGGCGTCAAAGCCGAAGCGCGGGCATTGCTGGCCCGTGGCCTGGAAGCTGAGGGTGTCCACGTCCCAGCTGCGCACCTTGTCCGCTTCCGAGACCGGAATGGCCGTCTGGCAGCCGTAGGCGGCTTGCAGCAGCGCGTTGCCGCCGCAATGGTCGGAGTGCAGATGGGTGTTGAACAGGCGGTCCAGCGGTCGGCCGGCCAGGCTGTGGCGCAGCAGGGCCAGGGTTTGCGGCGCATGCGTGACATAGCCGCTGTCGATCAGGGCCGTGTCATCCTTCCCCTGGAACAGGATGTTATTCGACGACAGCCAGCCGCGTTCAAACACCTGCATGGCATCGGGGAACAGCGCTGGCGATCGCGACATGGGCTTCCTCAGTAGTCGGGCTCGAAATCGAGCAAAGATTCGCGTCCTGGCAATTCGGCCCACACGGCGCGCTTGAAATCGTCGTCGGCCTTGCTCCAGGCGATGATCTCGTCGAGCGTGCGCAAGCAGCCTTCGCACAAGCCGCTGTTGCGGTTCATCTTGCACAGGCTGACACAGGGCGACGGCACCGGCGACGGCAAGGGGAGCGGAACGGCTGGCGGAGGTGGGGTAGCGACCATCATGGAGCGGCATCGGTAAACGTGAAGGCTTTCATTATGCCGCGAAACCGCGCCGGCGCGTCGACGGCGTCGGCATGCAATGTTTCTGTGAGTATATTTTCAAGCGAAAGCATGCTCAAAAACGCATCTCCCGGAAATTTATTTTGCAGCTGGTTTTCACTCTGCGGGTGCCCGTCCTACAACACGATCAGGCCAGATCCTGCTTGACTTGAGATATTACACAACTATACTACCATCCATACAGATGGCAATTGGATGCCACGTGGAGTTTTTGGAGAGATATGGCCAAGCAAGACAGCAAGCCCAAAATTGGGGAATCCGAGAAAATCACGATCAACCTCGGCTTGATCGACCTGGGGCAGATCGATTTGCTGGTTCAGGAGGGATTTTATTCCAACCGCACGGATCTGATCCGTACGGCCATCCGCAACCAGCTGGGTATCCACGCCGACGTGGTGAAACAAACCGTCGCCCGTAAAAGCCTGGTATTGGGCATGCAGCACTATTCGCGCGCCGACCTGGAAGCGATCCAGGCAGCCGGCCAGCGCCTGCAGATCCAGGTGCTGGGACTGGCCAGCATCGCCAGCGACGTCTCCGTGGAACTGGCACTGGCCACCATCGAGTCGATTTTCGTATTAGGTGCCCTGCACGCCAGCACCGTCGTCAAGACGGCGCTCGCAGGGCGAATTCACTAGCGTATTGGTTTGCGGCTATGACCCGGCCGATGCGCGGCACCGTTAAGGATGGTCATGAAACTACCTCTCAACATGTTGGCGCAGATGCGCGCAGCGACCCGTAATCTGATGGGCAGCGGTCCCGCCGCCGCCACCGAAGCGATCCAGCAGGCGCTGTCTGCCGCCGGCCTGACGCCGCACGCGGCGTCCACGCAAGCGCCGCCACCGCAGCCGATGCGCGACATTAATCCGCCACCGGCGCCAGCGCAGGCCCGCGCCGCGCAGCCGCAAGCGGACGCCGCACCGGAAGCGGCATCTGTGCCGCCCACGCCCGCGCAGGCGGCGCAGGAATTCGCGCAGGATTTCATGGCGCGCCTGGGCGTGCCCGCCGGCCTGGGCCAGCACAGCTTCGACATGCCCAGCTTCGAGCTGCCGAATTTTCATCCGCCCGGCTTCAACGCGCCGGCCGCCACGCCGGCGGAAATACCCGCTGGCGCGCAGTTCATCGACGGCGTATACCGCAACCATGCGGGCACGCGTTCGTACAAGCTGTATATCCCCAGCAGCTATCACGGCCAGGCCATGCCGCTGATCGTGATGCTGCACGGCTGCACGCAAAATCCCGACGATTTCGCCGCCGGCACGCAGATGAATGCGCTGGCCGAAGAAAAGGAATGTTTTGTCGTCTATCCGGCGCAGACGCAGGGTGCCAACAGTTCACGCTGCTGGAACTGGTTCAACGCCATCGACCAGCAGCGCGACCAGGGCGAACCGTCGCTGATCGCCGGCATCGCGCGGCAAGTCATCGACGACTACCCGGTGAATGAACGCGAAGTGTTCGTCGCCGGCCTGTCGGCGGGCGGCGCCATGGCCGTCATCGTCGGCACCTTGTACCCCGAGCTGTTTGCCGCCGTTGGCGTGCATTCGGGCCTGCCCTTCGCTTCGGCGCAGGACTTGCCGTCGGCGCTGGCCGCCATGAAGGGCGGCGCCATGCCCAGTGCCCAGCGCAAGGCGCCGGCGGGCGGCGTCCCCATCATCGTTTTCCATGGCGACCGCGACACCACCGTCAACCCGCGCAATGGCGATGAACTGATTGCCCAGGGCGTGCGCAGTCAGGCGGGCGGCAAGGCGGCCAAGGCGGCATCCATCGACGGCAGCGTGCCGAATGGCCACCGCTACACGCGCACCACGCACAGCCAGGCCGATGGCTCGCCGCTGGGAGAACACTGGGTCATCCACGGCGCCGGCCATGCCTGGTCCGGCGGCAGCAATAACGGCAGCTACACGGACGGAAAAGGGCCGGACGCCAGCCGCGAGATGCTGCGCTTCTTCAAGACCGTCAGCTAAGCACTGATCTGGATGTGGCATGCACGGCGCCGGCCATGCCTGGTCAGGCGGCAGCGACAGCGGCAGTCATGCGGCCGACGGCAAAGGCCCGGACGCCAGCCGCCGGTCGCAAAAAGCAGCTGCGCTTCTTCAAGACCGTCAGCTGATGTTTTCGGTATATGGCGCGATCTGCCGCTGCTTGTCGGCGATCTCGCACACGCCATCGGCATAGCGGCTGGAGATGGCGATGAATTGGTCCTGGATCTGCAGGAAGGCGTCGACGATCTCGGCGTCAAAGTGCGAACCGCGCCCCTCGATGATAATCTGCACGGCCTGTGCATGCTCCATGCCCTGCTTGTAGATGCGTCGGCTGATCAGGGCGTCATACACGTCGGCCAGCGCCATCAGGCGCGCCGAAATCGGGATGTCTTCGCCAGCCAGCCCTTGCGGGTAACCGCTGCCATCCCATTTTTCATGGTGGCTGTAGGCGATCTCTTTCGCGTACTTGAGGAAATCGACCTCGATGCCCAGCTCGTGCTCGGCCGCCAGGATGGCGTCGCGCCCCAGGGTGGTGTGCGTCTTCATGATGGCCATTTCGTGCGGCTCGAAACGCCCCGGCTTGAGCAAAATATGGTCGGGGATGCCCACCTTGCCGATATCGTGCAGCGGCGCCGTCTTGAACAGCAGTTCGATATTCTTGTCCGTCAAAAAATCGCGGAAGCGCGGCAGGTCGCGCACTTTCTCGGCCAGCGCCTTCAGGTAGTGCGAGGTGCGACGGATATGGTTGCCCGTCTCGCTGTCGCGCGTCTCGGCCAGCGAAGCCATGGCGTGTATCGTGACGTCCTGCAGCGCCGCCACTTCCTGCACCCGGCGCTCGACTTCCGTTTCCAGGTAATGATTCTGGTCGCGCAAAAAATCCTGCATCTGCTTCATCGCCAGCTGCGTCTTGATACGGGCCAGCACGATGGGCGCCGAAATCGGCTTGGTGATGTAATCGACGGCGCCCAGGGCCAGGCCCAGCTGCTCGTCGGCCACTTCGCTCATGGCGGTCACAAAAATCACGGGGATGCCGGCCGTGGCGGCATCGGCCTTCAGCGCGCGGCACACATCGTAGCCACTCATGCCCGGCATCATGATGTCGAGCAGGATCAGATCGGGCTGGTCGCCGCCGGCGGCGATCTTCAGGGCGCGCTCGCCATTGACGGCGATCTTGGTGCGATAATCGTCTTCCAGCACCGCGCGCAGCAGGTCGATATTGTCTGGCGTGTCGTCGACTACCAGGATGGTTGGCTTGCTTGCTGGCGCTCTCATGCCCGTCCTTCGCTCTGCATAGTTATCCTTGTCACAGTGTCAGTTCCAGCGCATCGGCCACCTCGCCCAGCTGCGCCAGCGCACCTTCGAAATCGTATTGTCCCAGCATGCGCTTCAGCTGGCGCGCATGTTCCGCCTGCCCGGCCGCGACCAGCACGGGACCGATGCCATCGAGATGCTTGACGGCCTGCGCATCGTCCTGCTGCAGCAGTTGCGACAGTTCGCGCAAGCCCGCCTCCAGGTATGCCCGGTCCACCGGTGCCGCCACGGCGTTGCCCGGCTCGGGCACATTGCTGCGCGACTGCATGGCCAGCACGATCTTCGGCACCAGTTCGTCGAGCGCCAGGGTGCAGGCCGCCAGTGCCTGCGGCAAGCCGTCATGCGATCCCAGGCTGAGCAAATGCTCGACCCGCGCCGCGCTGTCGGCCAGGCCACCGGCGCCGATATTGCCGGCCAGGCCCTTCAGGGTATGCGCTTCCCGGATTGCCGTCTCGAGCTGATTGTTCTCGATGGCAGCGACGATGCGCTGCATGGCATCGAACTGGGTTTCCACAAAGCGATCCAGCAATTTTCGCATCAACGTGGCATTGCCGCCTACGCGCCGCATGGCCTCCGCCATTTTCAGGCCGGCGATCACGGGCAGCTCCGCTTCCGGCTGCGCCACCAGCACAGTCATTTCCTGCGGCGCGGCCGGCGCGATCCAGCGCGCCAGGGTACCGAACAGCTGCGCCACGTCGATCGGCTTGGCGATGAAATCGTTCATGCCGGCGTCCAGGCATTTTTCCTTGTCGCCGACCATGGCATTGGCCGTCATGGCGATCACCGGCAAATCCGAAAAACGGGGATCCTGGCGCAGCTTGCGGGTGGCCTGGTAGCCATCCATCACCGGCATCTGGCAATCCATCAGCACGCCGTCATAGGCGTTTTCCTCGATCTTCGCCAGCGCGATGGCGCCATTGCTCGCGATGTCGACACGAATGCCGGCGTCGTTGAGAATATGCTGCGCCACTTCCTGGTTCACCTCATTATCCTCCACCAGCAGCAGCCAGGCGCCGCGCAGGGCGCGTTCGTCGTCGCGGTAGCTGCTCTGGCGCTGCGTCTTGCGGCTCTGCCCTGTCACGCCGCCAAACACGAACGATATCTGGTCGAGCAGGGTCGAGGCGCTGACCGGCTTGTTCAATACGCCATCGAGCGGCAATTCCCGCTGGCGCGCCGCCTCCAGCAGTGCTTCGCGATGGAAGGCCGTGACCATGATACAGGCCGGCGTCGCATCGATGCCGGCGGCATCGGCACGGATGCCGGCCAGCGTATCGAGGCCGTTCATGCCCGGCATTTTCCAGTCCATCAGCACCAGCCCGTACGGGCGCCCCTCGGTGCGCGCCTGCGCCACGGCGCCGATGGCCAGCACGCCGCCAAACACGGCACGCGCATCGAAACCGAGCGCCGTCAGCATGCTGACGAAAATTTCGCGCGCGCTGGGGTTATCATCGACCACCAGCACGCGCAGGCCCTGGAACTGCGACGGCACTGGCAGGCTGTCGCGCGGCACGGCGGCCAGGCCGAAGCGGGCCGTAAAGAAAAAGGTGCTGCCCACGCCCGCTTCGCTGACCAGGTCAATTTCGCCTTCCATCATTTCCACCAGGCGCTTGCTGATGGTCAGCCCCAGGCCGGTGCCGCCATGGTGGCGCGTGGTGGACGTGTCGGCCTGGGTAAATGCCTGGAACAATTTGCTGCGCTGGGGCGGCGTCAGGCCGATGCCCGTGTCGCGCACATCGACACGCAGCACCGCCGCATGTTCTTCCAGCTGCTGCAGGCGGATGCTGACGACGATCTCGCCCTTGTCCGTAAATTTGATGGCATTGTTGGTCAGGTTGATCAGCACCTGGCCCAGGCGCAGCGGATCGCCCTGCAATGCGTTCGGCACGTCGGGGGCGATGTCGAACAGCAGTTCGAGCCCCTTGTCCTGGGCACGCATCACGGACAGGTCGGCGATCTGCGCCAGCACGTCCTCGAGGAAAAAATCGACTTTTTCAAAGGCCATCTTGCCCGCCTCGATCTTCGAGAAATCGAGGATGTCGTCGATGATGGCCAGCAGGTTCTTCGATGCCGATTCCACCTTTTCCAGGTAGTTGCGCTGGGTCGAGGTGAGTTCCGTCTGCAGCGCCAGGTGGGTCATGCCGATGATACCGTTCATCGGCGTGCGAATTTCATGGGACATATTCGCCAGGAAGTCCGACTTCATCTTGGTCGCATCCTCGGCCACTTCGACGGCATGCCGCAGATCCTGCTCGACGGCCAGGTTGGTACTCATGTTTTTCAGCGCCTGCAGCAATTCGCCCGTCTCATCGCGCGACGTCACTTCGATGACGGAACTGAAGTCGCCTTTGGCCACGCGCGTAGCGATCGCCACCGCCTCGCCCAAGGGACGCGTGATCGAGCGCGCCGACCAGGCAAAGGCCAGGCCGATCAACAGGGCTGCCAGCCCGATACCACCCATCAGGATCAGCGACGTATCGATATCGTCGCGTATCCTGGCCGCGCTGTCGCGTATCAGTTGCTGCTGCAAGTCATCGAGCTGGCCCACATACAGCAGCACTTTTTCCAGCACCGGCAAGGTCTGCGTCCGCATGGCCAGCTCCGCGGCAGCATCCTCGCCGCGCTCGACCAGTTCGAACATCGTCTTGAGCGAGCCATAGTAGTCGGCGCGTGCCAGGTGCATCTGTTCCAGCAGCCGCCGTTCTTCCGGCCGCGCATCGAGACCATCGAGGATGCGCACCTGTTCATCGATGCCTTGCTTGATCGCTTCCAGGTGCGCCTGATTCGCCTGGCGCCGTGCCAATTCGTGCTGGTTCGGCAGGCTGGGAATGCGCGTGGCCGCCTCGCGCGCCAGTCCATGGATCTTGCTGGTGGCTTTGGCGGCGACCCAGTCGCGCTGCAGGATATCGTCGGTCTCGGCGCGGATGGCATAGATGCGGCTACCGGCCAGGACGATGACGACCAGCATCAGCACGATCAAAATGGCATAACCGGCATTGATGCGCACGCCGATGCGGATATCCCTGAAGCGCATAACTTTCCTATAAGAAATTCTTAAAAATTGAAGTCTGAACGTATTCCCCTACGGAATGCAAGGTTTATTGCAAAGCAATTTATATCGAAGCGCTTAATTGGCCGACGTGATGGCTTTTACAGGGGGTGTCAGGGTGGCGATATGCGCTTGCAGGCAGGCTGGGCACCAGCAGCCGACGGCGCCGCCGGGCACGGGAACGGCTGGCGGCAGGGCCAAGCACCAGCAGGGTCCGCTGGCCTGCGGGTCAGTCTGGCCACACTGGAAGGTGGCGCCGCAGCGGGTGCATACGCTCATGGCTGTGTTTGAATTGGCAAGTGTGTGTCATGCTGCGACGGGATGCGACGCAGATGTAACGGGCAGTAAAAGGGCTGGCTGGGGGACATATCGGGCCAGACTATAGGATCATCAGGGAAAATACAACAAGATCGCCCTATAATGCCTCCAGGATTTTCTTCTTCCCTGTAAAATCGCACAAATCTATTTTCCGGACTCGCCATGAATCAACTAGCTAACTTGAACCTGGACATGAATGACGACTTGACGGCGGTGTCGCCGCAAATCAAGGCGCAGATTCTGGCCGAGGCCCTTCCCTACATTCGCAATTTCCATGGCAAGACCATCGTCATCAAATACGGTGGCAATGCCATGACGGACGAACGCCTGAAGCACGGCTTCGCGCGCGACGTCATCCTGCTCAAGCTGGTCGGCATGAACCCGGTCGTGGTGCATGGCGGCGGACCGCAGATCGACAACGCACTGAAAAAAATCGGCAAGCAAGGCACCTTCGTGCAAGGCATGCGTATCACCGATGAAGAAACCATGGAAGTGGTGGAGTGGGTGCTGGGCGGCGAAGTGCAGCAGGATATCGTCATGCTGATCAACCATTACGGCGGCCAGGCTGTCGGCCTGACGGGCAAGGATGGCGGCTTGATCCGCGCGCGCAAGATGCAGATGCCGGACCGCGAACATCCGGGCGAATTCCTCGACATCGGCTTTGTCGGCGAGATCGACGCGATCAACCCGGCCGTCGTCAAGGCGCTGCAGGACGATGCCTTCATTCCCATCATTTCGCCGATCGGTTTCGGCCAGGATGGCCAGGCCTACAACATCAACGCCGATGTCGTAGCCGGCAAGATCGCGGAAATCCTGAAAGCGGAAAAGCTGATCATGATGACCAACATCGCCGGCGTCCAGGACAAGCAGGGCAACCTGGTGACCGACCTGTCCGCGCGCGAAATCGACGAGATGTTCGCCGATGGCACGATCTCGGGCGGCATGCTGCCGAAGATCTCGTCCGCGCTCGACGCCGCCAAGTCCGGCGTGAACACGGTGCACATCATCGATGGCCGCATCGAACACTCATTATTGCTGGAAGTGTTGACCGAGCAGGCTTTTGGTACTATGATCCGTTCGCACTAAAAAAATCGCAATGCATCACAGCGAGTAGTTTGGCGGCGCAGATCACCTGGCGCCGCTTTTAATTTGCCCTTGTAGCTCAGTGGTAGAGCACTCCCTTGGTAAGGGAGAGGCCACGTGTTCGATCCACGTCAAGGGCACCAGTATCCTTTCCCCGCAGCTGTAAAAATGCCCAAGGCGGCGTTGTCCTTCCTCGCCGTACATTCGTACTGTCTTCGTCAGTCCGCCTTGCCCTGAACACTTTTCCATCTGCTCTGCTATCTGTAGCCCGCATTTACTCCGCGTTTCAATACACCCGCTCGACCTTCAAGCCCTTCTGGCGCAATAGTTCCGGCACGCTTTTCGTTCCGACCAGGTGCAGCACGCCGATGGCGGCCAGGCTGTGCTTTTCGCGCGCCAGCAACTTGGCGATGCCGTCGGCCAGGGCCGGGTTGCGGCCATCTAACAACACCTTTTGTACGAACTGCGCGGCGAACGAAGGGTCTGTCGCTGCCTTTGCCGCCAGCTTGTCGAAGGCGGCCGCGTCGGCCGTGCGCCAGGCGTTGGCGATCTCGCGCGCTTCCTGGCTTTGTTCCTGGTCCTCGATCGAGGCCACGCCGTCTTCCAGGAAACGGCACTGGTCGAGCGGCGTCATCGCGCCAAACAGCGCCAGCTGGCCTTCCATCGACTCGAGTTCCAGCACGGGGATCTTGCGCGCCTTGGCCTGCTGCGACAGATAATTGTCGACCGCCAGGTCGGAGCGGTAGCCCAGGGTGGAAAACTCGCCGATGGCCAGCATGCTGGCCAGCATCCACGGTTTCATCTGCGCCACCGCTTCGGCCGGAATGCCGTATTTTTGCAACAGCGGCGCCAGGCGCGGGGCCAGGGTCTGGCGGCAGTCGGCCGGCACTTGGCTGCCCGGCGCCTCCATGCCGTATTTCAGCACGGCGCCCAGGGCGGCGCGCGGGTCGGCGCCGGGATCGATCTCCAGCGCCAGCGCGCCAGCCTGATGCAGCGCCTGCGTCACGGTGGGTTCCAGCGGATAAAAGTCGGGGGCGCCGACGTGGATGGTGCCGAACAAATACAGGGTGTGGCCGGCGTCCTGCACTCTGAACAGGGCACCCCGGTTTTGCGCCACGGGCGGCACTTCGGCGAAGGCCGCTGGCAACGGCAACAAGAATAATCCGCAAAACATCACTATAATCTGGCGTCGCATGGTTTTCCTGATTGTTGAATTTTTCATCTTGCTTATCATCTTGCCTAAAGACTCCTGTGCCTGTGTCCCATCTTAACCGCTCGTCGCCGGTCTGGCTGTTTGACCTCGACAACACGCTGCACAATGCCTCGCACGCCATCTTCCCCACCATCACGGCCAATATGAACACGTATATTGCCCGCGTGCTGGGCGACGGCGTGACGCCGGCCGACGACGCCATCGTCAATGCGGCGCGCGCGGCTTACTGGCGCCGCTATGGCGCCACCTTGCTGGGCATGGTCAAGCACCATCAGGTGCAGGCCGCGCATTTTTTGCACGAGACGCACGCCTTCGACGATTTGCGCGCCATGATACGCGCCGAGCGGGGGCTGGGGGCTTTACTCAAACGCCTGCCTGGCCGTAAAATTTTACTCACCAACGCGCCGCTGCGCTACTCGAGCGACGTGATGCGCCATCTGGGCCTGCGCCGGCACTTTGCGCAGCATATCGCCATTGAGGCGATGCATGTGCACCGCCAGCTGCGGCCCAAGCCATCGACGCTGATGCTGCGCAAACTGATGCGCAAGCACCAGATCCGCCCTGGCCGCTGCATCCTGGTGGAAGACACCCTGGCCAACCTGAAGGGCGCAAAAAAACTGGGCATGCGCACGGCCTGGGTCACGCAATACCTGAAAATGGCCGATCCGATCGGCGTGGCGAAGCTGCCCAAGGCGTTAAATCGCCCCGCTTACGTCGATGTCAAAGTAAAATCTGTCCGGCATTTGGTACGCCGCCTTCACCGCCTGCGTTGAAGGGGACTCCTGGGCTTCCGGTTGACGCCGGAAGCCGCACCGCTAGCGGCGGTGACGGAACGCCCCATCAAGGCAGCATTTTTTTAACGACAAGAGAAAATATGGCAAGCACACCGCCGGGCCAACGCAGGCTACAAATTCTTCAGGCCCTCGCCGCAATGCTGGAGCAGCCGAAAGGCGAAAAGATCACCACTGCCGCACTGGCGGCCAGACTGGCCGTGTCGGAAGCGGCCCTGTACCGCCATTTCGCCAGCAAGGCGCAAATGTTCGAAGGACTGATCGAATTCATCGAGTCGAGCGTTTTCGGCCTGATCAACCAGATCGCGGAAAAGCACAGCGACGGCATGACGCAGACGCGCGACATCGTCGGCATGCTGCTCAATTTCGCCATCAGCAATCCGGGCATGACGCGCGTGCTGATCGGCGATGCGCTGGTGAATGAGGACGAGCGCCTGCAAGTGCGCATGAACCAGTTCTACGACCGCGTGGAACTGGCGCTCAAGCAGGCCTTGCGCGTGGCCGCCGCCGAAGGCCATGGCAAGGAAAGCGAAGTGGCGGCGCGCGCCACCCTGATCGTCAGCTTCGTCATCGGACGCTGGCACCGCTACGCCAAGAGCGGCTTCAAGATCAATCCCTCCCAGGAAGCGGCGCTGCAAATCGCCATGCTGCTGGGGTAAGTCATCGCCGCGGCTGTCCCCATGCACACCGACTGTTTCGCCCTGCTCGACGACGCCAGCACACCCGGCGCCGGTTCGCGCCTGTACACGGGCCTGGCGGCGGTCTTGCGGTGCAGCGAGGGGGAGCAGTGGCCGGCCCTGCTCGAAGGGCTGCAAGGGGCTTTAAAACGCGGCCAGTACGCCGTCAGCGTGTGCAGCTACGAGCTGGGCGCGCACTTGCTGGCCATGCCGCCGCGCGCCCCCGGCCCCGGCGCGCCACCGCTGGCGCAAGTGCTCGTCTTTGACCATTGCACCCAGCTGTCGCAGGAGGACGTGGCGCAGTGGCTGGACGAACGCGTCCGCGCGGACACCGCGCCGGCCGGCGTGGCCGATATTCGCGCGAATGTGGATCAAGCCGAATTCACGCGCGCACTGCACCGCATCCACGACTACATCGTGGCCGGCGACACCTACCAGGTCAACTACACGTATCGTTTGCGCTTCGACGCCTTCGGCTCGCCCCTGGCTCTGTATGCGCGGCTGCGCGCGCGCCAGCCCGTGCCGTATGGCGCGCTGGTGATGCTGCCCGGTGGCGGCGCCCTGCTGTCGCTGTCGCCGGAGCTGTTCGTGCGCCATGCGCAAGGCGAGCTGACGGCGCGTCCCATGAAAGGCACGGCGCCGGCCGCTCCCGCCGAACAGGTGGAAGAAAATGCGCGCCGCGCCAAGGCCCTGGCCCATGACCCGAAGAATCGCGCGGAAAACCTGATGATCGTCGACCTGCTGCGCAACGACATCGGCCGCATCGCCGCCACGGGCTCCGTCAATGTGCCCGCCCTGTTCGAAGTGACGCGCTACAGCAGCGTGCTGCAAATGACCTCCACCGTGCAGGCACGCCTGCGCGGCGACGCCTCGCTGGCCGACATCTTCCAGGCCTTGTATCCGTGCGGTTCGATCACGGGCGCGCCGAAACGCCGCACCATGGAAATCATCGCCGAACTGGAAGGGGCGCCGCGCGGCATCTACACGGGCGCCATCGGCTGGTTCGATCCACCAAACGCTGGCGCCGCCCACGCCGTGGGCGACTTTTGCATGTCCGTGCCGATCCGCACGCTGGCTCTGCAGCCGGCTGGCCCTGGCGGCATGCGGCGCGGCGAAATGGGCGTGGGTGCCGGCATCGTGCTCGACAGCGACCCGCACGAGGAATTTGCGGAGTGCCAGCTCAAGGCGCGCTTCCTCACGGGCCTCACGAACGACTTCGAACTGTTCGAAACCCTGCACGCCAGCCGCGACTATGGCTGCCGCCAGCAGGAACGCCACCTGGCGCGCCTGGCCGCCTCCTGCGCCTATTTTAATTTTGCCTGGGATGCGGACGCTGCCCGCGCCGCGCTGCAGGCGGCTTGCGCGGCGCGCTCCGACGATATCCCCTTCCGCCTGCGCCTGGCGCTGCGCCAGGGCGGCCAGTTTACGACGCAAAGCGGTGCCCTCACCGCCTTGCCTGAGATGGTCAACATCCTGCTGGCGCCCGACGCCACGACTGCCGACGACCTGTTCCTGCGCCACAAGAGCAGCGTGCGCGCGTGCTACGACGCGGCCTGGCGCGCGGCCGAGGCGCAAGGCGGCTTCGACATGCTGTTCTTTAACGAGCGGGGCGAACTGACGGAGGGCGGGCGCAGCAATGTCTTCGTCCGGCTCGATGGCCGCTGGTACACGCCACCCCTGTCCTGCGGCTTGTTGCCCGGCGTGCAGCGCGCGGCCATGCTGGCCGATCCCGCCTGGGATGCGCGGGAAACCATCATCACGCGTCCCATGCTGGCGCGGGCCGAGGCGATCGTCGTGTGCAATGCGCTGCGCGGCGCCATGATGGCGCAGCTTGTCAATTAAGCGTCTACGCGCATTTCGTAGCCGCCATAAATCATCCGCTTGCCATCGAACGGCAGCTTGGCCGGATCCATCATCTCGGCCAGGCGCGGGTCTTTCATGACCTTGTCGTTGATTTCATCGCGTTTGGCGCGCGATTCGAACACGATCCAGGAAAACACCACCACTTCGCCATCCTGCAAGTCCACCGCCTGCGGGAACGAGGTCAGCTTGCCCGGCTTGACATCGTCGCCCACGCATTCGCGAAATTCCTGCGCACCATATTCGCGCCAGACGGCGCCGCAGGCGCGCGACATGGCCAGATAGGTATCGAGCTTGGCTTTCGGTACGGGCACCACAAATCCATCGACATACGCCATGATGATCTCCTTGATGGTTGTTTTGACAGACACGAACCACCAGCTTAGGACAATGATGGCAAGACGACAAGCGCGGCATTAAAAAAAGCAGGCGCGCAGGCCTGCTTGTGTGTCGGCAACTTACATCGCCAGCGCTTTTTCCACTGCGCCAACGAGTTTCTTGTCGTCCGGCGTCACCTTGCTGGGGAAGCTTTCCACCACCTTGCCGTGGCGGTCGATCAAATATTTATGGAAATTCCAGGCCGGCGTCTTGCCCGTCTGCTTGATCAAGTCCACGTAAAGGGGGTTCGGCGTGGGGCCGGAAACCGCCGATTTGGCGAACATGGGAAACTTCACGCCATAGGTGTTGTAGCAGAAATCGGCGATTTCCTTGCTGTTGCCCGGCTCCTGCTTGCCGAAATCGTTCGACGGAAAGCCCAGTACCACCAAGCCCTTGCTGCCGTACTTGGCGTACAGCGCTTCCAGCCCTTCATACTGGTTGGTAAAACCGCAATAACTGGCCGTATTGACCACCAGCACGACCTTGCCCGCGTACTGGCACAGGTTTTGCGGCGCCTCATCCTGCAAACGATTGAAGGTCTGCTTGAGGATGGCGGGACAGGCCGCTGGCGCGGTTTCGGCGGCATGGACCGGCACGGCCAGGCTGGCACTGGCGGCAAGGGTGGTCAGCGCAAACAGCTGGGCAAGGGTCTTGGACATGAGGGGCACCATGGTTGAACGGAAAAAAACCATTCTATGTCAAACGCCGCCCACGCGCATGAGGGCCACAACAACAGCGATAGCTTGAGCGACATCAACGACAGTGCAGTACTTGCCCAACGCATAGTTTTTTTACCTATGCTCGGCCTTCCTGCCCTTGCCTTGTGGAGTCACCATGTCCTTCCCGCACCTGACCGCGCACCTGACCACACTAACCACCACCCTGCTGGCCGCCAGCTTGCTCGTCCTGGCGCCAGCAAGCGCGCACGCCGCCACGGCCGCCAAAGCCGTCAAGCCCGCCGCGAGCAACGATGCCGCCGCCCTGCCCGCCTACCAGGCCGACCTGAGCCAGACCACCGTGTCCGGCCTGTCCTCGGGCGGCTTCATGGCGGCGCAATTTGCCGTCGCCTACTCGGCCACGGTGGCCGGCGCCGGCATCATCGCCGGTGGCCCGTTTTTCTGCTCGGGCCAACCGGGCCGCTTCCCCTACATTCCCTACCTGACGAATGCCCTGACCACCTGCATGAATCCGGGCAGCGCGCAGGTGGCGCCGCCCGTGGCCAGCGAATTGCTGCGCGCGGCGAACGATTTTGCGCGCGCCCGTCTCATCGACGACACGGCCAACCTGCAACGCCAGCGCGTGTATCTGTTCAGCGGAACGAAAGACCAGACCGTGACGCGGCCGGTGGTGGAACAGGTGGGAAAATTCTATCAACTGGCAGGCACGCCGGCGGCGCAGATCCGCTTCGTCGATACGGTCGGCGCGGGCCATGCCATCATCACAGACAACAATCAGGACAAGCCCTGCGCCGTGACGGAGTCGCCGTTCATCAACGACTGCGACTTCGTGCAGGCGCGCGACATCCTGCAGCACCTGTACCCGGACCTGCAACCGTCGTCGACCACCCTGACGGGCAAGCTGATCGCCTTCAACCAGCGCAGCTTCATCCAGAACGCCTACTCCAGCATGAACAATACGGGCTACGCCTACATCCCGAAAGCCTGCGACAGCGAGAGCTGCCGCGTGCACGTGGTGTTCCACGGCTGCCTGCAGACGACGCAGGCGATCGGCGACCGCTTCTATACCAGCACCGGCTACAACCAGGTGGCGGATGCCAACAAGATCATCGTGCTGTATCCGCAGGCCGAACCGAGCCCCGTCTACCCGTACAACCCGAAAGGCTGCTGGGATTTCTGGGGCTACACCAGCATCAACCCGATCGACCCGGATTTCTACCGCAAGAGCGGCACGCAGATGGAAGCGGTCAAGGGCATGCTGGACAGGTTGGCTGCGCGCCGCGGCTCACGTTAAACGGCGTCAGATCCCGCCCATGCAGATGTACTTGATCACGAGATAGTCTTCGATACCGTAGGTCGACCCTTCACGGCCCAGGCCCGATTGCTTGACGCCGCCGAAGGGGGCGATCTCGTTCGAGATCAGGCCCGTGTTAACGCCAACCATGCCCGTTTCCAGGCCTTCGGCCACGCGCCAGATGCGGCCGATGTCACGCGAATAGAAGTAGGCGGCCAGGCCGAATTCCGTGTTGTTGGCCAGCCCGATCACTTCCTCATCGGTCTTGAAGCGGAACAGCGGCGCCAGCGGGCCAAAGGTTTCTTCGGTGGCCACGCGCATGTCGTTCGTCACGTCGGCGATGATGGTCGGCTCGAAGAATCCATTACCCAGCGCATGGCGCTTGCCGCCGGCCAGCAGGCGACCGCCCTTGGCCAAGGCATCGGCCACGTGCTCTTCCACCTTGGCCACCGCCTTGGCGTCGATCAGCGGGCCTTGCGTGACGCCCGCCTCGATGCCATTGCCCACCTTCAGCTTGGCCACGGCGGCCACCAGTTTTTCGGCAAACGCGTCATACACGCTGTCCTGCACGTACAGGCGGTTGGCGCACACGCAGGTCTGGCCCGCGTTGCGGTATTTCGAGGCGATGGCGCCTTCCACTGCAGCATCCAGGTCGGCGTCGTCGAAGACGATGAACGGCGCATTGCCGCCCAGTTCCAGCGAGAGTTTCTTGATCGTCGGCGCGCACTGTTCCGCCAGCAAGCGGCCCACCTGGGTCGAACCCGTAAACGTCAGCTTGCGCACGATGGGGTTCGAGGTCATTTCGCCGCCGATGTCTTTCGGCGCACCGGTGACGATGCTGAACACGCCCGCAGGCACGCCCGCGCGCTCGGCCAGCACGGCCAGCGCCAGCGCGGAAAACGGCGTCGCTTCGGCAGGCTTCAGGACCATCGGGCAGCCGGCGGCCAGGGCCGGGCCGACTTTGCGCGTGATCATGGCGGCGGGGAAGTTCCACGGCGTGATGGCGGCGCACACGCCGATCGGTTCCTTGGTGATGACCAGGCGGCGGTCCGGCCATGGCGATTGCAGTGTATCGCCCGCGACGCGCTTGCCTTCTTCGGCAAACCACTCGATGAACGAGGCGCCGAACTGCACTTCGCCCTTCGCCTCCGGCAGGGGCTTGCCCTGCTCGGTGGTCATGATCAGCGCCAGGTCATCGGCGTTTTCCAGGATCAGGTCATGCCAGCGGCGCAGCACGGCCGCGCGTTCCTTGGCCGTCTTCTTGCGCCAGGCAGGCCAGGCGGCATTGGCCGCCTCGATGGCGCGGCGCGTCTCGGCCGCGCCCATCAGGGGCACTGTGCCGATATGCTCGCCGGTGGCGGGATTGCTCACGTTAATCGTCTGGCCACCATCGGCATCCGCCCAGGCTCCATTCACGTAAGCCTGGTGACGCAACAAGGTAGGATCTTTCAACTGCAGCATATGGATCTCCGGTCTGGTTTGAATTATCGACGAGGGATACTATGCCACAGCGCGGCCGATTCCGCAGGCGCCGCGCTGAACTGCCCTGAGTTCTACTCGACCTTGAAAGACGACAGTTTCGGGTCCGGCGCCGGGTATTCCAGCTTCATGCCCTGCAGCGTTTCCAGCAGCAGCGAGGCGACCACCAGGTTGCGCTGCGTCTTGGAGTTCGATGGCACCACGTACCACGGCGCGTGATCGGCATCGGTCTCGCGGATCGCCGTTTCATAGGCGCGCTGGTAGCCATCCCACTTCTTGCGCTGGGCGATATCGTTGGGATCGAACTTCCACTGGCGGTCCGGGTCGTCAAGCCGCTCCTGCAGCCGTCCCCGTTGCTCGTCCTTCGAGATATGCAGGAAGACTTTCAGGATGACGGTGCCCGTTTCGCTCAGCATGCGCTCGAAATCGCGGATCTGCGCGTAGCGGCGCTGGCATTCGGCCTTGTCGATCATGTCCTGCACGCGCGTGATCAGCACATCCTCGTAATGGCTGCGGTTGAAGATGGCGATCTCGCCCTTGACGGGCACGTGCTGGTGCACGCGCCACAGGTAGTCGTGCGCCAGTTCGATATCGGTGGGGCCCTTGAACGCCACGGCGCGGATGCCCATCGGATTGATATTGCTGAAGATCGCCTTGACCGTGCCATCCTTGCCCGAGGTATCCATGCCCTGCAGGACCAGCAGCACTTTTTTCTTGTGCTGTGCATACAGCATGCTCTGGCACTCGGCGATCTGCGCCGTCAGGGCCACGGTTTCCTCGCGGTCCAGGGCCTTGCACTGGGCTGGGGTCAGCTTCTTGTTGGCCGCCTTGGTGGCGGCGCCCAGCAAGCGCTTGCCGGCGAATTCCTCGTTCAGCTCGAAGCCCTGGCCGGCGCGAAATTGCGTGCGCGCCTTCATGCCGCCACCGCCAGCTTGCGGTGCTCAATTTTTGTGCAGTGGTTCATCACCACCTCCAGGCCCGCCGCCCGCGCCAGCTGCGCCGCCTGCTCGTTGATGATGTCGAGCTGCAGCCACAAACAGCCTGCCTTGACGGCGATGGCTTCCTCGGCGATGGGCAGGATATCCTCGGACTTGCGGAAGCAGTCGACGATGTCGATGCGCGCCGGCGCGACAGCCGCCGCAGCCTGCGTCAGGGTGGCGTAGGCGCGCTGGCCCAGCACGTCGCGCCCGGCCAGGGCCGGATTGACGGGCAATACGCGGTAGCCATGCCGCAGCAGGTAATCGGCCACTTCATGGCTGGCGCGTTCGGGCTTGTCGGACATGCCGACGATGGCGATGATGCGGCTGTCTTGCAGGATGCGGGCGATGTTGGACATATTCTGGTCTATGAGGCGTGCGACATTGCCCGCCTAGCGTAGCAGATTCCCGGCCCGCCGGGAGCTAGCCAGAAGACTTAGCCGTACGCACGGCCGCCATCTTCGCCACAAATGCGCGCGCACGCGCCGTCACGGCCGCGTAATCTCCCGTGGCGCCCGGGCCACTCAGGCTGCCGCCGATGCCCACGGCCACGGCGCCGCTGGCAAACCATGCATGCAGGTTCTCCACCGTCACGCCGCCCGTGGGCATCAGCGGCGCTTGCGGCAGGGGTGCGCGCAGGGCCTTGATGTAGGCGGGGCCGAACATCTCGGCCGGGAAGACCTTGACGATGTCGGCGCCCGCCTGCAGGGCCGTGACGATCTCCGTCGGCGTCATCGCGCCCGGCATGGACAACACCTGGTAGCGCTGGCACAGCGCGATGGTTTCCACGTTCACGCCGGGCGAAATGATGAACTGGGCGCCGGCCAGGATGGCGGCGCGCGCCGTCTCCGTATCGAGCACCGTGCCCGCGCCCAGCAAAACTTCGTCGCCATGGCGTTCGCGCAGGGTACGCAGCA
This sequence comes from Janthinobacterium sp. UMAB-60, assembly GCF_900095235.1. Lineage (NCBI taxonomy): Bacteria > Pseudomonadati > Pseudomonadota > Betaproteobacteria > Burkholderiales > Oxalobacteraceae > Janthinobacterium > Janthinobacterium sp. UMAB-60. The sequence continues at coordinate 247,937 of NZ_LT607485.1, forward strand.
CGCCCAGGGTATCGGGCGTGGTGAACGCCACTTCCAGCGCCGTGATGCCACCGGCGATGCACGCCTCGGCGATCTGCACGGCCGCCTGCGCCGAAGGGGCGCGCACGATGCCGACCATGCCCCGCTCGATAATACCCTCATAAACCGTGTGCTTTTGCATATGCTCTCTCCTGTCAGGCCGGCAGGGCGCCAAAGCGCACTTCCGGCAAACCGCGCACGTCCACCTGGCGCGCATGAAACAATCCACCGGCCAGCGGTTCGCCCGCCAACTGGGCCGGCGTCAAGCTTTCCTGCGCCGTGGTGACGAATAATTCGTCGTAGTGCGGGCCGCCCAGGCTCACGCAGCTGGGTTGCGAGACGGGCAAGGTGATCGCCCGCTCGACGCTGCCGTCCGGCGCGAAGCGCAATACGCGTCCCGCGCCCCACTGCGCGCTCCACAAGTGGTCGTGCGCATCGATGGTGGCGCCATCGGCCGCGCCCGGCCCCGGATCGAGCACGGCAAACACGCGCACCCGGCTGCCGTCGCCCCCCAGGTAATCGTCCCAGCGGTAGATCGCCTTCTTCATCGAATCGCAAAAGTACATGGCCGTGCCATCGATACTGAAGCAGATGCTGTTCGAGATGGCGATGGGCGGCAGCGGCAAGCGCTCCAGGCTCAAGTCCAGGTTGAGGCGGTAAAAGCTGGCGATGGCATCGCGGCACGGGCGCTCATCGAGCGTGCCGAAGACAAAGCGTCCCTGGCGGTCGCAGCGGCCATCGTTCAGGCGCGTCATGGGCAAGTCCCCCTCCACCGTGTGCAAGGGCGTGACGGCCCCGCTGCACGCGTCAAACCACGCCAGTCCGGAGGCCAGTCCCAGCAGCAGCACGTCGTCGTTGTCCGTCAGCGCAAAGCACGCCAGGCGCTCGGGCATGGCCCAGCTCTGGCGCTCGCCCGTGGCCAGCACCAGCGCATGCAGCTGGCAGCCTTCGATATTCGTCCAGAAAACGCGGCCGCTGCGTTCGCACCAGCGCACGCCCTCGCCCAGGAAATTCTGCGCATCGACCAGCAATTGGGCCCGTGTCCCCATCATTTTTCCTTGTTTTTAGTGTGATTCGCGCGGCACGGCCGAACCCCGGCAGCCGACGAGAAAATCCAGGTCCGCGCCTTCGTCGGCCTGCGTCACGTGCTTGATGTACATCGATTGATAGCCGCCCTGCATGGCCGGTGGCGGCGCGCGCCACTCGGCGCGCCGGCGCGCCAGCTCGGCCTCGTCGACGTCGAGGTGCAAACGGCGTCCCGCCACGTCGAGTTCAATCATGTCGCCATCGCGCACCAGGGCCAGCGGGCCGCCCACGGCCGCTTCCGGCGCCACGTGCAGCACCACCGTGCCGTAGGCCGTGCCGCTCATGCGCGCATCCGAGATGCGCACCATGTCGCGCACGCCCTGCTCCAGCAGTTTTTTCGGCAGTCCCATATTGCCCACCTCGGCCATGCCCGGATAGCCTTGCGGGCCGCAATTTTGCAGCACCATCACGCAGCTGGCGTCGATATCGAGCGCGGGATCGTCGACGCGCTTTTTATAATGCTCGATGCTGTTGAAGACGACGGCGCGGCCACGGTGCTGCATCAGTTCCGGCGAAGCGGCGGAAGGCTTGATGACGGCGCCGCGCGGCGCCAGGTTGCCCTGCAGGACGGCGATGCCGCCCTCGTCCTTGAATGGCTGCGCCAGCGGCGTGATCACCTCGGGATTGAAATTTTCCGCCTCGGCCACGTTGACGGCCATGCTGGCGCCCGTGACGGTGAGCGCCTCGCCATGCAATTTGCCCAGCAAGTCACGGATGATCACGGGCAGGCCGCCCGCATAGTAAAAATCCTCCATCAGGTACTGGCCCGACGGCATCAGGTTGAGCAAACAAGGAATGTCGCGGCCCAGGCGGTCCCAGTCGGCCAGGCGCATGTCCACGCCGATGCGCCCGGCAATGGCCAGCAGATGGATCACGGCATTGGTCGAGCCGCCGATGGCGCCGTTGACCATGATGGCGTTTTCAAACGCGTCGCGCGTGAGGATCTGCGACAGTTTCAGGTCTTCATGCACCATGTCGACGATGCGCCGGCCCGTCAGCTGCGCCTGCAGCTTGCGCCGCGCATCGACGGCGGGAATGGCCGCGTTGCCGGGCAGGGTCACGCCCAGCGCCTCGACCATGCTGGCCATGGTGGAAGCCGTACCCATGGTCATGCAGTGGCCGGCCGAGCGCGACATGCACGATTCGGCCTGCTTGAATTCGTTTGAGGTCATGCGCCCGGCGCGCACGTCTTCGGAAAACTTCCACACATCCGTGCCCGAGCCGATCGGCTTGCCCCGGTAATTCCCGTTCAACATGGGGCCGCCCGACAGCACGATGGTGGGCAAATCCACGCTGGCCGCGCCCATCAGCAGGGCCGGCGTGGTCTTGTCGCAGCCCGTCAGCAGCACCACGCCGTCGATCGGGTTGGCGCGGATCGATTCCTCGACATCCATGCTGGCCAGGTTACGGAACAGCATGGCCGTCGGGCGCAGATTGGTCTCGCCCAGCGACATCACGGGAAACTCGACGGGGAAGCCGCCCGCTTCGAGCACGCCGCGCTTGACCATCTCGGCCAGGTCGCGGAAATGGCCATTGCAGGGCGTCAGCTCGGACCAGGTATTGCAGATGCCGATGACGGGCCGGCCATCGAAGGCGTCGCCGGGATAGCCCTGGTTCTTCATCCAGCTGCGGTGAATAAAACTGTCCTTGTCGTCGCCGCCAAACCACGACTGCGAACGCAAGGGACGCTTGTTCTTGTTGTCACTCATACCGTCTCCTGCGGAGAAATCAAGCCGCGCGCGGCGGCGATCAGCAGCGCACCGTGACCGGCCAGATGGTCTTGCTGCTGGTCGTCGACGATGATGCGCTTGCCATAAAAAAATCCGTGTTCTTCGATCAGCAAGCCGAGTGCCTGGCGCAGCATGGGTTTACCGGTAATGACGAGCGGGGTATCGGGGCGCATCTGGATGGCGGTGCTGTTGCGCAGCGCCAGCAGGTCGCCGCTGAGGACCGCGCCCATCAGGAAATTGGCCCGCTCATTGCATTCGACGGCGCTGAACTGGCCCAGCGTGCGCACGCTGAAGCAGGCGCGCGCCAGTCCCGTTTTTTGCGCTGCGGCGGCGCCGGCCAGCAGCATTTTCGGCACCAGGGTCTGGGCAAAACCGCCATCGACCGATTGCTTGATCAGGGTGTGCTGCGTGATCGCCTGCAGCAGTTCGCCCGCGATGGTGGTGCTGCAGCCGAGGATGCGGCGCTGCTCGTCCACGCTGATCAATTTTGTATGCGAACCGGGCATGATCAGGGTCGCCGCGCCGCGCAACTGCAGGCGCTCGAGCAGCGCGACGACTTCCGTCTCTTCGCCGCGCATCATGTCCATCGCCTCGACGTTATGCAGGCCGACGGCGCCATGCTGGTTGCGCACGCCGGGGATCAGCCACAGGGGCTGCGCCAGCACGTCAGGCAAATCCACCGCCTGCATGCCTTGCGCCAGCTGGGCCAGGCCGGCGGGCGCCGGCAAATGCGGCACTTCCCGCACGCCCATGGGCGAGCTGATCATGCCCGACGCCAGCGCCAGGTCCACGGCGAACGGCGCGATGCCGGCGCTGGCCAGCACGCTGGCGATGGTATCGCGCAGCGCCTGTTTCAGCGCGCCGTTATGGCCATCGATGGCGGTATTGCGCACGCCCGTTTCCAGCTGCGCCTGGGCGACGACGGCGCCGGCGCGCCACAGCAAGGTACGCGTATTGGTGGTGCCGGCATCGATGGTGAGTATGTTCATGGGCAGGTTCGCAGCGTCGCTAAGAGCAAAAATAAATGAGGGAAAAACTACCCCATGGTAGAACTGCCCCGCATATCTGACCAATCACTTATTTGACATCATTGATACCGGTTCGGATATGTCAAACGCGTCGAGATCCTGCACGCCCAAACGGTAGGCGAGCTGGAAGCGCATCACCTGTCCCGGCTGCAATTGCACGCCCTGCGCCAGCAGGGAAAAACAGCGCGCGTCGGAGTACAGGTGACAACTGTCCTGGGTGCTGGAAAAACGCAAGACCCGGCCGGAAGCGGGATCGACCACCCGCGCCACCTCGCGCAGCTGGCCGCTGCCCGTCCAGTAAAAGTCATGCCCAAATCCCGGCAAGTTCACCAGCGCGGGCCAGGCCAGGCGCGATGCGAGCGGCGCCGGCTGGCGGAAGTCAAACGCGCTGCCCGCCACATCGAGCGGCGTATCGCCCGTGCGGCCCCCCGGCCAATAGCGATCGGCGGCCAGGCGCAGCACATGCTCGCCCACACTGGCATGGTGGCCCTGCAGATTGAAGCGGGGCGCGGCAAGCGCAAAACGGGAAATGGCATCGGCCGTGGCGGCGCAGTCGAGGTGCAGGCTGCCATCGTCGTCAAGCCGGTAAGCCAGGCGCACCGACAGGCCGTCTTGCATCAGGCGCAGCAGCAGGTGGCCATCGTTTGGCGGCGCGCACTGCCAGATTGTGGGCGCACGCGCCGCAGGGGGCGCCGCGCCCAGCACATCGGCCAGGCGGCCATAGCGGTCGGGGGCCCACCAGGCCCGCACGCTGGCATCGTGCGCGTCGATGGCCACGCGCATGCCGCGCGCGTTGTGCAAGGTAAAAATCGTCATGGCGGTGGCTGGCTGCGCTGCTGGAATTCGCGCGGCGTGCAACCGAGTTCGCGCTTGAAGACGGCATGCATGTACTGCACCGTGGTAAAGCCGCAACGCACGGCCACCTCGGCCACCTGGCCCGGCCCGCGCGCCAGCAGGGTCTTGGCCGCATCGAGCTTGAAATGCAGGATCTCGTCGTGCACGCTACGCCCCAGCTCATGGCGGAAGTGCGCTTCGAGCGAGGAGCGCGACACGCCCACGTAATCGGCCACCTGCTCCGTCTTGATGCCCTGGCAGGCGTACTGGCGGATGAAGTGGCGCGCCTGCATCACCTGCGGATGCTGGAAGGGCTGGTGACAGGTGGACGCGAGCACGTTCAGGCCGGCCGGCGGCACCAGGATGCGCGTGCCGGACAGGCGCGCGCCATTGAGCATCTGGTGCAGCAAATGCGCCGCCGTGCGGCCCATTTCCTCGGTGCCCTGGATCACGGAACTCAAGGGAATGCGTGTGAGCATGCGCGCCAGCGGGTCGTTGTCGATGCCGATCAGGGCCACTTGCTCCGGCACGGCGATACCCGCATGCATGCACGCCTGCAGCAGCTGGCGCGCGCGCGCGTCGCTGACGGCGATGATGCCGACGGGTTTTTCCAGACTGTTGAGCCAGGCGATCTGCTGCTCCACCGCTTCATCCCACGCGGGCGCGCTGGTGGCGACGCCCCGGTACACGTCGGCGCGCATGTGATCGCGCTGCATCAGCGCGCAAAACGCCGTTTCGCGCTCCTGCGCCCAGCGGTTGACGTCCGCCTCGGGCAGGCTGAAACAGGCAAAACGCGTCAAGCCCGCTTCCACCAGGTGTTCATAGGCCAGCTTGACGATCTTGAAATTATCGGTCGCCACGTAGGGGATGCCGGCCGGGTAATCCTCGGCGCGCGCATACGAGCCGCCCACGGCCACCACGGGCAGGCGACTGTTTGCCAGCGCCGCGCAGACGGCGGGATCGTCGAAATCGGCGATGATGCCGTCGCCCTGCCAGCGTTCGATGCCGGGCAGGCGGCAGCGGAAATCCTCTTCCAGGAACAGGTCCCACGACACGCGCGTGGTGTTCAGGTAGGCGGCGATGCCCGCGATGATGTCGCGGTCGTAGATTTTATTCCCGTTAAACAGCAGCGCGATGCGGTGCGCGGTCGGCATCTTCATGGTGTCTCCTCCCGTGCCAGATCGTTTCACGGCTAACGACGCCCCGCTCGCGTGCTGACATCGACCCACACGGCGAGGGTGAGGATACTGCCTTTCACGATCATCTGCCAGTAGGTGTCCACGTCCAGCATGGACATGCCGTTATCGAGGCTGGCCATGACCAGCGCGCCGATCAGGGCGCCGTACACGGTGCCCGAGCCGCCGCGCATCGAGGTGCCGCCGATGAAGCAGGCGGCGATGGCATCGAGTTCGCTGAAGGTGCCGGCCGACGGCGAACCGGCCGCCAGGCGGCCCGTGTTGATCAGACCAGCCAATGCGCACATCAGGCCCATGATGCCGAAGATCCACAGCTTGACGGCTTTGACGTTGATGCCGGACAAACGCGTCGCTTCCATATTGCTGCCGACGGCGTAGATGCGCCGGCCGAACACGGTCTGGCTGGTGATATAGCTGAACAGTCCCAGCAGCGCCAACAACAGCAGCACGGGCAACGGGATGCCTTCATAGCCGTTCAGGGTTTGCACGAAGGCGTACAGCACGGCGCCGATGACGGCCAGGCGCAAGCCGTCGGCCCAGGGCGCCGTCTGCGGCAAGCCATGCTGCGCGCGGCTGGCGCGCGCGCGCCACGTCAGGAAGGCGGCCAGCAGGAACAGGCCGATGCCCAGCACGATGCCGGGCACCGCGGGCAGGTAGCCCTGCCCCAGGTAGACCATCGGCTCGGAGACGGGGGCGATCGTGATGCCGCCCGTGATGCCCAGCAGGACACCGCGATACGCGAGCATGCCGCCCAGTCCCACGATGAAGGACGGGATGCCCCGGTACGCCGTCAGGTAGCCGTTGAGCAGGCCGATCACCAGGCCGCAGCCGAGTACCGCCGCCAGGTTCAGCGCCAGCGGCCAGTGCTGCGTCACGTCCAGCACGGCGGCGATGCCGCCGAGTAGGCCCAGCAGGGAGCCGATCGACAGGTCGATCTCGCCGGCGATAATCACCAGCACCATGCCGCAGGCGAGGATGCCGGTGACGGACATCTGGCGCAGCAGGTTCGACAGGTTGCGCGGCGTGAGGAAACTGCCCTGCGTCTTCCATGAAAAGAAGGCCCAGATCAGCGCCACGGCGATCAACAGGGCCAGCATCTTGTATTGGGTGAACAGCTGTTTGATACTGTGCGGTTTCATGCTGCGGGTTCCTTGTTTGCGGTGTTGGCGGCGGGCGCCGGACGCTGGTCCAGCGCCGCCGCCAGCACGGTTTCCTGGCTCAGGCCATCGTTGATAAAGTCGCCGCGCAGGCGGCCTTCGCCCATCACCAGCACGCGGTCGGACACGCCCAGCACTTCGGCCAGTTCCGACGAGACCATGATGATGGCCACGCCCCGGTCGGCCAGCGCCAGCATCAATTTGTAGATTTCATATTTGGCGCCCACGTCGACGCCGCGCGTGGGTTCGTCGAGGATCAGCACGCGCGGGCGCGTCAGCAGCATCTTGGCCAGCACGGCCTTTTGCTGGTTGCCGCCCGACAGGCTCGTAATGGGCAGCGACGGGCTGGCCGCCTTCAGTTCCAGCTGCGCGATCTCGCCGCGCACGGCCGTCAATTCCGCCTCGCCATCGATGCGCGTGGCGCGCGCGAATTGCTCCAGCACGGCCAGCGTGATGTTCTGTCCCACGTCGAGGTCCGGCACGATGCCGTGATGCTTGCGGTCTTCCGGCACCATGGCCAGGCCCATGGCAATCGCTTTTTGCGGAGACGAGGTGTCGATGCGGCGGCCATCGAGCCACACTTCGGCCTGGCACGGCCCCGGATAGGCGCCGAACAGGGCCGAGACGAGCTCCGTGCGCCCCGCCCCCACCAGGCCGGCGATGCCGAGGATCTCGCCACGGCGCAGGGTAAATGACACATCGTCGACCCGCTTGCGCTGCGGGTTGTCGGCGTCGATGCACGTCACGTGGCGCGCCTCGAACAGCACCTCGCCGATGGCGCCCTTTTTCTCAGGCGAGCGCTGTGGGTACAGCTGGCTCATTTCGCGGCCCACCATCTGCGCGATGATGCGTTCCACATTCATCTGCGCCATCGGCGTGGTGGCGATATGCTTGCCGTCGCGGATGACGACGATGGTGTCGCAGATGGCCGCCACTTCATCGAGCTTGTGCGAAATGTAGATGCAGGTAACGCCCTTGGCTTTCAGCGCGCGCAGGATATCGAGCAGCACGGCGATTTCCGACGCCGTCAGCGACGACGACGGCTCGTCGAGGATCAGCAGGCGCGCATTCTTGTTGAGCGCCTTGGCGATTTCCACCAGCTGCTGGTGGCCGCCGCCATAGTTCATGACCGGCAGCGCCACGTTCAGCTCGGGTATTTTCAATTCGCGCAGCAGCTCGTCGGCGCGCTTGTACATGGCCGCGTAATGCATGCGTCCACCGGGCAGGGTCAGCTCACGGCCCATGAAGATATTCTCGGCCACGGACAGCTGCGGCACCAGCATCAGTTCCTGGTGGATGATGATGATGCCCGCCTCTTCCGTGTCGCGGATCGATTGCGCGCGCAGGGGCTGGCCATCCCACAGGATCTCGCCATCCCAGGTGCCGTGCGGGTACACGCCGGACAGCACCTTCATCAGGGTCGACTTGCCGGCGCCATTCTCGCCGCACAGGCCGATGCACTCGCCGGCCCGCACCTGCAGGTCGATGCCGTCAAGCGCGCGGACACCGCCAAACTGTTTGACGATGCCTTTCATTTCAAGCAGATAGTCGGACATGCTCACTCTCGTTGCGGATACGGGGGGAAATGTCGGATTACGCGACGCCAAGGCGTCGCTAATCCAACCTACGGTCGATGCGGACGGCCGACACCACAACCGGCGTTTCCGGAGCCGGCGATTGTCGGATAACGGCCGATGCAGGCAATCGTAGGTCGGCTTAGCGCGCAGCGCGTAAGCCGACATCAAGCGGGTGATCAATTACCCAGCTGCGCCTTGGTATAAAAACCGTCATCGACGAGAATGTTCACATTCGCCTTGGTCAGCGGCGTTGGTTTCAGCAGCACCGTGCTGACTTTTTTCAGGCCGTTGTCATAGCTGGAGTTGTACGCCGGCTTTTCATTGCGCGCCAGTTGCACGGCCAGCTTGGCCGCCTCCGAAGCGATGGTTTTCAACGGCTTGTAGACGGTCATCGACTGCGTGCCAGCGATGACGCGTTTCACCGCCGCCAGATCGGCATCCTGGCCCGAAACCGGCACCTTGCCAGCGAGTTTTTGCGCGGCCAGGGCCTGGATGGCACCGCCAGCCGTGCCGTCGTTCGAGGCGACGATGGCGTCGATCTTGTTACCGTTGGCCGTCAGCGCGTTTTCCACGATGGACAGCGCTTCGGTGGCGCTCCAGTCCTTCACCCACTGCTGGCCGACGATCTTGATGTCGCCCTTGTCGATGAACGGTTTGAGCACCTTCATCTGCCCTTCGCGCAGCATCTTGGCGTTGTTGTCGGTGGGCGAACCGCCCAGCAGGTAGTAATTGCCCTTCGGCTGCAGCTTGGTCACGCCTTCGGCCTGCATCTCGCCCACTTTCTCGTTGTCGAACGAGATATACGCGTCGATATCGGCATTCAGGATCAGGCGGTCATACGACAGCACCTTGATGCCGGCCTTTTTCGCTTCCTTGACGGTGTTGTTCAACACTGTCGCATTGAACGGCACGATCACCAGCACGTCCACGCCACGCGAGATCAGGTTCTCGATCTGCGAAATCTGGCGCTGCTCGCTGGCGTCGGCCGACTGCACGAAGACCTTGGCGCCCTGCTTTTCGGCGGCGGCGATGAAGAAATCGCGGTCGCGCGTCCAGCGCTCGACGCGCAGATCGTCGATGGAAAAGCCGATCTTCGGGTTTTTCGCGTCGGCCAGGGCGGCGCTGCTGCTCAACGCCAGCATGGCGGTCATGATGGCTGCACTGATGATCTTGTTCATTGTGTGTCTCCTTGTGGATTTTATTAACAACGTTTTTTAACTGCGGGTGCTGCTGAAAAATTTTATGTCTGTGGTGGTGTCGGGTTACGCGCGGAGCGCTAACCCGACCTACCCCGACCTGCCTGCTAATGGTTGTGGCGCGGCAGCGTTTGTCCCACGGCGCGGTATTTCAGCGCCAGCTCCATGCAGGCGCCCGTTTCCAGCTGGCCCACGCTGGCGCGGTACATCTCCTGCCACGGCGTGGCGCTGTCGTTGACGGGCGGCGGCAATTCTTGCGCGCGGCGCGCCAGCTCAGCCGCATCGACCAGCATGTCGCAGCGGCCCGCGTTCAAGTCCACGCGGATGATGTCGCCCGTGCGCAGCAGCGCCAGGCCGCCGCCCACGGCGCTTTCCGGCGAGGCGTTCAGGATCGAGGGACTGTCCGAGGTGCCCGACTGGCGCCCGTCGCCCAGGGTCGGCAAGTTCAGGATGCCCGCCTTGAGCAGCGCGTCGGGCGGCTGCATGTTGACCACTTCGGCCGAACCGGGCCAGCCCACGGGACCGGCGCCGCGCATGACCAGCATGCAGCTGTCGTCAATCGCCAGGGCCGGCTCGTTGATGCGCGCGTGATAGTCGCTTGACCCGTCAAAGACGATGGCGCGCGCCTCGAACACACCCTCGCTGCCGGGGCGCGACAGGTAGCGCTCGCGGAAAGCGGGCGAGATCACGCTGGTCTTCATGATGGCGAAGTCGAACAGGTTGCCCTGCAGGGCCAGAAAGCCCGCCTTTTCCTTCAGCGGCGCGGCAAACGGGCGGATCATCTCGCGGTCCGCGCTTTCACGGCCTTGCAAGTTGGCCGCCATCGTCTGGCCCGTGACCGTCAAGCGATCTGCGTGCAGCAAGCCCGCCTGCTGTAACTCCCACATCACGGCAGGCACGCCGCCGGCGCGGTGAAAGCGCTCGCCCAGATACTTCCCGGCCGGCTGCATGTTCAACAGCAGCGGCACGTCGTAACCATGCTCCATCCAGTCGCTCGAGTGCAATGCCACGCCCGCATGGCGCGCCATGGCCATCAGGTGCGGCTGGGCGTTGGTGGAGCCGCCGATGGCCGCGTTGACGATGATGGCGTCCAGGAAGGCCTCGCGCGTGAGGATGCTCGACGGGCGCACGTCGTCATGCGCCAGTTCGACGATGCGGCGCCCCGTGGCATAGGCGATCTGGCCCCGTTCGCGGTAAGGCGCGGGGATGGCCGAGCAGCCCGTCAGCGACATGCCCAAGGCTTCCGCCAGCGCATTCATGGTCGATGCCGTGCCCATGGTGTTGCAGTGACCGGCCGACGGCGCCGAGGCGGCGGCGATCTGCAGGAATTTGTCGTTGTCGATCAAGCCGGCGGACAGCTGGCGGCGGCCCTTCCAGATGGCGGCGCCGGACCCCACCAATTCGCCATCCATCCAGCCATCGAGCATGGGACCGCCCGACAGCACGATGGCGGGAATGTCCACCGTGGCGGCGGCCATCAGCTGGGCCGGCGTGGTCTTGTCGCAGCCCGTGGTCAGCACCACGGCGTCGATCGGGTAGCCATACAAAATCTCCACCAGGCCCAGATAGGCCAGGTTGCGGTCCAGCGCGGCCGTGGGACGGCGGCAGTTCTCGAAGATCGGGTGCAGCGGAAATTCCATCGGGATGCCGCCCGCGTCGCGGATACCGTCGCGCACGCGCTGCGCCAGTTCCAGGTGGATGCGGTTGCAGGGACTGATATCGCTGCCGCTTTGCGCGATGCCGATGATGGGCCGGCCCGAACGCAGCTCCTCGGCCGTGATGCCGTAGTTCATGAAGCGCTCCAGGTACAGCGCCGTCATGTCGATGTGCTCGGGATTATCGAACCAGTCCTGCGAGCGGAAGCGCCGCGCCGGGCGTTGGGCTGGATTGTTCATGCGCCGTACCAGCCGGCGTCGACATAGTATTCGCGTCCGGCGCACTTGGCCGCATTGTCGGACGCGAGGAACAGCGCCAGCGCCGCCACGTCTTCCGGCTCCACGCGCGTCTGCAGGCATTGGCCCTGCAGGATCACGGCTTCCGCTTCCGGCGTATGCCACAGCCGCTCCTGGCGCGGCGTGCGCACGGCGCCGGGAATGATGCAGTTGACGCGGATGCCGTCGACGCCCAGGTCGCGCGCCAGGCCGCGCGTCAGCCCCTCGATACCGGCTTTCGCCGTCATGTAGATCGACAGGTTCGCTTGCGCCAGGTGCCAGGATATCGAGCCCAGGTTGAGAATCACGCCGCGGCCCTTGGCGCGCATGGCCGGCGCCACTGCCTGGGCGCAGAAATACTGATGCCGCAGGTTGACGGCCATGCGTTCGTCCCAGTAGGCGGGTGTCACGTCCTGCAACTGGTGGCGGTCGTCATTGGCCGCGTTGTTGACAAGGATATCGGTACCACCGCTGGCGTTTTTGATCTCGGCAAAGGTGGCGGCCAGGGCGCCCAGGTCCGTCAGGTCGCAATAGCGGAAAACGGGCGGCTGCGGCAGGTGTGCCAGCTTATCCTGCAGCGCGCGCGACGCTTCGTGGGCAATGTCGAGAAAGGTGACGTGGGCGCCCTGGCGCGCGAACGCCTCGACGATGGCCACGCCGATGCCGGTGCCGCCGCCCGTGATGACGACGCGCTGGCCTGCCAGGCTGGGGTAAGTTGCATGCTGCATGGTGTCTCTCTTTTAAAAAAATCGGATCAAAGCAAGCCGCGTTGGCCCAGGTTCTGATACAGCGCGCGCACGCCGAACGTCCAGGGAGGGATCGCATCGCAGCGCTGCACGTCGTTGACCAGCGCGCCCAGCGACGGGCTGGCAATCGTCACGCGGTCGCCCAGGTGATGGGTAAAACCGCCGCCCTGCGCGCCGCGGTCCTTCACGGGCGAGAACATGGTGCCCAGGAACAGCATGAAGCCGTCCGGATACTGGTGGTACTGGCCTGCCGCCTGGCGCACCAGGTCGAGCGGATCGCGGCTGATCTCGCGCATGAAGCTGGCGCCTTCGAGCACAAAGCCGTCGTCCGCGCCTTCGATCAGCAGCGACACTTCCTCCTGGCGCACGGTGTCGAGCGTGTAGTGTTCGTCAAACAGGCGGATGAAGGGGCCGATGGCGCAGGAGCCGTTGTTGTCCTTGGCCTTGCCCAGCAACAGGGCGCTGCGCCCTTCGATATCACGCAGGTTGACGTCGTTGCCCAAGGTCGCCCCCAGCACCTCGCCGCGGCTGTTGACGGCCAGGACGATCTCGGGCTCGGGGTTGTTCCAGGCGGACGATGGCAGCAAGCCCACCTGCGCGCCGCAGCCCACCGACGACATCGGCTGCGCCTTGGTAAACACTTCCGCATCGGGGCCGATACCCACTTCCATGTATTGCGACCAGGCGCCGCGCTGCTGCAGCTGCTGTTTCAGGCGCTGCGCCGCCTCCGAGCCGGGTTGTAATGCCGACAGGTCGCTGCCCAGGGTTGTTTGCAGTGCAGTGCGCAGGCTCGCGGCGCGTGCCGCGTCGCCGCCCGCCTGTTCTTCGATCACCCGTTCCAGCAGGCTGACGGCGAAGGTCACGCCACAGGCCTTGACGGCCTGCAGGTCGCACGGCGCCAGCAGCAGCGGCTCGCCTGCCGGTGCGGCCAGCGCTTGCGCCAGCAGCGCCTGCACGGAACCGAGCGCGATACCGGGCGCATGGCGGGCGATATCGAGCGCATCGCTGCGTTCGAACAGCTCGGCCACCGTCGCCACCGTCTGCGTGATGTCGACTACCTCGCCGCCGCGCACGGCGACGACGCAAGGGCCGTCACGCCAGATGCGGCCGATAAGGAGGGCCTGCGCCAGGTCGGCGGGCAACAGGGAAGCGGGGGAAATCGGCTGCATGGCATGCTTTCAAAAGGTCGTGACGGGATGGCCGGTCTTCAAGTCCGGACCGATTCTGCGCGCCGCCCTGTGTCGCCGCAATTACGAAAATCACCAAATTGAATGATGATTATTGGTATTGCAGCGCACCAAAAAAAGCTGCGGCCCGGCCCCCGTTTCCGCCCTGTCAGCGGGCGGGAAGGGGCGCCATGGCGCATTGCATCAATTGGCCGATTGATACCGTTTTGGATATCACCGATGCGAAAAAAGTGATTGGTGAGGGATGGATGGACAAACTAGTATCAGCCGTGGCCTGCAATCGGCCATCCGCACGGAGCCCGCCCGGTGGGACGACGGCCCTGGCACATTCAACTATCGAAGACGGTGGAGACCTGAAATGAAAACAACAATGAAAATGCTGACCGCGAGCCTGGCGCTGGCCATCTCCGGCATGGCGGTAATGCCCGTAGCAAGCGCCGCCGACAAGGGCGCCATCGGCATCTCGATGCCGACCAAATCGTCCATGCGCTGGATCGCCGACGGCGACAACATGGTCAAGGTATTCAAGGAGCGCGGCTACAAGACGGACTTGCAGTTTGCCGACGACGATATCCCGAACCAGCTGGCGCAGGTGGAAAACATGATCACCAAGGGCGCCAAGGTGCTGGTGATCGCCGCCATCGACGGCACCACCTTGTCGAACGTGCTGCAAAAGGCGGCAGACAAGGGCATCAAGGTCATCTCGTATGACCGTTTGATCCGCGGCACGAAAAACATCGATTACTACGCCACCTTCGACAACTTCCAGGTCGGCGTGCTGCAAGCGGGCTATATCGAATCGGCGCTGAAACTCAAGGAAGGCAAGGGACCGTTCAATATCGAACTGTTCGGCGGCTCGGCAGACGACAACAACGCGCACTTCTTCTACAACGGCGCGCTGTCGGTCCTGAAACCGTATATCGACAGCGGCAAGCTGGTGGTGCGCTCGAAGCAGATGGGCATGGAAAAGGTCGCCACGCTGCGCTGGGATGGCGCCGTGGCGCAGGCGCGCATGGACAACCTGCTCAGCGCCTACTACGGCAATGCCAGGGTCGATGCGGTGCTGTCGCCGTATGACGGCTTGAGCATCGGCATCCTGTCCTCGCTCAAGGGCGTCGGCTACGGCACGCCGAAGCAGCCGTTCCCCGTCGTGACGGGCCAGGATGCGGAAATCCCGTCGGTGAAATCGATCATCCGCGGCGAACAAGCATCGACCGTGTTCAAGGACACGCGCGAACTGGCCAAGGTGACGGCGAACATGGTCGACGCCATGATGTCGGGCAAGGTACCGACCGTCAACGATACCAAGACCTATAACAACGGCGTGAAAGTCGTGCCGTCCTACCTGTTGAAACCCGTCACCGTCGACAAGGCGAACTGGAAGCAGGTGCTCGTCACCGGCAGCGGCTACTACACGGAAGCGCAAGTGAAATAAGCATCCAAGGTACTGAAGGCCCGGCGCTGCCGGGCCTTTCGCTTCACGCACGATCCAGAACAAGACTGCCGCACGACCGGCGCCCACCAGCGCGGCCGTGCCAGAGAGGTTATATGACGAACACTATCCTGGAAATGCGCGGGATACGCAAAACATTCCCGGGCGTCGTGGCGCTCGACAATGTCAACCTGCGGGTACGCAGCGGCGAGATCCACGCCATCGTCGGCGAAAACGGCGCCGGCAAATCGACCCTGATGAAAGTGCTGAGCGGCGTCTACGGCCATGGCAGCTATACGGGCGACATCGATTACCTGGGCCAGACGCGGCACTTCCGCGGCATCAAGGACAGCGAAGAAATCGGCATCATCATCATCCACCAGGAACTGGCGCTGGTGCCCCAGCTGTCGATCGCCGAGAATATCTTCCTCGGCAACGAACCGGCCCGCATGGGCGTCATCGACTGGGAATACGCGCAAACGAAGACGCGCGAACTGCTGCACAAAGTCGGGCTGAAGGAGTCGCCTGACACCCTGATCACCAACCTGGGCGTAGGCAAGCAGCAGCTGATCGAAATCGCCAAGGCGCTGTGCAAGGACGTCAAGCTGCTGATCCTCGACGAGCCGACGGCCAGCCTGAACGAGAGCGACAGCGCGGCCCTGCTCGACCTGCTGCTGGACCTGAAACGCCAGGGCATCGCCTCGATCCTGATTTCGCACAAGCTCAATGAAATTTCACGGGTCGCCGATGCCATCACGGTGCTGCGCGACGGGAACACGGTCGACAGCTTCGACTGCCGCACGGAGCCCGTCAGCGAAGACCGCATCATCGAAAAAATGGTCGGGCGCGAGATGGCCGACCGTTATCCGCCGCGCACGCCTACCATCGGCGAGACCATTTTCGAAGTGCGCGACTGGCGCGTCTTCCATCCCGAGCATGCCGACCGCCCCGTCATCAAGGGCATCAACCTGCACGCCAAAAAGGGCGAGATCATCGGCATCGCCGGCTTGATGGGCTCCGGGCGCACGGAACTGGCGATGAGCATTTTCGGACGCGCTTACGGTCAGCGCATCAGCGGCACGGTGCTCAAGAATGGCCAGGAGATCGACGTCAGCACCATCGGCAAGGCGATCGCGCATGGCCTCGCGTATGTCACGGAAGACCGCAAGAGCCTGGGCCTGATCCTCGAGGAAGACATCCAGAAGAACACCAGCCTGGCCAACCTGGACGCGATTTCCAGGCACATGGTGATCGACGAGCAGCGTGAATTCGGCGTGGCCGAGGAGTTCCGCCGCAAGCTCAAGACCCGTTGCTCGAGCGTGGCGCAGAAGGTGGTCAACCTGTCCGGCGGCAACCAGCAGAAAGTGGTGCTGGCGAAGTGGCTGTTTTCACGCCCCGACATCCTGATCCTCGACGAACCGAGCCGCGGCATCGACGTCGGTGCCAAGTACGAGATCTACAGCATCATCAGCGAGCTGGCGGCCGAAGGCAAATGCATCATCATGATTTCCTCGGAAATGCCGGAGCTGCTGGGCATGTGCGACCGGATCTATGTCATGAACGAAGGCCGCTTCGCGGCAGAACTGAGCGCGGCAGAAGCATCGCAGGAACGCATCATGCGCGCGATCGTTACACACGGAGAAAACAATGGACAATAAACTGACAGCGGGAACGGCGGCCGGCGCGCCAGCGGCCGCGCCGCAAGCGAAAAGCTATGCCGGCTTTTTGAAGAACAATATGCGCGACTACGGCATGCTGCTCTCGCTGATCGTCATCATGGGCTTTTTCCAGTACATGACCGACGGCACCCTGATGCAGCCGCTGAACCTGACGAACCTGGTGCTGCAAAACAGCTACATCGTCATCATGGCGCTGGGCATGCTGATGGTGATCGTGGCCGGCCATATCGATTTGTCCGTCGGCTCGGTGGTCGGCTTCGTCGGCGCGCTGGCGGCGGTATTGATCGTCAACTACGAGATGAACTTTGTCGCCGCCAGCATCCTCTGCCTGCTGGCCGGCGCCGTCATCGGCGGCGCGCAAGGCTATTTCGTCGCCTTCTTCAAGATCCCGTCCTTCATCGTCACCCTGGCCGGCATGCTGGTGTTCAAGGGCCTGACCCTGGCGCTGCTGGCAGGCCAGTCGGTCGGCCCTTTCCCGGAAGGCTTCCAGATGCTCAGCTCGGGCTTTTTGCCCGATCCGTTCGGCGGAGAGAATCTGCGCGGCCTGTCGCTGCTGCTGGGCGTGATCGCCGCTGCGGCGCTGATCATCACTTCGCTGCGCAGCCGTGCCAAGCAACTGAAACACGGCATGGAAAACGAGCCGCGCGCCTTCTTCCTGCTGAAAAACGCCATCTTCGCCGCCGTGATGGTGTATTTCAGCTACCTGCTGGCGTCGTACCGCGGCTTTCCCAACGTGCTGGCCGTGATGTCGCTGCTGATCGTCGCCTACACCTTCATCACCAACCGCACCGTGCTGGGACGCCGCGTGTATGCCGTCGGCGGCAACGAGAAGGCGGCGCGCCTGTCCGGCATCAAGACGGAACGGGTCAGCTTCTACACCTTCGTCAACATGGGCATGCTGGCCGCGCTGGCGGGGCTGATCTTCGCGGCGCGCCTGAACACGGCCACGCCGAAAGCGGGCACGGGCTTCGAGCTGGACGTGATCGCCGCCTGCTTCATCGGCGGCGCCTCGGCCTCGGGTGGCGTGGGCAAGGTGATGGGGGCCGTCATCGGCGCCTTCATCATGGGCGTGATGAACAACGGCATGTCCATCATGGGCATCGGCATCGATTACCAGCAGGTGATCAAGGGCCTGGTGCTGCTGGCCGCCGTCTTCATCGACGTCATTAATAAAAATAAATGAGAAGAACAAGGAAGCACAGGTTCGAGCCTTAGGGGGCTCTGGCCGGCGTTCGCGCCGGCCTTTTTTATATATAACGTCGGACAAAAGCGTAGCGAGCGGCAGCAAGTTGTGGCTGAGAAGCGCAGCTGTGCTTTAGCACAGTGAGCATCGCAGGCCGCAAATTGCGACGCGCAGTAGCTTATGTCAGACGTTGGCGGCCAATCGCGCTGCGCGATCCCCCCACCACGCCGCTTCCTCGAACACGGAAAAGCCCGACAAATCCGCATGCGCGAACAGGATGGCGCCATCGTGCTCGCGCAGCGCCTTCAAGCCCGCGTTGCTGCGAAACCCCGGCAACGGTGCCGCCATCGCGTGGCCGCGCACGGTGATGTCGACGCGCTCGACGCAGCTGGCAAAATCGCGTCCATACGCCGTCTTTAAATCGACGCTGGCCAGCGCCAGCAATTGCTCGGGCGTGGCCGTATCGAGCCATTTGCGCGCTTGCTGCGGCGTGCGGTCGGACAGGGCCACGTAGGCGCTGAAGACGGTTTTCTCGGGCGGGCGCACGCGGATGTCCTGGTGCGTCGAGACAACATAGCCGAGGCCCGGCTCCTGGTACACCACATTGTCCCAGCACAGGGGCGCATGCGGCAGTTCGTGGGGAAAGCGTTTCAGTAAAAAATTCGCCACCATCCACGGCGCATACGCGGGCGTGTGCAGCTTCGCATCAAAGCCGTAGCTGGCAATGTCCGGCACCACGCGCGCCGCCACATACAAGGGCATGGCGCAGATGGCCTTGCGTGCGCGGACCAGATAGGTGCGTGGCTGGCCGTCGACCAGTTCCAGGCACAGCGCTTCCACGCCATTTGCTGTCGTGGTGAGCGAGACCACCGTGCCGGAATGGCGCCGCACTTTTGATGCTTGCTCCATGGCCGTGGCGACCGGTTGCATGCCGCCGGGCCAGGTCAGCCAGGCGCCATTGCCCGCATTCGCCGCCTGGCCCCAGCGGCTGCAATAGTAATGCAGGCCGGCCCAGGCCGAGACCTGGTCGTAGCGCGTGCCGTAGTCGTCGCGGCAGCAGTAATTCAGATACCAGTGCAGCGTGGGCGAGGTATAGCCTTCGCGCTCCATCCACTGCTTCAAGGTGATGGCGTCGAGCGCCTGCCAGGCCGGGTCCTGCGAAGACTCGATGGTCGGGAACACGAAGACGCGCTTGCCGTCATTGCCGCGCGCCTGGCGCAGCTGCGCCACCTGCGCAAAGAAGCGCGCATGCTGCGCCAGTTCCTCGGGCGGCACGCCTTCGGTGGGAATGAAGCCGTCCTGCCACTGGCCGTTGAACAGCAATCGTTCTTCCGGCGCGTGCAGGATGTAGCGCTCGTCATAATATGGCTTTTCCGCCTGCGGATCGCGCTGGATAATCCCCAGGTCGAACAGGATCTCGCGCACATGGGTCGATTCGGGCGAAGGCAGCGGCAAGTAGTGGCCACCGGTCGGATAGGCCAGGTCGCCGAAGTGGCCGCCGGCCGCGTTGCCATACGGCTGCGGCCCGTCGATCATGAGGAAATCCTGGTGCCCCAGCTTGTTCAGGCGCCAGGCCGCCGTCAGGCCGGCGATGCCGGAGCCGAGGATGGCCACGTCGGTGCTCAAGGTGCGCGATGGCGGCGGCAGCGCCGCGCGCTCGCGCAGCAGCTTGCGCAAATAGTGCCCCTCGCTGCGGCCCGGATACAGCACCTTGGGCGTAATTTCCTGCCAGCGCAGATACGCGGCGATGCTGCCGATGCCGGCGGCGGCCGCCGCCGTGCCACCGGCGGCCCACAGCATGAAGGAGCGGCGCTGCATCAGCGGATCACCCGGTTCCAGTCCTGCTCGAATTCATGCACGAGCGACTGGGTATTCAAGCGATTCGGCGCCATCGGCAGCGGCTGCATGTCGGGCGGGAAGATGAACATCTCGCGCGTGGTGTCCGCATTCAGGTAGCGCATCGGCAGGCGGTATGTCGTCGGCGGTGTGTAGTCAAGCTGGGGCGAGGCGAGGATGAAACCCCATTCGCCGAACGAGGGCACGTAGGCGTGGTAAGGCCAGGTGCGCATGCCCACTTCGCGCAGGGTCGAATTGATGGTCCAGTAGGCGTGCGGGGCAAAGAACGGCGACGTCGATTGCACCACCATCAAGCCCTTGGCCGCCAGGTGCTTTTTCACCAGGTCGTAGAACGGCACCGAGTACAGTTTGCCGAGCGCGAAGCTGGAGGGATCGGGAAAGTCGACGATGGCCGCGTCGAACATGTCGCCGTTGTTGCGCAGCCAGACGGCGGCATCGGCATTGACGACGGTGACGCGCTTGTCCGAGAACGAATGGTTATTCAGCTTTGCCAGCTCCGGGCGCGTGGTAAACGCGGCCGTCATGGCGGGGTCCAGGTCGACCACGGTGACGTGTTCGATGTGGGGATAACGCAGGATTTCGCGCAGCGCCAGGCCATCGCCGCCGCCCAGCACCAGCACGCGGCGCGCCCACGGCAGCGCTTCCAGCACGGGGTGCACCAGCGCCTCGTGGTAGCGGTACTCGTCGCGCGAGGAAAACTGCAGGTTGCCATTGATGTACAGCCGCGTATCGTCCTTCCAGCGCGTGATCACCAGGCGCTGGTAGGGCGTGGTGGTGGAATACACGATCTGGTCGCCGAACAGGCCGTGCTCGCCCCACTCCACCATGCGGTCAGACATGGCAAAGCCGGTCACCAGCAGCAGCAGCACGGCGCAGGCGCGCAGGAAGCGCCCCGTAAGGTTCTTCAGCTCGGCGCGAAACACGTAAATGCTCCACAGGCCGACGGCCACATTCAGCATGCCGAACAAAAAGCCCGTGCGCACCAGTCCCAGGTAGGGCGACAGCACCAGCGGAAACAGCAGGGAGACGGCCAGCGCGCCCAGATAATCGAAGGTCAGCACGCGGCTGACCAGTTCGGAAAATTCGGTTTGCCGCGTGTTCAGCGCGCGCATCACCAGCGGCACTTCCATGCCGACCAGTGCGCCGATCAGGAACACCATCACATACAATAAGGTGCGAAATGGCGCCGCCATCCACGAAAACGTCATGAACAGGATGGCGGCCGAGAGGCCGCCGATCAAGCCCACGGCCAGTTCGATGTCGACGAAGCGCGAGAGCACATCGTCGTCCTTTACATACTTGGAAAAGTGAGCACCCACACCCATGGCGAACAGGTAACAGCCTATGATGGTGGAAAACTGCAGGATGGAGTCGCCGAGCAGGTAGCTGGACATGGCGCCAGCGATCAGCTCATACGCGAGGCCGCAGGAGGCGACCACGAAGACGGACAAGATCAGAATCTTTTTGTTCATTGGACTTTTTTTGTTCTAATATGCGTTGACGTTATCAAATACTCATTGCGAGGAAAGCCGTGCCCGCCATCCTAAACTATCTGATCCATCTTTTACTGGCCGCCGGGCTGTTGATTATATTTTTTATCATCTACACGCGCGTCACGCCGTATAACGAAGTGCTGCTGATCCGCCAGGGCAACCAGGCGGCGGCCCTGTCGCTGGGCGGCGCGCTGCTGGGCTTTTCCGCCACCATCGCCTCGTCCCTGATGCACACGGCCGACTACCAGCAGTTCTTCGCCTGGGCCTTCGGCGCCATGGTGGTGCAATTGCTCGCCTATGTGGTCACCACGCGCCTGCTGCGCATGTCGAAGGACCAGATCGAATCGAACAACAGCGCCTTCGGCGGCCTGCTGGGCGCCATTTCCCTGTCGATCGGCGCCATCAACGCCGCCTGCATTTCCTGACACCGTTTTATCTTATTCAAGGATATCCATCATGAGCCTCGGCAGCTTTATCAAGAAGCAGTTTATCGACGTACTGCAGTGGAACGAAGAAACGGAAGGCGTACTGGCCTGGCGTTTTCCCATGCAGGACTTCGAAATCCAGAACGGCGCCATCCTGAATGTGCGCGAATCGCAGGTCGCCGTCTTCGTCAATGAAGGCAAGATCGCCGACGTCTTCGGTCCCGGCACGCACAAGCTGACGACGCAGACCTTGCCGCTGCTGACCAACCTGAAAAACTGGGACAAGCTGTTCGACTCGCCCTTCAAGTCCGACGTGTATTACTTCAGCACCCGCGTGCAGACGGGCCGCAAGTGGGGCACGCCGCAGCCGATCACCATCCGCGACAAGGATTTCGACATGATCCGCGTGCGCGCCTTCGGCATGTACTCATACCGCATCGCCGACGCCCGCACCTTCTTCACAGAGATCAGCGGCACGCGCGAAGTCTATACGCGCGACGAGGTGGAAGATCAATTGCGCGGCATTCTGATGTCGAGCATGGCCAGCTCGCTGGGCGGTGCGAATGTGCCCTTCCTCGACATGGCGGCCAACCAGGCGCTGATGGCGCAAGAGGTCAAGGATGGCCTGGCGCAGGCGTTTGCCCGCTATGGCGTGGGCCTCGATGAATTCAACGTGGCCAGCATCAGCCTGCCCGAGGAATTGCAGGCGGCGCTCGACGAGCGCATCTCGGCCGGCATGAAGGGCGGGCTGGGCGCCGACAAGATGAGCGGGTACACCAAATTCCAGGTCGCCAACGCGATCCCGCTAGCGGCGCAGAACGAAGGCGGCATGGCCGGCATCGGCGCGGGCCTGGGGGCAGGCTTGTCGATTGGCCAGGTGATGGCGCAGGGGATGGGCAATGCGTTGCAACAGCCCGCACCGGCGCCGGCTCCGGCGCAAGAACCGATCGAGGCGCGCCTGGAAAAGCTCAAGGGTTTATTGGACAAGGGACTGATTTCGGCGGCCGACTATGACGGCGCGAAAGCGGAACTGCTGAAGAAACTGATCGGCTGATTAGAGCGAAATACGACTGCATGCAAACTGTTTCCTGTCCCAGCTGCGGCGCGGAAGTCCATTTCCGCTCGCACGCTTCCGTGCTCGCCGTGTGCGAGTACTGCCACAGCACCATCCTCAAGGACGCTGATTCCGTCAGGGACGTGGGCAAGATGTCGGCCGTCCTGGAAGACTATTCGCCAATCCAGATCGGCACGGCCGGCGTGCACGACGGCCTGCACTTCACCGTCGTCGGGCGCATCCAGCAGCGCTACAGCGCCGGCATGTGGAACGAATGGTATCTGCTGTTCGACGACGCCAGCACGGCCTGGCTGGGCGACTCGTCCGGCCTGTACACGCTGACGCGTGAGCGCAGCACGCAAGGCACCTTACCCGTCTTTGGCGAGCTGGCGCCAGGCAAGCGCTATACGATTTGCGGCGAGCCGTACACGGCAGCCGAGATCCGCAATGCTGAATGCATCGCCGGCCAGGGCGAATTGCCGTTCAAGGTGGGCGCGGGCTGGCGCATCCAGGTGGCGGACTTCCGCAACTACGCGAGCTTTATCACGCTCGATTACACGGATGGCCCGCAACCGGTCGTCTACCAGGGCGTTGCCGTCACCCTGGACGGCTTGCAGTGCCAGCTGCTGCGCGACGACGATGCGATTGCCAAGAGTGCCGGCAAGTACCGCGGCAAGCTCGATGCGCTCGACTGCCCGTCCTGCGGCAGCGGCATCAAGTACGTCCCAGGCGCGGCGGCGCAGCTGGTGTGTCCCGCCTGCCACGCGCAGCTCGACGCCAGCGGCCCGGAAGCGCAGGTGCTGGCCATCGGCAAGCAGGTGCACGACAACGCCGACATCACGCTGGAGCTGGGCGCCAGCGCAAAGATCAGCAATGCCGACTTCACGGTCATCGGCATGATGCGCCGCGCCGACGACGAAGGCAGCGAATGGAACGAATACCTGTTGTACAACGCGCGCGCCGGCTTCTTTTGGCTGGTGGAGACGGACGACGGCTGGTCGCGCTCGAACGTGCTGCCGAACTGGCCCAACTGGGCGTCATTGGACGCCGCCAGCTGCACGCTCGATGGCGCCACCTACCGCAAACTGTATGACTACGGCTCGCAGGTCGTGTATGCGGCGGGTGCCTTCAACTGGAAGGTGGCCGTCGGCGACAGCACGCGCGTGTTTGAATTCGAGCAGGGACAGACCAAGCTGGCGGCGGAGCTCACCGGCGAGGAAATGACGTGGTCGCGCTCCGTACCCGTCGCCTATGACCAGATGGCCGCCTGGTTCGGCGCCGCCTTCCACGGCGGCGCCAAGGTACAAAATATTAAACTGAGCCACCGTGGCATCGCCAAGGTCTTCATCGTCATCGTGCTGGTCTTGAATGCGATCCCGATGTTTGTCTCGTTCTCCAGCACCTTGATGTGGAGTTTGCTGGGCTGCCTGGCGCTGTTCCTGCCCGCCGTTTTCCTCGACAAGAATGCAAAGAATCCCCCATGAGTAAATATGTGATCTATGCCCTGATGGTGACGTTTTCCGTCACGGCCGCCAACTGGGTGCGCATGTTCAAGGTAGCCGGCAGCGGCAGCGGCAGCAGCTGGAGTTCGCGCACGGGCAGCGGCGGCGGCAGCTATGGCGGCGGCTCCAGCGGCGGCAGCCACAAGTAAGCATGACAGCCACACCGCATCTGCCCCTGGGCATCCATCTGCTGGCCGACCTGTCCGGCATCGCGCCCGAATGCCTGCGCGACGCCGCCGCGCTCGAACGCCTGCTGCGCGCAGCGGCCACTACGGCCGGCGCGCAGGTGCTGCACAGCCATTTCCACAGCTTTGGCGCAGGCCAGGGCGTCACGGGCGTGGTACTGCTGGCCGAATCGCACATTTCCATCCACACCTGGCCGGAATGCAGCTTTGCCGCCGTCGACATCTTCATGTGCGGCGCGGCCCGGCCGCAGCTGGCGCTCGACGTCATCAAGGACGCGCTGCAGGCGGCGCACTGCCAGCTGCAGTCCGTGCGGCGCGCCCCGCCCGGGTAGGCCTGGCGTCGCTGGTGGATCGCGTGGGGATCGCTTACACTGTCGGCTCATATCCCAACCGTGACTCCCATGCGCCGTTCCGCCCTCCTCGCCCTGCCCCTGCTACTACTGGTTTCCGCCTGTGACGACTACACGGCGCCGAGCCTGTACCAGGCCACCACGCCCGAGTGCAAGACGTGGACGGAAGGTTCGCGCTTCGAGCTGCCGCGCGGTATCAGCGTGTATGCCACGCCACCCGTCACCCTGAAGGAAGGCGGTACGGAACTGGCGCTGATCTTCACCTTGCCCGTCGGTACGCAAGCCAGTTTTACGCGCCTGTCCTTCCTGCTGGAAGAACCGCACAAGGAACCGTTCGCCGAGGCGAAGGTGCTGACCATCTACCAGCGCGGCATGAACCGCAAGGCGGAAATCGTCGACGTCATCGAAACGCTGCCCATCATGTTTTCCGCCGTCGGCAGCAGCAAAGAAACCCAGTGGCGGCTGCGCCTGCAACTGCCGCGCCAGCTGCCGCAGCGCTTTGATCTGTCGATGCCCGACATGCTCGTCGGCGGCAAGCGCTACCCGGTGCGCACGTTTACGTATCGCTATTTCCCCGAGCGCCAGGCTTACGGCATGTGCAGCTAATTCAACAATCGCGCCAACAATGTGTCGGATTACGCCCTGCGGACTAATCCGACCTACGGCATGTGCAGCTGAGGTTGACGGCGGCGTACGCCGCTGGCACACTGGCGTTTTCCCTCACACCTCAGGAGGTGACAACATGCGCCATTCGGATACTGCCGTGCTGTCGGCTGCCTGATCACTGTTTTTCCCGCTAAGACCCTTAGCCCGCTATTGCCCATACGCGTGATCGCGTAGCCGACATCCCCCTTCTTTCGTGCCAGTCATCGCGACTGGCGGTGCCTGCACGCGCAGGCTACACGTCCGCACGCGGACGACAGAATCTGGAATCACGCTACCATGATCGCATTCGATTTTGCGCAACTACGCCTTATCGGGCTGCAGCAGGCCATCGCCAGCGCAGCCACCCAACTCGACATCTCTTCCCCCGCCGCACAACTGCTGCGCGTGAGCGCCGTGCATCGCGACAGCATCGGCGTGCACGACGGCACCAAGGAACACCCGGCGCAGATCCTGCCGCGCCTGCTGCACGCGCTGCAGGCGCAGGACGACGTCCTCACGGTCGGCGACTGGATCGCCGCTGAACACGATCTTCACGGCACGCTGTGGATAACGGCGCACTTATCCCCAGTCACGCAGATCGCCCGGCGCGGCAATGACGGCCGCCGCCAACGGCTCGCCAGCAATGTCGATACGGCCTTGCTGGTGATGGGATTGGATGCGGATTTTAATCCGCGCCGCCTGGAACGTTATCTGGCCATCGTGCTGTCAGCCCAGGTCAGCCCCGTGGTGGTGCTGAGCAAGGCTGACGTGGCCGACGACGTGCCGGGCAAGCTGGCGCAATTGAGACAGCGCCTGCCGCCCCACGTACCGCTGTTTGCCGTCGATACGCGCCATGCATATGACGTGGCCATCCTGGACCCCTGGCTGGGCGCCGGCCAGACCCTGGTGCTGCTCGGTTCATCGGGCGCCGGCAAGTCCAGCCTGACCAACACCCTGTGCGCGGTGGATCAAACGACCAACGGCGTACGCCACGGCGACGGGCGTGGCCGGCATACGACGACGGCCCGCTCGCTGCACCTGTGCGCGCACGGCGCCTGCATCATCGACACGCCGGGCTTGCGCAGCTGGCAGGCCGATGCCGATGCGCAGACCCTGGCCGCCACGTTTGACGACATCGCGGCACTGGCGTCCACCTGCCAGTTCCGCGACTGCCAGCATGCCAGCGAACCCGGTTGCGCCGTGCGCGGCGCTGTTGATGGGGACCGCCTGCGCAATTATCACAAGCTGCTGCGCGACGCGCGCCGTGGCGAGGCAACGCCGCTCGAGCGCATTGCCGCGCGCGCCAAGTGGAAGACGATATTGAAGGCGGGACTGGAAAGGGGCAAGGACAAGCGCCGCTGATTTTGACTGAAATCAGTTTGCTGAAAAAAAAGGCAGCCCGCAGGCTGCCTTTTTGTATTACTGCTTGCGAGCAAATTAATGCTTGCGCAGCTTCTGGATCGCTGCCAGCTGCGCAATCGCGCTGGCCAGCTCGGCTTGCGCTTGCGCGTAGTCGATGCCCGAATCCTTGTTGTGGATATTTTCTTCCGCCAACTTCTTCGCTTCCAGCGCTTTCGCTTCGTCGAGGTCGTGACCGCGGATCGCGGTATCGGCCAGGACGGTCACGGTGTCCGGTTGCACTTCCAGCAAGCCGCCGGCAACGAAGACGAATACTTCTTCAGCCTGACCGACTACCTTGATGCGGACCGCGCCCGGACGGATGCGGGTAATCAAAGGCGTGTGGCGTGGGTAAATACCCAGCTCGCCCTGTTCACCCGGCAACGCGACGAATTCTGCTTCGCCTGAAAAAATCAGTTCTTCAGCGGAAACCACGTCAACGTGAATTGTGTGTGCCATGTGTGTCCTATCGGGTTGAAGAACCCCGCCGTGTAAAGGGCGGGGTTAGGCCCAGACTTAACTTAGTTAAGTTTCTTGGCTTTTTCGATTGCTTCTTCGATCGTGCCGACCATGTAGAACGCTTGTTCCGGCAGGTGATCGAGTTCGCCCGAAGCGATCATTTTGAAGCCCTTGATCGTGTCTTTGAGCGAAACGTATTTACCAGGCGCGCCGGTAAAGACTTCAGCGACGTGGAAAGGCTGCGACAGGAAACGCTGCATCTTACGTGCACGGGCAACCAGCAGTTTGTCTTCCGGTGCCAGCTCGTCCATACCCAGAATCGCGATAATGTCGCGCAATTCCTTGTAGCGTTGCAGGGTCGTTTGCACGGCACGCGCGGTGTCATAGTGCTCTTGACCAACGATCAACGGATCGAGCTGACGCGAGGTCGAATCGAGTGGGTCCACGGCTGGGTAGATACCCAGGGAAGCGATGTCACGCGACAGCGCAACGGTCGAATCCAAGTGAGCAAACGTGGTAGCAGGCGACGGATCGGTGTAATCATCGGCAGGAACGTAGACGGCCTGGATCGAGGTGATCGAACCGGTCTTGGTCGACGTGATACGCTCTTGCAGACGGCCCATTTCTTCAGCCAGGGTCGGTTGGTAACCCACAGCCGACGGCATACGGCCCAGCAGTGCCGAGACTTCGGTACCGGCCAGCGTAAAGCGGTAGATGTTGTCGACGAAGAACAGAACGTCCTTGCCTTCATCACGGAACGATTCAGCGATCGTCAGGCCGGTCAGCGCAACGCGCAGACGGTTACCTGGCGGCTCATTCATCTGACCGTAGACCATCGCCACTTTGGAGTTCTCTGGATTTTCCAGATCGACCACTTTCGCGTCAGCCATCTCGTGGTAGAAGTCGTTACCTTCACGCGTACGCTCACCCACACCGGCGAACACGGACACGCCGCTGTGCGCTTTGGCGATGTTGTTAATCAATTCCATCATGTTGACGGTCTTGCCTACGCCAGCGCCGCCGAACAGACCAACTTTACCGCCTTTTGCAAACGGGCAAACCAGATCGATCACCTTGATGCCGGTTTCCAGCAGTTCTTGCGATGGCGACAGTTCGTCGTATGCAGGAGCGGTGCGGTGGATCGACGCGACTTGCTCGTGCGACACTGGGCCGCATTCGTCGATCGGGTTGCCCAACACGTCCATGATGCGACCCAGGGTTGCTTTACCGACTGGCACCATGATAGGTTTGCCGGTATTCTGGATCATCATGCCGCGACGCAAGCCATCGGACGTGCCGAGTGCAATGGTACGGACAATGCCGTCGCCCAACTGCTGTTGTACTTCCAGGGTCAGTTCCGAGCCTGCCATCTTCAAGGCATCAAATACCTTAGGCATCGCGTTGCGGGGAAATTCAACGTCCACCACAGCGCCGATACACTGAACGATTTTGCCATCAGCCATGTTCGTTCCTTCAATATAGTTAAATTCGTTTAAACCGCAGCCGCACCGGCGACGATTTCGGAGAGTTCTTTGGTAATCGCAGCTTGGCGGGTCTTGTTGTAGATCAGCTTCAGTTCGCCGATCACACTACCCGCGTTGTCGCTTGCAGCTTTCATCGCGACCATCCGTGCCGATTGCTCGGACGCCAGATTCTCCGCGACTGCCTGGTACACCAGCGCTTCTACATAGCGCTCCAGCAATTCGTCGATGATGCTTTGCGCATCCGGCTCGTAGATGTAATCCCACGAGTGTGCGCTCTTGTCGGCGACCATCTTGTCAGCCGTCAGGGGCAGCAACTGTTCGACCACTGGTTCCTGCTTCATCGTGTTGATGAATTTGGTGTAGCACAGGTACACTGCGTCGAGCTTGCCTGCCTGGAACTCTTCGAGCATGACCTTGACAGGTCCGATCAATTTGTCCAGGTGGGGCGTATCACCAGTTTGAATGGCAGAAGCGACGATCTTGACGCCGATGCGATTCAAAAAACCCAAACCCTTGTTACCGATGGCAACTGCTTCAATCCGGTTGCCAGCCGCTTCCAGCTCGCGCGACTTCGACGTCACCTGGCGCAGGATGTTGGTGTTCATGCCGCCGCACAGACCCTTGTCGGTCGTGACAACGATGAAACCGACTGCCTTCGCTTGCGTACCCTGGGCAACTGCCAGGAACGGGTGCGTGTATTCCGGATTGGCATTCGCCAGATTGGCGGCGATATTCCGAATCTTGTCACTATAGGGACGAGCGGCCCGCATCCGGTCTTGCGCCTTGCGCATTTTGGACGCGGCGACCATTTCCATCGCCTTGGTGATCTTCTTCGTATTCTCTACGCTCTTGATCTTGCCTCGTATCTCTTTGCTTGATGCCATGAGTCCTTACTCCTTCTGCGCGTAGGGCGGCGCCTCACTCGAGGTGGGCGCCGCCTGGCCGCTTAATATGCGCCGGATTTCTTGAAATCAGCAATGGCCGCCGACAGAGTTGCTTCGCTGTCTTTGTCGAGTTGCTTGGTTTCTTCGATCTTGGCCAGCAGAGCAGCTTGCTTGGTCTTCATGTAAGCGTGGACACCAGCTTCGAACGACAGCACTTGCTTGACTGGCACGTCGTCCATGAAGCCTTTGTTCACCGAGAACAGCGATACGGCCATCAGCGAGATCGACAGTGGCGAGTACTGGGCTTGCTTGAGCAATTCCGTCACGCGGGCACCACGGTCCAGCTGCTTGCGGGTCGATTCATCCAGGTCGGATGCGAACTGCGCAAACGCGGCCAGTTCACGGTACTGCGCCAAGTCGGTACGGATACCGCCGGACAGGTTTTTGATGACCTTGGTCTGGGCGGCGCCACCGACGCGCGATACGGAAATACCGGCGTTAATCGCAGGACGGATACCGGCGTTGAACAGCGAGGTTTCCAGGAAGATCTGACCGTCGGTAATCGAAATCACGTTGGTTGGAACGAATGCGGACACGTCGCCAGCTTGCGTTTCAATGATCGGCAGTGCCGTCAGGGAACCGGTCTTGCCTTTGACGGCGCCGTCGGTGAACTTCTCGACGTAGGCGGCATTCACGCGTGCTGCGCGTTCCAGCAGGCGGCTGTGCAGGTAGAACACGTCGCCTGGGTATGCTTCGCGACCTGGTGGACGGCGCAACAGCAGCGAGATTTGACGGTATGCAACAGCTTGTTTGGACAGATCATCGTAGACGATCAGTGCATCTTCACCGCGGTCACGGAAGTATTCGCCCATGGCGCAACCGGAGTACGGCGAGATGTATTGCATGGCGGCCGATTCCGAAGCGGAAGCGGCGACAACGATGGTGTATTCCATCGCGCCGTGCTGTTCCAGCGAGCGCACGATGTTCTTGATCGACGAGGCTTTTTGGCCAATCGCGACGTAGATACATTTCATGCCCTGGCCTTTTTGATTGATGATCGCATCAATCGCCACAGCCGACTTGCCGGTCTGACGGTCGCCGATGATCAGTTCACGCTGGCCGCGGCCAACTGGAACCATCGCATCGATCGACTTCAGGCCGGTTTGCATTGGTTGCGAAACGGACTCACGGGCGATCACGCCCGGAGCGATTTTTTCAATCGCGGCCGTCAGTTTCGTGTCGATGGCGCCTTTGCCGTCGATTGGCTGACCCAGCGCGTTGACAACGCGGCCGAGCAGCTCAGGACCAATTGGCACTTCCAGAATGCGGCCGGTGCATTTCACCGTGTCGCCTTCGGAGATGTGCTCGTAGGCACCCAGAATCACGGAACCGACGGAGTCGCGTTCCAGATTCATTGCCAGGCCAAACGTGTTGCCTGGGAATTCCAGCATCTCGCCTTGCATCACGTCCGACAAACCGTGGATGCGGCAGATACCGTCGGCGACGGAAATAACCGTGCCTTGATTACGCACTTCAGCGCCGCCGTCAAGACCTTGGATCCGGCTCTTGATCAACTCGCTGATTTCAGATGGGTTGAGTTGCATACTAACTCCTAAAAGTGTTTCTCTCAGCTTGCGCGAGGGGTAAGGGTCTGTCTTAGCTGGCCTGCCGAAGCGCGTGTCTTACGACACCAATGCAGCGTGCAGTTGCTGCAGCTTGGCGCGCACCGAGGTATCGAGCACTTGGTCGCCAACAACCACGCGCACGCCGCCGAGCAGCGATGGATCCACTGTGACGGCAGGGTTGAGCTTACGACTGAATTTCTTTTCCAGCGTTGCGACCAGCTCGGCCGTTTGGCCTTCGCTCAGATCGAAAGCGCTCGTGATCTCGGCGTCAGCCGCACCTTCCAGACCATTTTTCAAGGCATGGAATTGCGCGCCGATTTCCGGCAGCAGGCTGATGCGGCCATTTTCGATCAACAACGTGACGAAGTTTTTGACCTCTTCATTGAGCGGCGATTTCAACAACGACAGGATGGTGGCGGCGACGTCGCTTTCCGAAACTTTCGGATTGCGCGCGTACGCCTGTACCTCGGGGTGGCTACCGATCTGTGCCAGTTCGGACACCAGTTCGGACCACGCCGCGAGGTTGCTTGACTCCTTACCAGCTTGGGCTACGCGGAACAAAGCTTCCGCGTAGGGACGGGCGACGGTTGCGAGTTCTGCCATGATTACAGCTCGACAGCAAGACGCTGCAACATTTCGGCGTGAGCCGTAGCGTTGACTTCACGCTTCAAGATCTGCTCGGCACCCTTGACAGCCAGGTCAGCCACCTGAGCGCGCAATTGTTCGCGTGCTTTCGACAGTTGCTGTTCGGCGTCCGACTGGGCTTGCGCAATGATACGCGCAGCTTCAGCTTGTGCATTTTGCTTGATCTCTTCAGCAACCAGCTGCGCGCGCTTTTCAGCATCCGCAACGCGTTGCGACGCTTCTTCACGTGCACTGTTCAATGCCTCTTGCGCACGCTTCTCAGCGACAGCCATCGAAGCCTGACCTTGATCGGCCGCAGCCAATCCATCCGCGATTCGTTTGGCACGCTCATCCAGCGCTGCGTTCAGCGCTGGAAATACGAACTTCATCGAGACCCAGACCAACACCGCGAAGGTGATCATCTGGCCGATGAGCGACATATTGATGTCCATACCTTTGCTCCTGACTAAAAGTTTCTCCTAGGATTGGAGCGAATTACTGAGCAACAGCAGCCATCAATGGAGCCAGGAACGGGTTAGCGAACGTGTACAGCAGAGCGATACCAACGCCGATCATCGAGATAGCATCCAGCAGACCAGCGATAACGAACAGTTTGGTTTGCAGTTGTGGCATCAGTTCTGGTTGACGTGCCGAAGCTTCCAGGAATTTGCCACCCAGAATAGCGAAGCCCAGAGCGGTGCCGATTGCGGCCAGGCCGATGATGATTGCTGCTGCCAGAACGGTCATGCTTTGTACTTGTGCGATCAGAGCTTGCATAAAATTCTCCTAAATTTAAAAACGAAAGATACTAAAAAAACAAAATATAAAGTTGCTGATTAATGTTTCTCAACCGCAAGGCTCAGATACACAACCGTCAACGCCATAAACACAAAAGCTTGCAAAGTTACAATCAAGATATGGAAAATTGCCCATGGACCACCCAACGCCCACTGTGCCCACCAAGGCAACAACGCGATCAAGATGAAAATCAGCTCACCGGCATACATATTGCCGAACAGTCGCAGCGACAGGGAGATCAGTTTTGCAACCAACTCAACCATTTGCAGCAAGAAATTAACTGGTGCCAACAAGATCGTGCCGATGATGCCACTTGCATGGAAAGGCGCGGTAAACAATTCCTTGATCCAGCCACCCAGGCCCTTGGCCTTGATGGAAAACGCGATAATGCACACAACGACCGACAACGACATGCCAAAAGTATGGTTGACGTCGGCGGTCGGCACCACGCGCAGCTTGTGCACGCCAAACCAGCTCAACACTGTCGGCAGCAGGTCAACCGGCAGGAAGTCCATTGCGTTCAACAACCAGACCCAGACGAAAATCGTGATGGCCAGCGGCGCGATGATCTTGCTTTTTGCGTGGAAGGCCCCATTAATAGTTTCATTGACCATTTCCATGATCATTTCGACGAAGTTTTGCAGTTTGCCAGGAACACCGGCCGTCGCGCGGCGCGAAGCCATGTAGAAAACGGCAAGGAAAACAAAGCCCATGATGGCAGACACCCAGAAGGTGTCCAGATTGAAGGCGCCATCGGCGCTTTTCAAGTGGGTCAAGTGGTGGCTGATGTATTCTGTGGCGTTGGCCGGGGCAGCATGGCCCGCTTCAATAGCGTGTTCTGTGGTCATAATGAATTTAGATTTGTCGTTTCAGAGCACAACAGGCCCCAAAACCAATGATTAAACAGCGAGCAATGAAAACCAGTATGCTAAGGTTGCCACCGCGAAACCCAAGATCAGCCATAACCAGGCGGCCGACTGAAACAACACCAGTGCTAATATAAACAGCACCGCTGTAATAAATATTTTCACCATTTCCGCACGCAAGTGCGCGCGAAAAGCCTTTTTGGCGTCGCTACTACCGCGAACCACCAGCAAGGCATACGCCAGACTCCCGGCGACGGCGATCGCACCGCCGCATGCGGCGGACCAGCCTCTCACACTACCACCGAAAAACAGGGTGACTGTGGCAAAGCTGATCACGATTGCTAGCTGCAAGGCAACTACTTTGTAGACGGGCTTGGCAATACTCTGTTGTGAATCACTCAATTGCCAGGTTCCCAAAAAAATCTACACACGCAAAGACACGGGATTATAGTTGGCTTTGATCTATAGAGTCAAACGTTGCTGCACCGCAGCAGGGCGATTGCGGCGTGAAACTGACGCTTTACCGACTATTCGCCGCCATTTGCACCACTATATGGCAAAGTCGCTTGTCTGGCCGCTTCCAGCCGTGTTATCAAGGAATCACGTGGTGCATCTGGAAAGCATGGCCGGATTGGCCACGCCGCACTCCCCCTGTCTTTACAGCTTGCTATTTAACCACGCAAGCGGGTCAACAAGCCATCGAGCACGTCAAGATCGGCAAAATCGATCACTAATTGGCCACGGCCTTTGTTGCCCATTTTGAACACCACGGGCGTGGCCAGCGCATCGGACAACTCTTCTTCCAGGCGCGCGATGTCGCCGGACTTTTCCTTTAGCCGCGGCTCGACCGGGTTGGCCGCTTCCTCGACCGTGCGGGTGACGAGCTTTTCCGTTTCGCGCACCGACAGGCGCTTGGCGACGACCTGGTTGGCCAGCGTGATCTGGCTGGCCGCATCGACGGCCAGCAAGGCGCGCGCATGGCCCATGTCGATATCGCCGGCCATCAGCATGGTCTGCACGGGATGGGCCAGGTTCATCAGGCGCAGCAGGTTCGACACCGCGCTGCGCGAGCGTCCCAGCGCAGTGGCCGCTTGCTCATGCGTGAAACTGAAGTCGGCGATCAGGCGGTGAATACCCTGCGCCTCTTCCAGCGGATTCAAGTCTTCGCGCTGGATGTTCTCGATCAGGGCCATGGCGGCGGCGGCCAGGTCGTCCACGTCGCGCACCAGCACCGGCACTTCCGTCAGGCCGGCCAGTTGCGAGGCGCGGAAACGGCGTTCGCCGGCGATGATTTCATATTTGACAAGTCCGCTCAGGGTGTCTTGCCCGATCGGCCGCACCAGGATCGGCTGCATCAGTCCTTGCGCCTTGATCGAGGCGGCCAGTTCATTCAGGGCCCCCTCGTCCATGCGCGTGCGCGGCTGGTATTTACCGGCTTGCATTTGCGACACGGGCAAGCTGGAGGGTTGATGCGTGTCCGGGCTGGCGAAGTCGCCGCCGCCACCCAGGAGGGCGTCGAGTCCGCGACCCAGTCCTTTTAATTTTTTCGTAGCCATGTTGTCCTAATCGTGTTTTCAGAGTAAGCGCTCACATCATTCCTTGCGAGTCGCTCGCCCTTTGTTACATATGTTTGATGCGCTCGACCATCTCGGCGCCGAAGGCGATATACGCCTGGGCACCTTTCGAGCTGGGGTCGAAGGTCACGCCGGGCAGGCCGTACGATGGAGCTTCGGCCAGGCGCACATTGCGCGGGATGATGGTCTTGAAGACCTTGTCGCCGAAATGCTGTTCCAGTTGGGCCGACACCTGTTGCGATAATGTCATGCGCGGATCGAACATCACGCGCAAGAGACCAATGATCTTCAAGTCCGGGTTCAGGTTGGCATGCACCTTCTTGATGGTGTTGACCAGGTCCGACAAGCCTTCCAGCGCGTAGTACTCGCACTGCATCGGGATGATCACGCCATGCGCGGCGCACAGGCCGTTCAGGGTCAGCATCGATAATGCCGGTGGGCAATCAACGAGGATGAAGTCGTATTCGCTGTCCACTTCGGCCAGCGCATCCTTCAGGCGGCGTTCGCGGTTGTCCAGTTCGACCATCTCCACTTCGGCGCCGGCCAGCTCGCGGTTCGACGGCAAGACATCGAAGCGCCCCGCTTCCGAACGCTGGCGTGCCGTCTTGACATCGGACTCGCCCAGCATGACTTCATAGGTCGACGCCTTGAGGCCGGCCTTGTTGATGCCGGCGCCCATGGTCGCATTGCCCTGCGGGTCGAGGTCGACCAGCAGCACGCGCTGGTTCAACTTGGCCAGACCGGCGGAAAGGTTGACGCTTGTTGTGGTTTTACCAACACCACCCTTTTGATTTGCTACACAAAAAATTTTGGCCATGTATCTTCTAGTTGTAAAGAGATGCAAACTTCATCGTGCGCCCCGGCATCCGGCCGAAACGATTTATACTATTTATTTCATTTATACGATATAAATCGTTTATACGGTTTATATCATTTATACCGTATAAACTATTTATATGATTTATACCATTTAATTTTTCGGCCTTTACATTCTTGCTATAAAGACCAGATGTCGCTCTGCATTTAGCCCTGGCACCTGGATGGCGCGTAATTGCGTCACTTGCCAGTCTGCCGGCAGTCTCTCTCTCTCGTCTGGCGGTGCCACCCCTTTCAAAGCGATGAATTGTCCGCCCTCGGCCAGTACGTGGTTCGACCAGTTGACGAAATCGGACAGGTCGGCAAAGGCGCGCGAGGTGATCACGTCGAATTTCTGCGGCACTTCCAGCTGTTCCACGCGCTTGGTGTACACGGTGACGTTGGCGAGCCCCAGTTCCGCCTTCACTTGCGTCAGGAATGCCGTCTTCTTATGCACCGTGTCGATCATCGACACTTTGATATCGGGCCGCGCGATGGCCAGGACCATGCCCGGCAAGCCGCCACCGGCGCCCACGTCGAGCACGTTTTTGGCGTCCGCGAACGCGGGCACGGCGGCCAGCGAGTCGAGCACGTGCAGGGTCAGCATCTGCATCGGATCGCGCACCGACGTCAGGTTGTACACGCTGTTCCATTTGGCCAGCAAGGCCAGGTAATCGAGCAGTTTTTCCGTCTGATCCGCGCTCAAGTCCAGCTCCAGCGCGGCGATGCCTTCATTCAAAATGGGGGCCAGTGCGGCCCGGTCAAACTGCTTCATTCAACAACCTCGTCCTTTAAAATGGTGGTCTGCGCGGCACCGAAGCCGCGCTTTTTCAAGTGCACCAGCAGCAGCGAAATCGCCGCCGGCGTCACGCCCGAAATGCGCGAGGCCTGGCCCAGGGTTTCCGGGCGCTGCTTGTCGAGTTTTTGCCGCACTTCGACCGACAGCGCGCCGATGTCCAGGTAATTAAAACCGGCCGGCAAGGCCAGATTTTCATAGTGTTCGTGGCGCTCGATTTCCTTGCTCTGGCGCTCGATGTAGCCCGCATATTTGAGCTGGATTTCCACCTGCTCGCGCACGGCGGGGTCTTCCACGCCGGGGCCGGCCAGGGCCTGGCCTGCGATGCCCGTCATGCCCATCAGGGTGTCGTAGGCGACGTTCGGGCGGCACAACAAGTCCGCCAGCGAATACTCGCGCTCGATGGCCTGGCCGACGATGCGTTCCGATTCGGCGGCCGCCAGGATGCGCGGATTGACCCACGTGGAACGCAGGCGCTGCAGTTCCAGCGCTACCGCTTCGCGCTTGGTCTCGAACGCTTGCCATTGGGCGTCGCCGACGCAGCCCAGGGTGCGGCCGATTTCCGTCAGGCGCATGTCGGCATTGTCTTCGCGCAGGCTCAGGCGATACTCGGCGCGGCTGGTGAACATGCGGTACGGTTCCTGCACGCCCTGGGTGATCAGATCGTCGACCAGCACGCCCAGATACGCCTCGGAACGGCCCGGTACCCAGGCTTCCTTGTCCTGCGTCAGCAAAGCCGCATTCAGGCCCGCCAGCATGCCTTGCGCGGCCGCTTCCTCGTAGCCGGTGGTGCCGTTGATCTGGCCGGCGAAGAACAGGCCCGCCACGGCCTTCGTTTCCAGCGAGGCCTTCAAGCCGCGCGGGTCGAAATAGTCGTATTCGATGGCATAGCCGGGGCGCAGGATGTGGGCGTTTTCCATGCCCTTCATCGATTGCACCAGGGCGATCTGCACGTCGAACGGCAGGCTCGTAGAGATGCCGTTCGGATAGAACTCGTGCGTCGTCAAGCCTTCCGGCTCGAGGAAGATCTGGTGCGATTCCTTGCCCGCGAAACGGTGGATCTTGTCTTCGATGGACGGGCAATAGCGGGGGCCCACGCCCTCGATGACGCCCGTGTACATGGGGCTGCGGTCGAGGCCGGCGCGGATGATGTCGTGCGTCTGGCTATTCGTATGCGTGACCCAGCACGGCACCTGGCGCGGGTGCATGGCCGTGTTGCCCATGACCGAAAACACGGGCACGGGATCGAGGTCGCCCGGCTGTTCTTGCATCACGGAAAAGTCGATCGTGCGGCCATCGATGCGCGGCGGCGTGCCCGTTTTCAAGCGGCCCTGCGGCAGTTTCAATTCCTTCAACCGGGCGGACAGCGAGATGGCCGGCGGGTCGCCGGCGCGGCCGGCCGAGTAATTATTCAAGCCCACGTGGATCTTGCCGTCGAGGAAAGTGCCCGCCGTCAGCACCACGGCGCGCGACAGGAACTTCAAACCGATCTGCGTCACGGCGCCGACGACCCGCTCGCCTTCGACGATCAGGTCATCGACCGCTTGCTGGAACAGCCACAGATTCGGCTGGTTTTCCAGGCGCGTACGGATGGCGGCCTTGTACAAAATACGGTCGGCCTGGGCGCGCGTGGCGCGGACTGCCGGGCCTTTCGAGGAGTTCAGGATGCGGAACTGGATGCCGGACTCGTCGGTGGCAATCGCCATCGCGCCGCCCATGGCATCGACCTCCTTGACCAGGTGGCCCTTGCCGATGCCACCGATGGAGGGGTTGCACGACATCTGGCCCAGTGTCTCAATATTATGCGTGAGCAATAGCGTCTTCTGCCCCATGCGGGCGGAAGCGAGGGCCGCCTCGGTACCGGCGTGACCACCACCGACAACGATGACGTCGAATTCTGTAGGAAATAACATGATAAATAGGTAACAGTGCAAGTAAAAATGCGGGAAGAGAGCTCCGATTATAGAGTCTTTTTGCGAGCGCAACCTTCCACGGGCCAATTTTTGCTTAATTTTTACTCAGCAGTGACAAGGAAGCGGTGATTTCTGTTTCACGTGGAACACGCAGCAGACCCAGGAGGGGACTGCAGGGACTGCAGTGTCCTGCAATGTTTGCTACAATTGCCGCATCGTCCGCAACCGTGGTCACGCCAGTGGCCATCGCGACGATCATCCAGGAGGACGGCCTCCCCCATCATGGGCACACACCGGGACGGCCCGCTCTGTATAAGGAGCCGCCATGGCCTGGATACTTTTACTCATTGCCGGCATGTTGGAAGTCGTGTGGGCATACTCGATGAAACTCTCCGAGGGTTTCAGCAAACTCACCCCTTCCGTCATTACCGTCGTCATGATGATCGCCAGCTTCGGCTTGCTGTCGATTGCCATGCGCACCCTGCCCCTGGGCACGGCCTACACCATCTGGACCGGCATCGGCGCCGTCGGCGCCTTCATCGTCGGCATCGTCTTTCTGGACGAGCAAGTCAACACCATGCGCGTGTGCGCCGCCGTCCTCATCGTGTGCGGCATCGTGCTGATGAAACTGTCGTCCAGCCACTGAGAGGAATCCCCATGGGTTTTCTGAGCGTGCTGGCCATCGGCCTGGCGTATGAATGGAAACGCGGCGCGCTGGAGTGGGAGTAAGCCCCGCTTCTGGTTCCACGTGAAACAGGCGCACGGCGGAAAAGCGGAGTAAGCTTGCTGTCATCGTTCCCGCCAGGAGTACGCATGTCCGCCTTCCAGTTCCGCACCGTGCCGCATCTGATCGTTGAACCAGGCGCCGCCACCCAACTGGGCGCGCACGTCGCCCATCACTTCCCCACCGTGCGCCGCGCCCTGCTCGTCACCGACGCGGGCTTCCTGCGCACGGGCCTGGCCGATGCCCCCCTGCACAGCCTGCTGGCGGCGGGTATCGAAGCACACGTCTTTGCCGACGTGCAAGCCGATCCCTCGGAAGCCATCGTGCTGGCCGGTGTGGCGCAGGCCCAGATGTTTCACGTGGAACTGATTATCGGCCTCGGTGGCGGCAGCTCGCTGGACGTGGCCAAGCTGATCGCCGTGTTGGCGCCGGGCCGCCAGGAACTGGCGCAACTGTATGGCATCGGCAATGTCCATGGCCAGCGCCTGCCTCTGGTGCAATTGCCCACCACGGCCGGCACCGGTTCGGAGGTGACGCACATCGCCATCGTCACCACGGGTGCCACCAGCAAGATGGGCGTGGTCGCGCCGCAACTGTATGCGGACCTGGCCATCCTCGACGCCAGCCTGACCCTGGGCTTGCCGCCCGCCGTGACGGCCGCCACCGGCATCGACGCGATGGTGCATGCGATCGAAGCGTACACCAGCCGCCTGCTGAAAAATCCCCTGTCCGATATGCTGGCCACGCAGGCGCTGTCGCTGCTCTCCAGCAACCTGCTTACCGCCTGCCGCGACGGCAGCAACTTGCCGGCACGCCAGGCCATGCTGCTCGGCGCCATGCTGGCCGGCCAAGCGTTTGCCAATGCGCCCGTGGCCGCCGTGCACGCGCTTGCCTATCCCATCGGGGGACTGTTTCACGTGCCACACGGCCTGTCGAATGCGCTGGTGCTGCCGCACGTGCTGCGTTTCAATTTGTCCCACGCGGCGCCGCTGTATGCGCAACTGGCGGCCGTCTTGCAGCCCGGCATCGTGGGCAGCGAGGAAGCGCGGGCCGTGGCCCTGATCGACGCCATGCAGGCGCTGGCGCGCGCCACCGGTATCGCGCGTACCCTGCGCGAGGTGGGCATCGCGGCCAGCGACCTCGATCGGCTGGCCGACGGCGCCATGCTGCAGACGCGATTGCTGGGCAACAATCCGCGCGTCGTGACACGCGAGGATGCCCGCGCCATCTATGCGGCAGCGCTATGAGACTCAGTCGGGCACATCCACCACCGTCCCCGTCACACTGATCGCATTGCCTGCCGCCGGCGTCGACGCTATCGCCGGCACGTTGACAGTCGTGATCAAGGTCGACGCATCGGCGCGCGTCACCGTGCGCACCACCTGCGATGGCGGCAAGGCTTGCTTGGCAGACAAATGCGCATACATGGCATCGAGCGCCCGGTTCAGGTACACGTGTAGCGGCACGATCAGGGTCGGCAAGGCGCTGCTGAAGGAATCGAAGTGGTTGGCATGGGTCACCTCGATATAGCGCAGCTTGCTATTGCTGCCTTCCACGGCGGCGTTCAGGCCAAGATAGGCGCGCGCAGCGTGATTGACGGGAATCAGGGTATCGCTACGGCCGTGCACGATGATGGCCGGCTTGCCGTTCAGTTGGCCGCTGGCCGCTACCTCGGCCATGCCTGTCCGCACGCGCACGCTCTGCCCGGCCAGGGTGCCCTGCAAATTGGCGCCGCTGACGGCGTCGCGCCCCGTCGCCAGGCTGCGCAGGCACAGGAAGCCATCGAGCGACTGGTCCGCCAGGCTGGTCGAGGGTGACACGCCGGCCGTGTAGCCCTTGGCGCCGCCCACGCTGTTCTCGTACACGACACTGCCGGGGATGCCGTTTTGCGCGGCAAAGCTGGCCGCCTTTTGCGCCAAGGTAAACGCAATCGGGTTGCCGCCGCCATCCGTCTGCGCAAACGTGAAACCGCATACTTTATCGGTCACGGAAAATTTCCCGTAAGCATACGCATATGTGACGGCCACCAGGATATTCGTGCCCGCGTGCGCCGCCTGCAGCGGATCGGAATCGATCAGCCAGCCATACGCGCGCAAGCGCTGCTTCGCGTCCGCCTGCTGCGCCGCCAGATCGGCGCCGTTTAATAGCCCCTTGCTGACGAGCGCCGTGCAGCGTCCCGCATTGCCGGCCACGGAAGCGATGCATGGCTGGTACAGCGCCGCATAGGTGGCGTAGTCAAACAGCGCGCGCCCCGGTGCGTTCACTACCACCCCACCCTGGCGCACGCTGTAAGCCGTGGACGGCTGCGGTTGCACTTGCGGCTCGCTGGCCGCCACGCCGCTGATCAAGCCCTTGCTATCCTGTTCCGCCGCCAGCAGGGCCGAGCCGGCGCCGTTGGAAATGCTCGACGCGATCGTGATGGTGTTCTTCGGCGTCAGCCGCACGATGCGCGAACTGCCGTCGCGGGCCAGCACGCCGTAGCGTTCGTTCAAGACGTAATACGCCATCTCGACCGCCTGCAAGGTGACCTTGCCCCAATCCTTCTCCGGGTTCTGCTGCGAGTGCGCATGCTTGAAGGCGATGCGGTTCGGGTTGGCCCCGACCCAGGCCAGCCGCTCCGCGTCGCTCAAGTCCGGCGCGAAGAGCGCGCTCTTGCCGGCAGCCACCCTGCCCGCGCGCACGCCGTTCTGCAGGTTGACGCTGTCGTCCTCGAACACATACAGGCCCGTGCCGGAACCCTTGTCCGCATACGCCACGGCGCAACCCTTCTTCAAGCCCCATTCACCGGAGCTGCCGATGGCGCCGTAGATGCCGCGCGAGCCGCTCGATGTGCCCGTGACGATGCAGGCACGGTCCGGGTCGAAGCTGGCCGGCACCTGCACCATCAAGGTGACATTCTTCTTGCCCGTGCCATCATCAGCATAGGCGATGTATTCGCTGCCAGGAATCAAGCCTTCACCGCTGCCCACATTGCCGGACGCATCCACGTTCGGCCCGTACAGGGTGCCGTAGCCGCTGTTGGCGGCGATGTCGAGCACGGCGCGGTAGTTGGCGTGGATCGCATTGCGGCGCAGTTCGAGCGGCGTCGGCTGTTCGGCATTCGCATACAAGGGCGTGGCGCCCGCCAGCCCCGTCTTGCCCAGGCCGGCCGTCAGCAGATCGTTCGTCTTGCCGTCGTAGTCGGCGCGCGTGATGGTGCCCAGGTAGCCGGGAATCTGGTTCAGTTCTTCCGGCGCATGGTTGCTGCCGCAGGCTGCCAAGGCCAGCAAGGTGCACAGGCGCATGCCAGTCGTGCCCGCGCGCGTGATCGTCATTTGCATGGTGGTTCTCTCCGTTGAGGTAACAGTGGACGCACAATGAAAAACGCCGGACGATTTGTCCGGCGTTGCTTGAAAATCAGACAGCGGCTTTGGCTGGCCTGCCGCCGAAGCGCGCGATGGCTTCGCCGACGATGCCGCGCCGGAACAGCAGCACGCAGATGACGAAGATCACGCCGGTGA
Source organism: Janthinobacterium sp. UMAB-60 (assembly GCF_900095235.1). Lineage (NCBI taxonomy): Bacteria > Pseudomonadati > Pseudomonadota > Betaproteobacteria > Burkholderiales > Oxalobacteraceae > Janthinobacterium > Janthinobacterium sp. UMAB-60. Next base: position 290,928 of record NZ_LT607485.1, read on the forward strand.
CCATGCCCACCGATTCACCCAGGGTGCCGAACCACTCGATGCCCGTGTGCGTGGCCAGATAGGTGCCGACATCGCCCAGCTTGTTTTCCAGCGCGATGATCAGCACGGCGCCGAGGATGGGGCCGGACAAGGTGCCCATGCCGCCCACCAGGGTCATCAGCACGACCAGGCCCGACATGCCCCAGTACACATCGGTGAGGGTTTCAAAGCCCAGCACCAGGGTCTTGGTGGCGCCGGCCAGGGCAGCGAGCGAAGCGGACAGCACGATGGCCATCAGCTTGTACTTGTTGACGTCGTAGCCGAGCGAGATGGCGCGCGGTTCGTTTTCCTTGATGGCCTTGAGCACTTGCCCGAACGGCGAGTGGATGGTGCGCACGATCAGGGCGAAGCCGGCGACAAAAATGGCCAGCACGACGTAGTACAGCACCGTGTCATTGCCCAGGTCTATCATGCCCAGCAAGGTTCCACGTGGAACACCCTGCAAGCCATCTTCGCCGCCCGTGAACGGCAGCCGCAAGGCGAGGAAGTACACCATCTGCGCCAGCGCCAGGGTGATCATCGTAAAGTAGATGCCCTGGCGGCGGATCGCCAGACCGCCGATCACCAGGCCCAGCAAGGCGCCCGTAGCGACGCCGGCCAGCAAGCCCAGTTCCGTTGGCCAGCCCCAGGTGCGCAGCGCGTAGCCGGTGACATAGCCAGCGCCGCCGAAAAAGGCCGCATGGCCGAACGACAGCAAGCCCGTGTAGCCGATCAGCAAATTGAACGCGCAGGCAAACAGGGCAAAGCACAGCAACTTCATCAGGAAGACGGGATAGCCGTAAAACGGGGCCGCCAACGCCAGCAGCAGGGCAATGGCGTAGCCTACATTCTTATTCATCGTGGTAGCTCCAATACATGACTGATGAGGATTACTTTTCTTTGCCGAACAGGCCGGCGGGACGCAACAGCAGCACGATGACCATCACCACGAACACCACGGTGGCCGAGCCTTCCGGGTAGAACACGCGGGTCAGCCCCTCGATCACGCCCAGGCCCAAGCCCGTCAGGATGGAGCCCATGATGGAACCCATGCCGCCGATCACCACCACGGCAAACACGACGATGATCAGGTTCGAGCCCATCAGCGGCGAGACCTGGATGATCGGTGCCGCCAGCACGCCGGCGAAACCGGCCAGGGCCACGCCGAAGCCAAACGTCAAGGTCACCATCAGCGGCACGTTGATGCCGAACGCTTCCACCAGTTTCGGGTTTTCCGTGCCGGCGCGCAGGTAGGCGCCCAGTTTGGTTTTTTCGATGACGAACCAGGTGGCCAGGCAGACGGAGAGCGAGGCGATCACCACCCAGGCGCGGTAGTTCGGCAGGGTCATGAAGCCCAGGTCCGTCGCGCCGGCCAGCGCTTCAGGCACGGCATACGGCTGGCCCGAGACGCCATAGAACGAGCGGAACACGCCTTCCATGATCAGGGTGATGCCAAAGGTTAGCAGCAAGCCATACAGGTGGTCGAGTTTATACAGCCAGCGCAGCATGGTCTTTTCGATCAGGATGCCGACCAGGCCGACGAGGATAGGGGCGATGACCAGCATGGCCCAGTAATTGATGTCGAAATAGCTGAGGCCCATCCAGGCCAGGAAGGCGCCCATCATGTACATGGCGCCGTGCGAGAAATTAATAACGTTGAGCAAGCCGAAGATGACGGCCAGACCGAGGGACAACATGGCATAAAACGAGCCGTTGACAAGACCCAGCAGCAGCTGGCTCATCATCGCTTGTATTGGAACGCCGAAAATTTCCATGGCATCACAGTATAAAAAGCACCGCCGGGTAGCGGTGTGGTATCAAGGGAAACGCGCCACCGCAAACGGCTGCGGCGGCGCAAGGCGAACCCTGCGGGCGAAGTGCAGGACAGAGCGCCCGCGCAGCGGCGAGCACTCCGTGGATGTTGCTACAGCCTTACTTCCACAGCGAACACTTCGATTCAGCCTTGGTCACATACGCTTGCGCACCGGGCACGGTGGCGACCACCTTGTAGTAATCCCATGGGTATTTCGACTCGGATGGCTTCTTGACTTCCATCAAATACATATCGTGCACCATACGGCCATCGGGACGCACTTCGCCATTCTGGGTGAACATGTCGTTGATCTTGGTCTTTTTCAAATACGCCATGACTTTCTCGGTGTCATCCGTGCCGATCGCCTTGACGGCTTTCAGGTAGTTCGCCGCGGCCGAATAGTCGGCCGCCTGCAGCATCGACGGTTCTTTCTTCATCTTGGCGAAATAGCGTTTCGACCAGGCACGCGTTTCAGGATTCAAGTCCCAGTACCAGCCATCGGTCAGGTACATGCCTTGCGTCAGGTTCAGGCCCAGCGAGTGGATGTCGTTGATGAAGATCAGCAAGCCGGCCAGTTTCATCGACTTCGTCAGGCCGAACTCGTTGGCCGCCTTGATGCTGTTGATGGCGTCGCCGCCCGCATTGGCCAGGCCCAGGATCTGCGGCTTGGCCGCTTGTGCCTGCAGCAGGAAGGACGAGAAATCCGAGGCGCCCAGCGGATGCTTGACGCTGCCCAGCACCTTGCCGCCGGCCGCCTTGACGACCTCGGCCGTGTCTTTTTCCAGCGAATGGCCAAATGCATAGTCGGCCGTCATGAAATACCAGCTCTTGCCGCCCTGTTTGACGATGGTGCCGCCCGTCCCGCGCGCCAGCGCCACCGTATCGTAGGCGTAATGCACGGTGTAAGGCGTGCATTCTTCATTCGTCAGGCGCGAGGAACCGGCACCGATGGCAATGAAGATTTTTTTCTTTTCCGCCGCCACCTTGGCCATGGCCAGGCTGGCGCCGGAATTGGTGCCGCCGATCAGCATGTCGACACCTTGCTGGTCGAACCATTCGCGCGCCTTCGAGGCGGCGATGTCGGCCTTGTTTTGATGGTCGGCGGAAATAAACTCCACCTTCTTGCCGGCCAATACCACGCCGGCATCGGCGATCGCCATCTTGATGGCTTCCGCGCCACCGAGGCCGTCGACGTCGGAATACACGCCCGACATGTCGGAAATAAAACCGATCTTGATGGTGTCGCCCGATACCTGGGCGTGCGCGGCGGCGGAAAAGCCCAGGGCGCAAAGAGTGGCGGTGGCAATGGCGATAGCGTTACGTTTCATAGTGTCTCCGTTGGGATTATTGTTTGCTATTTAAACGATTGCTCGACGACGATACGGAACTACATGGGCATTACACGCCAAGCAGCTCGGTCAATACCGGCATCTTGGCTTCCAGTTCGGATGCAGCAAAAGTCTCGACGATCTGACCGTGCTCCATCACATAAAACCGGTCCGCCAGCGGTGCGGCAAACCGGAAATTCTGTTCCACCATGACGATGGTGTACCCCTTCGCTTTCAGGGTGGTAATCATGCGTGCCAGGCCCTGCACGATGACAGGCGCCAGGCCTTCGGAAATTTCATCGAGCAGCAGCAAGCGCGCGCCCGTGCGCAGGATGCGCGCCACGGCCAGCATCTGCTGTTCCCCGCCCGACAATCGCGTGCCCTGGCTGTGGCGGCGTTCCTGCAAATTCGGGAACATGGCGTAGATTTCCTCGACCGACATGCCTTTCTCTCCGCTGGCCAGTGTCGGCGGCAGCATCAGGTTTTCCTCTGTCGACAACGAGGAAAAAATGCCGCGCTCTTCAGGACAATAGCCGATGCCCAGGTGGGCGATTTTGTGCGTGGGCAAACCTATCGCTTCGACGCCATTGACTTTGATGGAACCCGTGCGTGCGCCCGTCAGCCCCATGATGGCGCGCAAGGTGGTCGTGCGGCCGGCGCCGTTGCGGCCCAGCAAAGTCACCACTTCGCCCTGCTCCACTTTCAAGTTCACATCGTGCAGGATGTGCGATTCGCCATACCAGGTGTGCAGTTGTGCAATTTCCAGCGCGGGTGCCTTGTTGCTAGCGGTCATCAATGTGCCCCTTCCAGTTCGGCGTGGGTGGTGCCCATGTACGCTTCCATCACTTGCGGATTGCGCGACACTTCCGCGTAACTGCCTTCGGCCAGCATGGCGCCGCGCTGCAGGACGGAAATCTTGTCGCAGATGCCAGAGACCACACTCATATTGTGTTCCACCATCAAAATGGTGCGGCCGACCGAGACTTTCTTGATCAGTTCGGTGACGCGGTGCACGTCTTCATGCCCCATGCCCTGGGTCGGCTCGTCGAGCAGCATCATTTCCGGCTCCATCGCCAGGGTGGTGGCAATTTCCAGCGCCCGCTTGCGTCCGTACGGCATGTCGACAGTGATGGTGTCGGCAAACTCCGTCAGGTCGACTTCGGCCAGCAAGGCCATGGCGCGGTCGTTGAGCTGGTTCAAGGTGCGTTCGCTTTGCCAGAAGTGGAACGAGGTGCCCAGTTGGCGCTGCAAGCCGATGCGCACATTTTGCAACACGGAGAGATGCGGGAAGACGGCGGAAATCTGGAAGGAACGGATCACGCCCATGCGGGCGATCTGCGCTGGTTTGGCTGCCGTAATATCTTTCCCATTGAACAGGATCTGTCCACCGGTGGGGACCAGGAATTTGGTGAGCAAGTTGAAACACGTGGTCTTGCCGGCGCCGTTAGGACCGATCAAGGCGTGGATATGGCCCCGCTCTACCTTCAGGTTCACCTCGCTCACTGCGGTGAAACCCTTGAATTCCTTGGTCAAATTTCTTGTTTCCAAGATTACGTTTGACATCGTGTCTCCTAGTTGTACTTTTTGTACTACTTAGTCATTTTTATAATACACAACTTAAATTTAACGCACAATACAGTATAACTACGGGGATTTTTCGCCAGCCCGAATAGCGCAAACCCGCGCTTTGCCGCGGTCATTTCCAGGCCGCATGTATCATTTGCGCCGCTTTTTCCGCAATCATCACGGTGGGCGAGTTCGTATTACCAGAAGTAATGTACGGCATGATGGAGGCATCGACGACGCGCAAACCGGCCACGCCGAGCACGCGCAGCTGGCTGTCGACGACGCTCGACGCATCGCCTGTCACGCCCATGCGGCAAGTGCCCACCGGGTGAAAGATGGTGGTGCCGATCTGGCTGGCCGCCTGCGCCAGCTCTTCCTCGCTCTGGAATTGCACGCCAGGCTTGTATTCCTGCGGCGCAAATTTTTTCAGGGCCGGCGCGGCGGCGATGGCACGCGTCAGGCGCAAGGCGTCGGCAGCGACCTTGCGGTCCGGCTCGGTACTCAGGTAATTGGGCACGATCTTCGGCGCCACATAGCTGTCGGCCGACCCGATGTGCACATGACCACGCGAGGTGGGGCGCAAATTGCAGACACTGGCCGTAAACGCGGGAAACGCATGCAGCGGTTCGCCGAATTTATCCAGGGAGAGCGGCTGCACATGATATTGCAGGTTCGGCGTGGCTTGCTGCGGATCGGACTTGGCGAACGCGCCCAGCTGCGACGGCGCCATCGACATGGGCCCGCTCTGAAATAGCGCATATTGCAAGCCGATCTGCATCTTGCCGACAATATTGCTGGCCATCACGTTCAAAGTCTTGACGCCCTGCACTTTAAAGACCATGCGCAGCTGTAAGTGATCCTGCAAATTGCCGCCCACGCCAGGAGAGTCCAGCACGGGCGTGATGCCGTGTTCGCGCAGCAAGGCGGCCGGGCCGATACCGGACAGTTGCAGCAATTGGGGCGATCCGATGGCGCCCGCCGTCAGCAAGGTTTCCCGTTTGGCCGTCGCCTGCCACTGCGTGCCGCCGCCCGTAAACACGATGCCCGTGCAGCGCGGCCCCGATTCTGTCGTCTCCAGCAGTAGACGTTCCACGTGGCAACCAGTCATGATGGTCAGATTCGGCCGCCGCGACGCCGGTTTCAGGAACGCTTTCGAGGTATTCCAGCGGATGCCGCGGCGCTGGTTGACGTCGAAATAGGCGCTGCCGCTATTATCTCCGCCATTGAAATCGCTGGTTTTCGGAATGCCGACTTGCTGCGCCGCATCGCGGAAAGCATTCAAAATATCCCACGACAGCCGCTGTTTTTCCACGCGCCATTCGCCGCCCGCACCATGGTTTTCCGACGCGCCGCCGTAATAATCCTCGCTTTGTTTAAATAGCGGCAAGACTTTGTCCCAGCGCCAGGAGGGGTCGTCCGTCAGGTCGGCCCAGTGGTCGTAATCGCCGGCCTGGCCGCGCATATAGATCATGCCGTTGATGGAGGAGCTGCCCCCGAGCACTTTTCCGCGCGGATACATCAGGCTGCGCCCGCCCAGGCCCGCGTCCGCCTGCGTGGAATACAGCCAGTCCGTGCGGGGATTACCGATGCAATGCAGATAGCCGACGGGGATGTGGATCCACACGTAATCGTCCTTGCCGCCCGCTTCCACGAGTAAAACGTTGGCATCCTTGTCGCGTGTGAGCCGATTGGCCAGCACGCAACCTGCCGTGCCGCCACCCACGATGATGTAGTCGTATTCGCCTGCCGATTCCAATGAAGCTCCTTTCGGTATGCCATCAAGCTGTCGCGCGGCGTGTCTCCCCGCCCCGTTCCGCTACCAGAGTCTGTCTTTCTTCATGCATGCATGGCTGTTGAGCCAGATTGAGATTACCACCAGTGCCGGGCCAGGGCGACATTAATCGTGGCGAGCCTCGCGACAAGCTAAAAAGCCGGGCAAAACAGGGGTCGCAAGCTGTGGATAACCGTATGGATATCCACAGGGACGATATGTGCGTAAACGAAAAATTTTTTCGGCGGCGTTTTTTTGTCCAGAAACCGTCCCACGCAGATACAACCCTTACTCAGCGCTTATCCGCACGCCAAGCGATTGTTTACAAGGATAAATCGGGACTTATCCACAGAAGATGCCGCCGTTAACTACTATTACTATTCTTGTATACGATCTTATTAAGGTAAACCCGACAACGCCCGCTTTGCCTGTGCTTGACCTTCGGAAAGGTTCGCAAGCCTGTCCTCAAAAAAAGCCGACGAGCTGCTTTGGCTGACAAAAAAAATCGTGCCAACAACTGAGCGACGAAAACCGGCACGCCGGCATCACGCGCACTGCACTGCCAAACCGTTTTGCAAAATGGAAACGTCAACCGGCTTAAGCAGGCACAAGGCCAGCAAGCGGTTCGATGTCGAAAAGAGGGGGAATTTGAAACGATTGTGGATAAGCCACTTGATATCCACAGGATGACTTGTGAGTAATCACGAAGTTATGCGCAGGCCCGCATTTTATACAATTTTGCTCCTCGCGTGATACAGCGATTATGCACGCTTTATTTTGCGCGTAAACGCTTGATCCTGTTGAAAAAAAGTGACTTATCCACAGAAAAAACCGCGTTTACTATTACTACTATTTTTATATATAGATCTATTGTAAACCGACAAAAAAAGCGGAAGTCCGGGGATATTTCCAAAAAGCATGCAAAAAACGTCAAAGAAAAAAGCCAACGGCAACAGCGCGACCCACTGCCAAACCGTCTTCCAGGAATCACCTCGATGCCAAGGTCCGTGAAAGAACAACGTTCGTGAACGCTCAAGGTTGATTGCCAAACAGGGATCTGAACGTATGAAGCACATCAAACATGCCACTACAGCAAGAAAACCCGTGATTTTTGCTTGCTACTGTGGATAAGTGCCTGCATATCCACAGGATGAGATGTGGGAAAAGTCGTTCTTTGTCCACAGCTCAATTTTTATCCCAAACAAGTCCTCGCTGGATACAATGCTTGTGCGCCTACTTTTTTGTGCGCTAAGTCGATGATTTTTAGACGGTATACCGACTTATCCACAAAAAAATGGCCGTTTACTATCACTACTATTTTTATGTATACATCTTTATTTAAAACACAGAGACAAACGCGAACGGTGGAAAAGTCGCCCAAACGGCTGTTTTCACCCTGTAAACCGTCTTGCAATGCAAAAAACCTGTAAAAACAGCATGAATTCACACAAAAAAATGCGTTTAGGCATCATCAGTGCCTTGCACGAAGAACAGCAGGGGCTGGTAGAAGCCATGCAAGGCCCCCAGAGGCGCTCGCACGGCATGCGCGACTACACCCTGGGGACCTTGTGGAATATCGACGCTGTGTGCGTCCTGTCGCGTCTGGGCAAGGTTGCCGCAGCCATGACTGCTTCTATCCTTGTGGAAAAGTACGGAGTTACCCACATCGTCTTCACCGGCGTGGCCGGCAGTGGCGCTAAACACGTGAAAGTCGGCGACATCGTGGTGGCGGAATCGCTGCTGCAGCACGATATGGACGCCCGACCTTTATTTCCCCGCTTCGAAGTGCCGCTGACGGGACTGCAGCGCTTCGCCACGGATCTGGACCTCAGCACGCAACTGGCAGCTGCCGCGGAAGATTTTTTGCGTAACGATGTTTCCAGCGTGCTCAAGGCGGCCGATATCGTGGCATTTGGCTTGCAGCACGCGCAAGTCCACCGGGGCCTGATCGCCAGCGGCGACCAGTTCATCAGCAGCGCCGCGCATCTGCACCAGCTCAAAGTGGATATCCCCGACCTGCTGGCCGTCGAAATGGAAGGCGCCGCCGTGGCGCAAGTCTGTTTTGAACTCGGTGTGCCGTTTACCGTCATGCGCACCATTTCCGACAACGCGAACGAAGAGGCGGCCGTCGACTTCATGCGTTTCGTGCAAACGGTTGCTTCGCCGTACGCGTTCACGGTGATTCAGCAGCTATGCCAGCGCCTGGCCGGCTGATTTTCATTCAAACGTGCATAAAAAAAGGGCAGAACCACTGGTTCTGCCCTTTTTGCGTTGATGACCTGCTTAAATATTAGACGCTGAGCATCATTAAACTCGCGTTACCACCGGCCGCTGTCGTATTCACGCACAGCGCCCGCTCAGCGACCAGGCGCCACAGGGGGATGACACCCTCCTGCGTGGTGGCGATGGTGCCCACCAGGGCCCCTTCCCGTGCCGCCAGCAGCGGTTTGAGCTGGTCATCGAGACTCGGCTCGATCATGGCGATCTGGAAATCATGCTTGACCGACTCCAGGCTGCTGACGACCTGGATGCGGTCCTTCAGCGCCGCCGGCAAGTCGCCCGGGATCAACTCCGGCGCCTGCGCCAGCACCAGGGCCTGGTTTCCGGTGGCCAGCACGGCCGCCAGCTGGTTCATCAAGGTGCCGGAGGTGGCCGCCGCGCACAGAATCGTGCCCCGTGCCGCAAAGCTCAGGGTATTGCGCTCGCCGGTCGGGCCTGGCAAGACGGTGGTGCTGCCCAGCAGGGTGGTACGCGCGTATTCCTGCGCCAGTTGCTCGACCTTGTCGTGGCCATGCATTTTGGCCCAGACGGTCAGCGCGTCGAGCGCGGGCGGCGCCTGGCGCTGGTGCTGCGCGCCGGCCGGCGCATTGCGCTGCAGGCGTTTCAGGTACAGGGGGCCGCCCGCCTTCGGACCGGTCCCCGATTTGCCTTCGCCGCCGAACGGCTGCACGCCGACGACGGCGCCAACGATGTTGCGGTTTACATAAATATTGCCCACGTGTGCGCGCCTGGTGATGAAATCGATGGTTTCATCGATGCGCGTATGGATGCCCAGGGTCAAACCGTAGCCGCTGTCGTTGATCGATTGCACCAGTTGCGGCAGTTCGGCTCGCTTGTAGCGGATCACGTGCAGCACGGGGCCGAAGACTTCCTGCGTCAATTGCGCCAGCGACTTGATTTCCAACACGGTCGGGGCGACGAACGTGCCTTTGACGGTCGGCAAATCGAGCGAATAATGGTCGATGGCCATGGTTTTCATCTTGTTGATGTGCGCCAGCAGATTGCTTTGCGCTTCCGCATCGATGACGGGACCGATATCGGTGGCCAGGCGGTCAGGATTGCCAACGCGCAATTCCTGCATGGCGCCTTTCAGCATGTGGATGGTCTTGTCGGCGATTTCCGTTTGCAGGAACAGCACGCGCAAGGCCGAGCAGCGCTGGCCAGCGCTGTCGAAAGCGGACGACATCACGTCTTGCACCACTTGCTCCGGCAAGGCGGACGAATCGACGATCAGGGCATTCTGGCCACCCGTTTCGGCGATCAGGGGAATGTCGATGCCTTCGGCCACGGCACGCGCGGCCAGATTGCGGTTGATCAATTGCGCCACTTCCGTCGAGCCCGTGAAAATCACGCCTTTGACTCGCGCGTCATTGCACAGGCCGGCACCGACGATCTCGCCGCTGCCGGGCAAAAATTGCAGCGCGCCGCGCGGCACGCCCGCCGCATGTAGCAATTGCACGGCGCGGTGGGCGATCAGCGGCGTTTGTTCTGCCGGCTTGGCCAGCACCACATTGCCTGCCGCCAGGGCGGCGGCCAGCTGGCCTGTGAAGATGGCCAGCGGGAAATTCCACGGGCTGATGCAGGTGACGGGACCGAGCGCCAGGGTAGCCGGCGCGTGTTCCACCTGCGCCGCGTAGTAGCGCAGGAAGTCGACGGCTTCGCGGATTTCCGCGATCGCGTTCGGCAGCGACTTGCCCGCTTCGCGCACGGCCAGGGCCATCAGCTCGATATGGTGCTCTTCGAACAGGTCGGCCGCACGTTGTAACGCTTGCGCGCGCAGCGACGGTTCGGTGCTTTGCCAGTCCATCGCATATGCGCTGGCGCTGGCCAGCGCCGTTTCCACGTCGGCCGGACCGGCTTCCATGACCTTGCCCACGACATCGTCGTGCTGGGCCGGGTTGTGCAGCATGTGCGTGGGGCCATTCAGGCTGACGGCGCCATCGATCAGCGGCGCTGCCTGCCATGTTTGCTGCTGCGCCAGGCCGGTGGCCAGCGTGCGCAAGGTGTCTTCATTCGACAGGTCCAGGCCGGCCGAGTTCCTGCGTTCGCTGCCAAACATGTCCAGCGGCAGCGGAATCGATGGGTGCGGCAAGCCGCCCTGCAGGCGCGCCTGTTCCAGCGGATCGCGGATCAGGCTATCGATGGCCACGCTTTCGTCGACGATCTGGTTGACGAACGACGAGTTGGCGCCGTTTTCCAGCAGGCGGCGCACCAGGTAGGCCAGCAGGGTTTCATGCGAGCCGACGGGCGCGTAGATGCGGCACGGCTTGTCGAGATTGTCGGGGCCGACGACTTGGTCGTACAGCGTCTCGCCCATGCCGTGCAGGCACTGGAATTCGTAGTCGGTGATGCCGTCGCGCTTTGCCCAGGTATAGATGGTCGCCAGCGTTTGCGCGTTGTGCGTGGCAAATTGTGGATAGATCAGGCTGCTGGCGGCCAGCAGTTTTTGCGCACACACGAGGTAAGACACGTCCGTGTAGACCTTGCGCGTGTAGACGGGATAGCCTTCCTGGCCATCGACTTGCGCGCGTTTGACTTCCGCATCCCAATACGCGCCCTTGACCAGGCGCACCATGAACTTGCGGCCGCTGCGGTGCGCCAGGTCGACCAGGAAATCGATGGCGTAGGGGCAGCGTTTTTGATACGCCTGCACCACGTAGCCGATGCCGTCGAAACCGGCCAGGTCCGCATCGAAAGCCAGTGCTTCCATCAGGTCGAGCGACAGTTCCAGGCGATCCGTTTCTTCCGCATCGATGTTGAAGCCGATGTTGTACTGTTTTGCCAGCAACAGCAGCGCTTTGACCTTCGGCAGCAATTCTTCCATGACGCGGGCGCGCTGGGCGCGGCTGTAGCGCGCGTGCAGGGCCGACAGTTTGACGGAAATGCCGGGGCCGTTGCGGATGCCGCGGCCGTTCGACGCCTTGCCGATGGCGTGGATCGCCGTTTCGTACGAGGCATAGTAGTTGGCCGCGTCCTGTTGCGTCAGGGCCGCTTCGCCCAGCATGTCGTACGAGTAGCGGTAGCCGCGCGTTTCATTCTCGCGGCTGTTCTTCAACGCTTCCTCGATGGTTTGCCCTGTCACGAACTGGTTGCCCAGCATGCGCATGGCCAGGTCGACGCCCTTGCGGATCAGCGGTTCGCCGCCTTTGGCGATGAGCTTGGTCATGGCCGAGCCGAGACCCGATTCGCTGCTGGTACTGACCAGTTTGCCCGTAATCAGCAAGCCCCAGGTGGCGGCATTGACGAACAGCGACGGCGATTCGCCCAGATGCTTCTTCCAGTCGCCCTTGCTGATTTTGTCGGCGATCAGGCGATCGGCCGTTTGACTGTCGGGTATACGCAACAGCGCTTCAGCCAGACACATCAATGCAACACCCTCTTCCGACGACAGCGAGAACTCGTGCATCAGCGCATCGACGCCGGAGGCGCGTGTGCGTTTGTGGCGCACGTTCGAGACGAGGCGGTGTGCCAGCGCTTGTCCCTCGGCCGTCGTTTCGGTACTGCTGGGGCGCACCTGTTGCAACAGCCACTGCACGGCGGAAACCTCATCGCGCCTATAGGCGGTGGTGATGGCGGCGCGTTGTGGTGTCGCTTCGGGCAGGATTTCTGCCTGGAACGCAGCAAAAGGAATCGGGGTAAAAGCCGAGGGGCCTGCAGGGTGCATAAGTGCTCTTTACAAGGAAAAGGGGACGAAAACGGACGTAATTCTTGCTCTTTTTTGGTGCAAAAAAATACAGAAAGTCGGACGTTAAGATGATTCGATTGTAAAGGGGATTCTTATGGATTAATTCTGGTAATACAGGGGACTAGCAATAGATAGTTTTTGATGCGACAATTTAACCAAATAATATTAATTTGGGGGTGATAGGAATGCTGGACAAGATCAGTAAGAAAATCTTGATGGAATTGCAGAGCGATGGACGCATCAGCAATGTGGAGCTGGCTGCGCGCGTGAACCTGTCGCCGGCCGCCTGCCTGGAGCGCGTGCGCAAATTGCACGAATCCGGTTACATCATGGGTTATACGGCCCAGTTGAACCCGCAGTTGCTCGACGTCTCGCTGCTGGTGTTCATCGAAGTGGTGCTCGATCGCACGACACCGGAAGTGTTCGACGCCTTCAAGCATAGCGTACAAATCATCCCAGAGGTATTGGAATGTCATATGGTCGCTGGCGGTTTCGATTACCTGGTCAAGGCGCGCGTCAAGGACATGGCCGCTTACCGCGAATTCCTGGGCAAGACGCTGTTGCAGAAAGGTGTGCGGGAAACCCACACTTATGCCGTCATGGAAGAGGTCAAAAACACCACCAAATTGCCAATTAAGTGACCTCGGTGTAGCCGCCCCACTTTTCTGATTGAGCTATCGGAACAAATGTTGTAGGGTAGAACTACAATTCTGCTATCCGGTAGCCGCCTGAAACGCCGCGCAGACGTGACGTTCAGGGTGCAAGGTGGGCAATCGTGCCCACCCGCATACGGTTACAGCACGTCCCCTCAACGGGACGTGACGGGTTCGCGCAGCGGGGGACAAATGAAGCAGTTGCAGCATCAGCTGGTGCGTTTCTTTGTATTCACGATCCTGGCCATGGCCGTCGCCTGTTGCCTGGCCTATCTGCTGCTGCTGTCGGGCGGCGACCATCCGTATCTGATTGCCTGCGTGGCTGCCGCCATCGGCGCTGCGCTGCTGGCGTTCGCCGGCCGTGCGCGCGGCGAGCCGGGCTTGCACCAGTTCGCCGACACGGTGGGCAACGCCATCGACGCCATCATGATCGGCGCGGCGGAAACCTCGTATTTTGTCGATTCCGTCAAACAGAAGGTGGAACTCGATGTCCGCACGGCCAGCGACATCGCCGACAGTTCCGCACAAAATGCCGTGATGACGGAAAAGATCGCCGCCAATGCGGAACGGGCCGCCAAGGTGGCCGCCGGCGTGCGCGTGGAAAGCGTGGCGGCGCGTGCCGAAGTGGATCAGGGCTTGCGCCGCATCAACAAGGCCCGCGAGGAAGCGCAAGGCGCCTCCAGCACCATGCTGAGCTTGCAGGATAAATCCAAACGCATCACGGGCTTTACGGAAGCCATTTCCGATATTTCCGCGCGCACCAACTTGCTGGCGCTGAACGCCGCCATCGAGGCGGCGCGCGCCGGCGAACATGGGCGCGGTTTTGCCGTGGTGGCCGGTGAAGTGCGGCAATTGGCGCAGCGCACCAAGGAAGCTTCCGATGAAATCAGCGTGATGGTGCGTGAAATCAATGAACAGTCGGAAAAGGCCGCGCGTGGCATGAGTTCGCTCGCGGCCGGCGTGACGGAAGCGGCGCGCAATGTGGAAAGCGTGCATGCCTCATTGAGCCATATCGAGGAATCCTCGGGCGAATCCGAGGAAGAGATCGGGCAAATCGCCCGCGCCTCGCGCGAACACGTCGAGACGACGCAGCTGATCGCCGACGCGATCCTGCAAATCCGCGACAGCATGCTGTCGACGAATGTCGAATTGCCGCGTGCCACGCAGTCGGCCATGGCGCTGGCAGAGCGGGCCGAGGCGATCGCCGGCGCTTTGGGCGAATCGAGCGTGGCCACGCCACACGACGAGATCCGTGAGACGGCCCAGCACGCAGCGCGCGAGGTGGGCAAACTGTTCGAGCAGGCGATCGCTTCGGGGCGCATCACGCGCGAAGCCCTGTTCGATCGCCACTACCGGCCCATCCCGAACACCAATCCGCCCAAGCACAACACGAAGTTCGACGCGTTTACGGACAAGGTGCTGCCGGAGTTGCAGGAAGGCGTGCTGGCGGCATTGCCCCATCTGGCGTATGCGGGCGCCGTCGATAACAATGGATACTTTCCAACGCACAACAAGAAGTTTTCCCAGCCGCTGACGGGCGATTACGCCACCGACATCGTGAATAACCGCACCAAGCGCATCTTCAGCGACCGTACGGGCAAGCGCTGCGGCAGTAACACCAAGGCCTTCCTGTTGCAGACCTATAAGCGCGACACGGGCGAGGTCATGCACGATTTATCCGTGCCCATCCACGTCGATGGCAAGCACTGGGGCGGTTTCAGAATTGGGTACAGGTCCAGCAATCACGCATAGCAAAACGCCTGATGAGAGATCATCAGGCGTTTTTTCTTGGGCCGGTTACGGTTACTCAATATGCGGCTTGGGTGCCACGCCGCCGCCGGCCGCCGTCGCCGTCCGTAAAGTGGGCGTGTTCATGCTTTCCAGGTGATTACGCAACCATTTGTGGGCGGGGCTGCGGGCATCGCGCTCGTGCCACAGCATGTCCAGGTGGACGGCCGGCAAGGTCAATGGCAAATCCTTGTACAGCAAGGACTCCGTCATGCCCGTCGAGGCGATCAGATGGCGCGGCAAGACCGTGATCAGGTCGGAATTGGCGACGACTCTGCCTGCCGTGAAGAACTGGTTGACCGTCAGCAAGATGCGCCGTTCGCGGTGGATTTGCGACAGCGCTTCGTCGATCAAGCCATGCGCGCGGCCGGAAAAGCTCACCAATAAATGGTTGGCCGCGCAATAGTTATCCAAGGTCAATTCCTTGTCGGCCAGCGGATGGCCACGCCGCATCACGCACACATACTTGCCGGAATACAGGCGCTCGTGGCGGATGGGCGAACCCGTTTCGCTCGACAATTGCGCCGCCACGCCGGGAAAGAAGCCCACGGCCAGGTCGATATCGCCGCGCAGCAACATGGGACGCGGTTCGCGGGTGGTCAGCGGCATCATGCGCACGTTAACGCCCGGCGCTTCCCGTTCGATCGAGCGCATCAGCGAGGGCAGCCAGAAGGCGGCCGTCGCATCGGCCATGGCCATGCGGAACGTGGCGTGGGTCTTCGACACGTCGAAGGTTTCCGGCGTGACGGCCGCTTCCAGGCTGGCCAGGGCCGAGCGCACGGACGGCCACAGCGCTTCGGCGCGCGGCGTGGGTTTGACGCCATATGCCGTGCGGATCAGCAATTCGTCACCGAGGCTCTCGCGCAGGCGTTTGATGGCGTTCGATACCGCCGGCTGCGTCATCGCCAGGTGGCCGGCTGCGCGCGTCAGGTTTTGTTCCGTCATGACGGCGTCGAAAACACGCAGCAAGTTCAGATCCAGCGTCAGAAAACTCATGGAAAGCCCAAGATAAAAGTTGAATTGATTACTTGAGAGTGTAAACCGCGCCGGGCGCGAATATTTTCACTCGTCAAAAAATATTACCGTTTTCCATTCACGATTCATATAATTGGTATCAAGAAATGGAATTAGATTTATATGTTGCACTGCACTATAGTACTGGCAAATTCTATAATGCACTGGAACAGTATGTCTACCTTCGCCTCCGCCCTGTACGCAGTATCCGCACCCGTGCTGGAAATTTCCCTGCTGAACGCCCTGCAACTCGTGCTGGTGATCGTCGCCGTCGGCGCCTTCGCCCTGCTGTTCAAGCCTTTGCTGGTGGGCATTGCCCGTGCCATGGTGCTGGTGGTGCGTCCCAAGCTGAGCCGCGAGGAGCGCCTGGCGCGCCAGCAGATGCGCGAAGCGCAAGCCTTGCAACGTACCTTGGGCAAGATGGATGGCGTGTCGCCTAGCAATGCCGCCGAATTGCGCGCCCTGTCGACGCGCGCCTGAGCGATCAACTGTTGCAAATGACAAGCCGGCCTGCGCCGGCTTTTTTTACGCCAGTCGCCCGCCGATTACGCCACGTCGCCCAGCAAATGTGCGCGCAACACCGTGTCGGCCGGATGGGCGCCGATCCAGATTTTCAGCAGCGCATTGTAAAAGGCCAGGTCCGGCACCGTGTCGCCCACCTGTTTGCCGTTCAGCTTGCACAACGTCCCCTCTTCCGGCAGCCAGTCCACGGTGAGAATGTCACCCTTTTTCAGGCCGGGCACCATGGCGAACATGGCGCCGAACTGCATCGTCTGGCTCAGCAGGCGTGTGCGGTCGGCCTGCTCGGAACTGCGCTTCAAGCCCTGCATGAAGGCGTGACCCAGCTCGTCTGAAGTGATGTCGCGCAGCATGACGATTTCCAGACGGCGCGGCCCGGGCAGCGCCAGGATGTCGGCCAGCTGGGTTTTCTTTTCCGGCAGGTACAGTGCAATCGTGTAGACCTTGAAGATGACCTTGTAGCGCACGCCAGCGCCGTTGAGTTTCAATTCGCGGCTGGCCAGTTGCACGGTCTCGTCCAGTTTGACGCCGCCTACCTCGACGGCCAGCGCTGCTTGCGCCAGGGCGGCGCACAGGCAGACGCAAGCCAGGGAGCGGCCCAAACGGGATGTGCTTATTTGCATCTTCTACCTCCGTGGAAACCATGGGCTGTGGATAAGTCAGCACACAGTGTAGAACAGTTGGCAGAAGCTGGCGCCACGCAGAAGTGGCGCGGGAGAAAGGCTTAGGTTTTGGCGGCGGGCAGCTCGGCCTGCAGGCGTTCGTACTTGGCCATCAATTGCTCCGGGCTTTCGCGCCAGGCGGGATTGAAGGGGATGCAACTGACGGGGCACACTTGCTGGCATTGCGGCTCGTCAAAGTGACCCACGCATTCGGTGCACTTGTTGGGATCGATTTCATAGATTTCCGCGCCCATGTAGATCGCGTCATTCGGGCATTCGGGCTCGCAAATGTCGCAATTGATGCATTCGTCGGTGATCAGTAATGCCATGATTTCACTCTTACTTATTGCGATGAGGCAGCGTTGGCGGCAATCTTGTTTTGTAGCCAGCGGTTCACCGAGGGGAAGACAAACTTGGAGACGTCGCCGCCCAGTGCCGCGATTTCGCGCACGATGGTGCCCGAAATGAACTGGTACTGGTCGGACGGTGTCAGGAACATGGTTTCGACATCGGGCAGCAGGTAGCGGTTCATGCCCGCCATCTGGAATTCGTATTCGAAGTCGGAAACGGCGCGCAAGCCGCGCACGATGACGCGCGCTTCATGCTTGCGCACGAAATCCTTGAGCAAGCCGGAAAAGCTTTCCACTTGTACATTCGGATAGTGACCGAGGACTTCGTTGGCAATTTCCAGGCGTTCGTCGAGCGAGAAAAACGGTTGCTTGTTCTTGCTGTCGGCCACACCGACGATCAGCTTGTCAAACAGACCCGATGCGCGGCGCACCAAATCTTCATGACCGCGCGTGAGCGGATCGAATGTTCCTGGATAAACGGCTACAACCATTGCGGCTCCCTGATGATGCACCAATATAGACGCGCATTATGCCTGAAATTGGTGACCACCTTGGTGCTGCGCCTCGGGCCAGGGAGCCTTTTTGCCTCATATATAGGCAGATTCAGGCAGTTGCCGTCACTTTGTTGTAAGTTAGCAAATGATAATAAACGGTGCCCGCCTTGTCGGCACGGATGACTTCCCACGGCGCCATCCACTCGGGTTTGTCCAGTTCGCTGCTCTCGTCGAAGACCAGCGGCAAGCCCGATTCCGCGTAGACCATGCCGCCTTCCTTGAGCAGGTTGGCGCACAGGGGCAGCACTTTCGCCAGGAAATCCTGCTGGTACGGCGGGTCGAGGAAGATCAGGTCGTAACGCTGGCCGCGCGCTGCCAGGCCTTGCGCCGTCAGCAGGGCGTCGCCGCGCAGCAGTTGCACATTCTCGGCGCGCAATTTTGCCTTGTTTTCTTCCAGCTGGCGGATCACGGGCGTGTGCGTATCGACCATGGTGACGGACGCCGCGCCGCGGCTGGCCGCTTCAAAACCCAGTGCGCCGCTGCCGGCGAACAGGTCCAGCACCTGGGCGTTGGACCAGTCGCCGTCGCGCAAGTGGTTGATCCAGTTGAACACGGTTTCGCGCACGCGGTCCGGTGTCGGGCGCAGGCCCAGTGCCTGCAAGACAGGCAGCACGGAACGCTTCCACTGGCCGCCGATGATGCGCACCTGGTTCGGTGGCGGCGCGTGGTGGACGGGGACTTTGGCGGGTTTTTTAATTTTCTTTTGCATGGGTATTTCTTCAATTCGGTGGCGGCCACTATAGCATATGGCCCCCTCCCCCCTGCTGGCGCTGCCTGTCTATTTGGCTTGCGTGACCAGGGAATTGAAATCGTCGATCCAGCCCTGCATGCGCTTGACGGCGTGGGCTTTTTGCGCCGGCGTGGCGATCTTGATGACCGTCAAGACCATCTGCGCCGTGCTCGCTTCGTAGCTGTCAAAAAAGGCCTTGCGCTCGGAATGTTCCAGGCGCTCGAAACTGTCCTTGATCAACGTCGTGATTAAGGTCGCGGCCGCTTCCTTGCCGAGTTTTTCCTGGTGGACTTTCTTGACCAGGTTCAAGACGTTCTGTTGGCGCCGCATGCGTTCGTCGAGCCAGATCTCATTGTTCAGCGGACGCGCGTCCGAGGCCTTGCGGATGATCGCTTCCTGCTCGCTGCTGAAGCTGCCGAACCACAGTTCGAATTGCTCCATGGCTTTCTTGTAGCGCAGTTTCTGGCGCTTCTCCTGGTCGCCGCTCAGGTATTTCTTGCGGTAATCGTCATTGTTCGACTTGAACTTCTTTTCCATCTGCGCGATTTGCTCGGGCTTGAGCGAGCGCGCCAGGTCGGCCAGTTCGGGCGCCGCCTTCAGCAGCAGCGCCTGGGTGCGCTGCTTGATCTCGCTGTAGTCGCTCATCAGGTCAGCCTGCGTGATATTGCCTTGCAGCTGCTTCTGGCCCGTGCGCAGGATGTCCACGTAATCCTTCAATTGCGTCTTGCGGTGCCAGTCGAACAGCTTGTCGATGTCGTCGCGCACCCAGCCCTTCTGGTCGCGGTCCAGGTCGACATATGCGTTCAGCCACCAGTACAGCACGGTATCGCCATTGTTGTAGGCCAGGCGCAAGCCGCTGCAGCCGGCCATGACGACGAGCATGAGGGCCAGCACGGCATAAGTAAAACGCCCAAAGGGCGTGGAAGACGGGACCTGCGTGTTAAACTTTTTCATATTCTTAACTTATAAAATTACGGTCTATGAACGTTGTCATTCTCGCTGCCGGTATGGGCAAACGCATGCAGTCGGCACTGCCCAAGGTATTGCACCCGTTGGCGGGCAAGCCGCTGTTGTCGCACGTCATCGACACGGCGCGCGGCCTGGCGCCGTCCCGATTATGCGTGATTTACGGGCATGGGGGCGCAGCGGTGCTGAAGTTGCTCGACGGCTACAAGACCAGCCATGCTCTGACGATCGACGCCGCCGAGCAAACGCAGCAGTTGGGCACCGGCCATGCGGTGCAGCAAGCCGTGTCCTTGCTCGATGACAGCGTGCCGACCCTGATCCTGTACGGCGACGTGCCGCTGACCAGCGCCGCTTCCCTGCAGCAACTGGTGCAGGCGGCCGGCAAGGACAAGCTGGCCATCCTGACCGTGGAACAGGACGATCCGTTCGGCCTGGGCCGCATCGTGCGCGAGCACGGCGCCATCGTGCGCATCGTCGAGGAAAAGGATGCCACGCCAGCAGAGCGCGCCATCCGCGAAATCAACAGCGGCATCATGGTCGCGCCCACCGTGCAGCTCAAGCAATGGCTGTCGGCCTTGTCGAATGACAATGCCCAGGGGGAATACTATCTGACCGATATCGTCGCGCAAGCCGTCGCCGATGGCGTGGCCGTCACCTCGGCCCACCCGGCTGCCGTGTGGGAAGTGGCGGGCGTCAACAGCAAGGTGCAACTGGCGCAGCTGGAACGCATCCACCAGAACAATATCGCGCAAGCCTTGCTGGAACGGGGCGTGACCCTGCTGGACCCGGCCCGCATCGACGTGCGCGGCGAACTCATTTGCGGCCGCGATGTCACCATCGACGTCGGCTGCGTGTTTGAAGGCCGCGTGGAACTGGGCGACGGCGTGCGCGTGGGCGCCAACAACGTCATCATCAACGCCACGGTGGCCGCTGGCGCGCACATCAAGCCGTTCTGCCATATCGAGGACGCCGTCGTCGGCGCCGCTTCCATCATCGGCCCCTACGCGCGCCTGCGCCCCGGCACGGTCCTGGCGGAAGACGTGCATATCGGTAACTTCGTTGAAGTGAAAAACAGCCAGATTGCCGCGCACAGCAAGGCCAATCACCTGGCCTACATCGGCGACGCCACCATCGGCTCGAAGGTCAACATCGGCGCCGGCACGATCACCTGCAACTACGATGGTGTAAACAAGTTCCGCACGGTGATTGAAGACGACGTGTTTATCGGCAGCGACAGCCAGCTGATCGCACCCGTCACCGTCGGCAAGGGCGCCACCTTGGGCGCCGGTACGACCTTGTCGAAAGATGCGCCGGCCGGCAAGCTGACGGTCTCGCGCGCGCGGCAAGTGACCATCGACGGCTGGACGCGTCCCGTAAAAATCCCCAAGTAAGCGATACCGCCCTCATCCGGCATGACGCCGCCAGCCTGTCCGGGCTGGCGGCGTTTTTTTTTACGCCTGTGGATAATCCTGTGGAAAGGTGGCTGGCAACCTGGGATAAGTTACCACCTTATTTCCATCAGGTATTTCCACTATATTTTGGAGTGTGGATAAACATGTGAACAAGCATGCGGACAAGTGATGGATAAACCCGGTATAAGCTGCGTATAAACTGTAAAAAACCTGTGGAAAAGACGGGATAAGTTATCTGGCCCAGCTTGGCGCTCCAGGAGGCAAGCCAGTCTCGCAGACTACGAAAGTATCGTCATATTTTTGTCTGTCCGGATTGTGGATAAGCTTGTGCATAGTTTGCGGATAAGCTATGAATAACTTATAAGTCCCTGTATTAAAAGGATATTTAAGGATTTTTTGTAAAGTCTGGCTGTGGGTAAAGCTGTGCAAAAGCCTGTGATTAAAAGGTGGGCAAGCGATGGATAAGCCGGGATAAGTTTTATCCGGGAAGCGATGCGCAATTATTGAGAAGGCTCGCGCGAGGCTGGATATGGCGGCCGTGGAAATCCGTGATTTTCATACTGTGGATAAACTTGTGTATAAGCGGGAAGAAAGGCCGGGATAAGCGGGGATAACTTCTCTGCCAGCAGGGTTTACACAGCGATGCGCGTCTCGAACTTGCTGCGAAACGTGGAAAAATAGCTTTTCACGTTGCGTACATTCGCATGCACGGCAAACAGGCGATGCGCCAGCGCGTGATACGCGGGCATGTCGGCCACCTGCACCATCAGCACGAAGTCGGGCCCGGGCGAGACGCGGTAGCATTGCAGTACGGCGGGCTCGTCCGCCACGAGCTGCTCGAATTCCGCCATGCGCTCAAACGCCTGCACGTCGAGCGTGATTTCCACGATGGCCGTCAGGCGCGCGCCCACCAGCTGCGGCGCGACGATGGCCACTTGCCGCTCGATGACGCCGCTTTCCCGTAAATGCTTGACCCTGCGCAAACATGTGGGCGCCGAGACGTGCACCGCTTGCGCCAGCTCGCTGTTGGTTTGCGACGCATCAATTTGCAAGGCATTCAGGATGCGACGATCGATGTCGTCGAGGGTAATATTGTGCTCGCTCATGATTTTGATGAATTGGAAAATATATTGAGTATAAATGAAATAATATTTCATCGTTAAATAGTCATGAAATATTCAGTCAAAAATATAAGGATTTAGAAAGCATATTTCACGCACTCTGCATTAGCATGCGTGCATTGATTAAATTTTAGACAGAGGTTTCCATGTGCGGCATCGTCGGCGCGGTAGCGCAACGTAATATCACTCCCATCCTGCTCGAAGGCTTGAAGCGCCTGGAATACCGCGGCTACGATTCCTGCGGCATCGCCCTGCACGCCGATGGCCGGCTGCAGCGTTCGCGCTCCACCGCGCGCGTGGCCGAGCTGGAAAAGCAGATCGCCGAAGAGGGCTTGAGCGGTTTTACGGGCATCGCCCACACGCGCTGGGCCACGCATGGCGCCCCTGTCTCCTTCAATGCCCACCCGCACTTTTCCCCAACGGAAGAGAACGCCCGCGTGGCGCTGGTGCATAACGGCATCATCGAAAACCACGACGAGCTGCGCGCCGAACTGACGGCCTTGGGTTACGTCTTCCAGAGCCAGACGGACACGGAAGTGATCGCCCACCTGGTCGAGCACATGTATAACGGCGACCTGTTCGAGACCGTACAGCAGGCCGTCAAACGCCTCGACGGCGCGTATGCGATTGCCGTCTTCTGCCGCGACGAGCCGCACCGCGTGGTGGCCGCGCGCCAGGGTTCGCCCCTGATCGTCGGCCTGGGCAATGGTGAAAACTTTGTCGCGTCCGACGCCATGGCGCTGGCCGGCACGACGGACCAGATCATCTACCTGGAAGAAGGCGACGTGGTCGACCTGCAACTGTCGCGCTGCTGGATCGTCGATGTCGATGGCAAGCCTGTCGAACGCGAAGTGAAAACCGTGCATGCGCACACGGGCGCGGCCGAGCTGGGCCCATACCGCCACTACATGCAGAAGGAAATTTTTGAACAGCCGCGTGCCATCGGCGACACGCTCGAAGGCGTGACGGGCATCATGCCGGAATTGTTCGGCGACAAGGCCTATGCCATCTTCAAGCAGATCGACCGCGTGCTGATCCTCGCCTGCGGCACCAGCTCGTATGCGGGCATGACGGCGAAATACTGGATCGAAGCGATTGCGAAAGTGCCCGTCAGCGTGGAAGTGGCCAGCGAATACCGCTACCGCGACAGCGTGCCGCATCCGAACACGCTGGTGGTGACGATTTCGCAAAGCGGCGAAACGGCCGACACCCTGGCCGCCCTGAAACATGCGCGCAGCCTGGGCATGCAGCACACCTTGACCATCTGCAACGTGGCCACCAGCGCCATGGTGCGCGAATGCGCGCTGGCCTACATCACGCGCGCCGGAGTGGAAGTGGGCGTGGCGTCGACCAAGGCGTTTACCACGCAGCTGGCGGGACTGTTCCTGCTGACCCTGTGCCTGGCGCAAGTCAATGGCCGTCTGTCCGAAGAGCAGGAAGCGGCGCACCTGAAAGCCATGCGTCACCTGCCCGTCGCCATCGCTTCCGTGCTGGCGCTGGAACCGCAAATCATCGCCTGGTCCGAGGAATTCGCACGCAAGGAAAACGCCCTCTTCCTGGGCCGCGGCATGCACTATCCGATCGCCCTGGAAGGCGCGTTAAAGCTCAAGGAAATCTCGTACATCCACGCCGAAGCGTATCCGGCCGGCGAACTGAAACACGGCCCGTTGGCCCTGGTGACGAATGAAATGCCGGTCGTCACCATCGCGCCGAACGACGCCCTGATCGAAAAGCTCAAATCGAACATGCAGGAAGTGCGCGCCCGCGGCGGCCAGCTGTACGTCTTCGCCGACGTGGATTCCCGCATCAGTTCCGGCGAAGGCTTGCACGTGATCCGCCTGCCCGAGCACTACGGCGATTTGTCGCCGATCCTGCACGTGGTGGCGCTGCAATTGCTGGCCTACCACACGGCACTGGCGCGCGGCACGGATGTGGACAAGCCGAGGAATCTGGCGAAGTCGGTGACGGTGGAGTAAACAGGGCGGATTGTGCGATGGTGCCGGTGCTTCGATTCCGCGCCGGGCCAGCAAGAATAAACGCCACCTCCGGGTGGCGTTTTCGTTTCAGGAAAACGTAGTCCTCGTGCCCGGTCTGTCTCCGCTGCTGTCACTGCATGCATCAGGGTTCGCAGGGCAGTGCCAGGTAACGCGAGGTTGGCAAGGAGCTTAGCTTTCTTGCGCAATGGCCGGCTGGCGCGCCAGTGCGATGAAGGCGCGCACGTAGTCGATGGCGGTGTCTGTCTCGCGTGCGCCCAGGAAGATCTGCTTGGCGATGCCGCGCGCGCCCAGCCGCACCGGCACCACGTCCATCTTGGCCGCGTATTCCTCGACCAGCCAGCGCGGCAGGGCGGCCACGCCGCGGCCGCTGGCCACCATCTGCAGCATGATGTCGGTCGTTTCGATGGCTTTGTGGCGCTTGGGCGTGACACCGGCCGGCAAGAGGAACTGGTTGTAGATGTCCAGGCGCTCGATGTCCACGGGGTAGCTGATGAGCACTTCCCGGGTCAGTTGCTGCGGCTGCACATACGCCGCCCCAGCAAGCGCATGGCCCTTGGCCACGACCAGTACCTGCTCATAGTCGAACACGGGTTCGAAGGTCAGCCCCGGCTTGTACAGCGGGTCGGGCGTGACCAGCAGGTCGATCTCGTAGCCGAACAGCGCGCCGATGCCGCCGAACTGGAACTTCTGCTTGACGTCCACATCCACGTCGGGCCATGCGGCCAGATACGGAGAAACGATCTTGAGCAGCCACTGGTAGCAAGGGTGGCATTCCATGCCGATGCGCAACGCACCGCGCTCGCCCTGCGCAAACTGGCCCAGGCGCTCTTCGGCCAGGTCCAGTTGCGGCAGCACCCGGTTCGCCACCGCCAGCAAGTACTGGCCGGCTTGCGTCAGGCGCAAATTTCGCCCTTCGCGCAGCCAGACGTCGGTGCCCAGTTGCTGCTCCAGCTTCTTCATGCTGTGGCTCAGGGCCGACTGGGTCAGGTGCAGCACGCCTGCGGCGGCCGTCAACGAGCCTTGTTTTTCGACTTGCTGGACGATGCTGAGGTGGATGCGTTCAAGCATTGAAATGAGCCATATTCATGGATGTATGAAATATGACCATTATACTTCATCGATTCTC
The DNA here is from genome assembly GCF_900095235.1 of Janthinobacterium sp. UMAB-60. Lineage (NCBI taxonomy): Bacteria > Pseudomonadati > Pseudomonadota > Betaproteobacteria > Burkholderiales > Oxalobacteraceae > Janthinobacterium > Janthinobacterium sp. UMAB-60. The sequence goes on from NZ_LT607485.1 coordinate 316,281, forward strand.
CCCGCTATCATCCACTTCCTTGTTGCCGGCATTCTTCGCCCTCGCGCATCACTCCCTATGAAAGCAAACATGACACGTCCACTGCGTCTAGTCGCCGTTTCCGGCGGCCTGCAACGCCCTTCCAAGGCGGCAGCCCTGGCAGAGCACCTGATGGACCTGATCGCCGACGAAGTGCTGTGCGAACAACGCCTGGTCGAACTGGGCCGGTTCGCACCGCATGCCGGCGCGACCTGGCGCTCGCAGCTGCCCGAGGCGGTGGAGCGGGAACTTGCGGCGGTCGAGCAAGCCGACATTGTGGTGGTGACCACACCGGTCTATCGCGGTTCGTACACGGGACTGTTCAAGCACTTCTTCGACTTCATTGATCAGGACGCCTTGATCGACAAGCCCGTCCTGCTGGCTGCCACTGGCGGCAGCGAGCGCCATGCCCTGATGATCGACCACCAGTTGCGGCCGCTGTTCAGCTTCTTCCAGGCGCGCACATTGCCGCTGGGCGTCTACGCGACCGACCAGGATTTCCTCGACTACCGTCTGCACAACGAGGCCCTGATCCAGCGGGCGACGCTGGCGGTGCAACGGGCATTGCCCTTGATCGGCTTGACGCGCCATGCGCAATCTGCCACCGCTGAAGAGCTGGTCGCAGCCTGATACGCATCAGCACGGTCACGATAAAGAACACATTCATATTTCGCAGAAATCAGGACAGCAGATCACCATGAGCCAAGATTTTGTATTCAGCATCAAGAGCATTGTTTTCGATGAAAACTATCACCCATCGGACAATACGCGCCTGACCACCAACTTTGCCAATCTGGCCAGGGGAAAAAGCCGCCAGGAGAACTTGCGCAACACCTTGAAAATGATCGCCAATCGCTTCAACAACCTGGCGCATTGGGACAACCCGAAGGCAGACCGCTACGCAGTCGAGCTCGAAATTATTTCCGTTGAGTTGAATATTGATGTCGAAGGCGGCAACATCCCATTGATCGAGATATTGAAGCCGAATATCCTGGATAAAAAAACCGGAGCGCGCATCGACGGCATTGCCGGCAATAACTTCTCCTCTTACGTGCGCGATTACGACTTCAGCGTGCTGCTGGCAGAGCACAACAATAATACATCCGCATTCAGTGCACCCGATGATTTTGGCGACTTTCATGGCAAGCTGTTCAAACACTTTGTCAATTCAACTACTTACAAAGAACGCTACAGCAAGCCGCCGGTGATCTGCATCAGTGTATCGAGCAGCAAGACCTATCAGCGCACGGAAAATCAGCACCCCATCCTGGGCGTCGAGTATCAACAAAATGAATTTTCCCCGACGGATGCCTATTTCGAAAAAATGGGCATGCAAGTGCGCTATTTCATGCCGCCAGACAGCGCCGCACCGCTGGCGTTTTATTTTATCGGCGACCTGCTGGGTGACTACAGCAATCTTGAGCTGATCGGCACCATCAGCACGATGGAAACGTTCCAAAAGATCTACCGGCCCGAAATTTACAACGCCAATGCCGCGGCGGGGAAGTTTTATCAGCCCAGCCTGAAGAATCAGGATTATTCATTGACGCAAATTGTCTATGACCGGGAAGAGCGCAGCCAGCTGGCGGTCAAGCAGGGCAAATATACGGAAGAGCACTTCATCAAGCCATACAAGCATGTTCTTGAACAATGGACTGCCACCACGCTCGCTGATTAATCACAATATACGAAAATCACCATCATGAAAAAATTATTGCCTACTTCCACCGCCGGCAGCTTGCCCAAACCTTCCTGGCTGGCACAGCCTGAAAAACTCTGGTCGCCCTGGAAATTACAGGACGAGGAATTGATTGAGGGAAAACAAGATGCTTTGCGTTTGTCGCTGCAGGAACAGCAGCAGGCAGGCATCGATATCGTCAGTGACGGCGAGCAGACCCGCCAGCATTTTGTCACCACGTTTATCGAGCATCTGAGCGGCGTCGATTTCGACAAACGCGAGACCGTCCGCATTCGTGACCGCTACGATGCGAGCGTGCCGACCGTGGTGGGTGCGGTAAGCCGCAGCAGGCCGGTGTTTGTGGACGACGCTAAATTTTTACGCCAGCAAACCACGCAGCCGATCAAATGGGCGCTGCCAGGTCCGATGACGATGATCGATACGCTGTATGACAGCCACTATAAAAGCCGCGAAAAGCTGGCCTGGGAATTCGCCAAGATCCTCAATCAGGAGGCCAGGGAACTGGAGGCGGCCGGCGTCGACATCATCCAGTTCGACGAACCCGCCTTCAATGTGTTCTTTGATGAAGTCAATGACTGGGGCATCGCCACCCTCGAGCGGGCAATCGAAGGGCTCAAATGCGAAACGGCCGTGCATATTTGCTATGGCTACGGCATCAAGGCCAATACGGACTGGAAAAATACGCTGGGCTCCGAGTGGCGCCAATATGAGGAATCGTTCCCCAAGCTGCAGCAATCGAATATCGACATCATCTCGCTGGAATGCCACAACTCGCGCGTGCCCATCGACCTGATTGAACTCATACGCGGCAAAAAAGTGATGGTCGGCGCCATCGACGTGGCAAGCAATACCATTGAAACACCGGAGGAAGTGGCCGACACCCTGCGCAAGGCGCTGCGCTTTGTCGATGCCGACAAGCTCTACCCGAGCACCAACTGCGGCATGGCGCCCTTGTCGCGTCGCGTGGCAAGAGGCAAATTGCATGCGCTCAGTGCAGGTGCGGAGATCATCCGGAGAGAAATCTTGGCCTAGCCGCGCCGTGTCAAACTTGATTGTTTATTGACATGGATCAGATCGCGTAGCAGGAAGCAGCCTATGCGGCATGACGCCACAGGCGCTGAGAGGCGCCTGTGGCGTTGCTGTCTTAGAACTCTTCCCAGTCGGATGACGCCGTTGCTGCCAGTGCAGCTTTTTTGGCGGCCGGCACGCGCAGGGCGACGGCTTGCTGGCGCGGTACGGTTGTCGCGGCGATTGCCGGCTTGCTTGCCGACGCGCCGGCTTCCAGCTTGAACGCGCTCACCACCTGCGCCAAAGTAGCCGCCTGCTCCTGCATGGCGGCGGCGGCGGCGGCCGATTCCTCCACCAGGGCCGCGTTTTGCTGGGTGACGTTGTCCATCTCGCTGATGGCCTGGTTGATTTGCTCGATGCCTGCCGTCTGTTCCGCGCTGGCCGAGGTGATTTCTTGCATGATGTCGGTAACGCGGCGCACGCTGTCGACCAGGTCGTGCATGGTGCTGCCGGCCTGGTGCACGAGCTCGCTGCCGGCCGCCACGCTCCGGGTCGAGTCGTCGATCAGGGTCTTGATTTCCTTGGCCGCGGCCGCCGAGCGGTGCGCCAGGCTGCGCACTTCCGTGGCCACGACGGCAAAGCCGCGGCCCTGCTCGCCTGCGCGCGCCGCTTCCACGGCCGCGTTCAAGGCCAGAATGTTGGTCTGGAAGGCGATGCCATCGATGACGCCGATGATGTCGGCAATTTTATTTGACGAGGCGTCGATTTGCCGCATCGTCGCCACCACTTGCGCGATGACGGCGCCGCCGCGCTGCGCCACGCCGGAGGCCGTGTCGGCCAGCACGTGCGCCTGGCGCGCATTGTCGGCATTCTGCTTGACGGTCGAGGTCAGCTCTTCCATGGATGAAGCCGTCTCTTCCAGCGAACTGGCTTGCTGCTCCGTGCGCGCAGACAGGTCCAGGCTGCCCGCCGCCACTTCGGAGGAGGCCGCAGCGATCGTTTCCGTGCCGGCGCGCACCGTGCCGACCGTGTGCGCCAGGTTGTCGTTCATGCGCTTGAGCGCCTGCAATAGTTGCCCCATTTCATCGCGCGACTGCACTGTAATCTGGCTGCGCAAATCGCCTGCTGCCACCGTGTTGGCCACCTGCAGCGCCGTGGAGACGGGACCGGTGATCGAGCGCGTGATGCCATACGCCAAGGCCGCCGCGATGGCCAAGGCCGCCAGCGACATGCCGATCAGCAAGGTGCGCGTGTTGGCGTAGGTGGTGTTGGCGTTGTCGCCCGCCGTGTTGGCCAGGGTGTTTTGTAAACTGATTTGTTCAGCAATCAACTGCTTGTAGACGAGTAAGACGGGGCGCAGCTGGCCGTACAGATAGGCGCTGCTGTCGTCCGGCGTACCGCTTTTGATCAGTTCCAGCAGCACCTCCTGCCCCTGTGCGTAGCGCGTGTTGGCGTCGTTCATCTTGGCCAGCAAGGCGTGCTCGGGCTCGGAATCGAGCATGCTGGCGAGCTTGACGAGATTGCCGGCCGCCGCCTGGCGCGCGGCCAGGATGGCGTCGGTCTGCTTGCGCTGGTCGGCGGGATCGGCGCTGAGCATCATGTTGCGCAGGGCAATGGCGATGTCGTTGATGTTGGCCGACACGCTGTTGGCGAGCTCGATCTTGGGCATGCTGTCATGCACGATATGGCCGGTGCCCTGGTTGATCTTGCCCAGCATGGCAATGCCCAGGCAGGAAATGATAAGCAGCATGGCGCCGATGGCGGCAAAGCCCACGGCGAGGCGTGTGCCGATGGTCAGGTTGGATAAAAACTTCATGGCTGTCTCGATACGGAGGGAATGGTGAAAAGGTCGGCGGCGTGCAGAGGGCTGCCGCGCCGCCAAGCGGACGACGATCCTAGACCTTTTTGAATGATATTTCCATAGGGTAATATGCCTAGTCGCGCCTGGGGGCACACGCCAGTTCCGCTTATCCTGCGGCTTGCCGGTGTTTTCAGCTATATTGACAGGCACCCGCCGGGTGGCGCGCCATGAGCGGCGCCGCTGCCAATCCGGCCGTTTTTCTCATTTTCAGCCATAGGTCCGCATGACTTCTTTCCGTCTCCGTTTTCCCCCCTTCCTGCTGCCGCTGCTATTGACCCTGCTGCTGGCGTGCTCGCTGGCCGCGCCACCGGCCTGGTCGCAGCCCGTCGACGATGCCGCCACGGCCGACCAGCGCCTCGACGGCTTGCGCAAGCAAATTACGACCATCCAGAAGGCGCTCGATGGCGAGGCTGATCTCGATGACGCGACCCTGTCGCAGATGCGCGCCGATGCGCTGGCGGCCAGCGCCGAGGCGGACAAGGTGGCCGATGCGCTCGCGCCCACGCTCGCCAGCGTGCAGGCGCGGCTGGCCGAGCTGGGCAAGCCGGCGGCGGGTACGAAAGATGCCCCTGACGTGGCGGCGCAGCGCAGCCAGCTGGACCGCACCAGCAGCGCGCTCGATGCGCAGGTAAAACTGGCGCGCTTGCTGGCCGTGGAAGCGACGCAGGCGTCGGAACAGGTGTCGACGGCGCGCCGCGCGCAGCTGCAGGCGCGCCTGGGCGAGCGCACGGCATCGATTTTGGCCGGTTCGTTCTGGAAACAGCTGCATGCCGAATTGCCGCAGAATCTGCAGCGCCTGCGGGCGCTGGAGCTGGAATTGGCCGACGCGGCACGCGCCACGCCGTGGTCGGCCTGGGGCGGCTTGCTGGCCGGCATCGTGGCCGTGATCGGCGCCAGCGTCTGGGCTTCGCGTTATCTGCTGGTGCTCACGGCCACGCGCGTGCCGCATGGCCGCTTGCGCCGTTCGCTGCATGCGCTGGCCGTGCTGGTGCTGGCGGCGGCCACGCCGGGGCTGGTGGCCGAATTGCTGGCCATGGGCTTGCGCTGGGATGGCGGCCTGTCCGAAAAAACCTCGACTTTCCTCAGCAGCTTGATCGGCATCATCTGTTTTGCCGGTTTTACGGCGGGCCTGGGCCACGCGCTGCTGTCGCCCTGGCGCGTGTCGTGGCGTTTGCTGCCGCTGCCCGACGCGCTGGCGCACCGCTTGCGCCATTTTCCCTGGATGTTTTCCTTCATCGTGGTGCTGGTGTGGGCCACGGAACGCGTCACCATCGTCATCAATGCGGGCCTGTCCACGGCCGTGGCCGTCAATTGCATCGTCGCCCTGGTGATGAGCACGACCATCGCCTATGGCTTGATGCGCGCCGAGCGCTGCTGGCGCCTGTTGCGCGAGGCCGATCCCGCCACCCTGGTCACGCCGCTGTGGCTGCGTTGCGTCACGGTGCTGCTGTGGCTGGCGCTGGCGTCCAGCGTCATCAGTTTGCTGGTCGGCTATGTGGCCTTCGGCAGTTTTATCGCCAAGCAAATCGCCTGGGTCATCGTGGTGGTGGGCAGCACGTACCTGCTGACGGTGCTGGTCGATGATATCTGCATGTTGCTGGCTTCCACGCCGCCGCCGCCGGATGCCGCCCATCCTGTGCTGGCCACGCCCAAGGCGCGCGACCAGGCGGCCGTGCTGCTGTCGGGCATCGGCCGCGCCATCGTTGTGCTGCTGGCGCTGATGCTGCTGCTGGCGCCGTTCGGCGAGGGGCCGGGCGAGCTGTTCCAGCGGGTCGGCAAGCTGCAGGATGGCCTGGCCATCGGCGAGGTGGCGATCCGCCCGTCCGCCCTGATCCAGGCGCTGCTGGTGCTGGTCGTCGGCTTTGTGGCGCTGGGTCTGTTCAAGCGCTGGCTGCAAAACAGTTATTTGCCGACCACCAATCTCGATACGGGCATGCAAGTGTCGTTCATCACGCTGTTCGGCTATATCGGCGGCGTGCTGGCCGTGGCGCTGGCCCTGTCGGCGGCCGGCATCGGCCTGGAACGCATCGCATGGGTGGCGTCGGCCTTGTCGGTGGGTATCGGTTTCGGCTTGCAGGCGGTGGTGCAGAACTTCGTCTCCGGCCTGATTCTATTGGCCGAGCGCCCTGTGAAAGTGGGTGACTGGGTGTCATTGGGCGGCGTGGAGGGCGACATTCGCCGCATCAATGTGCGCGCCACGGAAATTCAGCTGAGCGACCGTTCCACGGTGATCGTGCCGAACTCGGAATTCATCACCAAGACGGTGCGCAACGTGACCCTGGCCAATCCGCTGGGCCTGGTGCAAGTCAAGCTGCCGCTGCCGCTGGGCACGGATGCGCAGGCGGCGCGCGCGCTGATCCTGTCCGTTTTTGTCGACAATGCCGACGTGCTCGACACGCCGGCGCCCAGCGTGCAGCTCGACGGCATCGACAATGGCCTGTTGCTGTTCAACGCCACCGGCTATGCCTCGTCGCCGCGCCTGACGTCGGGCATCCGCAGCGCCCTGCTGTTCGAGTTGCTCAAGCGCCTGGACGAGGCGCATATCGCGATTGCCAAGCCCAGCACGATGGTGCTGAGCACCGTGCCGGCGCAGCCCGAGGCGCCGCTGATCCCGGCGGTGGCGCCGACGGCGTCCCCCGCCCCCGTGCCGCCGCTGACGAGCTAGTCGGCACAAGTCAGCGCACGGTCGACCACAGCAGCGCCGCCAGGTACAGGCCGATGCCGAACGCCGTGTGGGCCATCAGGCTGCGCAGGCGGGCGGCGCTCGGATGCGGCGTCTTGCTGGCGGCCAGGCCGGCGCCCATGCCCGGCTGCAAGATGCAAA
>NZ_LT607485.1:323727-384182 GCF_900095235.1 Janthinobacterium sp. UMAB-60
CCGCCAGCAGCGCCGGCGCGAACGTCGGCTGGCGCACCCACTCCTGTCCCACCAGCGCCAGCAGCACGGCCGCAAACAACACGCCGATCACGTAATGGGCGGTCCAGCCCAGGATGGCCTCATCGCGCACGGGCGCCGCCTGGGCGATGTTGACGTGGCTCAAGGTGCCGCGCGGCAGATGGCCCAGCCAGCGCCCCACCATCGCAAAGTTCAGCGAGGGGATGCACCAGAAGCGTTTCAAGGCCACCGCCCACACATCCATCACCGCCGTCGCGCCCACGCCGATCGCCAGGGCATCGAGCCAGAGTATTTGCATTGCCGCTCCTAACATTCAATTAATTGCTTGAATGTTATAAGGGTGCTAGCATCGTGTCAATGAAAAATGCTGATATTGAAGTGCTTGCCGGTTCCGCCGCGTTTGCCCATATTTTAGGCAGCGCGCCGCGTCTGCACCTGCTCAAGCAGATCGCGCACGGTGAATTTGCGGTGGAGCAGCTGGTGGAGTTGACGGGCCTGTCCGTGGCGAATACCTCGCAGCATTTGCAGCAGTTGCGGCGCGCCGGCTTCGTGCAGGCGCGGCGCGACGGCAAGCGCGTGCTGTACCGGCTCGGTAGCGGCCCCATCGTACAACTGCTGGCTGCGCTGGAGCTGTATGCGCAGCATCAGCGCAGCGAATTGCAGGCGCTGAGCCGGGGCGACCACGTGGAAGCGATCACGGGCGACGAGTTGCTGGCGCGCTTGCAGGAAGCCAGCATCACCGTGCTCGACGTGCGTCCCGCGCAGGAATTTGCCGCCGGGCACTTGCCCGGTGCGATCAATATTCCTTTTGACGACTTGCAGCGCCGTCTCGGCGAATTGCCCGCGAACGCAGAAATTGCCGCCTACTGCCGCGGTCCGTATTGCGTGCTGTCCGTGCAAGCCGTGGCGGCCCTGCGCCAGCACGGCTTGCCTGCGCGCCGTCTGGGCAGCGGTTACGACGACTGGCAGGCGGCCGGCTTGCCTGTCGTGAAGGCGGCGTGATGGCCATTCCGAACAGCAAGCAGGAACTGGTCGAGGCGATTAGCACCACGTACGCCAAGCTGGCGCAGGAGCTGGCGCGCGTGCCACCGGCCTTGGCGCGCGATCCCGTGCTGGAGGGCCAAGTGAAGGGCACGCGCATGAGCGTGTGTGATCTGCTCGCCTATCTGGTGGGATGGAACGAGCTGGTCCTGCACTGGCACGCGCAGCTGCGCGACGGTAAACGCATCGAGGACATCGCCTTTCCCGCCGAAGGTTTCACGTGGAACGCTCTGGGTCCACTGGCGCAGCGCTTCTATGCGGACTATGCTGACCTCAGCATGGACGACTTGCTGCAGCGCCTGGAACAGGCGAAAGACCAGCTGCTGGCGCTGATCGACGCGCATGACGACGCGCAATTGTATGGCCAGCCCTGGTACACGCATTACACGATGGGACGCATGATCCAATTCAATACTTCGTCGCCATATGCGAATGCGCGCATGCGCTTGCGGGCCTGGCTGAAGACTTTGTAGGGACTGGAGCGGCAGGCTTGCACGATTGCATCAGTACGCTCAGAAAATTTTTCAGGCAGGATAGTGGTTTCAAGCGGAACCAATTGAAGGATCACCATGCTGACCATCGCCCTCGCCCAGATGAATCCCACCGTGGGCGACTTCGACGCCAATGTCGCCGCCATCACCGCGCGCATGGCCCGCGCCAGCGCCGATGGCGCCGACCTGCTGGTGTGCCCCGAACTGTCGCTGTGCGCGTATTACCCGGGCGACCTGTTCGAGGACGCCGCCTTCCTGCGCGCCATGCAGCGGGCGCTGAATAAGCTGCTGGAGGCGTCCACGCGCTGGCCCGGACTGGTCACCGTCATCGGCACGGCGCGCCCGAATCCCGGCGTCGGCAAGCCCCTGTACAACGCCTTGCTGGCGATGCGCGACGGGCGCATCGTCGCCGAATACTACAAGCAGCTGCTGCCGACGTACGGCATCTTCGACGAGGGCCGCCATTTCGAGCCCGGTCCTCCCGGCGCCTGCACCCTCGCTATCGCCGGTTGCAAGGTGGGCTTCATGATTTGCGAGGATGGCTGGAACGACGATGGCCGCGCCTACGCCGTCAATCCGTTTGAGGCCCTGCATGCGGCGCGGCCAGATCTCATCGTCAGCATCAACGCCAGCCCGTCCGACATCGGCAAGCGCGCGCAGCGCCACGCCGTGTTTGGCGCCGCCTGCGCACGCGTCAACTTGCCCCTGCTGTTCGTCAACCAGGTGGGCGGCCAGGATCAACTTGTGTTCGACGGCGCCTCGTTCGCCATGTCTCCTACCCTCGGCGTGCAATTCGAGGCGGCCCGCTTCGTCGAGGATTTTCAATTGCTGCGCTTTGCCGATGGCCGTTTCGCGCGGCCCGATGGTCAGCCCTTCCCCGTGCCCGACCCGGACGGCATTCCCGCCGTCGAATTTGCACGGCGCCAGATCGTGCTCGGTTTGCGCGACTACGCGCGCCGCTGCCGTTTTACGCAAGTCGTCGTCGGTTGCTCGGGCGGCATCGATTCGGCGCTGACCCTGGCCCTGGCCGTCGAGGCGCTGGGCGCCGACAACGTGGCGGCCATCACCATGCCGTCCGTCTTTTCCAGCGCCGGCTCCGTCACCGATTCCGTCGCCCTGTGCGCCAACCTGGGCATCGCCCTGACCACGCATCCGATACGCGACATCGTGGCGCAGTACGAGGCCGGCTACGCGGAGGCCTTCGACGGCAAGCTGCAGGGGCTGCCGCTGGAAAATTTGCAGGCGCGCGTGCGCGGCACCATCCTGATGGAGTACTCGAACGCGTTTGGCGCCCTGCTGCTCACCACCGGCAACAAGAGTGAAATCTCGGTCGGCTACTGCACCCTGTACGGCGACACGAATGGAGGCCTGGGCCTGATCGGCGACCTGTATAAAACCGAGGTGTTTGCCCTGTCGCGCCACATCAACGCCAGCGCCGGGCGCGAGCTGATCCCCGCCGCCGTGCTCGATAAACCCCCGTCGGCGGAACTGGCGCCGGGCCAGCGCGACACGGACAGCCTGCCGCCGTACCCGGTGCTCGATGAAATCCTCAAATGGCATATCGAGGGACGGCGTTTGCCGGCGCAGGAAAGCGCGCAAGCACTGACCCTGGTCGACCAGCTGCGCGAGACGGACGACGGGAGGGCACTGGTGCGGCGCATCCTCGGCATGGTCGCCCGCAACGAATATAAACGGCGCCAGGCGGCGCCCATCATCCGCGTGCGTTCGCGCGCCTTTGGCAGCGGGCGTCAATTGCCGATCGCCGCCCACTACCCTACCGGAGACGACGCATGACCCTTACCTATTCCGCTGACGCGGCCATCCTGATCGGCCGCTTCCAGCCTTTTCACAATGGCCATGCGGGCTTGCTGCGGAAGGCGCTGGGCACCGCCACCCAGGTGGTGGTGGTGCTCGGATCCGCCTTCCATGCGCGCAGCCCGAAGAACCCGTTTACGTGGCAGGAACGGGCCGCCATGATCGCCGCCACCCTGTCCGAGGATCAGCGCGCGCGCGTGCATTACGTGGCCGTGCGCGATTACTACGACGATGGCTTGTGGGCCGACGCCGTGCGGCGCGCCGTGGCGGGTGCCGTGCCCGCGGCGCAGCGCATCGCCCTGGTGGCCTGCTTCAAGGACGCCACCAGTTATTACCTGCACCACTTCCCGCACTGGCAGTTGCTCAACCTGGAGATCGACCCTGGCGCACCGATCGGCGCGACGGCCATCCGCAACGTGCTGTTCGAGGCCGAGGACGTGGACGTGTCGCTGAGCGCCGTGGCGCAGCTGCTGCCGGCGGCCATCGGCCAGTATGTCAAAGCGTGGACCTTGCTGCCGTGGTACGCGCCGCTGGTGCAGGAACACCGCGCCATCGAAGCGTACAAGGCGCGCTGGAAAGTGGCGCCGTATGCGCCCATCTTTTGCACCGTCGATGCGCTGGTGCAGACGGGGGGCCACGTTTTACTGGTGCGCCGCGGCGGCTATCCGGGCAAGGGTTTGTGGGCCTTGCCTGGAGGCTTCCTGGAGCCGCGCGAGCGTCTGCTGCAGGGCGCCCTGCGCGAGCTGGCGGAAGAAACCCAGCTGGGCGTGCTGGCGCCCACCCTCGTCGAGGCGCTGGTCGGCGTGGCCGTGTTTGACCACCCGGACCGCAGCCAGCGCGGGCGCACCATCACGCATGCGCATTATTTTGACCTGAAGACGCGCCAGCTGCCGGCCGTGACGGCGGCCGACGACGCGGCGCTGGCGCAGTGGGTGCCCGTGGCCTCGCTGCCGGCCATGGAAGAGCAATTCTTCGAAGACCACTTCCACATCCTGAACCACTTCCTCAAGCTCACGCACGAGGGACGCTGAGGGGAGCAACCCCCTCAGCGCGCGTCAGGAGGTCACGCGCTCCCAGCCATGCTTGATGGCCGCCTTGAAGTTGTCCCACGCGGACTGGGGATACGTGTGCTCCCACGTGGAACGCAGGTCCGCTTCCACCTCGTCCCATGGGCGGCCCCGGTAGCTGTCGCTGTTGGCCATGGAATGGCCATAGCGGTAGGCGGGATCGTAGTCCTCGAAGCGCGCGCCGGTGGCGACATAGGTGGCGCTCCAGTGGCTGCGGTAATACTGCTCGTCGTCGTAGCTGGTGCCGGGCAGGTTCTCGGCGCCCGGATAGCGGCGCACGTTGGCGCCCGTGCCGGACGGCGGCGGCGACCCCATGTCGCTGGCAAACTGCTGCGACCCTGGCGCCTCGTTCATATTGCTGGCGGACGTGCCCTGCTGCGATGGCGCGCCGGACTGCATGCTGGCGCCCTGGCGCATCGCGCTGTCGTGTTGCGGCGCGCCTTGCCAGCCGCCGGCACGCCAGTGGTCGGCGTGCGCATCGATGTCGAGCGGCGCATAGCGCTCGACGAGGTCGGTGGCGCGCTGGATATCGGCGTCACTCGCCCCTTCCAGGGTCAGCACGACATGCCCGCGCCGCACGGCTTCCGCATAGATGTGGCGGTCGGCGTGGCTGCCGAACAGGTCCGTAAAGAAATGCTTGATGTTGTCGAGCAGATTATCGCTGTCGTCGCGGCGGATGTTTGCCGTGGTGGAAAAGTCGTCGCTGCCCGCATCGTGCAGGCGGATGCTGGCGCCGGGGAAGCCCGCCGTGATCAGGTCGTGTCGGGCGCGCTCGGCCATGTCGCGCACGGCGAAAACTGCTGCCAATGTATGTGCCATGATGGTCTCCAATCGGTGAACAACGTCCTTTCAGTGTAGGCCGTGTCAAGCGAAAGGGGCGCCCGTTTGCCCCTTGGAAATCGTTGTGTTTATCAAGTATTGACGAAGTGAAATCTCAGTCCGGCGTGCCCACAAAAGCGCGCAAAAAGTCGATAAAGGCGCGCACCTTTTCCGCAATATGCTGGGTGTTCGGATACACGGCATACACGCCCTGCTGCGGGAACACGACGTCGGGCAGCAGGCGGCGCAGGCGTCCCGCGCGCACGTCCGCCTCCACCAGCCACTGCGGCAGCAGGGCCACGCCGCAGCCGCCCAAGGCAAAGCCCAGCAGGGCCGAGGCGGAGTCGGAATGGATGGCGGCGTCGTCCTGCGCGGCGAAGGTGGCGGCGCCGTCCGGTGTCTGCACCTCCCAGCGCAGCGGCGAAGCCAGGCGGCTGTGCGCCAGCCAGCGCGCGCGCTGCAAGTCGGGCAAGGTGGCGATGTCCCTGGCGGGCAGGCTGGCCAGGTAGGCGGGCGAGGCGACGGGCCAGATCGCATACGGTTCGATCAGCGCGGCGCGGTAGCTCGAATCGTTGAGGGAACCCATGCGGATGGCCAGGTCGTAGCGGCCCGAGATCAGGTCTTCATGCGAGGACGACGAGGAATGCTGGATCTGCAGTTGCGGATGGGCGGCGGCGAACGCGATCAGCGCGGGGATCACCGTGCGGCCGCCGTATTCGACGGTGGTGGTCAGGCGCAGGGTGCCGCGCAAGCCCTGCTGGCCCTGGCGCGCCGTCTCGATGGCGCCGTGCGCTTCGCTCAGCACGCGCTGGCAATCTTCGTAAAAACGCCGTCCCACGTCGGTCAGCGCCAGGCTGCGCGTGCTGCGCGTGAGCAGCGACACGCCCAGCTCCGCCTCCAGCTGTTTCAAGTTAAAACTGACGACGGCCTTGCTCTGGCCCAGCACGGCGGCGGCCGCCGTCAGCGAGCCGGCGTCGACGATGGCGATGAAAATACCCAAGCGGTCAAGACTGATCATAAATAAGAATGAGGAGGCATGCGGGTTGTAGAGGTTTGTCAAAATTTCTTTGACAGTGTAATCGGGGCTGGCCCGTTACGCAAATGGCCTGTGGCGCTTAAGCTGGCCGTTTGCCATTCGGAGCACCATGGACTATCGCAAAAAAGTGGCGGCCATCTATCTGCTGGGGTTTTTCGTCGACCTGATCAACATGTTCATCACCAGCGTCGCCTACCCCGACATCGGCCATGCCCTGCACGCTTCGGTGGCGCAGCTGGCCTGGATCAGCACCGGCTACATTCTCGGCCTGACCATCGTCATCCCCGCCAGCGCCTGGCTGGCTGCCTATTATGGCAGCAAAACCGTGTTTATGGCATCGTTGCTAACTTTTTTATGCGCCAGCATCGGCGCCGGCCTGGCGCCCTCGATCGAGGCGCTGATCGTCTGGCGCTGCGTGCAGGGTTTGGGGGGCGGCTTGCTCATTCCGCTGGGCCAAAGCATGACTTACCAGCTGTACCAGCCTGCCGAGCGCCCTGGCCTGTCCTCCGTCATCATGCTGGTGGGCTTGCTGGCGCCCGCGCTGTCGCCTGCGCTGGGCGGCGTGATCGTCGACAGCCTGTCGTGGCGCGCGATTTTCTATCTGAACGTGCCCTTCGCCGCGCTGGCGCTGCTGCTGGCCGCCTGCTGGCTGCGTCCCGACCCGCCGCGCGCGCAAGTGCCCCGCCTCGACGTGGGCGGCTTGCTGGCGGGCAGCACAGCCATCCTTTTGCTGTTGCTGGGCCTGACCATGCTGGGCACACCGGGCGAGCTGGCGGCCGGCGCCGGCGTGCTGGCGCTGGGTGCCGCCTGCGCCTGGGCCTACGTGCGCGGCGCCTTGCGCAAAGCCACGCCGCTGCTGAACCTGCGCCTGGCCGCCGAACCGCTGTTGCGCATTGCCATGCTGATGTATTTGCTGGTGCCCGGTGTCTTCATGGGCGTGAGCCTGCTGGCCATGCTGTACCTGCAGGGCGTGCTGGGCATGTCGGCATCGACGGCGGGCGCGCTGATGCTGCCGTGGGCGCTGGCCTCGTTTGCGGCCATTTCACTGACCGGCAAAAGCTATCGCCGCGTGGGTCCGCAACCGCTGTTCATTGCCGGTGCGCTGCTGCAGGCGGCGGGCATGCTGATGCTGCTGCGCGTGGATGCGGCGGGCCAGTTATTCTGGCTGGCGGGCGCGTATGCCGTGATGGGTTTTGGCGGCGGCTTGTGCAGCAGCACGGCGCAAAGCACGGCGTTTTTGCGCACGCCGGACGGGCAATTGAGCCAGGCCAGCGCCGTGTGGAATATCAACCGCCAGCTGGGCTTTTGCCTGGGCGTGGCGCTGCTCAGCGTACTGCTGAATGGCTTGCTGGCGGCGCACGGAATGTCGACGCTGGACGACCCCGCCCAGCACGCGCGCGCGGTGCAGGTTTTTCACTGGTGTTTTGCCCTCGCCGCAGCTTCGTGCGTGCTGCCTCTGGCGCTGTGCGCGCGCATCGACAACCGCGCCGTTCTCGACCTTTTACATCACCATGGAGCAAGCAAAAAATGAACGCTACAAATCCTTATTTTGACGACGTCTTATCCACGCATGTGCTGATCCGCGACTGGCTTTCCGGCGAGGCGGCGGCGCCAGTACATTGCGCTGAATTGCTGGCGCATTTTTCACCCGCTTTCACGATGGTGGCGCCCGGTGGCAAGCAGCTCGATCACGCCGGCTTGACTACGTTTTTCCGCGCCGCCGGCGGCAGCCGTCCGGGTTTGCAGATGCGGCTTTCCGACCTCGTTTTAGTCCAGGAAAGCGTGGCCGGCGCCACCGTGTCCTACCGCGAATGCCAGTCGCTGCCGGGGGGAGAAAACACCGAGCGCCTGTCAACCGTCGTGTATGACAAAACATCCACTGGCGCCCTGCTGTGGCGCCATCTGCACGAAACGTGGGTGGTCTAATTTAACTCAAATCATGCAAGTCTTTTTGCTGCGCCGGAGCGATGGAAAACTGCGAAAAAACCACCTCCAGGCCACCACGTTCCGGCGTGCAGCACATGGGGCCGACAAGGTAGCGCGATGCCGTGGGAAACGGCGCCAGGCGCAGCAGCGGCCAGCGCTGGCCATCGGTGGAATACTGCACGCGGATCACGCCTTGCGCCACCGTCACGCGCAGCCAGAAACCATCGGGCATGGCGGGGGCGATGCTGACGGCCCAATCCGATTTATCCAAGGTGAATACCGTGCTCAATAGCAGCTGGCCGTCGGAAAATTCGACACCGCATTTGATCCAGTTTTCCGCATCGATGCGCACCATCATGCCGGCCTGGTCATACAGCGAAGAGTACTGCGCCGCCACGTGCAGCTGCGCCGTGAAATCGCCGCCGATTTCCGTGCCGAAAAAGTGGCCGCTGTCGCGGATAAAACCATACGAAGTCTTGCGCCAGAAATCGGTTTTTTCATCGGTCGTCACGCGCAGTTGCGCCGCGTCGCGGGTGAAATTTTCCGGTGGATTGAGCCAGCTGCCTTGCGTGAACATCGCGTGCCTTTCCGAGCTAAAAAGATCACATAGTGTGCCCCCATCCCA
This sequence comes from Janthinobacterium sp. UMAB-60, assembly GCF_900095235.1. NCBI lineage: Bacteria > Pseudomonadati > Pseudomonadota > Betaproteobacteria > Burkholderiales > Oxalobacteraceae > Janthinobacterium > Janthinobacterium sp. UMAB-60. The sequence continues at coordinate 332,566 of NZ_LT607485.1, forward strand.
GTGCCTTGTACAGGGCAATCGCATCGATGTAGGATGCCGTTTCCGCCAGCAGTGCTTCGCGCCGGATATCGAACAAGGCGCGCTGGTTTTCCAGCACGGCTTGGTAGCTGCCGGCACCGCCCTGATAGCGCGTGCTGGCGATGCCGAGCGCCGCATTGCCGTGGCGCGCCGATTCCAGAAGGGAGGCCAGGCGCGTCTGGTTTTCCGCTAGCTGCGTGACGGCGTTTTCCACGTCTTCCTGCGCCAATAACATCGTTTGCTCATAGCGCGCCAGCGCGCCCTGCGCCTCGGCCTGCGTGCCGCGCAAGCGTGCCCGCACGCTGCCCAGGCGGAAGGCCGGATAGCTGACGATTGGTGCCACCTCAAAGGCGCGCGCGCCGCCGTCGAACACGCCGCTGCCGCGCAGGGCAAAGAAGCCCAGGAAACTACCGAGGCTCAGGCGCGGATACAGGTCGGCCGTGGCGGCCCCCACGTCTTCGCTGGACGCGGCCAGCAGGCGCTCGGCGCGCACCACGTCGGGACGCTGCTTGATCAACTGGTTGACGTCGCCCAGCGGCAGTTGGCCCGCCAGCGGCGCCTGCTGCCGCGGCGTGGTGGCCAGCGCGATGGCGCCCGGCGCCTGCCCGCTCAGCACATCGAGCCGGTACTGCGCCTGGCGCAAGAGCGCCTGCAACGGCGGCAAGGCCGCCTCGCTGCGCGCCAGGTTGGCCAGCGCGTTGTGACGTTCTTCCGGCAAGCCGCTGCCGGCGCGGATGCGCGCGTCGGTCAGGGCCACCGTATCGCGCCAGCTTTGCACCTGCGCCTGCGTCAGCGCCAGGTTTTGCTGGTAGCCCAGCGCCTCGTAGTAATTGCGCGCCACCTCGGCGGCGATCGTCAGCTGCACTTGCCGCAAGTCCGCCTGCGCCGCGTCGGCGCGCGCCTGCGCCGAGCGGGAAATATGCGCCAGGCGGCCGAACAGGTCGATCTCCCATTGCGCGTCGAAACCCACGCGCGTGCTGGCGCTGGCGGTGCGGCTATCGGGGGTGTTTTGCCGCACCTGGCGCTGCCAGCCCGCCTGGCCCGTGACAGTGGGCAATTCATCGAGGCGGCGCTCGTCGAAGATGGCGCGCGCGGCCAGCAGATTCGCTTGCGCCTGGGCGATATCGAGGTTGTGTTCGAGTGCGCTGGCGATCAGTTGCGACAGGCGCGCATCGTCGAAAAACGTCCACCACGCGGTCTCGCTGACGGCGCCCGTACCAGGTGCGAATTGCGCTTGCTGCGGACTGGCCAGGGCGATGTCGGGCGTGCCCGGCGTGACGTAGGCGGGGCTGACGGCGCAGCCGGCCAGCACGGGGAAAAGGGAGACGAGATAGCGGTACTTTTTCATGGGGATTCCTTCAGCGCCTGCGACAAATCGCGGGCACGCGGCGTGGCATGGTCGGCCGTGTGGCGGCGGGCCAAAAAGGTGTACACGGTGGGCAGCACGAACAGGGTGAAGAAGGTGCCGATCAACATGCCAGAGACAATCACGACGCCCAGGCCGAAGCGGCTGTTGGCGCCCGCGCCCGAGGCGAACAGCAGCGGCACCAGGCCCACCACCATCGCGGCCGTCGTCATCAAAATCGGGCGCAAGCGGATCTGCGCCGCCTTGCGGATGGCCGTGATGCGGTCGAGCTGTTCATGCACCTGCAATTCGTTGGCAAATTCCACCATCAGGATGCCGTGCTTGCTGATTAAGCCGATCAGGGTCACCAGGCCGATCTGCGTGTAGATGTTCACGGTGGCGTAGCCCAGCGCCAGCGGAATCAGGGCGCCGCAGATCGACAGCGGCACCGTGATCAGGATGATCAGCGGGTCCGTCAGGCTTTCGTACTGGGCCGCCAGCACCAGGTAGATGACGACGACGGCCGCCAGGAAGGCCAAGAGCAGCGCATTGCCTTCCGTGGCGAACTGGCGTGCATCGGATTGCCAGTCGTAGCTGAAGCCGGGCGGCAGGGTTTTCGCCACGCCATCGAGGAAGGTGACGGCGTCGCCCAGGGTCACGCCCGGCGCCGGCACGCCCTGGAAGGTGGCCGCGTTTTGCTGGTTGAACTGCGTCAGCATGTTCGGCTCGATCTGTTCGCTCACCGAGACGACGGCGGACAGCGGGAGCAGGCTGCCATCGTCGGCGCGCACGTACTGCTGCGTCAGGGCTTGCGCCGTGAGTCGCTGTTCGCGCGGGCTTTGCGCGATGACGTCATACGCGCGGCCATCCATGCCGAAGCGGTTCAGGTAATTTTCGCCCACCAGCACGGCCAGCGATTCGCCGATGTCCTGCATGCGGATGCCCAGGCTGTTCGCCTTGGAGCGGTCCACGCGCACCTTCACCACGGGGTTGTTGTAATCGAGGTCGCTGTCGACGACGGCGAACAGGCCGCTTGTGCGCGCGCGCTGCTTGACGTCTTCCATGGTGCGGAACAGCGTGGCGTAATCCTGCGCGCTGCGCAAGACCAGCTGCACGGGCAAGCCGCCGCTCGATCCGGGCAGGGGCGCCAGCTGGAAGGCGAAGATGCTGGTGCCTTCCACGTCGCCCACGGCGTGCTGCAATTCGGCCTGGATGACGGCCGCGTTGCGCGCGCGTTCGGCCCACGGCGTCAGGTTGATGCCGCCGATGCTCGACGCGGGGCCTTCGCCGCCGTTGATGATCCAGCGCGACGCCGTTTCGGGGATATTTTTGTAGATATCATCGAGCTTGTAGGAGAAACGTTCGACGTAATCGAGGTTGGCGTGCTGCGGTGCCTTGATGGCCGTCAGCACGCTGGCCTGGTCTTCCGCTGGCGCCAGTTCGCGCTGTGGCAGCAGGTACAAAAAGGGCAAACTCACCATCACCAGCGCGGCGAAACCGGCGCTGAGCCAGCGGTGGTGCAGCGAGCGGTCCAGCAGGCGCGCATAGCGCGTGGTCAAGCCTTCGAAGAAATGCTCGGCGGCGCGCGCCATGCGCCCTTCCGATTGTTTCGGTTGCAGCAGCAAAGAGCTCATCACGGGAGACAAGGTCAGCGCCACCACGCCCGACACCACCACGGCGCCGGCCAGGGTCAGCGCGAACTCCTTGAACAGCGCGCCCGTGAGTCCCCCCATCATGCCGATCGGCGCATACACGGCGGCCAGGGTAATCGTCATGGCGATCACGGGACCGGCCACTTCGCGCGCGCCCACCAGCGCGGCGGCTACGGGCGTCTTGCCTTCCTCGATATGCCGGTGCACGTTTTCCACCACGACGATGGCGTCATCGACCACCAGGCCCACGGCCAGCACCATCGCCAGCAAGGTCAATAAATTGATGCTGAAGCCGAAAGCCAGCATCAGCGCCGCCGCGCCCAGCATCGACAGCGGGATCGTCACGACGGGAATCAGCACGGAGCGCAAGGAACCCATGCACAAATAGATGACGATGACGACGATGAGCAGCGCTTCGAGCAGGGTGTGCGCCACCTCCTCGATGGACGACTGGATGAAGCGCGCCGTCTCGAACGCCAGCTCGACTTTCACGCCGGGCGGCAGGGTTTTCTGGATTTCGGGCAGCAGTTTTTTGATGCCGTCGACGATCACCAGCGGGTTGCCGCCCGGCGTGGGCGACAGGCCCAGATACACGGCCGGCACGCCATCCATGATGCCGCTCGTTTCCGTGGCGGCCGCGCCCAGTTCCACCGTGCCCACGTCCTTCAAACGCACGAGCGATGCGCTGTCCTTTTCATCACCACCCTTGCGGATGACCATGTCGCGGAACTCCGCCACGCTGGTCAGATCCGTGTTGACGCTGATGTTAGAGACGACGAATTGTCCCTTCACCTTGCCCGGTGCCGCCTGGTAGTTATTGCGCCGCACGGCGTCGGCCACGTCGGCGGCCGTCAAGCCGCGCGCCGCCAGTTTGGCCGGGTCGATCCACAGCCGCATGGCCAGCTGCTGGCCGCCATACACGTCGACTTTCGCCACGCCGTCGATGGTGGCGAACATCGGCTGCACCACGCGCGCCAGATAATCGGTCAGCGCGGGCGCCGAGACGCTCTCGCTGGCAAAGCCGACGTATGCCACGGCCGAGGAATCGCCGGCCGAGCGCTCGATGACGGGGTCAAAAGCGCCTTCGGGCAGCTTGTAGCGTACCTGGTTGACCTTGGCCATCACTTCCGTCAACGCCTGCGTGGAATCGCGGTTCAATTCCATGCGCACGGTGACCGTGCTGCTGCCCTGCACCGAGGATGAGGTCAGGTAATCGATGCCTTCCACCGACGACACGGCTTGCGCGATCGGCTGCGTGACAAAACCCTGCATCAGTTCCGCCGAGGCGCCCGGATACGTGGTTTTGACCGTGATAGTCGATGATTCGAGCATCGGGTACTGGCGGATCGGCAGCTGCAGGAGGGCGATCACGCCCAGCATCAGAATCAGGGTGCTGATCACCAGCGCCAGCACGGGGCGGCGCACGAATAGATCGGTAAATTTCATGGTCGCGTGCTCCTCTTACGAGCCGGCCTTGGGCGCGGCGCGCTTGGCCTCGTCCAGGGTGTTGGCCACGGCCTGCACGGCCATGCCGTCGGCCAGTTTCAGCTGGCCCGAAGCGACCACGCGCTGCCCCTCGCGCAAGCCGTCGATAATGGCCACGCGTCCCCCTGCCCGCTCGCCCAGTTTCACGCCCACGCGCTTGACGGTGAGCGGCTGCTTGCCCTCCTGCTGCGCCACAAACACCGTGTCGCCATAGGCGCTGTAGGTCACCGCCGTTTCCGGCACCGTCAGCTGCCGGCCCGCTTCGCGCGCCACGCGCACATTCGCGTACATGCCCGCTTTTAAAGCGCCGCGCGGATTGGTCAGCGCCGCCTGCACCTGCACCATGCGCGAGCGGTCGATCAGCGGGTCGATGGCGTTGATCTTCGCTGTAAAAACGTCGTCCGGATAGGCGTCCACCAGCACTTGCACGGCCTGGCCCGGCGCCAGTTTCGCGCTGCTCTGTTCATCGAGGGCGAAGTTCACCAGCAGCGACTTCGTGTCGATCAGACTGGCCACCGTATCGGCCGCGTTCAGGTACTGTCCCGCGTGCACCTTGCGGATGCCCAGCTGCCCCGCAAACGGCGCGCGGATGGTTTTTTGTGCGATCAGCGCCTCCGTCTGGCGCACGTCGCCCAGGGCCGCGTCGCGCGCGGCCAGGGCGCTGTCGAGTTGCTCCTGCGTAGCCGCCTTTTCCTTCACCATCTGCGCCGTGCGGGCATGGCTGCTTTCCGCATTCTTCAGCTGCGCGCGCTGGCGCAGCAGCATTGCCTGTTCTTGGGCGTCATTCAGCTGTACCAGCACGGCGCCAGCTGCCACGGTTTGCCCCGATTCGAAGCGGATCTGCGTGATGCGTCCACCTGTTTCGGCGGCCACCTGCACTTGCCGCGCCGCTTCCAGTTCGCCCACGCCGGCAAAAAAGCGCTCTTGCGTGCCCAGCACGACGGGCACCAGCGCCACCTTGGTGGCCGGGGAGGCGGTGGCATCGGCCGCATGCGTAGCGGCTTGTGATGCAGCGCGCGGGTACAGCGCGGCACCGGCGACGGCCAGCGCGATGGCCAGCGCGGAGGCGCCGACGATTTTCGTATTCATGATGCAGTCCTTTACAGCAGTACAAAAAGACAGAGGCGCAGCGGAGGCTGATCAGGTCCGCTGCGCGTTGAAGGTGAAAAACAGCGCCAGGGTCCACAGCAGCAGCACCAGGTGTGTCGTCTGCAAGCCTTCCTGCGCGATCCAGTAGCCGAACCACAGGCCGCCCAGGTGCATCAGCAGCAAAAAGGCGGCCATGGCGCACAAGGCCAGGTTCAGCCAGGGCAAGCCGGCGGCCAGGCCGCCGCCGAAAAACAGCGCCACGCCCGTCCAGGCGGCGATGGCGGCGGCAAGCTGCAGCGCCAGCACCACGCCCAGCGAGAGCCGGTGCAAGGTCAATGAAGTGAGCGCGCGGCGCAGCAGCGGCGTCTGGATGGTCGGGTCCATGCGCAGCGGATCCATGCGCATGGTGTTGCCGATGGCCCAGACGGAGCCGTGGAAGGCGTGCAGGTTGTTGATGGCGGCCAGGGTGAGCCAGGTGGCCAGGCCGGTGGCGAGGATGGCGTGAAACAGCCAAATGGAGTGCTGCAGCTGCATGGGATTCCAGTCCAAGAAAGTGTCTTGCCGGCACGCGGACGTGGAAACTCCTCGACAGCGGGGAGCTACCGGCCTATTATGCAAGCAATTAGTTGGTTAACTGGCCCCATGATAGTTGAGCGAAATGAATTACACAAGTAAACGTTTGGATAATAGCGAAGCGCCGCAGACGACGGAGCGCATCCTGTATTTCATCAAGACCAAGGGACCCGTCTCCACGGCGACCCTGGCCAAGACCCTGGACATGACGGGCGAGGCGGCGCGCCAGCAAGTGCAAAAGCTGGTGGCGGCGGGCTTGATCGAAGGGCGCCAGGAAGCGCAGGCGGGCGCCGGCCGGCCGCGCCAGAACTGGGTCTTGACGGAAGCGGGCAATGCGCGCTTTCCCGACACGCATGCGCAGCTGACGATCAAGCTGATCGGCTCGGTGCGCCAGCTGTTCGGCGAGGCGGGGCTGGACAAATTGATCACGCAGCGCGAAGAGGAAAGCCGCAGCGCGTACGCGCTGGCGTGCTCGGCGCCGGACTTGCCCACGCGCTTGCAGCAACTGGCCACCGTGCGCGATGAAGAGGGTTATATGGCGCGCGTGGAAGCGGACGGCGACGACTGGCTGCTGATCGAAGACCACTGCCCCATCTGCGCGGCCGCGCGCACTTGCCAGGGCTTTTGCCGCTCCGAACTGCAGCTGTTCCAGGAAGTGGTGGGGCCGAACGCCAGCATCGTGCGCGAGCAGCATGTGCTGACGAACGCGATGCGCTGCATCTATCGCATTTCGCCGCTGCCCTGAGCCCTGGGAAACAGCGGCCAGGTCAGCAGCGCCACCAGTCCCGCCAGCCACCACACGACGGGCCAGCTGCTGGCCGCCAGCAGGTGCGGGATGGCCATCGGCGTGAGGAACAGTCCCACGTAGACGGCTGTGTTCGCCATGCCCAGGGCCGTGCCCGCGTTGGCGCCGCCCGCTTCCGTCGCCAGCTCCGTGTAGGCCACGCCATGCCAGGCGGACACGGCGATGCCGGCGGCCACCACGGCGGCCATCAGCAGCCAGCCTGGCGCATCCGTCCAGGCGATGCATCCCAGCAAAATGAATGACGCCAGCGCCACCAGGGCCGAGCCGCGCAGGTAGGCGGGCCGGTTCGCGTGGCGGTCCGTGTGGCGTCCGCTCCAGATGCGCATCACCATGGCGCCCGCCTGCAGGGCCACCATCACGGCCGTGATGGCCGCCAGGCCCAGGCGGCCATGGTCGTGCAGGAAGACGGTGGCATAGCTGAGCACGGCAAACTGCGGCACGCACAGCAAGCCGATGGCCGCCACCATGCGCCAGACCTTTCGATTGCGCAACGGTGGCGGTGGCTTGATCCCGGACAGGCTTTTGGACGCGTTGTGCGGCCCCGTGGCGGCCTCGGCAGAGAAATCTGGCTCATGCATCCAGCGCCACGTAAAAAACGCCGACAGGCCGCATACGAGGGCCAGGGCGCCAAACACGGGCATGAAGCCGTAGCGCGATGCCAGGCTGGGCAAGATCAGGGCGCCGAGGCCGCCGCCCAGTGGCACGGCCGTCTGGCGGATGCTCATGGCGAAACCCCGTTCGCCCGCGCCGAACCAGCGCATCACGGCGCGGCCGCTGGCACCGTTCACGCTGCCGCCCAGCACGCCGACCAGCGCCAGCCCCGCCGCCAGCGCCCATAAGGGCGGCACGGAGCCGTCAGCGGGCGTGATCCACAGCAGCAAGGCCAGCAGCGCCAGCATGGTGCCCAGCAAGCCCGTCAGCAGCACGGGGCGGTCGCCCCAGCGGTCGGTGGCCATACCCCATGGCAATTCGGTCAGGGCCACGCCCAGGCCCATGGCGCCCAGCGCCACCCCCAGTTGCGTATTGCTCAGGTGATAGCCGCTGCGCAGCCAGATGGCCGTGGTGGGCATGCCGTTGGCGGCGGCGGAAAAGCTGGCGTTGGCCGCCACGCCGACGGCGAGTACTTTCCAGCGGTGGGCGTCGCCCAGCGCGGGCGTGGTGACGGGAACAGGAATGGCTTGGCAGCTGGTGCTCATGGCAGGGAGGGAAAAGTGGTTGACCCTGACAGTGTTGCGCAGTACGATCGTTCTGAATATCAGATAATTTACGCTACACCATCCCATAAAACTGGACGATTGCATTTTCCCCATGAGCCTGCTGAATTTCGACATCGCCTTCTTGCGCAGCTATGTGGCTGGCATCGAGCTGGGCAGCTTTGCCCGCGCGGCCGACAAGGTGGGCCGTTCCACCTCGGCCGTCAGCGCGCAGCTGAAAAAACTCGAGGAGCAGGCGGGCATGCCCCTGTTCCGCAAGGATGGCCGGGGGCTGGCGCTGACGCCGTCCGGCGAAGTCCTGCTCGGCTATGCGCGCCGGCTGCTGGAACTCAATGACGAGGCGGCCGTCGCCTTGCGCGGCGCGGAACTGGAAGGCTGGATCAGGCTGGGCCTGCAGGAGGATTTTGGCGAAGCCTTGCTGCCCGATGTGCTGGGGCGCTTTGCGCGCGCGCATCCGAAAGTGCGCATCGAGGCGCACGTGGCGCGCAACACGGCCTTGATGCAAGGCCTGGCCATGGGCCAGCTGGACCTGGCCCTGCTGTGGGGCGGCGCCTGCATCGCCGACGTGGCCGAATATCCGCCGCAGCAGCGCCAGCATATTGCCGAACCGTCCATGCGCTGGATCGCCTCGTCCAGCCTGGCCTGGCGGCCCGAATCGGGCGAGCCTTTGCCCTTGATTACGTTTGACCGCGACTGCCTGTTCCAGCGCTGCGCCACGCAGGCGCTCGATGGGGCCGGCATCGCCTGGCGCACGGCGTTTACCAGTCCCAGCCTGGCGGGCCTGTGGGCGGCGGCGGCCGCCGGGCTGGGCGTGACGGTGCGCACGGCGTACGGCCTGCCCTCGACCGTGTGCGCGCTCGATCATGTGGACGCGGGCTTACCCGCCCTGCCCCCGCTGTCGCTGGAACTGCTGCGTGCCTCAACGGTGTCCAGGCCGCCCGTCGAGCGGCTGGCTGGTCTGATCATCGAGTCGCTGCAGAATGGGGCGACATAAAACGCCTGCAATTCAAGTGCGCGCAATCAGCACTTGCACGGGGGCCATGGGGAAATCGCTGGCGCTGTATTGTTCCACTTGCCGCCAGCCCGTGTCGCGCAGCAGCTGCGCCAATTCTCCCTGCCGTGTCACCGTGCGGCCCAGCATGCGCATCGGCAAGTAATACGGCAGCACGCGCGCCGCATCCAAGGGCGTCGGCGCGATTTCCGCCTGCACGCAGACGAGTACGCCACCGGGTTTTAACGCCGCATGCATCTTGCGCAAGGCGCGCGCCATGTCGGGCACGAAATGCAGCACGGACGAGCACCAGATGAGGTCGTAATCGCCGCCGATGTCGTCGCGGTCCAGGTCGCCGCCCAAGGTCTCCAGGCGATCAGATAATTGCGCATGGGCGATGTTCGCGGCCGCCACGGCCACCGTTTCCGGCCAGTCGAAAACGCAGCCCTGCACGCCCGCGTGGGCTTGCGCCAGCGCAATGGCCACCCAGCCCGGACCGCCGCCCACGTCCAGCAGGCGCAGCGCCGTGTTGCCGTCTGCAAACGGGGCGATGCGCTGCATCACGGACAGGGCCGCGCGCATGGTGACGGCGCGTTGCTCCTGGCCGATCTGCTGTTGTGCGGCAACGGCCCAGTTGACCCCATTTGCCGCGCTGTACGGCGCCGCCTTGCCGCCCTCGCGCACCAGCGTGTTCAGCTGCGTGGCGAAATGGCGCAGCGCGTGCAGCCGGTACAGCCAGGCGTCGCCGCAAAAGGCAACAGAGTCGCGGCAGAAATATTGCAAGGTGGTGGCCGTGCAGCGGTAGCGCTGTGCATCTGCGTCGCCCTCGTCGCGTTCCAGCACCTGCATGCTCCAGAGTAATTCGAGCAGCAAGGCCGTGTGTGGCGCATGCAGCGACAGGGCGTCGGCCAGTTGCGCCGGCGTGTGCGGCGTGGCCAGTACCTCGAAAATGCCCAGTTCCAGGGCGGCGGCCAGTCCATCGGCCTGGACGGGAGCGACGGCCAGGTCCCAGTACGGTTGCAAGGCGTGTTGCGTATCGAATGACATGATCTTCCTTTCGGCGAGGTGGGCATCAGCGTCATTTTATGCAACAATGAGAATAATTATCATTTGCATTTGTATGCGGCACGGCGCATTTCGTATGCGTAACGGTGCGCAGGGACAGGGAGGAGCGATGGCAGGACAGGACAGGGAAGCGGCAGGCTGGACGCGGCGCCAGCTGGACCCGGGGTTGAAAGAGTGCCGCGCCGACCAGCGGCAAGTCGACCAGGGCGTGCTGCTGGTGCATTCCGATTACCGTCCGCGCCTTGCGCTCGTCGAGCAATCGCAGCATGACGACGGGGGCGGCCTGGTCATTACCATTGGCCTGGAAGGCGCGTCCGGCTACACCACGCGCGATGGCGGGCAATTGCATTTCCGGAGCGGGCATACGACGGTGACGGCGTTTCACCACGTCAGCGGCGAGCGCCGTTTTGAGGCAAATCAACGGGCGGCGCAATTGCGCGTGCTGGTCGGCGAAGACGCGCTGGCGCGCTACTGGCCGGAAGGCTTGACTTCCTTGCTGCCCAACGGCGGTGCGCGCCAGTTGGCGCATGCGGCCACCACACCCACTGCCGCCCTGCACGCGCGCGCGCTGCTACGCGCGACGGACCCGCTGGCCGTGCATATCGGCGTGCTCAGCCTGCTGGCGGAGCAGTTGCGGGCACTGCGGCCGGCACCCGTTCTTGTGCCGCGCTGGTCCGAGGCCGACATCATCAAACTGGAGCGTGTCCACGCGCTGATGCAGGAACAGATGGCGCAGGCACTCACGCTCGATTACCTGTGCGCGCAAGTAGGGTTAAGTTTGTTCAAACTCAAGCAGGGGTGGCGCTACCGCTACAACGACAGCCCGCAGCGCACCCTGCTGGCGCTGCGCATGCAGCGGGCAAAGTTACTGCTGGAAAATGGGTGTCAGGTGGCGCAGGCGGGCTGGCAAACGGGGTATCGCCATCCGGCCAATTTCAGCACCGCGTTCAGCCGTTATTTCGGCTACGCGCCGAAGACCGTGGGACGCGCGGGCGCGTAAAAAGCCGGTGTAGAATTGGCGGGCACGATGTACTCATTCGACCTACAAGGAGACATGATGGCCCGCAAAATCTTTGTCAATCTGCCCGTCCAGTCGCTCGAGCGTTCCGTGGCGTTTTTCACGGCGCTGGGCTTCAGTTTCAATGCCCATTTCACGGATGAAACGGCGACCTGCATGATCGTTGCCGACGACATCTTCGTGATGCTGTTGACGCACGATAAATTCAAGCAATTCACGCCCAAGCAGCTGTGCGACACCACGGTGGCGACGGAAGTGCTCGTGTGTTTGTCGGCCGAGAGCCGCGGCGAAGTTGATGACCTGGTGGCAAAAGCCGTCCAGGCGGGCGGCAGCATCTACAAGGAGCCGATGGATTTCGGCTTCATGTATGGCCACAGTTTCCAGGATCTTGATGGGCATCAATGGGAGTTGATGTATATGGAAGCGAATTCAATACCGCAATAGCAGCGTAGGTCGGATTAGCGGCGGTACGCCGCGTAATCCGACAATATTGTTGGCCGGTGGTGGTGTCTGATTACGCGCGGCTACGCCACGCTAATCCGACCTACCCGACTGTTAAACCTAAGCTTTAGCTGGCCAGCGCCAGCAAATCGACCACGTCCAGCCCGGCCAGGTCTTGCGTCGTGTTGCCCGCAAACGCGGCGCGGCTTTGCTGGCCGTTTTTCAGCCAGGTGCGCGTGACATCCTTGATCTGGCTCAAGGTGCAGTTCAGCACGCCGGTGCGGAACTGCTGGCGCACGGCTTCCGTCGTGCCCCGCTGCTGCATGTTCCACGCCGTCAGCGCTTCCGCGTACGGCGAGTGCGGCTTGTCGAGGCCCTTGATGACGCAGATGATGGCTTCCTCTACCTGCTCTTGCGAGAAGTCGCCGTCGAGGATCTGGTCGAGCGTCGTGCCGAAGTCGGCGAACGTGCCGGCCAGGCGCGGATCGCGGTAGGAACTCAGGGTGAACGTGCCGGCGCCGGCCGCGTAGCTGGCGCTGCCGCCATACGCGCCGCCTTTTTCGCGCAGGGCCGTATGCAGCACCTGATTCGTCATCAGTTCGGCGGCCACGGCCAGGGCCGCAGCGTCCGGATTGTGCACGCCAGGCACGGCCCAGGAAACGAAGCAATGGTTGATCTGGCTCGTCGCATGCAGGGCCGTGTTGGCCAGCGGCAATGCGGCCGGTGCGACATCAGTGGCTGGTGCTGCCGCCTGCGTACTGGCCGCCGGCAATTCCAGCAAGCGGGCCAGGGTGATGCCATCGTGCTCCAGGCCCGCGCACAGCACGGTCGGCTGCTGGGCGATGATGTGCGCGTGCAAGGTATCGAGTTCTCGGGCGATTTCCTGCAAGCCTGCCGAGGTTTTGCTCAGCTGCTGCAAACGGCGGTAGAACGGCAGTGCGGCCGGGCCGCCGACGATGTCGTCGAAGCGGCGCGTGGGCGACAGCGGTGCTGCCGAGGCCAGCATGGCGTAGCGGTTGCCCGATTCGGCCAGGCTGGAGAGTTTGTCCTGCACCAGGCTTTCGATCAGGAAAGCCAGGCGCTCTTCTTCATCGAAGCGGGGCTTGGCGATCCACGCCGACAGCACGGCGGCAATGGCCGCGTGTTCTTCGCGCAAGCCGCTGGCCGAGAACGACAATTCCACGCGCATCGCTTGCTGCGGGCGGGGAATGGCTTCCAGGCCGATGTGGAACGAGGGCACCATGCTCTGGCGCCAGGCGCTGGCGTCGTCGAACGACATGTCGCCCACGCCCAGTTCCGGCGCCAGGTCCGTGTACAGGCGCAGCCAGGGCCACGACGCTTCCGGCAAGCTCGACACGTCGTACAGCACGTTGGCATAGCTGATGCCGTTCGAGGCAATGCTGAACGCCACGGCGCCGTCGACGGCCGGGGGAATCGGCAGGGCCGGGCGCGGCGCGGCGCTGACGTCGCCGGGGCGGATGCGCGGCAGCACTTCCGAATTCGACGGCAGTTGCTGATGCGCTTCCAGCGCGGCGGACTCGGCGACAATGTGCTCGCGCTCGGCATCCGTCAAGCGCGCTTGCAGGGCCGCCAGCTTGGCGTCTTCCTGCGCGGCGCGGTCGGTAAAATAGGCGCTGTCGGGCACCACGTGGGTGGTCAAACGGGTCGGATTGGCGATCAGCTCGCGCACCAGCTGCTTGAAGAATTCAGGGTCTTCGATCTGCTGTTCCAGCGTTTCCAAAATCGCCGCATTGTCGAAGGCGTCCATCACGTCGCCGCCATACATGGCCAGCGGCAAGGCGTGCAGCAAGCGGCCCAGGCCATACGGCATGCGGCCGCTGCTGATTTCGCGCTGGCTGTATTTGATGTCGCGCAAGGCCGCGTGCAGCACGGCGGCGGGAATGCCCTCTTCCGCCGTCTCTTCCAGCGCCGTCCAGATGCGCTGGTGCGCGTCGGCGATCTGTTCCTGCGTCAAACCTTCCATGCCGATGTGGAACACCATCTGGCGGATGCCCGCGTCGCGGCCATTCATATCCGATGGGCGGCCGTAGCCGGCCGATTCCATGGCGCGCATGACGGGCGCCGACGATTCGCCCAGCAAGCCGTGCGACAGCAGATGCGCGTGGTAGTAGGCGATGGGATCGCTCGACTCGCCCATCAACCAGGCGAATTGCAGGCCGAATTCATCGTCGCGCGCTTCCTGCGACGGAATCTTGACGATGTTTTCCTGCGGCGCGGTCCAGGCGGGCGCCAGCTGCGGCAGGCGGCGTTCGGAGAAACCGCTGAGTTTTGACAGCACGCGTTCGGCCACTTGTTCCTGCACCGCCGACGCTTCGATATTGCCGGCAGTCATGATCACGGCTTGCGAAGGGTGGTAGTGGCTGGCGTGGAATTCTTTCAGCATGGCATGCGTGAGTTCCGGGATCACCAGCGGATCGCCGCCCGATTCCACTTCATACGTCGTGCCCTTGAGCAAGGTGCTGGCGATACCGCTGTCGAGCGCGCGCATGGGGCTGTTGAAGGCGCCCTTCATTTCATTGAAGACGATGCCCTGGTACACCAGCTTGTCGCCTTCGAACGCATGGCGCCAGCCTTCCTGGCGGAAGTTCAGGTAATCGAGGTTGGGGAAGAAGGCGGCATCCAGGTACACGTCGAGCAGGTTGAAGAAATCCTTGCGGTCGGTGCTGGCGAACGGGTACACGGTGCGGTCCGGATAGGTCATCGCATTCATGAAGGTGGCCGTCGAGCGGCGCAGCATCGAGAAGAAGGGGTCGCGCACCGGGTAGCGCGACGAGCCGCACAAGGCCAGGTGTTCGAGAATGTGGGCGCGCCCGTCGCTTACTTCAGGCACAGTGGGAAAGGCCACCAGGAACACCATCTCAGCCTGCTCGGTATGCATGTGGATATGGCGCATGCCCGTTGCTGGCTCGACATATTGCTCGATGGTTGCCTGCAAGACTGGAATGAAGTTGCTGCTGACTTTTTCAAATGTGCTCATGCGGTATGGGATCTCTTCAGTAGGTGAAACGGATAGTCGGTGGGGCTGCATCACAGGTGGGGGCAAAGTGGCGTAATGCCAGGGCGGGCGCCAGTTTGATGCCTGCGTGAAGTTTTTCCCTATTGTACTAGGAGTATTCGTGCGCCGCCGAGGGGGACTTGCCGATGGCCGGAAAAGCGACAGTGTTGCAAAATTAACCATTTCCGGGTGGGTGGCGTCTGCGAATGAAAGCTTAGCGTACCATGCGCCTTTTCCCCCTTGCTGACCGAACCGAAGGCGCTTACCTTGTCCAGACTGTCCTTTCGCCAACTGTTATTTGCCGCCTTCATTTTGACGACGGGCATTTTGACGGCTACCTCCGTGCAAGCCTTGCTGACCCTGGAGCACCTGGCGCGCCTGGGGCGCGAGACGGCGGCGCAGGCGATTGCCCTGACAGAACAGTCGCAGCGTCTGTCCGAGCGTACCCTGGCCATGGAGCGCAGCGCGCGCCAGTTCCTCGTGCTCGATGATCCCGTCTTCCGCGAGCGCTATGCGGCGGCCCGCGACGAAGCGACGGCGGCGCTGCAAGTGCTGAACCGCGCCACGCCCGAGTTTGCCTCGCAGCTGGCCGACGAGTGGACGGCGCAGGCGCAAGCGGCGTGGGAAGTCTTGCAAGCGGGTAAGCGCCGCAAGCGCGATGGCCACGCCGTCGTGTACCGCGCGTTTGCCCGCATGGCGCAGATCAATGACAGCCTGGCGCGCGAAAGCAAGACGGAAATCGGCAGCCGCAACGATGCCCTGCTGGCCGAGCTGGAACGCCAGCGCCGCGTGCTGGGCGTGCTGGTGGGCGGCGCCGTGCTGCTGGCGGCCGTACTGGCCACCTGCTTCGGTTTTCTATTGTCGCGTCCACTGCGCCGCATCGAGTCGGCCATCGAGCGCCTGGGCGAGAAGCGCTACGACCAGCCCATCGTCGTCGGCGGCCCCGCAGATACGCGCCGCCTGGGCCAGCAGCTGGACTGGCTGCGCCAGCGCCTGGCGGACCTCGATGCCGACAAGGAACGTTTTTTGCGGCACATCTCGCATGAGCTGAAAACGCCGCTGGCGGCCCTGCGCGAAGGCGTGGCCTTGCTGGAAGACGAGGTTGCCGGCAAGCTCAGCGATGGCCAGCGCGAAATCGCCGGCATCCTGCAGCAAAACACGGCGTCCCTGCAAAATCAGATCGAAGACTTGCTGCGCTACAATACCGCCGCCTTTGACGCCCAGCATCTGGCGCGCAGCAAGGTCGACTTGCTGGTCTTGCTGCAAGATGTGGTGGCCGGGCAGCGCCTGCAATGGCTGGCGCGCCGCCTGACGGTCGAAGTGCAGGGCGAATCCCTGATCGTGCAGGCCGACCGCGACAAGCTGGCAACAGTGCTGGCGAACCTGCTGTCGAACGCCGTGCGCTTCAGCCCGGAAGGCGGCACCGTGCGTTTTACCCTGACTTGCGAAGGCGGCCGTGTGCGCATCGATTGCATCGACGAGGGGGCCGGCGTGGCGCCCGAGGATGCCGAACGCATCTTCGAGCCGTTTTACCAGGGCGTGCGCCAGGCGGCCGGCGCGCGCAACGGCAATGGCATCGGCCTGTCCATCGTGCGCGAATATATCGCTGCCCACGATGGCAGCGTCACTCTTTTACCGCGCCAGGCTGGCGCGCACTTTCGGATAGAACTGCCCTTATGATGACGAGAACTTCCCTGGCCGGCATGGCCGCCTGCGCGCTGCTGTTGGGCGCCTGCGCCGCCAAGCCCACTATCCAGACGCCCGTGCTGGTGCAAACGCCGCCGCGCGTGGTGGTGGTCGCCGATCCCCAGCTGACCGAACTGCTCGCGTATCAAAGCGCCTTGCGCCTGATGACGCCGTCGGAACTGGTGAAAGCGCAGCTGGACCTGGCCAAGGCCGATCACGCGCCGTCCAACACCATCCGCCGCGCCATGCTGCAGGCCACCGTGCGCGGTGCCGGTGACCTGGCCCGCGCGCAAGCCTTGCTGGAACCGCTGGCTACGGCCAAAGATGGTCAACTGCTGGCGCCGCTGGCGCAATTGCTCAGCAGCCAGTATGCGGAACTGCGCCGCCAGGACGAGAGCATCGACAAGCTCAATGCGCAGCTGCGCGATGCCCAGCGCCGCAACGAGCAGCTCAATGAAAAACTCGAGGCGCTGAAAAACATCGAGCGCAGCCTGTCCGTGCGCCCTGCCGCGGGAGCGCCGAAATGAGCGAGCAGGCCCACATCCTGTTGGTCGACGACGATCCCGACCTGCTGCGCCTGCTGACCATCCGCTTGAAGGCGGGTAATTATCGGGTCACGGCCGTGGGCAGCGCGGAAGCGGCGCTGGCGCGCCTGGCCGTGGAATTGCCGGCTCTGGTTATTACCGACGTGCAATTGCCGGGCCGCGACGGCCTGGCCCTGTTCGATGAAATCCGCCGCCAGCATGCGGCCCTGCCCGTCATCCTGCTGACCGCCCACGGCACCATTCCCGACGCCGTCGACGCCACGGCGCGTGGCGCGTTTGCGTATCTGACGAAACCGTTCGACGGCAAGCTGCTGATGGAAAAAGTGGCATATGCCATCAACTTGTCCACCGTCATGCCGGCGCCCGCGTCCGGCGACGAAAGCTGGCGGGCCGAGCTGATCAGCCGCAGCGCGCAGATGGCCGAGCTGCTGGCCGAAGCCAAGCTGGTGGCCGGTTCCGACGCCAGCATTTTGATCCGCGGCCCCAGCGGCACGGGCAAGGAATTGCTGGCGCGCGCGCTGCACAACGCCAGCCGCCGCGCCAAGGCGCCGTTCATCGCCGTCAACTGCGGCGCCATCCCCGAGCAGTTGCTGGAATCGGAACTGTTCGGCCACGTGAAGGGCTCGTTTACGGGCGCCGTCGGCAACCGCGAAGGTTTATTTCAGGCGGCCGATGGCGGTACCTTGTTTTTAGATGAGATCGGCGACATGCCGCTGCCGCTGCAAGTCAAACTGTTGCGCGTGCTGCAGGAGCGGGCCGTGCGGCCCGTGGGCGCCGACCAGACGCGGCCCGTCGACGTGCGCTTATTGTCCGCCACGCACCGCGACCTCGACGTGGCCATGGCGGAAGGGCAATTCCGCGAAGACCTGTATTACCGGCTCAATGTCGTGACCCTGACCCTGCCGCCGCTGGCCGAGCGCCGCGAAGATATTTCCCTGCTGGCGAACCATTTCCTGCAGAAACTGGCGGCCAAGTACGACAAGCCCCTGAACGGCTTCGCCCCCGACGCCCTCACGGCCCTGGTGGCCGCGCCATGGCCCGGCAACGTGCGCCAGCTGGTCAATGTGGTCGAGCAAGTGTGCGCGCTGGCCACGGCGTCGCTGGTGCCCTTGTCCCTGGTGCAGCGGGCCTTGCGCGTGCCGTCGCTGGAAGCGCTCAGCTACAACGAAGCCAAGCAGCGCTTCGAGCGCGACTACCTGATTCAATTGCTGCGCCTGACGGACGGCAACGTGGCCGATGCGGCCCGCCTGGCCGACCGCAACCGCACGGAGTTCTACCGTTTACTGCAGAAATACGAGCTGACGCCGGCCCTGTTCCGGGGGGATGGCGACCCTGTCGCTGATGAGCGACAAAAATAAAGCGTCATTAATCAATGGCTTACTGTTAAATATTGATTGTCTTGCCATAAGCTGTCGTCGTCAGGCGACAAAAAGCCCCGATTTTCGGGCCAGATCCGGCGCAAACGCGCTGAAAAAATCGAGTTTGAGTGTAAGTCGTTGATTTTGAATGCAATTTAAAAGCTGGCACGGTGCTTGCTGTATGGGTAGATGTGACGCTTCAACGTGTTGCTTTATCCAAGTAAGAAGCTTTTAACTTCATTGAGAGGAACTACCATGCAAACATCGAAACTGTTCAATACCCTGGTCGCCGCTATCGTACTGTCGGGCGCCTCGATCACCGCTTCGCATGCCGCTGACTCCGCACCAAAAGCACAAGCTCCTGCTGGCACTGTCGTGGCCGCCAACGCCGCCGCCGCCGTCCCTGATGAAACCATCACTTCCTCGGCCAAGGCCGCCCTGAGCGCCGATGCGCAAGCCGCTACCCTGCCAGTCAAGGTAGCAACCCAGCAAGGTGTCGTCGTCCTGTCGGGCGATGTACCGAGCGCCGAAGCGGGTGACCGCATCGTGCAGATCGTCGCTTCCGTGAGCGGCGTGAAAGAAATCAAGAACGAGCTGAAAGTCAAAGCCGCCGGTTAATTCCTCGCGCTGTACTTTACTCCGGGTTGCCCTGTCTGCGGACAGGGCATTTTTTTGTGCCATTGTGTCCACAAGTCACGCCTGCTTCCAGGCAGGAAGCTCGGCGATAGGGTTAGAATAGCCAGCACTGGCGCCGCTCCCGGCGCTGTTTGTCATCCCCGGCACAGCATCTGTTGCAAGGCTGCGCCGCTACCAGGCTACCGCATGTCTTCTTTCTCTCCCGCTGCCCTGTTGCGCAATCTGAAACCCGATAATTTCACCCTCGCCCTGCTCGTCACCGTGGCGCTGGCCAGCTTTTTGCCCTGCACGGGCCAGACGGCCGTGGTCTTCGGCCATATCACCACCGTGGCCATCGGCGCCCTGTTCTTCCTGCATGGCGCCAAGCTGTCGCGCGAAGCCGTGGTGGCCGGCGTCATGCACTGGCGCCTGCATTTGCTGGTGCTGGCCAGCACGTTCATTTTGTTCCCCCTGCTGGGCCTGGCCCTGCGTCCGCTGGCGCTGACTTTCCTTACGCCCGATCTGTACGTGGGCATCCTGTTCTTGTGCGCGCTGCCATCGACCGTGCAATCGTCGATCGCCCTGACGGCCATGGCGCGCGGCAACGTGCCGGCCGCCATCTGCAGCGCCTCGGCCTCGAATTTCATCGGCATCTTCCTTGCCCCCATCCTGGTCGGCTTGCTGGTGGCGAAAGGCGCGGAAAGCAAGTCGTCGGTCGACGCTGTTTTATCGATTGTCATGCAATTGCTGCTGCCCTTCCTGGCTGGCCAATTCCTGCGCCGCTGGATCGGCCGCTGGGTCGACCGCCACAAGGCCATGCTGAAATTCGTCGACCAGGGTTCCATTTTGCTGGTGGTCTACACGGCCTTCAGCGAAGCCGTCAGCGAAGGCCTGTGGCACACGATCTCGGTGGAAACGCTGGTGGCCCTGGGCCTGTTCAGCATTTTGCTGCTGGCGCTGGTGCTGGGCCTGATGACATTCATCAGCCGCCGCCTGGGCTTTAGCAAGGAAGACGAGATCGCCATCGTCTTTTGCGGTTCGAAGAAAAGCCTGGCCAGTGGCGTGCCCATGGCCAAGGTCTTGTTTGCCACGCACTCGCTGGGCATGGTGATTCTGCCGCTGATGCTGTTCCACCAGATTCAGCTGATGATTTGCGCCGTGATTGCGCAGCGCTATGCGCGGCGCAAGGATGATCTTGTCAGTGAGAAAGTGGCTGCCTGAGGCTGCACGGGGCGTGCTTGAAGCAAGTTCAGCCGTCTTGACGTGTGCCGTGGCAGAACGCTATATATAAGTGTATATTACGGTCCTTGTTCACCGTTCACTTTACAAGGATACGATCATGCGCCTCACCTCCCTCGCCCAACTCCTCAGCGCCGCCCTGCTCGCTACCGCCGCCACCTCCGCCTTTGCCGGCGAAGTGGTGGTGTCGGCCGCGGCCAGCCTGACGAATGCGTTCAAGGATGCGGCGCAAAGCTATGAGGCGCAATATCCGGGCAGCAAGGTGTCCCTGAACTTCGCCGCTTCGGGCGTGCTGCTGCAACAGATCGTCAAGGGCGCGCCCGTGGACGTGTTTGCTTCGGCCGACCAGGAAACCATGGATGCGGCGCAAAAGCAGGGCCTGGTGCTGCCGGCCGACCGCCAGGATTTCGTCAGCAACAGCCTGGTGCTGATCGTGCCGCACGATAGCAAGCTGGGCATCAAGAGCCTGGCGGATCTGACGCACAAGGGCGTGACGCGCGTGGCCATCGCCAATCCGGCCAGCGTGCCCGTCGGCCGTTACTCCGAAGGCGCGCTGAAGAAGGCGAAGCTGTGGGACGCCGTGCAAGCGAAGGCCATCGGCACGCAGAACGTGCGCCAGTCGCTCGACTACGTGGCGCGCGGTGAAGTCGATGCGGGTTTTGTCTACGCCACCGACGCGGCCATCATGAAAGACAAGGTGAACGTGGTGCTGGACGTGCCATTGGACGCGCCCGTGCTGTACCCGATCGCCACCATCAAGGGCAGCGGCAATGCGGCCGAAGCGAAGCGCTTCGTCAGCTACCTGCAGACGGCGCCGGCGCAAGCCATCCTGGCCAAGTACGGCTTCAAGAAGCCCTGATTTTGAGGTAAGCGTCTGCATGGATATCGCCTGGACCGCGCTGGCCCTGTCGCTCAAAGTTGCGGCCTGGGCCACGGCGCTCAATTTGCTGCTCGGCATCGGTACGGGCTATCTGCTGGCGCGCACGCGTTTTCCGGGGCGCGAGCTGCTCGACGCCCTGTTGACCCTGCCGATGGTGATGCCGCCCACCGTGCTCGGCTATTACCTGCTGGTGCTGCTGGGCCGGCGCGGGACCCTGGGCATCTGGCTGCAGGACAACTTCGGCATCAACCTGATCTTCACGTGGCAGGGCGCCGTCATCGCTTCCACGGTGGTCGCTTTTCCCCTCGTCTTCAAGCCCGCGCGCGCCGCCTTCGAGGCGGTCGATGGCCAGCTGGAGCAGGCGGCCCGCGTGCTGGGCCTCCCGGAAATGGCGATTTTCTTCCGCGTCACCTTGCCGTTGGCCTGGCGCGGCATTCTCGCCGGCGTGCTGCTGGGATTCGTGCGCGCGCTCGGTGAATTCGGCGCCACCCTGATGGTGGCCGGCAGCATCCCCGGCAAGACGCAAACCCTGTCGGTGGCCGTGTATGAAGCCGTGCAGGCGGGCCAGGACGACGTGGCCAATACGCTGGTCGTGATCATCTCCCTTGTGTGCATCGTGGTGCTGCTGTCGGCCGGCCGCCTGGCCCCCGGGCGCATCGCGCACAAATGACGCTGATGATGACGCCCATGCAACTCGACCTCGACATTCGCGCCACCTTGCGCTCCGGTAAACGCCGTTTCGACATGCACGTGCAATGCACCTCGAACAGCCAGCGCATCGCCGTGTATGGCCCCTCCGGCGCCGGCAAGAGCATGACCCTGAAAGCCATTGCCGGACTGTTTACACCGGACGCGGGGCATATCCGCCTGAACGGCCGTACCCTGTTCGATTCGGCCGCCGGCATCAACCTGCCGCCGCAGCAGCGCAACGTCGCTTACCTGTTCCAGGATTACGCGCTGTTCCCGCACCTGACGGTACGCCAGAACGTGGGCTTCGGCCTGAGCCGCGGCTGGTTCAACCCGCGCGTGCGCGAAAAATTGCAGAAGGTCGAGCATTGGCTCGACGCATTCCACTTGCAGGAACTGGCGCACCAGTTTCCCGACGAGTTGTCCGGTGGCCAGCGCCAAAGGGTGGCGCTGGCGAGGGCGCTTGTGGCCGAGCCAAACGCGCTGCTGCTCGACGAACCGTTTGCCGCCCTCGATCCGGCCCTGCGTGTCAAAATGCGCCTGGAGCTGAGCCAGTGGCAGCAGCGCCTGGACGTGCCCATGATCCTGATCACACACGATCCGGAAGATGCGCGCATCCTCGGCGAGCATGTGCTGTACTTGCGCGATGGGCAGATCGATAACAGGGAAGAACACATGGCATTGGGTGAACGCATTGGATAAATCAGCGGCAGCGGAAATCGGCCTGCAAGGCTCGGTATGGATGACGGTGGGCGGAGAAAATCTGGGCGGCGCCGGGCGGGTGGAATTGCTGGGCGCCATCGCCGAGTGCGGCTCCATCACGCAGGCGGCCAAGCTCGTCAAGATGAGCTACAAGGCGGCCTGGGACGCCATCGACGCGATGAACAACCTGGCTGGCGAGCCGCTGGTCGAGCGCCTGACGGGCGGCAAGGGCGGCGGCGGCACGCGGCTGACGCAGCGTGGGCGCCAGCTGGTCGATAATTTCCGTATCATCGAGCGCGAGCATGCCCGCTACCTGCGCCAGTTGGGCAGCCAGGCGGAAGGCATCGCCGACGATCTTTTACTCATACGGAGAATGGCCATGAAAACCACGGCACGCAATCAATTCCTGGGCAAAGTTGTTGAACTGAAACAAGGTGCCGTCAACGATGAAGTGACCTTGGAATTGCCGGGTGGACAGCACATCGTTGCCATCGTCACGCAGGGCAGCAGCGCCAGCCTGGGCCTGGTGCCGGGCGCGGAAGCGTTTGCGCTGATCAAGGCGTCGTCCATCATCCTCGTGGCGGACAGCGCAGGGGCGCGCTTTTCCGCGCGCAACCAGCTGTCCGGGCTGGTGACGCGCGTGCAGACGGGTGCCGTCAACACGGAAGTGGTGCTGGACTTGCCGCGCGGCGGCACGATTGCCGCCATCATCACGAACCAGAGCAGCACCGACCTGGGCATTGCCATCGGCAGCAGCGTGACGGCGATATTTAAAGCGTCCAGCGTGATTCTGGGCGTGCCCGCGTAAATTGGGTAGGTCGGATTAGCGGCGGCACGCCGCGTAATCCGACAATATTGTTGGCGAATCATGTCGGATTACGCGCTTGCGCGCTAATCCGACCTACTCTTTTAATCCTTCAGCCTGGACAACCAATCGGCCGCCGCCGCCAGCGCCAGTTCCAGTTCCTGCGCCGTGTGCGCCAGCAGGCTTGGCACCTCGTCCAGGCGGCCCGCGTCGATGGCTTCCTCGGTGGCGAACGCGGCGCGGATCAGGCGTTTCGTGCCCAGGGTGCCGACGGAGCCGCGCACGCCGTGCAGGATGCGCGCCACGTCGCTGTGGCGGCCCGATTGCAACGCCGTTTCGGCGTCGCGCACGGGCGTCATGCCCTTGTTCAGCGCGTCTTCCACCATGCGCCGCAGCACGCCGCGCCCCTTGGCATCGCGGCCCATCACGCGCATCAGCGGCGCCATGGAAAATACTTCCTCATCGGCAAGGGGCACCGGCCCGGCCGTCTGCACGGGCGGGCGCTTCGGCAGGTGGCGCAGGATGACTTCCATCATCTCTTCCACCACCACGGGCTTGGCGATGAAATCGCTGATGCCGGCCGTCATGCAGCGCTCGCGTTCGGACGCCAGCACGCCGGCCGTCATGGCGATCACGGGCAAGTTCAAGCGCAGTTCCGTGCGGATGATGTGGGTGGCGCTGAAGCCGTCCATGACGGGCATCTGCATGTCCATCAGCACGATGTCGTAGCGCAGCGCTTCCGTGCGCAGCCGTTCCACGGCTTGCAAGCCGTCGCCCACCACATCGAGGGTGGCGCCCATGTGTTCGAGGATGCCGCGCGCCACGGCCTGGTTCAAATGATTGTCTTCCACCAGCAGGAAATGCACGCCGGCCAGCTCTGTGCCCAGCGGCTGGTGCAGGATGCGCTGTTCGCCGCCGTCGTTCTTGGCGATCAGCGCCTGGTGCAGGGCATCGAACAGGCTCGAACCCGTGATCGGCTTCATCAGCACGACATCGGCCTCGGCGGCGCTGGAGATTTCCTCCAGGTGGTTGCGGGCGAAGGCGTTGACCATCACCACGATGGGCTGGCGCTGGCCGCTGGCCGCCTGGCGGATGGCCTTGGCCGTGGCCAGGCCGTCCATGACGGGCATGTGCCAGTCGGCCAGCACCACGTCGTACGGCTGCTGCTGCGCCAGGCGTTCGCGGTACAGTTCGATGGCGGCAAAGCCGGAGTCCACTTCGTCGGCCAGCCAGCCCCAGGCCTCGATCAGTTTGACGATCAGTTCGCGCGTGGTGCGGTTATCGTCGGCCACCAGCAGGCGCAGCTGGCCCAGGGCCGGCGTGCGCCGCGTTTCGGCCGGCTGCGCCAGCATCTCGAACGGCACGCTGAACCAGAAGCGGCTGCCCTTGCCTTCGCTGCTGGCCACGGCGATATCGCCACCCATCATGTGGATCAACTGCTTGCTGATGGCCAGGCCCAGGCCCGTGCCGCCGAAGCGCCGCGTGATGCTCTGGTCGCCCTGTGAAAAGGCGGCAAACAGCTGCTGTTGCTGCAGGTCCGTCATGCCGATGCCCGTGTCGCGTACTTCGAAGCGCAACCAGGCGCGGCCGTTCTCTTTCTCGGTCAGGCTGACGGCCACCACCACTTCGCCGCTCTCGGTGAACTTGATGGCGTTGCCGGCCAGGTTGACGAGGATCTGCTGCAGGCGCTGGGCGTCGCCCACCAGGCGGCGCGGCACGTCGGGCTCGACGGCGATGGCCAGTTCCAGCTCCTTTTCACCCGCATTCATGGTCATCGTCGTGGCCAGCGTGTTCATGACCTCGTCGAGGTCGAATTCGACGGGCGACAATTCCATGCGGCGCGCCTCGATCTTCGAATAGTCGAGCACGTCGTTGAGGATGCCCAGCAGCGACTGGCCCGCCACGCGCACCATGGTCAGATACTTGCGCTGTTCCGTATCGAGCCTGGTATTGCCCAGCAAATACACCATGCCCAGCACGGCATTGAGGGGCGTGCGGATTTCATGGCTCATGTTGGCCACGAAATCGCTCTTCGCCCGGTTGGCCGCCTCGGCCCGGTCGCGCTCCTGTTCCAGTTCCGCCGCGCGCGATTCGAGTTCCTGCTGCAGGCGGTCGCGTTCGCTCATCAGGCCGTTGAACGCTTCCGTCAGTTCGCCGATTTCGTCGCGCTGCTGCACCGGCACGGGGGTGAAGCGGCTGCCGCTGGTGTGCAGCGCCCGCAGGGTATCGCGCAGGCGTACCAGCGGCGACAGCAGGCGCACGGTGACCCAGCCCAGAACGGCTGCGGCCAGCAGCGAGGCGAGGGTGCTCCACAGTACCAGCCGGTACAGCACGCCATCGAACGGTTCGAAGGCGTCGTCGAGGGGCAGCGAGGCGGCCAGCAGCCAGTTCACCGATTTCAGGCGCTTGAAGCTGTTGACGGCCGTGATGCCGCGGCTGTTGGTGCTGACCATGGTGCCTTCGCCATCGTTCTTCAGCAGCTGGGTCGTCGTCAGGTTGGCGTTCGGCTGGCGTGGCTGCAGCAAGCGGTCGGTATCGGGGTGCAGCACGTAACGCGGCACGGCGCCGCGCGTGAGGATGAAGTAATAGCCGCTCTTGCCGATCTTTTCCGAACGCAGGCGTCCCAGCAGGTTGTCCTTGTACAGGCGCAGCACGCCGATCACCACGCCGGCCACCTGGCCATCGGCCGTGAGCACGGGCGCGACCATCTGCACGATGGGCATGCCGCTCGATTTGCCCAGCATCGGCTCGGTGATCATGGGCTGGCGCGTGCGCAAGACGGTCTGGAAATACTCGCGCTCGGCCACGTTGATGCCGATGCGGCCCGTGACCAGCGGCATGTCGGCCACGACGGCGCCGTGCGCATCGAGCACCAGCACGTCGTCGAACAGCACCAGCATCGCGCGGCGCGAATAGTATTCGCGCAATTGGGCGGGCTGGCCGATCAGTTCCGGCGGCTGCTGCCTGGCCGTCAGCGTGACGATCTGCAGCAGCATGCCCAGCTTGTCGTCGAGTTCGGCAGCGGTGCGGGTGATCAGGGCAGATTGCTGGCTCAGCAGTACTCGGGTGAAGTCGGCGCGCATGTGCTGCAGCTGGATCATGGTGACCAGCGCGATCATGGCGATCGAGGTCAGGCTGGTGGCCAGCGCGACTTTTGCTTTGATGCCGAGTGGCTTCATGATTTCCTTTTCAGTACCGGGCGGCACAGGCGGCAGATAATGCTGTCAGGAATTTTCCTATCAATGCCCCAGCTTGGCAAGCGCCACCGCGCAAATTGCCCTCCCCGCATGGGCTTTTGACGATGTTGCCATATAATCAAAGTCAGAACGTCGTTTATTCAGCGGAACTGCGGTGAAATTGGCACACGGCAACCCTGTATGCAGTAAACTTGTTGTTGCATTTTCTAAAAGGTACCGACATGACTGAAGCGCTACTCACTCCCACCATGCCCACAGTGACCGTGGAAGCGTTGCGTGCGCGATGCTCGACCTGCAGCATGCATCAATTGTGCCTGCCAATGGGCCTCGATGTGGGCGACATGGACCGGCTGGACCAGATCATCGGCCGCCGCCGCAAGATCGTGCGCGGTGCCTCGCTGTTCCGCATCGGCGACTCGTTCCAGAACCTGTACGCGATCCGCCTGGGGCACTTCAAGACGTACCAGATCAATCCGGGCGGCGAAGAGCAGGTGACGGGTTTTCAGATGGCTGGCGAACTGCTGGGCATGGATGCCATCAGCGCCGACCGCCACCACTGTAATGCGGTGGCGCTGGAAGACAGCGAAGTGTGTGAAATTCCTTTTTCCAGCCTGGAACAATTGCTGGGCAATATGCCGACCCTGCTGCGCCATTTCCATCGCATGATGAGCCAGGAAATCACGCGCGAGCAAAGCGTCATGCTGTTGCTGGGCAATATGCAGGCGACCCAGCGTTTTGCCGCCTTTATCGTCAACCTGGCTTCGCGCTATGAAGCGCGCGGCTATTCGGCCAGCAAATTTCAGCTGCGCATGTCGCGCGAGGAAATCGGCAATTACCTGGGGCTGACCATCGAGAGCGTCAGCCGTTTATTGTCGAAATTCAAGAAGGAAGGCTGGCTGCGCGTCTCCAACCGCGAGATCGAGATCTTGCAGCCGGCCAAACTGAAGGCCATTACGGCCGGTACCGACGTCTGCAAATAAGGCTTACAGCTCTTCATCGGCGTGCAGCGCGATGCTGCGCTGCAGCGGCCAGGTCCAGATGCCGGACAGGCGCCACTCGCGTTTGTCGTTTTCCACCAGTACTTGCCAGCGGCTGCGTTCGAGCATCGGCAGCGCTACGGAAAAATTGCCGGCCGCATCGGGCTGCACCAGCAGCTTGATATCCTTTTCCGGCAGTGTCGCATGCGCCAGATGCAGCTGCAACGGACCCTGATAAGCCTTGCCGAAGCTGTGCACGGAACCACTGAGGCGCGCTGACGCCACATCATAGGACAGGCTGGTATCCATGGCCAGGTCGCTGGCGATCGTGTCGCGCCGCAAGTCCTGGTTGATCGCCTTGCCCTGCTTGTAATAATCACCCACCACCAGCGCATCGGGCTGCGTAAACGCGATATACGCCATGCAGCTGCCGACGACCACGGACAGGCCGGGACCGATCATCAGCAGCCAGGGCCAGCGATGCTTGTACCACGGTGCAACGGGAGGTTGCAGTTTCAGACTGTCGGACATTTTGTTCTCCTTGGGGGCGGACCCTGTGGGTCTGACCCCAGCTTTTGCTTCCGGGTTGAAAATCAAGTGACCCTAACGCATGATTGATGATACCCCTACGGCGAAATACCGGGGTCGGACCCAGAGGGTCCGACCCCGAATCAACATCACCGCGGCACGATGAAGACCGCGCTTTCACGCACATGCAGCGACGGGTCGTCCAGCGAGTGCAATTCGATCGCAATCTTGTTCGACCCCTTTTCTCCCACGCCGTGCGGCACGCGCAGGCGGATCGGCCAGCCCAGCGTTTCCGTCGGCTGCAAGGTCACCTCTTCGCGCGTCAGCAAGGTCAGGCCCGGCAAGCCGGAAGCGCTGATTTTGAAATGCTGGGTTTGCTCGGACGTGTTCATGATCTGCAGGCGGTAGACGTTTTCGATCATGCCGTCTTCCACTTCGCGTCCCATCGAACCGCGGTCGCGGATCACGTCCATTTTCAGGGGCGTGCGCAGGGCCAGCGAGGTACACACGGCGATGATGATCAGGGCCAGGATGGAAGTGTAGATCAAGACGCGCGGGCGCATGGCGCGCTGGCGTATCTGCTTCGAATTGAAGTTGTTTTCCATCGCATGGTCGGTACTGTAGCGTACCAGTCCCCGTGGCCGCTCGACCTTGTCCATCACGGTATTGCAGGCATCGACGCAGGCGGCGCAGCCGATGCATTCATACTGCAGGCCGTTGCGGATATCGATGCCGGTCGGACACACCTGCACGCACAGCGTGCAGTCGATGCAATCGCCGAGCTTGTCGTTGTTGCCGGCCTTCTTGCTGATGGCGCCACGCGGTTCGCCGCGCTTGGCATCGTAAGTGATGATCAGGGTGTCCTGGTCGAACATGGCGCTCTGGAAGCGCGCGTAGGGGCACATGTATTTGCACACCTGCTCGCGCAGCCAGCCCGCGTTGCCGTAGGTTGCCAGGCTGTAGAACAAGACCCAGAACCATTCCCAGGGACCGAAATTGAGGGTGGTCACCGCCTGCGCCAGTTCCTTGATCGGCGTGAAGTAGCCGACAAAGGTAAAGCCCGTCCACAGGGCGATGGCGCCCCATACCAGGTGCTTGGCCGTCTTCTTGACGGCCTTGCGCACGGAGGGTCCCTGCTTGTCGAGGGCCATGCGCGCGCTGCGCGTGCCCTCGATGCGGCGTTCGACCCACAGGAAGATTTCCGTGTATACCGTTTGCGGGCAAGAGAACCCGCACCACACCCGCCCGGCAATGGCCGTGACGAGGAACAACAAATACGCACAGATGATCAGCAGGGCCGCCAGATAGATGAAATCCTGGGGCCACAGCACGACGCCGAAAATGTAGAACTTGCGCGTGGTCAAATCGAACAGCAGGGCTTGCCTGCCATTCCAGGTCAACCACGGCAAGCCGTAGAACGCCAGCTGGGTAAGCCATACGCATACCCATCGCCAGGTAGCGTAGCGTCCTTTGGCCTCGCGAGGGTAGATCTGCTCGCGGGCCGCATACATCTTGATGACTTGAGGTTCCATTACATCATTTCACGGGCGTCTGGGGATTCGACAGGCTCCAGACATACGCCGACAGCACGTGGACTTTGGACTCGCCGAGGAAATCGCTGAAGGCCGGCATGGTGTTGTTGCGTCCCTTGCGGATGGTTTCCATGATGGTATCGGCACTGCCGCCGTACAGCCAGATCTTGTCCGTCAGGTTAGGCGAACCGAGCATCTGGTTGCCCTTCGCATCGGCGCCGTGACAGGCCATGCAGGCGCCGAACTTGGCCTTGCCCAGCACGGATTTGACGGGATCCGAGGTGGAACCGGACAGGCTCAGCACATAATGGGCCACGTTCTCGACATCCTTTTCGGAACCCAGTGCGGCGCCCATCGGTGGCATCTGCCCATTGCGGCCGTGCATGATGGTGGTCTTGATGATGTCGGGATCACCGCCATACAGCCAGTCCTTGTCGGTCAGGTTGGGGAAGCCCTTGTTGCCGCGCGCATCCGAACCGTGGCATTGCGCGCAGTAGGTCAGGAACAAACGCTGGCCGATGGCTTGCGCCTGCGGATCGGCGGCCACCGTCTTCAAGTCCTGGCTCAGGTACTTGTTGAACAGGGGACCGTAGTCGGCTTCTGCCTTCTTCAGCTCTTCCTCGTACTGGCCCGTCGATTTCCAGCCCAGACTGCCGGCATAGGTGCCCAGGCCCGGGTACAGGAACAGATACGCCAGGGCGAAGACGATGGTGATGTAGAACAACCACATCCACCAGCGCGGCATCGGCGTATTGAGTTCCTTCAAGTCCTCGTCCCAGACGTGGCCCGTGGTGCCGTCGGCAGGCGCGCCTTCGACCACTTTGATTTTCGACTGCGAGTACAGCAGCACGCCGCAGCCGATGATGCCCAGCAGGGACAGCACGATGATGTAGATATTCCAGAAGCCATTGGTAAAGTCAGCCATGGTTGCGCTCTCCTTGTGCCGGCGCGGCATCGGCCGCGTAGTCGAGCGCCTCGTCGTCGAACGGCAGGCGCGCCGCCGCGTCGAAGTCGCTATTGCTGCGGCTGAACGTCCACCACAGGATGCCTACGAACGTCGTAAAGGAAACCACCGTCATGACGCTGCTGGCGCTGTCAAACAGGTTTTCGATTGCCATGCTAATTCCTTGTTTTGATTAATGTACCGAGGCCTTGCAGATAGGCGACCAGGGCGTCTTCTTCCGTCTTGTCCTGCAGCTGCGCCGGGCCGGCGGTGATTTCCGCATCGCTGTACGGCTGGCCCAGGCGTTTCAGGGCGCGCATCTTCGGCATGATGTCGTCAGGCACCAGCTTGGTCTTCGCCAGCCATGGGTAGGCCGGCATGTTCGACTCGGGCACCACGTCGCGCGGGTTGTTCAAGTGCGTGCGGTGCCATTCATCGCTGTAGCGGGCGCCCACGCGGGCCAGGTCGGGCCCCGTGCGCTTGGAACCCCACTGGAACGGACGGTCGTAGACGAACTCGCCAGCGACCGAATAGTGGCCATAGCGTTCCGTTTCCGCGCGCAGCGGACGCACCATCTGCGAGTGGCAGTTGTAGCAGCCTTCGCGCACGTAAATGTCGCGGCCCGCCAGGCGCAGCGGCGAATACGGCTTCAGGCCGGCGATCGGCTCCGTCGTGCTCTTCTGGAAGAACAGGGGAACGATCTCGACGGCGCCGCCGATGCTGATCACTACCGTGACCAGGGCGATCAGCAGCCAGGGGTTTCTCTCAATCCATGCGTGTGAAAATTTCATTTGCTTTCGCTCCTATCAGGCGTGCGCCGCGTTCAGTTCCGGAATGCGGGCGACGGGGAGTTTGCTGCCGCGCAAGGTCATCCAGGTGTTGTAGCCCATGATGCACATACCCGACAGGTACAGCAGGCCACCGGCCACGCGCACCACGTAGTACGGATACGTTGCTTTCACGCTCTCGACAAAGGTGTAGGTCAGGGTGCCGTCCGGATTGACCGCACGCCACATCAGGCCCTGCATCACGCCGGCGATCCACATTGCGGCGATGTACAGCACGATGCCGATGGTGGCCACCCAGAAGTGCACGTCGACCAGACGCGTGCTGTGCATCTGCGTGCGGCCCGCCAGGCGTGGCAGCAGATAGTAGATCGAACCCATGGTGATGAAGCCCACCCAGCCCAAGGCACCCGCATGCACGTGGGCAACGGTCCAGTCGGTGTAGTGCGACAGCGAGTTGATGGTCTTGATCGACATCATCGGACCTTCGAAGGTGGCGATGCCGTAGAACGACAGCGAGACGATCATGAATTTCAGGATCGGATCGGTGCGCAGCTTGTGCCAGGCGCCCGACAGAGTCATGATGCCGTTGATCATGCCGCCCCAGCTTGGTGCCAGCAGGACCAGCGAGAAGACCATGCCGATCGATTGTGTCCAGTCAGGCAATGCCGTGTAGTGCAGGTGATGCGGGCCCGCCCACATGTAGGTGAAGATCAGCGCCCAGAAGTGGACGATCGACAAACGGTACGAGTACACGGGGCGCTCGGCCTGTTTCGGGATGAAGTAGTAGACCATGCCCAGGTAGCCGGCGGTCAGGATGAAACCCACCGCGTTATGGCCGTACCACCACTGGATCATGGCATCCTGCACGCCCGCATAGGCGGAATACGACTTGGTGAACGAGGCTGGCATGACGGCGCCATTGACCACGTGCAAAATCGTCACGGCCAGGATGTAGGCGCCGAAGAACCAGTTGGCCACGTAGATGTGCTTGACCTTGCGCTTGATCAGGGTGCCGAAGAAGACGATGGCGTAGGCGATCCAGACGACGGCGATGAGGATGGCGATAGGCCATTCCAGTTCGGCGTATTCCTTGCCGCGGGTCAGGCCCATGGGCAGGCTGACGACCGCGCACAGGATCACCGCTTGCCAGCCCCAGAACGTGAAGGCGGCCAGTTTGTCGGAAAACAGGCGCACCTGGCAGGTGCGTTGTACAACGTAGTACGAGGTGGCGAACAGGCCGCAGATGCCGAAGGCGAAAATCACCGCATTCGTGTGCAGCGGACGCAAGCGTCCGTATGTCAGCCATGGTATGTCGAGGTTCAGGGCAGGCCAGGCCAACTGAGCGGCGATGATAACGCCAACCAGCATGCCGATGATGCCCCATACCACAGTAGCGACCGCGAATTGCTTCACGATCTTGTAGTTATAGTTCAGCGATTGATCCACAAAGACTCTCCCTGGAATTACTATTTATGATGGTGGCCAGAGAGTAAGTGTTTGACCGCGAAAAAACTTTGATGTGGATCAAAATTCCCCGGATGAAATAAGCGTAGCTAACTGACATCGAAATAAATTGTGATTTGGGTAAAAAAAGCCATGCAAGATCCCTGCAAGCGCTGGCTTGACATGGCGTAAAACGTGCGTGGAGGCAATGACTTAGAGTGGCTTGTCCAGACACGTCCAAGGCCCGCCATGGAAGACCCGGAACGCCGCGATTCGTTGAATGCCCAGGTAGACCTGGTCGTCGGAAAAGCCGAGGGCACGACCCTGTTCGATCACTGCAAGCTCGCTTGCCTGGTGCAGGCGCCGTCGCCGGGCATCGTTATCTTCGTGCATGGCGTCAATTCCGAGGGCGAGTGGTACCGCGCGGCCGAAGCCGGCCTGTGCGCCGGCCTGAACAAGCGCATGAAGCGCTGCGACGAGCATATGGCGCATGCCACGGCGCAGGGCGGGCAGCTGACGCCGGTGGGCTATCGGAGCGAACTGAGCGAT
Source organism: Janthinobacterium sp. UMAB-60 (assembly GCF_900095235.1). Lineage (NCBI taxonomy): Bacteria > Pseudomonadati > Pseudomonadota > Betaproteobacteria > Burkholderiales > Oxalobacteraceae > Janthinobacterium > Janthinobacterium sp. UMAB-60. Next base: position 365,752 of record NZ_LT607485.1, read on the forward strand.
GACGGCTATGTCGATCCCGACTATACGGCCAGCACCTTTATCGCGCCGCAAGCGCATTTCTCACCCGTGATCCAGTTCCGCTGGGGCTACAAGGCCAGCGACAGGGAATTGCAGCAATATGGCGATTCGGTCTACCTGAACGAACACGCTTACTGGGGCGGCGGCCCGTTCGCCAATGGCTGCTCATCGCTGCCGGATCTGTGGGGCGAGGGCCTCTCGGACGCCCTCTTCCTGTTCATCCATATCGAGCATCTGAATCCCGTCAACGACCGCATCGTGTATGCCTGCCCGCCGCGTCCCTACTTCGTGCTGGCCGCGCTGCGCCTGGCGCACCTGGTGGCGGCCATCCGCCGGCAGCAGGCCGACGTCCCGATCACCGTCGTTTGTCACAGCCAGGGCAATATGGTGGGCATGGCGGCCGCGTTTCTGGGCAATAAGATGGCCGAGGTGCAGGATGCGGCAGGCAAAAGCGGCCGTTGCGTGGCCGATACTTATGTCTTGTGCAACCCTCCGTACAGCCTGTTGCGCAGAAATGACACGGAAGGCTGGCTGCAGGGGCAAGTCAGGGATGTCGATGGCAATGTGGGCCGGCAAAGCGGCGAGGCGCGCCGCAAGACCCTGGCGGCATTTTTCGACATCGTGCGCGGCCAGGCCAGGGAGCCGCCCCTGTCTGCCGCCTTGGCGTGCATGGCCGCCAACGTGCGCCATGATTTCACGCTGGACAAGGACCGGGCCGCCTATGCCTGCGGCCCGCAGCCGACGACGCGCGGCCGCGTCACCCTGTATTGCAATCCGCACGATCAGGTGATTTCCGCCACGCCCATCCAGGGCATCGGCTGGTTGGGTCTCAGCGCCGAACAGATCAAGGCCACGCGCGGCGACGGCGTGTTTACCCAGCGGGTGTTCGCGCAAGGCTTTCCCGTTGGCCAGCACGGCGATTATGACTATTGGAGCAATCACTATCGCCAGCCCGCGCGGGGCAGCGCCGATTTCTGGCATCCGCATTCGCCGATCTCCAGATACGATCCAGACAAAGGCGTGCGCGCCAGCACCAGCGCGGCCGGCAAGGCGGCGAGCGTGCGCACGGCCGCCGCCATGTCGGCTCTCATGAAGATGCTGAAGACACCCATCAATGCCGTGCCGCCCGATGACTGGCACATCCCCGTGACGGCGCCCGCCTTGCCGGAAGTGTTTATACCGCAGGCCGTGCGCTTTGGCGTACCCAGCCTACAGTTCGATCAGGATATCGAGCCGCCCGGCACGCACCGCCAGGTAGGCAAGGCACGTCAGAAAGGCGAGCCGTATGCCGATACAAGCGTGGGCGGCACGCCGCAGGGCGACCGCGATACCGAGGCGGCATTGCGCTACGAAGACCATGCCCGCCTGCGCATGAAGGCCCGCCGCGAGAAGCTGGACGGCAATGACGGCAAGGCGATGATGGAAGACGACCTGTCCGCCGCCACGCCGGAATATTTGGAATGGCGCAAGCAGGAAATCCAGACGCAACTGGTGGCAACCTGCGACACGCATGCGACCGACCACTCCACCATCCTGACCAATTCCCGGCACGCGGAAAAGGCGCTGGCGTATGACGTGGCGATTGGGGTGGGTCATATCAGCGAGAAGGCGATGCTACAACTGCGCATCGCGGCAGATTGGCGTCTTTTAATTACTGGTAATGAAATGCTGCCATTGAAAATATTTCGTGAGTATTTTTTGACGGGAATGTTCAAGGAACTGCCATTGCTGGATTGGGTGAGCAGCAGTGGCAGCACGGGAAGCATGCCTTCTGAAATTGTGGATGAGCGCATGTACAAGCGCCCGGAGACCTCCTGATGCGCAACTTGATTGCTACTTTTCCTCGTCGGCTGGGCTGGAGCATGTGTGTATTCAGCCTTGCGTCTGGTATTGCACTCTGGCCGATATTGCAGACCGGGCCAATCGATGTTCCTTTTAAAGAAGGATTGCTGATGAAACGACTATTGTTGATGCCGGCATTGCTGGCGCTTGCCGTCCTTTTTCTGACCTCGGCCTGCGCCAGCAAGGCGCCAGTCGCGGCACCGGTTGCCGCTGTCGCCCCTGCTGCGCCCGCGCAGCCGTACATGGCGCAGGTGGTGGGCGTGCAGTGGCTCAATCCCCTGCAGCGGCGCGACTATCCGACCGAGTGGCAACTGTTGTGGACACTGGGCCTGGCCAAGCCAAACAAGGACGACAGCAAAGTAAAAGAGAATCCTGTGCGTTTTGGCAAGGTGCAGTCGATCGGCATGATTGCCTATGGTAATAATGGTAGCGAAACATTGGAAGGCTACCATCAGCAATACGTTGCCGAGTTAATTTATCGCTTTCGTGACATTTATTTTTCCAGCAAAGAGTATTTTTACAACGCCCATTCGCTGACCGACAAATCCACGCGGCGCGAACTGGCTGGCATCCACGTTGAGTACGCGCTGCCTGCCGGACGTCTCGATCCCATAGAAGCCGGAAAATATGTGCAGGATACAATCAGGCGCGCCTTCAGCATCGGCAATCCCTCCTTTCCCGATTCCTGGACCACGGCCACGCCGCCCGACGTGCGCGTCACCATGGGCGGCGCCAATGCGGGCTTTACGTCACTGGCGGCGGGCCTGGCTTATCTGCAGGCCAACCCTGACAAGACGGTGTGGGTGATGAACTGGGATGCGCCCAGTTATCCGCCCAAGGATGAGCAGATCAATGAAAACATGGTCTTGCTGGTGCTGGCCGGTCCTGGCTACAAGACGGACCGCGCGCCGCTGGCCTGGCTGGGCTTTCCCGCCACGCGCAAGGTCGCCGATTTCAGCGCCGACAAGGGACAGTCCCCGCGCGCCGTGCAGGCGTGGAGCGCTGCCATCGACGCTGCCGCCCGGAACGCGCAATTGAATGACGACGCCATCGGCTACGTCATCCACGATGCCGGCAGCACCTATCCTGTTTCGTCAGAGCGCATTGGTCCGCTGGCGCAAAGCCTGACGCAGCAATTGCCCGACTTCGACTTCAACAAGCAGACCTTCAACATGCCGGCGCTGCTGGGCGAGACGGGCGCGGGCACGGCGCTGACGAACGTGGCGCTGGCCATCGCCCATGCGAACCACGTGGGCCGGCCCGTGCTGGTGGCGGGCAGCAGCGATAGCGAGAGCGTGAGTGCCGTGGTGGTGGCGCCGCCGGCCGTCGTGCGGCCCGTCGACCACGAGCAGCCGTGGTTCCGCGCGCGCGGCGGCAATACCGTGTTTCTGCCGTGGTGGGGCCGGCGCTTCGATGCGCGGCCGGGCTCGCAGGGCTATTCGCGTTGAGTGGCCGGAGGGGCGGCCGCTTCCGGCGGCGTATCGTCGTCCTGCAGCACGCGCAGGCCCGGTCCGACGAGGTCGTCGAACTGGCCGCTGTCCGAGGCCGTGAAATACACCCACAGCGCGATGAAGACGACCACGACGCTTAAGGGGATGAGGAGGTAGAGTGCTTCCATGTTCAGGCTTTCCGCAGGCGCAGGGCGTTGGCGATGACGACCGCCGAGCTGGCAGCCATGCCGACGCCGGACAGCCAGGGGTTTAAAAAGCCCAGCGCGGCGGCCGGGATGGCCGTCAGATTGTACAGGGTGGCCCAGCCCAGGTTTTCGCGGATGATGCGCATGCTGCGCGCGGCCGTTTTCGCCGTGTCGAGCACGGACACCAATTGGCTCGACAGCAGCACCGTGTCCGCATGCGCCTGCGCCAGCGCGGCACCGGAACCCATGGCAAACGAGACGTCGGCCGCGCTCAGCACGGCGGCGTCGTTGATGCCGTCGCCGACCATCGCCACGACGGCGCCCGTCGCCTGCAATTGCTGCACGAAATCGAGCTTTTCATCGGGCAGGCATTCGCCGCACGCCGTGTTGATGCCCAGTTCCGTCGCCACGCTTTGCGTCAGCGCTTCCTGGTCGCCGCTGAGCAACACGACTTGCTTGCCGCGCCGCTGGAAATACGCGACCACTTCACGCGCTTCCGGGCGCAGCGCATCGCTGAGCAGGAAACGCGTCAGCCAGCGCCCCTGCGTGCCCAGGTATAGCGGCGTCATGCCCTGCATGCCGACGGCCGTGTCGCCCAGCGGCGGCCCGGCGATGGCGGCGACAAAGGCCGCATTGCCCAGGCGGTAGCGCACGCCGTCGATCACGCCTTCGAGTCCCTGGCCCTGCACTTCCTGCAGGTTTTCCGCATGCGCGCGCGACTGCTGTCCTGGCAACCCTTCGGCGGCTGCCAGGATCGCCTGCGCCAGCGGATGGGCGCTGCCCGCTTCCAGCGCGGCGGCCACTTGCAGGCAGTCGTCCTCCGTCATGCTGCCGAGTCCCTCGATCTGTTGCAGCACGGGCCGGCCCAAGGTCAAGGTGCCCGTCTTGTCGAAGACGATGTGGGTGGCGCGGTGCAGGGTTTCCAGCACATGCGGCTGGACGATCAGCACGCCGCGTCGCAGCAGGCTGTCGGTGGCGGCCGCCAGCGCCGTCGGCGTGGCGAGAGACAGCGCGCAGGGGCACGACACGACCAGCACGGCAATCGCCACGGGCCAGGCCCGCGACGCATCGTGCCAGCTCCAGAAAGCGAATACGGCGACGGCAAACAGCAGCAGGCCCAGCACGAACCAGGCGGCCACTTTATCGGCCCATTGCGCGATCTGCGGCTTGCCGCTGCCGGCCCGTTCGATCAGTTTCAATAAATCGGACAAGGTGCTTTCGCGCGCCGGTTTCAAGACGCGCAGGATCAAGGCCGCGCTGGCGTTGATGGCGCCGCCCGGCACCTGTTCGCCCGTCTTGCGCCGCTGGGCCGCGCTCTCGCCCGTCAGCAGCGATAAATCGAGCGCGCTCGTGCCTTCGATGATGACACTGTCGGCGGCGATGGCCTCGCCCGGTTTGACTAAAATGATGTCGCCCACGTCCAGCGTACCGGCCGGCACCAGGGTGGTGGCGCGGTTGTCGGGAAAGCCCGCCATCAGCGAGGCCGAGGCGGGCAAGGCGTGCTGCAAGCGCTCCAGCGCCGAGGCTGCCTTGCGGCGCGCCTGCAGCTCGTAATAACGGCTGCACAGCAGCAGGAAGATGAACATCGTGGCCGAGTCGTAATACACGTCGCCACGGCCCGTAAAGGTCGCCACCACGCTGCCGAAGAAGGCCGCCAGGATGCCCAGCGCCACGGGCACGTCCATGCCCAGGGTGCGCGCGCGCAGGCTGGCCCAGGCGCCCTGGAAAAACGGCATGGCCGAATAGCAGATGGCAGGTAACGTCAGCAGCAGGCTGGCCCAGCGCATCAGGCTGGCCATACTGTCGTCCAGGGTGCCGTCTTCGGCGGCCAGGTAGGCGGGCGCCACGTACATCATCACCTGCATCATCGACAGGCCCGCCACGAACAGCTGGCGGCCCAAGGTCTTGCTGGCCTTTTGCAGGCGCTCGCCATGGCGCACGGCGTCATACGGATAAGCCGTGTAGCCGACTTGCCGCACGGCTTGCAGGATGTCGCCCGGCTCGCACTGCGCGCGGCTCCAGCGCACGTACAGGCGCTCCGTGGCGACGTTCAGGCTGGCGGCCTGTACGCCGGGCAAACGCGTCAATTGACGCTCGATCAGCCAGACGCAGGCGGCGCAGCGGATGCCTTCGACGGACAAGGTCGCTTCGCAGCTGCTGGCGTCGCGCGCGAATTGTGCATCGTCATTGCTGTACAGGCGCAATTCGGGCGGCATAAGGGTGGCATCAAACGCGTTGACGGCGTATTCGTCGCGGTCGCGGTAATACGCGCTCTGGCCGATGTCGACGATGGTTTGCGCCACCGCTTCGCAGCCGGGGCAGCACATGGCGCGCGGCAGCTCGTCGATGGTGACGTTCCAGCTGGAACCGCTGGGGACGGGCAAGCCGCAATGGAAGCAGGCGGACGGTTTTAACACAGCATTCATACGATTCTTTTCATGGATGGCCCGTGACGCACAGGGCGTCGAGCCAGCCCAGCGACACGCCATTCGCGGCGCGCAGCAGGCCCAGCAAGCCAAAGCCCAGCACCAGCAAACCGCTGGCGATGCGCACGGGACGGCGTTGCATCTGCGCGCGCAGGCGCGTGCCCAGCAAGCCCATGCCCAGCAGCATGGGCAGGGTGCCCAGGCCGAAGGCGCCCATGGCGGCCGCGCCTTGCAGCGCTGAACCCTGCAGCATGGCCGTCAGCAGGGCGCTGTAGACCATGCCGCACGGCACCCAGCCCCACAGGCCGCCCACGGCCAGCGCTTTGAATGGCGTATCCATCGGCATCAAGGGCTTCAACAGGGGGCGCACGCGGCGCCAGACGACGTTGCCGGCCGCTTCCAGGTGGGCCAGGCCGCGCCAGGCATCCATCAGGTACAGGCCCAGGGCGACGAGCATCAGGTTGGCCAGCCAGTAGCCAGCCACTTGCAGGGAAGCCAGGTGCAGCATGCCCGCGCCCGCCAGGCTGCCGGCCAGGGCGCCGGCCAGCATGTAACTGCCGATGCGCCCGCCGTTGTAGGCCAGCACGCGCAGCACGTTAGCCTGCAGCGCGGGGCGCGCCACGGCGATGGCGATCACGGGACGCGCTGGCGCACCGCCGCTGATCGACAGGGCGCCCACGATGCCGCCGCACATGCCGATGCAGTGCACGCTGCCGGCCAGGCCGACCAGGAACATGGGCACGAGGCTGAGGGCGTTCATCGGGCGGCGTTACACCGTTTTCGAGTAGCGCAGCGGCTGCACCGCGTCTGGCGCCGCGTTGGCGCGGGCCATGGTCAGGTAGCGGTCGAAGACCATGCAGATATTGCGGATCAGCAAGCGCCCTTTCGGCGTCACCGTCAGCCAGTCTTCCTCGATGACGAGCAAGCCATCGCGCGCCAGTTCGCGCAGCTTTTCCAGCTCGGCGGCGAAATAGCTGCGGAACTTCACGGGGTGGGCTTGCTCGATGGTGGCGATCGACAATTCGAAATTGCACATCAGCATTTGGATGATGATACGGCGCAACAAATCGTCCGTATCGAGCTTGATGCCGCGCGCGATCGGCAGCACGCCTTCGTCGAGCTTTTCGTAGTAGGCGTCGAGCGTCTTTTCATTCTGGCTGTAGACGGCGCCGACGGAACTGATGGCCGACACGCCGCAGGCGATCAGATCGGCTTCCGCGCGCGTCGAATAGCCCTGGAAATTGCGGTGCAAGCGGCCCTGGCGCTGCGCCACGGCCAGGTCGTCCGTCGGCTTGGCGAAATGGTCCATGCCGATGTACACATAGCCGGCGGCCGTCAGGCGCGCGATGCACAGTCCCAGCATGGCCAGCTTGGTGGCGCTGTCGGGCATGTCGGCGTCGAGGATGCGGCGCTGCGGCTTGAACAAATGCGGCATGTGCGCGTAATGGTACAGGGCGATGCGGTCGGGGCTGGCGTTGATCACCTTGCGCAGGGTTTCCGTCATCGTCTCCAGGTTTTGCTTGGGCAAACCGTAGATCAGGTCGATGCTGATCGAGCGGAAGCCGGCGTCGCGCGCCGCCTGCATGATGGCCACCGTTTCCGCTTCCGGCTGGATGCGGTTGACGGCTTTTTGCACGTCGGCGTCGAAATCCTGCACGCCCAGGCTGATGCGATTAAAGCCTTGCGCGCGCAGCGAAAACACGCGTTCGCGCGACACGGTGCGCGGGTCGATTTCGATCGAATACTCGCCGTCTTCATCGGAAGCGAACTCGAAATGCTGGCGCAAATGCAGCATCAGCTCATCCATCTGCTTTTCGCTCAGGTAAGTCGGCGTGCCGCCGCCGAAATGCAGCTGTTCGATCTGGTTCATGCCGGAAAACAGCTTGCCCTGCATGGCGATTTCCTGTTTCAGATAGCTGAGATAGGTGGCGGCCTTGCTGCGGTCTTTGGTGATGATCTTGTTGCAGGCGCAGTAGTAGCACAGGGTATCGCAGAACGGCACGTGCACGTACAGCGACAGCGGACGACGGCCGCCGCGCATGCGCAGCGCGGCCAGCGCTTCGAGGAAATTGCCGTAGCCGAAGTCGGCATTGAAACGGTCGGCGGTCGGGTACGATGTGTAGCGGGGGCCGGACTGGCTCATCTTGCCGATGATGACCGGGTCGAATTCGACGACGGCGTCCAGGTCGGCGGAAGCACTGCTGAGTAGTGTAGGCATGGTGTGTTTGTATGTCTTGAAAGGTTTAGGCGGCCAGGCGTTTCATGGCAGGTTTGCCGGCGTTCGCGGCGCCTCCCTTGCCGCCAGGCATGGCGACGCGGCGCGGTGGCGGCATCTTGCCGAAATTGAACAGACTCACGGCTTGCGACAGGCTGGCCGCTTCTTCCGCCAGGCGCGTGGCGGCCGCGGCGGCTTCTTCCACCAGGGCCGCGTTTTGCTGCGTCACCTGGTCCATGTGGGCGATGGCCTGGTTGACCTGGTCGACACCGATGCTCTGTTCGCGCGAAGCGATGGAAATTTCCTGCATGATGGCAGTGACTTGCTTGACGGAACTGACCACCTGCTCCATGGTGGCGCCGGCGCGGTTCACCTGCAGCATGCCGGCGCCCACCTTGCCGACGGAAATTTCAATCAGCTGCTTGATGTCCTTGGCCGCCACGGATGAGCGCTGCGCCAGGTTGCGCACTTCGCCCGCCACCACGGCGAAGCCCCTGCCCTGTTCGCCGGCGCGGGCCGCTTCCACGGCCGCGTTCAGGGCCAGGATATTGGTCTGGAAGGCGATGCCTTCGATCAGGCCGATGATGTCGACGATTTTCTTCGACGAGGTGTTGATCTCGTCCATGGTGGTGATGACTTCGGCAACGATCTCGCCGCCCTGCACGGCCACTTTCGAGGCGGCCACGGCCAGCTCGTTGGCCTGCACCGAGTTGTCCGCGTTCTGTTTCACCGTCGACGAGAATTCCTCGATGCTCGAGGCCGTCTCTTCCAGACTGGCCGCCTGCGATTCCGTGCGGCCCGAGAGGTCCATATTGCCGACGGCGATTTGCTTGGTGGCGACAGCCATGGTTTCCACGTTGATGCGCACGTCGCGGATGGTGGCGATCAGGTTGCTGTTCATCTGTTGCAGCGCGCGCAGCAATTGCCCCACTTCATCCGTGCTGTCCGTTTCGAAACTGCCCGACAGGTCGCCAGCGGCAATCGCCCGCGCGCCGTTCAGGGCCTTGCCCAGCGGCTTGAGCACGGACATGCGCAAGGTGTACCAGAGGAAAACGTTGATCAGGAAGCCGAACAGGGTGGCGCCGAAGATGGCGTAATTGGTGATCTTGCCGCCGCTGGCGAACAGGCTGATGACGCACACCAGCAGTTGCAGACAGTTGACGATGGAGGTGGCGGCCCAGATGCGCAGGTTGAGCGACATGTGCGTCAGGTTGTGCAGCAGGTGCGCCAGGCCCGGACGCACGATTTGCCCGTTCTTGATGACGATATTGCCGCCTTCCTTGTTGCGGATGGCCGCGTAGGCTTCCTCGGTCGCCTTGACCTGATCCTTGTCGGCCTTCACGCGCACCGACATGTAGCCGATGGTCTTGCCCGCTTCGCGGATGGGCGTGACGTTGGCGCGCACCCAGTAAAAATCGCCGTTCTTGCAGCGGTTCTTGACCAGGCCCGTCCATGGCGTTCCGGCCTGGATCGAGGTCCACAGGTCGGCGAACGCTTCGGCCGGCATGTCCGGGTGGCGCACGATATTTTGCGGCGAACCGATCAGCTCTGCCTCGCTGAAGCCGCTGACCTGGCTGAAGTACGGGTTCACATACACGATATTGCCGTTCATATCCGTTTTCGACACGATGGCCTGATCGTCCAAGACGAGAACTTCACGGTTAGTCACTGGCAAATTTTGGCGCATGGTCGCGGCTTCCTGATCAGTTAAAGAGCTAATTGGTGAGTAAGACTTGCACGATTGCAAGAATGGAGATCAGTGTAAGGAGTCGCCTGCGCAAATTTATTGATGTAGATCAAAATCCTCCAGATTGGTCGTGCTTGCACGCATTTAGCGATAGCAATGCGGCATTGTTTTAAAGTTACTGGTTGCCGCTGGTGGCTAATCCACGCCCGCCGTCAGGGGCCGCAGGCCGCCCACGGCGTAGCCTTGCGCGTAGTCGATGCCCAGTTCGCGGATGACGGCCAGGGTTTCCGCGTTTTCCACGTATTCGGCCACCGTTTGCAGGCCCATCACGTGGCCGACTTCATTGATGGCCTTGACCATGGCGCGGTTGATGGCATTGGTGGCGATGCCGCGCACGAAGATGCCGTCGATCTTTAAATAGTCGACGGGCAGGGCCCGCAGGTAGCCGAACGAGGAAAAGCCGCTGCCGAAGTCGTCGAGCGAGAAGCGGCAGCCCATGGCCTTGAGCTGGCGCATGAACACTTGCGCCTTGGGCAGGTTGGCGATGACGGCCGTTTCCGTGATTTCAAAGCAGATTTGTTCGGGCGCGATCGCGTATTGCACGAACTGCGCCGTGATGTAGTCGTGCAGGCCGGGGTCGGCCAGCGACATGCCCGACAGGTTGACGGAATACAGCGCCGGTGCCCGGCGCCGGCTTTCCGCCAGCGCGGCCAAGGGCGGCAGGCTGTCGCGCACGCTCTGGATATGCTGGCAGACGGCGCGGATGACCCAGCGGTCGATGGACAGCATCATGTCGTAGCGTTCGGCGGCGGGAATGAATACACCGGGCAGTATCAGGTCGCCCTTGCCGTTGCGGATGCGAATCAGCACTTCGTCATGGTGTTCCTCGCTGTCGTGCAAGTGCACGATGGGCATGGCGTACAGGCGGAAATAATCGTGGGTGAACGCTTCGTTCAGGCGCGAGATCCACAGCATTTCGCCATGCCGCTGCGCCAGCATGACGTCCGACTCCTGGTACACGTGCAGGCGGTTGCGGCCCTGCTCCTTGGCCAGGTAGCACGCCTGGTCGGCGGCGCTCAGCAGCTCGCTCATGGACTTGCTGTCCTGGTTGATTTCCACGATGCCGATGCTCACGCCCAGTTCGAAGCTGCGTTCGGCCCAGGTGAAGGGGAATTCATGGATGGCCTGACGCAGCTGTTCGCCGATCAGGCGCGCATGGTCGAGCGGACAGTGGGGCAGCAGCACGCCCAGTTCATCGCCGCCCAGGCGCGCCAGGATGTCGCTGTCGCGCATCTTCCCCTGCAGCATCTTGGCCAGCAGCCGCAGCAGCACGTCGCCGGCGGCGTGGCCGCAGGTGTCGTTGATGACCTTGAACTGGTCCAGGTCCAGGTACAGCAGCGCATGCGCGTGGCCTTCCTGCTTGGCCGTGCGCAGGGCGCCAGCGACCAGGTGTTCGAATTCGCGCCGGTTGATCAGCTGCGTCAAGGTGTCGTGCGTGGCTTGCCACGACAGTTGCCGGCTTAATTTCCGTTCGTGGCTGACGTCGCGAAACACGATCACGGCGCCAAGGATCTCGCCGTCGCGCGACCAGATGGGAGCGGCGGAGTCCTCGATTGAAATACGCCGTCCTTTGCGCGTGATCAGTTGCGTGTGCGTGGATACGCCGATGGCCTGGCGCTGCTGCAGGCATTTCAGGGCCACGTGCTCGAGCGCTTCGCCCGTGTTTTCATCGATCAGCTGCAGCGTTTGCCGGATATCGAGGCCCTCGGCCAGTTGGCTGCTCCAGCCCGTTAATTGTTCCGCCACGCGGTTCAGGTAGCGCGTCTTGCCCTGTGGATCGGTGGTGATGACGCCGTCGCCGATGGAGCTGAGCGTCACTTCGGCCAGTTCCTTGCGTTCGGCGATCATCAGCTCGCGCGCCATGTGCTCGGTGATATCCCAGATGATGCCCAGCGTGCGTTCGGGCTGTCCGGCGTCATCCATGAAGATCCGCGCCTTGGCCGCCAGCCAGTGTTCGCTGCCGTCGGGCCAGATGACGCGGTATTGCAGCGCGTAGCCGCCGCGCCGGCGCACGCCGTCTTGCAGTACTTTGATCACCTTGTCGCGGTCGCTGGTATGCACGCTGTCGAGAAAACTGCGGAACGGCTGCGTCAGCGCATGTTCTTCCAGGCCCAGCAAGGCGGCACCCTTGGCCGACCAGATGACCGTGCCGTCGATGACCTGGCCATCGACGATGCGCGAATCCCAGATGGCCATGTGCGCTGCTTCCAGCGCCATCTGTAAACGTTTCTGCTGGTCGCCCATCATCCTCTCCCGACATGGATACAGAATAGATGCGCCGCTGCTGTTTAAGTTCCCGGCGTCTCGGCCGAGGTGGCGGGCGCGGCGCGTGCCACGTCACGCACATTCTTTTGCACGGCCACGGCGGAAAACAGGCTCAGCAGGAATGCCATGGCATAGAAACCCTTCTCGCTGTTCTGCAGGCTGGCGTTCCACAGGCCCACCGTCAATAACAGCAAGGCCAGCAGCACGGAAATCCAGCACAGGCCGAAATACATGCCCGTCACGGCGATGCCTTCCGCGCGGTCGCGCACGGATTTTTGCAGCGAGACGGCGGCGAACAGGCCATACATCAGGAGCGTAAAATAATAGCCCTTCTCATTGAGGGCCATGCCGGCGTTCCACAGGCCGGTCAAATAGGTGATGGCGCCGATCAGCAGTGCCGCCCAGGAGGCACCGATGAAGGCGCTGCTGGGACGTTGGATGGGGGAAGTCTGCATAGGGTCTCCATGGGCAGCGGGCGCCGCCGGCATGGCCGGGGCGGCAGGCACGGATGCGCCTGCCGCCCCATCAGACCAGAAAGCTTATTTGTTTGGCTTGATCATGCGCAATAAAGCCGACACGGCCGTGACGCCGGCCAGCACCAGGCCACCGGCGATGAGACCGGCCACTGCGTTGATCAGGCTGGGCGTGACGGCGGCCAGCACGGGGCCGATGCCGGCCACGCCGGCCACCGCTTCTTCCGCGTGGTGCAGCATGGCGCTGGCCCACGGCCAGCCGTGCGTCAAAATGCCGCCGCCGACCATGAACATCGCCAGCGTGCCCACCACGGACAGGAATTTCATCAGTTTCGGCGCCGCCGACACCAGCATGCGGCCAAATGCGCGCACGCCGTTCATCAGCGCGCCAGCGCCCTTGCGCGCGGCCAGGTAGAAGCCCGCGTCGTCGAGCTTGACGATGCCGGCCACCAGGCCATACACGCCCACCGTCATGATGATGGCGATGCCGACGACGACGGCCACCTGCTCGGCGAAGGTGGCCGTGGCCACCGTGCCGAGCGCGATGACGATGATTTCCGCCGACAAAATGAAATCGGTGCGGATGGCGCCCTTGATCTTGTCCTTTTCCAGCGCCACCAGGTCGACCTGCGGGTCGCGCAGCGCCTGCGCCAGCTCGGCCTTGTGGCTGTCGTCCGGATGCAGGTATTTATGCGCGATCTTTTCGAAGCCTTCGAAGCACAGGTAGGCGCCGCCCACCATCAGCAGTGGCGTGATGGCCCATGGCGCAAACGCGCTGATGGCCAGCGCGGCGGGCACGAGGATGGCCTTGTTCTTCAGCGAGCCGACGGCGACGGCCCACACGACGGGCAATTCGCGCTCGGCGCGCACGCCGGCCACTTGCTGCGCGTTCAGGGCCAGGTCGTCGCCGAGCACGCCGGCCGTCTTCTTGGCGGCCACCTTGGTCATCAGGGAAACGTCATCGAGGATGCTGGCGATGTCGTCGAGCAGGGCCAGCAGGCTGGAGCCGGCCATCTCAGCGCGCTCCCGCGGTGGTGGCAGGGAATAGTGCGGCGAGGAAAGTGTTGTTTTTCATGATGTTATTCTTGGTTGTACGGCAAGGGGTGACGTGGGTAAGGCATCCTTGCGATCTTACCCCAGGGATGGCCGGCAGGGCCGCACGGGCCGGGTTAAAATTGCTCCTCGTCAGCATTTTTGGACACCGCATGCATTTCGCCACCTGGATCACCTTTGTCATCGCCGCTTCCATCATCGCCATCTCGCCCGGCTCGGGCGCCGTGCTGTCGATGTCGCACGGCCTGTCGTACGGGGTCAGAAAGGCCAGCGCCACCATTCTCGGCTTGCAGCTGGGGCTGCTGGTGGTGCTGGGCATTGCCGGCGCCGGCGTGGGCTCTTTGCTGCTGGCATCCGAAGTGGCGTTCAATATCGTCAAGACGGTGGGCGCCTTGTATCTGATCTACCTGGGCCTGTCGCAGTGGCGCGCCAGGGTGGCCGTCACGGGCGACCTGCATGCCGACGCGGTGGTGCCGTCCATGGGCCGGCGCGTGCTGACGGGTTTTCTGACCAACGTGACGAATCCGAAAGGCATCATCTTCATGGTGGCGGTGTTGCCGCAATTCATCAGCCCCACGGCGCCGCTGTTGCCGCAGTTGCTGATCCTGGCCGTCACCATGTGCACGATCGATCAGATCGTCATGCACGGCTACGCTTTCCTGGCATCCTCGATGCAGCGCTTTTTCCGCGATGCCAAGGCCGTGAAGAAGCAGAACCGCTTCTTTGGCGGCTTGCTGATGGCCGTCGGCACGGCATTGTTCTTCGTCAAGCGCGGTGGCCAGGCGGCGTCCTAAGCCAGGTCAATATGCAAACAGTTGTAAGCCCGCTTGCGATGCCCGCATTATGCGGATGTAATCGATAGCAATCATCCTTGTACGTCTTGCCTGGAGCGCTGCCATGCGTCCTATCCTGTCTCTCCCCCTCTTGAACACCGTATGCGCCATGCTGCTGTCGTCGGCGTGCACCTTCGCCCTGGCACAGGACCCGCCTGCCCGCGTGGGGCGCATTTCCACCGTCGAAGGGCAGGTGCTGGTGCGCGCCGGCGATGGCGAGGCGCAAAACGCCCTGCTGAACTGGCCCGTCACGACGGATAACCTGCTCAGCACCATGCGCGGCGCGCTGGCGGAATTTCGCGTGGGCGCGGCCGCCGTGCGGCTCGATGGCGATTCCGAGCTGGAAGTGAGCGAGCTCGATGACGACAGTTTTAAATTGCACCTCAGCTATGGCACGGTCAGCGTGCGCGTGCGCAATCCCGACGCGCTGCGCGGCTTCGAGCTGACCACCGCCCAGGCGCGCGTGACTCTCGCCCAACCGGGCTGGGTGCGCATCGAGGCGGGGCGCCAGCCCGGCACCAGCGTCGTCAGCGTGCTCGACGGCGCGGCCGACGTGGATGGCGCGACGGGCAGCGTGACCTTGCGTGCCGGCAAGCGCGCGGAATTGACGGACGAGGAATTGCGCACGGGCGCCGTGCAGCGCGTGGCGTTTGACAATTGGCCCGAGGCCTTGCCCGCCGCCGTGCCGGCCTTGCGCTATGTCACGGACGATACCACCGGCTATGAAGAGCTGGACCGCTACGGCGCCTGGCAGGACGATGCGCAATACGGCCCGTTGTGGCTGCCCAGCGCGGTGCCAGCGGGCTGGGCGCCGTACAGCGACGGGCGCTGGACGTGGATCGCGCCGTGGGGCTGGACCTGGGTCGACAATGCGCCGTGGGGCTACGCGCCCTCGCACTATGGCCGCTGGGTGCTGCTGGGCCAGCGCTGGGGCTGGGCGCCGGGGCGCGAGCGCGGCCGCGTGCCGTGGGCGCCTGCCCTGGTGGGCTGGGTCGGCGGCAATCACGGGACAAACCATGACCAGCGCCCCGGCGTCGGCTGGTTCCCCCTGTCGCCGCATGAGCGCTATGTGCCCGGCTATCGCGCCAGCGCCGAGTATGAACGCCGCATCAATCGCGTCGCCGAGGGGCGCCGCTCCGTGGCGGGTGAACGCGAACGCCGCGAAGGCATGACGATGCTGCCGGGCGAGCGTTTTGGCGGCTCGCGCACGGTCGATGTGCCGCGCCGCAACCGCACCACCATGCCGCCGCCCGTCATGCAAAGCTTGCCTTTGAGCACGGCGCCTGCACCGGCGGGCAACTGGCAGCGTCCCGTTGATGCGCCGCGCGGCGACCGGGAACCCCGGCGCGACTGGGTCAACCGTCCCGGCCGCCTGCAGACGGACGATGGCCAGACGCAGATGGCGCCGCGTCCCATGCAGCCGAACCGGCCACCCGTGCCGGCCCAGCCGCAGCAGCCGCCGATGCCGGCCCAGCCCCTGATGCCAGCGATGCCGGCCTTGCCGCCCGTGCAAGACCAGGTGGGTCGCCCCGGGTGGCGTGGCGAAGAACGGCCGCGCGCCGAGCGGCCGCAGCCGCGTCCCGTCAGCGAACGCAGCGGGCCGCCACGTGAACGCAGTAATGACAGAGTCAACGAGCGCGGCGGTCCCGGCCGCAATGACCGGACGCAGGAAGCGGAGCGTTGACGGCCGTGCCGTCTGTCGCGCCGTAGCGACGTTCAGGCCGCGAAAGGCGCAGTTCGTCACATGCCGGAGGTAAAGCCGGCGTAGTTTGCTTACAGTACGACCACTGCTTATCCTCCAAGTGACAGCACGACTTTTCCGGCTATTTTGTCTAAACGAAATAGTTTTCCGCCAGCTTACTCAGCTGGCTTTTTTTTGCCTTGCCGTATGCGCCATGGCGGCGGGCGCATGCGCCCCCAAAGTTGGCTACAATACGCTTTTATGCAGCCGTCGCGCGATGTATGCTGCGCCGCCTGTCCTGACCGGCACTGATTGGATTTCCCATGCAAACCACCCCTCCCACCGAACACATCATTCCTCCCAGCGAATCGCTGATCGAATACCCGAGCGACTTTCCCATCAAGATCATGGGTCCGACGCACGTCGATTTCGCGCCCACCATGCTGGAACTGGTCATCAGCCATGATCCGACCTTCCACGAGGGCCGCATGGAAGAGCGTCCATCGCCCAAGGGCAATTACACGGGCCTGACCGTGACCGTGCGCGCCATCAGCCGCGAGCAGCTCGACGCCCTGTACATGGCGCTGTCGGGCCACCCGATGGTCAAGATCGTCATGTAAGGCTGGCTGCCGCCACGCTGGCCCGGCTCTTCGTGAGCAGCCAGACGGCGGCAAAGGCGCCACTGGCCGCCGCCGTCACCCACAGCAGGGGCTTTTCGCTGCCGTCCGTGATGGCGGCGATGACGGCGCCGCAGGCGGCCGTGATCGCCATCTGCACGAAGAAGAACAGGCCCGAGGCGCTGCCCGCCTGGGCGCCGTACGGCTGCAGCACGGCCAGCTGGCAGGCGGGAATCGCCATGCCCACCGACACCATCACCAGCAGCATGGGCGCCACCAGCGAGGCCACGTGCTGCGGCGCCAACGTACCCGCCAGCAACAGGCTGGCCGCCCCCGCCACATTCAGCAGCACCGCCACGCCCAGCATGTGATCGGCGCCCAGGCGCGGTCCCAGCGCGCGGAACAGGCTCGACCCCGCGATATAGCCGCTCACCGTCAGCCCGAACACCAGCGCATACGCGCCGGGCGACAGATGCATGCCCCTTTGTAACAGCACGGACGATTCCGCGATGAACGGGAAATACGTGCAATACACGCAGCCGATGGCCAGCGCATAGCGCAGGAAATATCTGTCGCCCAGCAGGCGGCGGTACAGCACCAGGGTATTGCCCTGTGGCACGATGCTGGCCGGCCTGGTTTCCGGCACCCAGGCGGCGATCAGCCACAGCGACAGCGCGCCCAGCACGCACAGCACGCCAAACACGGCGCGCCAGCCGAACGCCGCGTCGAGCACGCTGCCGGCCAGCGGCGCCAGGATCGGCGACAGGCCCATCGCCATCGAGATTCTGCCCAGCATGCGCGCCTGCGTGGCGGGATCGAAGCGGTCGCGCACCATGACCCGGCCGATGATGGTGCCGCTGCAGCCGCCGAACGCCTGCAGCACGCGCGCGGCGATCAGCACGTGCACATCGCTGGTGACGGTGCAGACGATGCTGGCGAGCACAAAAATACCCGTGCCGGCCAGCAGCACGGGACGGCGTCCGTAGCGGTCGGCCAGCGGCCCGCAGGCGAGCATCGAGGCGGCCGAGCCGGCCATGAACAGGCTCAGGGTCAGTTGTAACTGGGCATCGCTGGCATGCAGGGCATCGGCCATGGCCGGCAGCGAAGGCAAATAGATGTCGATGCTGATGCGCGACAGGCAGACCAGCAGCAGCACGATGCCGCCCCAGGCCCACAGGGGAAGTGTTGTTCGTTGATTCATGTTTTTCGGTATGCAAGAGATGGCAGACGCACCAGAACGGTGAGAGTAGGATGGTTGTGGTGTAATGCGAAGTGCCAGTCATCAGAAAATTCATTGGACCACTTGGACGATCATCATGCCGCGAGGAAAATCACCGCACGCCCTGGACTTGCCCCGTCCCACCAGCTGGCTCGACAAGGCGGGCGTCAACAAGCAGGATGGCGCATATGAAGCGCTGCGCTCGGCCATCCTGACGAAGATGCTGCCGGCGGGCAGCCGGCTGCCGTCGAGCCGCACCCTGGCCGAGCGGTGGGAGTTGTCGCGCGGCACCATCGAAACCGTGTTCGACCGCCTGCACGCGGAAGCGTACGTGACGCGCGTGCCCGGTTCCGGCACGCGCGTGTGCGCCGTGGTGCCGGAACGCTTCTTGATGGCGGGATTTACA
>NZ_LT607485.1:384217-426389 GCF_900095235.1 Janthinobacterium sp. UMAB-60
CGAGCCGGTACCTGTGTCCGATACGGGCGTGCGCGACGGCTTGCCGTTTGTGGCGCGGCGCGCCGACGCCAGCCTGTTTCCCATGGCGGCCTGGTCCAAGTGCGCCACGCGGGCGCTGGCGGCCGCCACGCCGGAGCAGCTGTGCAGCGCCGATCCGGCCGGCCTGCTCCAGCTGCGCCAGCAGATCGCCGACTTCCTCGCCAAATACCGCGGCATCCGCTGCGACCCGCAAGACATCGTTGTTACCACCGGCATCCGCCACGCGATCGACTTGCTGGCGCGCGGCATCGTGCGCGATGGCGACAAGGTATGCCTGGAAGAACCGGGCTACCCGGCCGCGCGCGCCCTGTTCGCCCTGGCCGGCGCCGTGCCGGTGGACATTACCGTCGACGCCGAGGG
This sequence comes from Janthinobacterium sp. UMAB-60, assembly GCF_900095235.1. Classification (NCBI taxonomy): domain Bacteria; kingdom Pseudomonadati; phylum Pseudomonadota; class Betaproteobacteria; order Burkholderiales; family Oxalobacteraceae; genus Janthinobacterium; species Janthinobacterium sp. UMAB-60. The sequence continues at coordinate 384,617 of NZ_LT607485.1, forward strand.
CATCGATTGCGCCGCCCTGGCCGCGCACACCGACGCCTGCCTCGCGTATGTGACGCCGGCGCACCAGTCGCCGCTGGGCGTGACCATGTCCGTCACGCGCCGCCTGGCGTTATTGGAGTGGGCGAACGACAGCGGCGCCTGGGTGGTGGAAGACGATTACGACAGCGAATTCAATTACCAGAGCGCGCCGCTGGCGGCCCTGAAGGCGCTGGACCAGTACCAGCGCGTGATTTATTGCGGCAGTTTCAACAAGACCCTGTTTGCCGGCCTGCGCGTGGGCTTCATGGTGCTGCCGCCCCCCTTGCGCCCGCAACTGTTGCGCATCGTGCAGTTGACGGGCCGCTCCGTGGGCGTGACGCAGCAGCTGGCGCTGGCCGCCTGGATGGAGGAAGGCGCCTTCGTGCGTCATTTGCGCCAGGCCCGGCTGGCGTACAAGGAGCGGCGCGACCTGTTGCTGGCCTGCCTCGAGCAGACGGCGCCCGGGCGTTACACGATTTCCGGCCAGCAGGCGGGCTTTCATTGCGTGCTGTGGCTGCCGCCGGACAGCGACGAACGGGCGTTTTGCGCGCGCGCCGCGCAGGACGGGCTGGCGCTGCAGCCGCTCGGCGATTTTTGCCACAGCGCAAAATTGGCGCCGGCCGTGCTGCTCGGCTACACGGCCCTGAATGGGGCCCAGATACGCCATGCTGCACAAAAATTGGGCAGATTGCTGTTGTTGCCAGAGTCCGCCCCGGAATGAAACGGCGGCCTGGCTTATAATCACGGCTTCGCCGCAGCGTCCGCAGGGCGCCGGCAGCTGATTACAGAATCTGTCATGACCACCACCCGCACCGAAACGGCGCTGATCCGCGAGCTGGGCCGCGTCGATTACGAGCCGACCTTTGCCGCCATGCGCGCGTTTACCGACGCGCGCACGACCGACACGCGCGATGAACTGTGGATCGTCGAGCATCCGCCCGTGTTCACCCTGGGCCTGGCGGCCGACCGCGGCCACCTGCTGGCCGGCGCGGAGAATGTGCCCGTGGTGCAGACGGACCGTGGCGGCGAAGTCACCTTCCACGGCCCCGGCCAGGTGGTGATTTATTTGCTGATGGACTTGCGCCGCAACAAGCCGGGCGGCAAGCTGTATGCGCGCCAGTTCGTGCATAAAATCGAGCAAGCCATCATCAACGTGCTGGCGGCGTATAATCTTGCTGGCGAGCGCATCGATGGCGCGCCTGGCATCTATATCGCCGGCGGGCCAGACAAGGGTGCGAAGATCGCCGCGCTGGGCTTGAAAGTGCGCGGCAACGGCTGCACCTACCATGGCGTATCGCTCAACGTGGCGATGGACCTGGCGCCGTTTTCCTGGATTAACCCCTGCGGCTATTCCGGTCTGAAGACGGTGGACATGCGCAGCATGGGCGTGCTGGCGCCGCTGGCCGACGTGCAGCGGGCCCTGGCCCAGGAATTGACCGTATTACTCGATGTAAGCGAAGTAAACAGCGCCGCAGGCGCGCCTCAGGCAGCGGATGCCTGAGCAAACAAACCAACACGCCCTTCAAGGGCTTGCAGCCATGACTTCTGAGACCATTTCCAGCACCGCCCCCGCCGCTACTGCCGCTCCAGCGTACAACCCGAGCGAAAAGCAAAAAGGCGCCAGCAAGACGTCGCGCATCCCGATCAAGATCATTCCGATCGAGCAAGTCGAGCGCCTGAAAAAGCCGGACTGGATCCGCGTCAAGGCCGCGTCGGCTTCGACCCGTTTCTATGAAATCAAGGACATCCTGCGCGAAAACAAGCTCGTCACCGTGTGCGAGGAAGCCAGCTGCCCGAACATCGGCGAGTGCTTCGGCAAGGGCACGGCCACCTTCATGATCATGGGCGACAAGTGCACGCGCCGCTGCCCGTTCTGCGACGTCGGCCACGGCCGTCCGGACCCGCTGGACAAGGAAGAGCCGGCCAACCTGTCGAAAACCATCGCCAAGCTGCGCCTGAACTACGTCGTCATCACCTCCGTCGACCGCGATGACTTGCGCGACGGCGGCGCCGGCCATTTCGTCGAGTGCATCCAGCAAACGCGCGCCCTGTCGCCGAACACCCGCATCGAAGTGCTGGTGCCCGACTTCCGTGGCCGCCTGGAAAAAGCGTTGAATTTGTTCAAGGATGGCTTGCCTGACGTCATGAACCACAACCTGGAAACGGCGCCGCGCCTGTACAAGGAAGCCCGTCCCGGTTCCGACTACATGCATTCCTTGAAACTGCTGAAGGATTTCAAGGCCATGTACCCGGACGTGAAAACCAAGTCCGGCATCATGGTGGGCCTGGGCGAGACGGACGAGGAAATCCTGCAAGTCATGCGCGACATGCGCGAGCACGATATCGACATGCTGACCATCGGCCAGTACCTGGCGCCATCGAACAGCCACCTGCCCGTGCGCCGCTACGTGCACCCGGACGTGTTTAAAATGTTCGAGGCAGAAGCCTATAAAATGGGCTTCACCCACGCCGCCGTGGGCGCCATGGTACGCAGCTCGTACCACGCGGATGAACAGGCGCACAGCGCCGGCGTGGAATCGGCGCTGAATTTCTAAGCCCTTTACGCCAGATCAAAGCCGCCCGCTCACGCTGGCGGTTTTTTTTTGCCTGTTCGTATCGTGTCCACTTCATGCGGCTGGGCGTCCTATACTGGCGTGCTGAAAAAGCATGGTTGGTGAATAAGCTATGAGGTGAGGCATGGACGTACGCATCGACGCATCGTGGAAGGCGCGGCTGGAGGGGGAATTCGCCCAGCCGTACTGGGAACGCCTGGCGGCCTTCGTGAAGGAAGAGTATGCGGCGGGGCCGTGTTTTCCGCCCGGTAAAACCATTTTTCGCGCCTTCGACCTGACGCCGTTCGGGCAAGTCAAAGTCGTGATCTTGGGGCAAGACCCGTATCACACGCCGGGCGCCACCATGGGGCTGTGCTTTTCCGTGCCGGATGGCCATCCCGCGCAGCCGAGCCTGCAGAATATCTTCAAGGAGTTATCCGCTGACGTGGACGTGGCGCGCACGCGCACGGATTTGTCCGACTGGGCCGAGCAAGGCGTGTTCCTGCTCAACAGCGTGCTGACCGTGCGCGCCGGGGCAGCCGGCTCGCATGCGGCCAAGGGCTGGGAAAAGCTGACGGACAGCGCCATTCGCCACCTGTCCACCGAGCGCGAACACCTCGTGTTCCTCCTGTGGGGCGGCTATGCGCAAGCCAAGCGCAGCCTGATCGACCCCGGCAAGCACCTTGTGCTGGCGGCACCCCACCCTTCGCCCTTGTCGGCCAGCAAAGGTTTCTTTGGCAGCAAGCCGTTCAGCCAGGCGAATGCCTACCTGCAGGCGCACGGGCAGGCGCCCATCGTCTGGGGCGATAGCTGAAGCATGACGGCAACCGACAGCGGCAGGCGTTGCACCCTGCCGCTGTCTTCGCGCGTAACTTTTAGAAGCTTGTGGACAGACCTGCGTACAGGCTGCGGCGGGCGCCGTACTGCGGTGCCCCCACGCCCACGCCGGAACCGTCGCGCAGCAGGTACGACTTGTCGAACAGGTTGATCAGGGCCAGCCGTCCTTCCACCTTGCCCACGGGCGTGTTTTTCCACGTGTGCGTGAGCGCCGTGTTGACGGTGAGGTAACTCGGCAGATGGCCGGAATTGGGCGCGCCGCCGTCCGGCGTCATGCGCAGGCCGCTGCCGTAGAGGAAGTCAGCGCTCACTTGCGAGTCGCCGAAGTGATAATGGCCGCCGCCCGACAGCGTGTATTTCTGGTCATGATCGAGATAGACATAGTGGGAGCTGATGTAGTTCAACTCATCGGCGCCAAACAGGGCCTGGCCCGAATTGATGTTGCGCCCTTGCGCCTTTTGCGTGCTGGCGTTGAGGAACAGGCCCCAGTTTTTCTCGCTGTAGATGGCCGACAATTCCAGGCCCTTGGCGTAGCCGTCCGCATAGTTGAATGGCGTCAGTATCAATGCCTGGCCGAACTGGCCTTCGTCCAGCAGGTTGTTGATCTTTTTATAGTACACATCGGCCGTCACGGTCAGTTTCGAATTGACCTGGTGGCTGATGCCCACGTCGTAGTAATGCGTGCGTTCGGCCTTGACGTTGTCCGACTGGCCGATTGCCGGCGCATTCGTCGTGTTCGCGTACAGGTCGATGCTGGCTTGCGCCGCCAGTTCCTGCGGCGGCGGCGTGAAGTAGCGCGAATAGCCCGCGTGCAGGGCCGTGCCCGGCGCCAGTTGATACGCCAGATTCACGCGCGGGCTCCATTGCTGCTCGCTCGTGTAGGCCGAGACCTTGTCGAAGCGCGCGCCATAGTTCAGGGTCAAAGGTTTGCTGATATGCCATTCATCCTGCAGGTAAAAGCTGGCCAGGGTGCCCGTCTTGCCGCTGTTGTCCAGGATGCTGACCGGCGTGGTGGAGGCTTGCGCCCCGTCCACGGCGGGGAAGACGGCCACCGTGTTGTCGCTGCTCGTCTTCTGGCGCGTGTAGGCCAGGCCCGCGCGCACGGTGTGGTCCTGGTGCAGCTTGTAACTGATGTCAAACTGGGCACCCGAGGCGCTGTTCGCGCGGCGCGCATCCGAGGCCACGCCGTTGTAGATCAGGTCGCCGATGGCGTCGGGCGTGAAGTGCAGTTCCGAATACTGGTGGAAGGCGGACACCTGGTAATTGATGTCGCCCAGGCTTTTTTGCAGCGACAGCACCAGAAAACGGTTCACTTCGCGCTGGTTTTCATTCAGCTGCGACGACGGCAAGGTGGACGTGCCCGCCTGCGCATCGCTGTGGCCGGCGAGCGAGAAGCCCGGCGCCTGGTTCGGGTTGTTCGGGATCTGGAAGCGGCCGTTGTAGGTGCCGAACATGGCGCCCAGGCGGGTATTATCATCAAGGAAATATGACAGGCTGCCGAACGATTTATTCTGGCGCGTCTTGTCGTGCAGGGCGCTGCGCGTGGCCTGCGGGTTTTCCACGCCCAGCGCATTGCCCAGATAGCTGCCGGACAGGTAGTAATTGAACTTGCCCACGCTGCCGAAAAATTCGGCACTCGGCTCCACATGGTCGTGGCTGCCGAGCATGATGCCGATGCGCCCGCCCGGCGTCATGCCACCCTCCTTCGTTTCAATATCGACGATGCCCGCCGTGCGCAGGCCGAACTGGGCCGGCAAGGCGCCCGTCATGAAATCCGTGTGATCGATCAAGCGCGTGTCGATCGACTGGCCGAAGCCGCTGATACTTTCGGGCAGTTGCACGCCATTGATGCGATATTGCACGTTGGCATGGTCATCGCGCACATGCAGGGCGCCGGAGCCCTTCGAATCCTGCGATACGCCCGGCAGGCGCAGCAGCACTTCATTGAATGGCGTGTTGTCGCCCTGGCCCAGCATGTCGACCATGTGACTGTCGATGCTGTAGATGGTGGTGCCGACTTTCGGCGACAGCTCGATGCGCGCGCTTTTCAGATGGGCGGAGGTGACTTCGACCTTTTGCATGTCTTGTGGGGCGGCATCGGTATTGGCCTCGGCAGGTTCGGCGGCGTGGGCGGAAAAGCTAAACAGGCTGGCAAGGGTGAGCGACAGCGCGCTCAGGCGTGGTGTGTGTTGCATGGTAAACCTCGAAAATAGTCAACGCCAGGCGGCCCGGCGCGCATGCAAGCGCGACAAGGGGCAGCCTGAAAAAGGAAAAACGGCGTGGGAACTACAGTGAGGCGGCAGGCGGGCCGCGCACGGGCGGCAGGACGAGGGCGGCGACGGGCGCCAGGGTGGCGGGCGCGAGGGCCAGCAGACGGTACGGCAGTAACTGGACGGGCGGCTCGGTGATGGCCGGCGGCACGGCGAGATCGGCCACCTTGTCGATGACGGTGGCGCACAGCGCGCACTCTTCCGCGTCGAGCGTCGTCTTGTGCAGGTGCGAGGCGGCCGTCGACAGCAGGAACACGAGGGCCAGCGCACTGAACAGAGCCACGCACAGCCGCCACGGCGTGCGCGCGAGGGCGGACGCCGGGTAAGGCTTGCGGGTGGGCTGGCGGGAAGACATGGGCGCATAGTAGCAAGAAAATCGCCGCCTTGTCAGTGCTTGTTGCGTGATTTGCGCCAGAGCGGGCTTACACGGTGGCGCGCAAGTCGCGCGGCGACAGGCCGTAATGCTGGCGGAAACGGGCCGCGAAGCGCGATGGCGAGGCGTAGCCGCAGGCGGCCGCGATGTCACCGATGGGCAAGATTCCCGATTGTAATTCCTGCAAGGCCAGTCCCAGCCGCACGTCTTCCAGGATGGCGCGGAAGTGCCGCTGCTCCAGGGCCAGCTGGCGGCGCAGGGTGGACGCACCCAGGTGCAGATGGCTGGCGACCTTGGCCACGCTCCAGTCGGCGCCCGGGTCCAGCAGCAGCACTTGCTGCACGCGCGCGGCCAGCGGATCGCGGCGGTCCAGCAAGAGCGGGCCGCAATGGCCGCCCAATGCCAGGGCCAGCAGCAAGCCTTCCGCCTGGTGCGCCAGCAGCGCGGGCGGTGTGCTGCTCGCCAGGCTGGCCGTCAGCTGGTCCCAGGCCAGTGCCGCGTGGGCATCGAGCGGCACGCACAGGCTGGCCGTGGACGCCTGGCGCAGCTGGGTATCGACGAGGCCACCATGGCGCGCGCGGAAACGGGCGATCAGGGCCGGCGAAAAACTCAGCACTTCCGCCCGGTAGCCTTGCGCGCCGGGCAGGTTGGCCACGCCCAGTTCCTGTCCCGCCGGCATCAGCACTACATCGTGCATGCCAGCGCGTGCCTGGCGCGCGCCCCACTCCAGCAGTTTCGTTCCCTGCCGCACGCGGCACAGGGCGCTCTGGAAGACGGGCACGCGGCGCAGGGTCTGCGCGCGGCGCGCCTCGATGGTGCCGTGCGCGATGCGCAGCTCGCTCAGGGCCACCGCGTCCATGTCATCGGCCATACAGTCCCGTCAGCTGTGCCTTGCCCAGCGCGTTGGCGTTGAGCATGTAGCCGAGCATGGCGCCGCTGGCGTGCTGGTCCAGCGGCAGCTTCTCCACGCTCAAGGCCCACACCGTGAGCTGGTAGCGGTGCGGCTGGTCGCCCGGTGGTGGGCAGGCGCCGCCGTAGGCGCTGTCGCCGTAATCGTTGCGTCCTTGCACGGCGCCCGCTGGCAAGGTGGACGTTGTCGTCCCCGCAGGCAAGGAGGTGGTGCTGGTTGGCAGATTGAACACGCTCCAGTGCCACCAGCCGCTGCCCGTGGGCGCGTCGGGATCGTACAGGGTGATGGCAAAGCTGCGCGTGCCGGCGGGAGCATTGCTCCACGACAATTGCGGCGCCAGATTGCCGCCCGTGCAGCCGAAGCCCTGGAATACTTGCGCGCTCGCCAGGCTCTGGCCGGGAGCGATGTCGGTGCTGGTGACGGTGAAATCGGCCGCGTGGGCACCCAGGTGAAGGGCGAAACCCAGCGTGACGGCGAGGAGGCGGGAAGTGGTCATGGTTTTCCTTTCGATAAGTATAGGGGAAAGTGTATGCCGTGCAAGCTGTACCCGCGATGCCGATGCGCTCGCTGATAGTGCTGAAACGCTCGTTTTTATCCGAATCCGACGTTCCCATGAGCGTACTATGCGGTTCTTCCCTTTCTTGATGCGCATGATTTTCACTGTGGGGCTTTCATGCTATCGTTCCGCAGCCCTGTTCCCCAAAGTTTCCATGTCACAACGCTCGATCAAGTATCTGCTCAGCAAACTGCACCTGTATGCGGGCCTGTGGTTTGGCGCCCTGTTCGTCCTCTTGGGCTTGACGGGTTCCGCCATCGCCTGGATGCCGGAACTCGACGCGTATCTGAATCCGAATTTGTTGCAGGCGAGCACGCCCGCGCCCGGCCAGGTGTTCCAGGTGACGCCGCGCTCCGTGCAGGCGGTGGTGGATGCACTCACGGCCGACCCCGCCTACGGCAAGCCGGCCCAGCTCAATCCGCCCGCCGATGCGCGCGACGTGTACGTGGCCTCGTACCGCCAGGCGGGAAAGCCGTCCCCGTTCAGCCAGGCCATCGTGCGCCAGGTGATGGTCGACCCCTACACCCTGCAAGTCAAAGGCGAGCGTGACTGGGGGCGTTTCGGCTTCACGCGTCCGCTATTGATGTCGGGCATGTTTCATTTGCACCGCTATGTATTGTCGGGCGATGCGGGCAAGACCATCACGGGCATTTCCGGCGTGATGCTGCTGATGATGGCGCTGAGCGGCATCTATCTGTGGTGGCCGCGCCTGCAGTGGACGGCGATCAAGCGCGCGCTGACCGTGTCGCATGGTGGCTCCTGGCCCCGTTTTTATTACACGTTTCACAAGGCGGCGGGCTTCTTTGCCGCGCCCGTGCTGGCCGTGCTCGCCTTTTCCGGCATCTATTTCAATTTGCCGCAATTGATCGTGCCGCTGGTGGCGCTCGTGTCGACGGTGCCGGACACGGCAAAATTGAAAAATGTGGCCCAGGACGGCGCCCTGCTTGATGCGGGCCAGGCGATGGCTGCCGCGCAACTGCTGTATCCGCAGGCGCGCGTGTCGCGCATCGTGCTGCCGGCCAGGAAGGACCAGCCGTATGACGTGCGCGTGCGCCAGCCTGGCGAAATCGCCCACGGCGACGGCGCCACGCGCATCACCCTCGACGCGCGCAGCGGCTTGCCCCTGCGCATCCGCGATCCGCTCATGGCCTCGTATGGCGAGCGCTTGCTGGGCTGGCAATTTCCCCTGCATTCGGGCCAGGCGTTCGGCGTGGCCGGGCGCGCCTTTATTACGGTATTTGGCTTGATGCCGCTGCTGTTCCTGTTGACGGGCAGTTTGGTGTGGTGGAAACGGCGGCGCGGCCGGAAATAGGCGGCCGTCAAACCGATGTGGGGAAAGTTGCTATCATCATAGTATTTTCCGGCGCATCTCCTGTCCGGATTCACCCGCACAAGGACCAGCATGAGCAATCCCGATATCACCGTAGCAATGTTGAATGAGCGCGGCACCGGCCGCTTGCCCGGCCACCTGGGCATCGTCATCACGGCCGTGGGCGACGGCCAGCTGACGGCGGAATTGCCCGTGCTGCCGCATTTGCTGGCGCCGAACGGCTATCTGCACGCGGGCAGCGTCGTGACCCTGGCCGACACGGCGTCCGGCTATGGCTGCATCGTCAACCTGCCCGAAGGCGCGAACAACTTCACCACCATCGAGTTGAAATCGAACCACCTGGGCACGGTCCGGGAAGGCACGCTCACCTGCACGGCCAAGGTCGAGCACAAGGGCCGCAACACGCAAGTGTGGGATGCCGTGGTGAAAAACAAGGAAACGGGCAAGACGATTGCCCTGTTTCGTTGCACGCAGATGATTCTGTATCCGAAATAGGCCGGTAGGTCGGGTTAGCAGCAGCGCTGCGTAACCCGACATTTCCTTATAGCCTGACCCAGTTACCTTTATACAAAACGGGCCCCGTCGGTCCGTTCGGATTCGGCGAACCGCCTTTCGGTTCCAGGGTGACGGCCAGCAAGGCCACGTCGTTGCCGATGGCGCGCTGCGACAGGGCCAGTGTCACGTTTCCCTTGTCGGCCAGTAAACCCAGGGAACGCGGGTTGCCGCTCTTGGGCACGGCCCACAGTTCCAGGTCGCGATCGGCAGGCACGGGCGCGTTGCCCACCATGCGCACATCGAGCGCGCCGTGGCGGCTGTCGGCCGTCAGCAGCAGGGCCGTTTGCGCTTTCTCGTCCGTCAGGCTGGCGACATAGCTGATCTGCGGCGCGTCCATCACGCGCGTGGCCACGACGATCACCAGCAGCGCGGCGATGGCGCTCGACGCCAGGCCCAGGCCACGCCAGAACGACAGCGAATCGCGCCATAGCGACCAGCCGCCCTGCGGCTTCAGGTGCAGGCGCTGCTCGATCTGCTGCCACACGCGCTTGGGCGGCGCCACGGGCGTGGCGAATTCCGCCATCGGTTCCAAACGCTGGCGCCATTCGGCCGTGATATTGCGCAAATCGGCGTCGTTGTGCAGCCAGCCTTCGAAACGCCGCCGCGCGCCCCCTTTCAGGGTGCCCAGCACGTATTCGGACGCCAGTTTCTGACGCAGCGCGTCATTGCCGCGGATATTCATGATGCCTCCCGTTTCTCCAGGCACGTGCGCAGCCGTTCCAGGCTGCGGCGTATCCACGTCTTCACGGTGCCGATCGGCAGCGACATCTGCTGCGCCACTTCGCTGTGCGACAGGTCGTGATAGAACGCCAGGGCCACCACCTGCCGGTGCAGCCCTTCCAGGGCCGACATGCAAAACGCCAGCGCCTTGGCGTCACCGCTCAGTTGCAGTGATTCAATCGGCGTGGCCTGGGGATCCCGCAGTGCATTCATGACTTCGCTATCAAACTGTTCGGCATCGATTTCCACGGTATCGTCGCTGCGCCGCAGCACATCGAACGCCTTGTTGCGCACGATGGTGGCCATCCAGGTCATGGGCGCTGCCAGATGGCTCTGGTAGGTGGCGGCATTGTTCCAGATGGCGACGAAACCCTCTTGCAAGGCTTCTTCAGCGAGCTCTTGCTTATGCAATATACGCAGAGCGAAGCCAAACAGTTTCGATGATGTGCAGTTATATAGCTGACGGAACGCGATGGCGTCCTTGTTGCCGGCGGCAAGCAGCCAGGCTTTCAGTTGTTGCGGGTCGGGTGGAGCGGCTAGGGGCACGGCTGGCCTTCACAAGGTGAATCGGATCACGCCTGGGAAGGTTATAACAGTATGGCAACACTTGGCAACAAGGTTTTGTCGCGTGTGCGATGGCCGCGCAATTAGCCGGCGATCGCAGATTCGAGCAGCTTGTGCAGTTCGGCGAATTCCGGCTTGCCCACGTAGCGCTTGAGGATCTTGCCCTGCTTGTCGAGCACGAAGGTGGTGGGGGTGAGGGCCACGTCGCCATAGGCCTTGGCCGCTTCGCCCGTCACGTCGAGCGCCACCTTGAACGGCAGCTGGCGCGTTTCGGCGAAGTTCAGCACGTAGTTGGCCGGATCGTATTTCATGGCCACGGCCACAAATTCCAGTCCCTGCCCCTTGTACTTGTTGTAGGTGTCGATCATCTCCGGCATTTCCGCCACGCAGGTGGTGCACGAGGTGGCCCAGAAATTGACCATCACCACTTTGCCGCGCAGGCTGTTTGAAGTGATTTTCTCGCCATGGATGCCGTGGAAAGTCACATCCGGCGCGCTTTGCTTGTTGTTCAGAAACGCCGCCATCGCAGCGACAGCCATCAACGCCACACAAAATAGCGCGGGCTTGTTCCAGGATTTGGCAGTCGATGTTGACATAGTTTTCACACCAGATAACGTAATGATGGGGACATTATAGCCACATCGTTCTGTTCACGGCCTAGGGGCTTTACTGTCCGACGGAGTTGTTGACGCGTGCAGGTGCCGGGTCCGGCTGCAATTGTTTCAATTCCGATTCCGAAATGTAGTCGAACAGCTTGACCACTTTCTGTACGCCGCCCACGCCGCGCGCCACGTCGGCCGCGACCGTGCCTTCGCGCTGGGTAACGCGGCCCATCAGGAAGACGGTGCCGTTTTCCGTGACGACCTTGAACGAGGCGGCCGAGATGGTTTTCATGTCGACCAGGCTGGCCTTGACCTTGGCCGTGATCAGCGCGTCGTTCGAGCGCGAGGTGTAGCTGGCCGGGCCGGCGATGATCAGTTCATTGGCCACCGATCCCACGCCCTCGATATTGCGCACTTCGCGTTCGACGGCATTTTTCATCGCTTCATCGCGCACTTCGCCCGTCAGCAGGACGCGGCGGTTGAAGCTGGTGACATTCACATGGCCGGCATCGCCGACGATGGAGGGGATGCGCGACTCGCCTTTCAGGGCGATCGACTTGTCTTCGGTCTGGGCGCCCAGGGTGCGGCGGTCCGCTGCGGCAACGCCGCCCATCACTGCGCCGCCGACCATCAGTTCGATGCAGCCGGTGAGCGAGGTGAGCATGGCGCCGCACAGCAGTGCTGTCGCCAATGGGCGTTGTACGCGTTTCCAGCCTGGGCCAGTACCGAATTTAGTCATTCACGTCTCCTCCGAATAGCGCGACGTCGATGCCGTCGCAGATGCAATGTATGGTAGTCAGATGGACTTCCTGGATGCGCGCCGTGCGCTCGGCCGGCACGCAGATATGCACGTCGGCGTCCGTCAGCATCTTGCCGATGGCGCCGCCGTCCTTGCCCGTCAGCGCCACGACGCGCATTTCGCGCTCGAGCGCCGCTTCCACGGCCGCCATCACGTTGGCCGAATTGCCCGATGTGGAGATGGCCAGCAAGATGTCGCCGGCCTGGCCGAACGCTTGCACCTGCTTCGAGAAAATCTCGCGGTAGCTGTAGTCATTCGCCACGGCCGTCAGGATCGAGGTGTCCGTCGTCAGCGCCAGGGCCGGCAGCGGAAAGCGCTCGCGTTCGAAACGTCCCACCAGCTCTGCCGCGAAATGCTGGCAGTCGGCGGCGGAACCGCCGTTGCCGCAGGCGAGGATCTTGTTACCGTTGGACAATGCATAAAACATCAGGTCGATCGCCTGCGCAATGGGTGGCGCCAGCACGGTGGCGGCCTGGATCTTGAGTTCGGCACTTTCGTGGAAGTGCGAGAGGATGCGTTGATTATTCATAGTCTGCCGATTATAGTGCAGGCGCGCGGCATGGCGGACAAGCACTGTTAAAAATGCTTACATATCGAGGATGTTCTGCAGCCAGCTGATGCGCCCGCCATCGATGGCCAGCGCGTCGAAGCGGCACGGCGGCAAAGTCTTTTGCGCCTGCAGCCAGGTTTGCGCGGCCAGCACCATGCGCCGCTGTTTGGCTGGCGTGATGCTGGCCAGGGCGCCGCCGTAGGCTGCACTGCTGCGTAGCCGCACTTCGACGAAAACGATGCAGGCGCCATCGCGCATGATCAGGTCCAGCTCGCCGCCCTTGCACAGATAATTGCGTTGCAGCAGCACCAGGCCTTGCAGCAGCAGATACGCGAGCGCATCGTCTTCTCCCTGCCGTCCCCGTTCCCGTTTGTTCCAGAAAGCGAAGGGCGGCATGGCGCATGTCCTTACTGTACCGGTGGCGTGGCCGGCGCGGCCGGCGGCCAGGTGCCCAGCATGCCCTGCTGGTAGGTGGCGGCTTGTTCCGTGCGTTCGAACACGCTTTGATCATCGTCAAAGCGTACAGCCAGACGGCCCGTCACGCCATCGAGCGTGAACGGCGTGTTCGGGCGCAGCGCCACTTCGCGCGCCACGCGGAAGGCATCGATGCCCAGCGCATACAGGCGTTCCATGTCGGCCGTCAGGCGGCGTTCGGCAGGCTGCGGCGGCTGTGGATACACCATCACTTGCGGATGGTCGCGCTGCACTTGCCATGGCAAATCCAGCAGCCGCGCGCCGTCGAGCTCGGGGCCGCTGGCGCCGCGTCCGGCGCCGGGATTCAAGGACGAGGTGCCATACAGGGGCAGATCGCTGCCGATGGCCACGCGCAGCTGGCGCGCCTGGTCGGCGTCGAGCGCGACGAACAGCAGGCCCGGCGGCGTCGCGGCCAGGCGTGCGCGCAGCTGCACCAGTTCCGCATCGCTCAGGTAGCCGTTCGTGGCCGTCAAGTCCATCGCATCGACCTTGCCGCCCTGGCGCAGCCATTCCTGCTTGAAGGCGGCGCTGATGCGGCGCTGCGAAGGCGAACCGGCCGACAGGATCAGCGCGCTGGCGCCCGGCTGTTCGCTGGCGGCCCAGGCGGCGACCTGGCGCGCTTCCGCCTCGATCGACAGGCCCATCACCAGCAGCTTGGCCGGCAGGCGCGCCTCGCCGCGGTTGTCCGGGTGGTTCAGGGCGATCGTCGGCTTACGCACCAGATCGCTATTCGCCACGGCCGTCACGGCCGAGCGCGACAAAGGCCCGACGACGACGTCCTGTTCCTCTTGCGCTTGCGCAAACTTGTTCAGGATATCCGTGCTGCCGTCGCCCGTGTCGATCACCGTCACTTCGAAGCCGCTGCGGTCGCGCTCATACGCGGCCATGAAACCGGTGCGCAGCAATTCGGCGGCCGGGCCCAGGGAGGCCGAGCGCAGCGGCAGCAGCAGGCCGATGTGGTGGACCTTGCCATCGGACGGCGCCGTGGCGGCCGGCATGTCTTGCGGCGTGCCCGTCGCCGGCTTGGTGCTGATGGGCGGCAGCGGCGCGCCGTTGCCGTCGTACGCGGTAATATCGGGCACGGCCACGGCAAACGTCACCGGTTCGGGCGCGGGCGGTTTCGGCGGCACGGGCGGCGGCAGCGGCTTCGGTGGCGGTAGCGCCCTTGTGTTAGATTCAATAGGCGCGCACAATTGCCCGGGCGCGTCGCAAGGCGTGCTGCAAGCGCTCAGCATGCCGGTCGCGGCACAAACAAGCAGTAACTTCACACTATTAGCAAGCATTTAACCTCCAAAATGACCGTACAAGAAATCAGTTCCATCGCCAGCCTGCCCATCATGACAGAGGCGGCGCATCAGGTCTATCCTATCGCAACATTGTATATAGTGGCCACGCCGATCGGCAATGTGACCGATATCAGCCTGCGCGCGCTGCATTTGCTGAGCATTGCCGACGCCGTCGCCTGTGAAGATACGCGCAACACGGCGCACCTGCTGACGCGCTTCGGCCTGAACAAGCCATTGATTGCGGCGCATCAACATAATGAGCGCGAGGTGGCGCAAACGCTGATTGCCCGTCTGCACGCGGGCGAGCGCATCGCCCTCGTCTCGGACGCGGGCACGCCGGCCGTGTCCGACCCGGGCGCGCGCATCGTCGACGCCGTGCGCGCGGCCGGCTTGCGCGTGCTACCCCTGCCCGGTCCGTCGGCGGCGATCACGGCCATTTCCGCCAGCGGCCTGTTGAATGACCAGTTTTACTTTGTCGGCTTCCTGCCGGCGAAGGCCAAGCAGCGCGAAAACATCTTGCACAGCCTGCGCGGCGTGACGGCGACGATGGTGTTCTATGAGGCGCCGCACCGCATCCTCGATTGCGCCACGGCCCTGGTGGAAGCGTTCGAGCCCACGCGCCAGGTGGTATTTGCGCGCGAACTGACGAAAATGTTCGAGGAAATCCACCGCTGCCCCCTGTCCGAAGCGGAAAGCTGGATCCGCGCCGACGCGCACCGCGAAAAGGGAGAGTTCGTCGTCCTGCTGGAAGGCGCGACCGAAGCGCAGGACGCGGAAGACGTGGAAGCGGAGCGCATCCTGAACATCCTGCTGGCCGAATGCAGCGTCAAGCAGGCGGCGAATCTGACGGCGCAAATCACGGGCCGCAAGAAAAACGCCCTGTATGAACGGGCGTTGCAGTTGAAGGGGCAGGAATAATTTTTCCGACATACCCATTTTGGGTGGGATCATGCCCAAGTGGGTATGTTGTTAAATTTTCACCACTTGCAACCACTATCCTTTTTATCGAGCAACATCAGCACGGGCGCCAGCAAGCCCGCCCCTGCATAAGCGGTGCGGCAATCGCCGCGCTTGCCTTGCGCGATGTCGCGCGCCAGCTGGCTTTCCGTTTGCAGCGGCTTGTCGGGGATTTGCCCCACGGCCGTACCCACCTTGGACGGGTCGCGTTCGCCCGCCATCTTGCGCGCCGTCTTCCTGGCTGCTTCCATGTCGAACTTTGGCGTCTCCGCAGTTTCTTGCCTGAAGGTATCGGGACTGGCCGCCGGCGTGGCCGGTGATGCGGGCACGACCGTGATGGCTTGCGGGCTGGATGCCGCCGCCGGTGTTTCGCGGGCAGCGGCGAGTCTTGGCTTGCTGACGGGTTTGGCTTCCCGCTTCGGCTTGACCACCTCGACAGGCGGCGGCGGGGGCCTGGCGGCCAGCGGGCGTATCCACACGGCGATCGATTCCACGCGCGGGGCCGTGTCCGGTGGCACAGACGGCTGCACGTGGCGCCACAAGTAGATCAAGGCGCCATGCAGCAGCAAGGACACGCCGACGCCGAGCGCGATGCCGCGGCGGTTCGGCAAGGGTTGGCCGCCGTCGCTTCTTTCAATACTGAAATCCATTGCCGTCGTCGCCTTCATGTCTGATCGGGAAAACTTGCAAACCGAGTGTCGCATACTTGTATCGTTTTGAAAAATACATGAGTCGCAGTGCCGCGCGTAAATAATTTACACAGAGTTTCACCTGACCCTTGACCGAAGTCGATACGGCCTGTATTATCTTGGTCTTCGGAGTGTGGCGCAGCCCGGTAGCGCACCTGGTTTGGGACCAGGGGGTCCAAGGTTCGAATCCTTGTACTCCGACCAAATTTGTAGAAAAAAACCCAAGAGTTTCGACTCTTGGGTTTTTTTTCGTCTGTACGGGTCACGCCGGTCGGGTAGGTCGGATTAGCGCGCAAGCGCGTAATCCGACACCACCAGGGTCATGGCAAACACTGTTGTCGGATTACGCGTGGCTCCGCCACGCTAATCCGACCTACGCCGCGAGGCGTTTCGCCGCAATGGCATTACCCGCGCGGCTCGACCCCTTGCGCCCCAGCTGCTGCGAGATGAACTGCCCCGCATCGACCACCAGGTCCAGGTCGATGCCGGTGTCTATCCCCAGCCCCTGCATCATGTACAGCACGTCTTCGGTGGCCACATTGCCGGTGGCACCCTTGGCGTAGGGGCAGCCGCCCAGGCCCGACACGGACGAGTGATAAATCGCGATGCCCACCTCCAGGCTGGCGTAGATATTCGCCAGCGCCTGGCCGTAGGTGTCGTGGAAGTGGCCGGACAGGCCGCCCACGTGGAAAGCCGCGATGGCGCGTTGCATCACCGCCTGCGTTTTTCTCGGCGTGGCCACGCCGATGGTGTCGGCGATGTCGATCTCGTCGCAACCGAGGTCGCGCATGCGGCCCACCACGTCGGCCACGGCGTCCAGCGGCACGTCGCCCTGGTAGGGGCAGCCGAAGGCGCAGCTGATGCTGCCGCGCAGGCGCAGGCCGTGTTCCTTGGCCGCTTTCGCCACGCCTTCGAAGCGGGCGATCGATTCGGCGATCGAGCAGTTGATGTTCTTTTGCGAGAAGGCCTCGGAGGCGGAACCGAAGATCACCACTTCATCGGCCTTCGCCGCCAGCGCCGCCTCGAAACCCTGCATGTTTGGCGTCAGCGCCGAATAAATGGTGCCCGGGCGGCGCGCGATCTTTGCCATCACTTCCGCGCTGGTGGCCATCTGCGGCACCCATTTCGGCGAGACGAAGGACGCCGCCTCGATGTTGGCGAAGCCGGCCAGGGTCAGGCGGTCGACCAGCTCGATCTTGACGGCGGCGCTGATGGTGTCCTTTTCGTTTTGCAGGCCGTCGCGCGGGCCCACTTCGACGATCTTGACCTGTTGCGGCAAATGCGGTTGATTGCTCATCTCAATATCCTTGCAAACGGTTGACGATACCGGCGACTGAGTCTCCGGCGTGCAGGCGGCGCATCTTGGCGGCGATCTGCGCCACGCTTTCGCGGCGCAGGGTGGCGGCCGAAATATGCGGCGTGATGGTGATACGCGGTTCTTGCCAGAACGGGTGCTGCTGCGGCAGCGGCTCGTTGCGGAACACGTCGAGTGTCGCCCCGGCGATATGCCCGGAGCGGATCAACGTCAATAAATCAGGTTCGGCGAGATGCGCGCCGCGCGCCACGTTGATGACGTAGGCGCCCGGCAGCAGCATCGACAGGCGCGCGCGGTCGAGCAGGTTGTGCGTGTCCGGCGTGAGCGGCAGCATGCACACCAGCACGCGCGTGCCCCGCAAAAAGGCATCGAGCCCCTCCTCGCCCGCGAAGCATTGCACGCCATCGAGCTGCTTGCGGCTGCGGCTCCATCCCCGCAAAGGAAATTCAAATTGCGCCAGCGCTTCGAGCACGCGCGTGCCCAGCACGCCCATGCCCAGCACGCCGACGGGGAAATCCATCTTGTCGAAGGCGGGCAGCGGCTGCCAGATGCCGGCGCGGCCCTGCGCTTCGTAGTCGTCGAAACGGCGGAAGTGGCGCAGCACGGCGTGGCTCACATATTCGGCCATCTGCACGCCCATGCCCGCATCATCGAGGCGCACCAGCGGCACATGGGCGGGCAGCGCGTCGCCGAATTTCAACAGCGCGTCGACGCCGGCGCCCGTGTTGAAGATGGCTTTGACTTCGCGCAATGCGGGCAGCATGGCGGCGGGCGGCTGCCACACGACGGCATAGTCGCATGGCGCGAACGTCTCGCCTTCGCGCCAGAAGACAATCTCGGCTTCGGGCAGCAAGTCCTTGAAATCGGCGATCCACGCCGCTTCCTTGCCATCCGCGCGTTGTAAAAGGATGCGCATCGTGCCAGCCTCTATGCGGCAGCCTTGAAGGCCAGCAGCGGCGCGCCATCCGCCACCTGGTCGCCGACGGCGTACAGCACGTCTTCCACCAGGCCGTCGTGCGGCGCGGCGATCGTGTGCTCCATCTTCATCGCTTCCATGATGACCAAAGGCTCGCCCTTCCTGACGTCCTGGCCCTTGTTCACCAGCACGGCGACGACCTTGCCCGGCATCGGTGCCGTCAGGCGCCCGCCTTCCGCTTCCACTTCGCCCGCATGCGCCATCGGGTCGCTGTAATGCAGGGTGTAGTGCAAGCCATTGGTGAACACGTGGAACTGTTCGCCGTCGCGCAGCACCGTGCCGTGCACGGCACGCTCGCCGAGCTTGATGTGCAGCTCGTTGCCCTGGTGCGCCGTCAGGGTCAGGGGCTGGCCGTTGAACCGCCAGCCATCCGTCTTGTAGGCGATGCGCGCGGCATAGGCCTTGCTGTCGCCAGCCAGCGCGAATTCATCGGCAAACGCCAGGCTGCGTCCCAGGGTGCTGTTCAAGCGCCAGCCCAGGGCATTGCCCCACGGGTCGGCGGGGTTGCTCGACTGCGCTTCGGACGCGGCTTTTTCTTGCGTCAGCAGGGCGACGGACGCCAGCGCCAGGGCCGTATCGGGCGCCGCCTGCAGGGCGGGAAACAGCGACGCCTGATTGCGCTCGATGAGGCCCGTATCGAGATCGGCAGAGCTGAATGCCTGGCCTTCGACCAGGCGTTTCAAAAAGGCGATATTGCTGGCCAGTCCCACGATCTGGTATTCCGACAGCGCCTGCGCCATGCGCGCCAGCGCTTCGCGGCGGTCCGCGCCCCAGACGATCAGCTTGGCGATCATCGGGTCGTAGAACGGAGAGATGGCGTCGCCTTCGCGCACGCCCGAATCGATGCGCACGGCGGCCGGTACCAGCGTGCCACCCAGCTCGAACGTGACGGCCGATGGCGACTGCATGTGGCGCAGGGTGCCGATCGATGGCAAAAAGCCCTTCTCCGGATTTTCCGCATAGATGCGCGCCTCGATGGCGTGGCCGTGGATCGTCAATTCGTTCTGTTTCTTCGGCAGCGGTTCGCCAAAGGCGACGCGCAACTGCCATTCCACCAGGTCGGTACCGGTGATCATTTCCGTCACCGGGTGTTCCACCTGCAGGCGCGTGTTCATCTCCATGAAGTAGAACGAGCCATCCTGATTGGCGATGAATTCCACCGTGCCCGCGCCCACGTAACCGACGGCCTTGGCGGCGGCGACGGCCGCCTCGCCCATGGCCGCGCGGCGCTCCGCCGGCATGCCCGGCGCCGGCGCTTCCTCCAGCACTTTTTGATGACGGCGCTGCACCGAACAATCGCGCTCGAACAGGTAGATGCAGTTGCCCAGCATGTCGGCGAACACCTGGATTTCGATATGCCGCGGACGCGACAGGTATTTTTCGGCCAGCACCTTGTCGTCGCCGAAAGAGCTGATCGCTTCGCGCTTGCACGAGGCCAGCGCGGCCTTGAAGTCGGCGCTGTTTTCGATGACGCGCATGCCCTTGCCGCCGCCGCCGGCCGAGGCCTTCAGCAGCACGGGGTAGCCGATCTTGTCGGCCTGGCCGTGCAGGAAGTCCGCATCCTGTTCCTCGCCGTGGTAGCCGGGCACCAGCGGCACGTTGGCCTTTTCCATCAGCGACTTGGCGGCCGATTTCGAGCCCATGGCGCGCATGGCCGATGCCGGCGGGCCGATGAAGACCAGGCCCGCCGCGTGGCAGGCGTCGGCGAAGTCGGCGTTTTCGGACAAAAAGCCGTAGCCGGGGTGGATCGCCTGCGCACCAGTGGCCAGCGCCACGGCGATGATCTTGTCGCCGCACAGATAGCTTTCCTTGGCCGGCGCGGGGCCGATCAGCACCGCTTCGTCGCACACGGCGACGTGCTTGGCGTTGGCGTCCGCCTCCGAATATACGGCGACGGTCTGGATGCCCATGCGGCGGGCGGTAGCGGCGACACGGCAAGCGATTTCGCCGCGGTTGGCGATCAGGATTTTAGTGAACATGGTCTCTCTCTATTCTCTCAAAAAGGGGCAGCTGTCTCTTAATGGACCTGTTCTGCTGGTTTGTCGGTTTACGCGCTACGCGCTAAACCGACCTACGCATGGTGAGGCGGTATTCGTAGGTCGGGTTAGCCGGCACGGCGTAACCCGACAAGGCTGTCATCAGCAGCCACACTTCTCTTTCTGCACCGAGTCGAGCATGGCGCCGCGCGTCTGCAAGCCCAGTTTGCCCAGCAAGACGCGGTCGTCTTCCGCTTCCGGGTTGTCGGTGGTGAGCAGCTTGTCGCCGTAGAAGATGGAATTGGCGCCAGCCAGGAAGCACATCGCTTGCACGGCTTCGCCCATCTGGCGGCGGCCCGCCGACAAACGCACGCGCGCCTTCGGCATGGTGATGCGGGCCACGGCGATCGTGCGCACGAATTCGAACGGATCGAGCGCTTCCAGGCCAAACAAAGGCGTGCCTTCCACTTGCACCAGGTGGTTGACGGGCACCGATTCCGGATACGGGTTCAGGTTCGCCAGCTGGGCGATCAGGCCCGCGCGCTGCAAGCGCGTCTCGCCCATGCCGACGATGCCGCCGCAGCACACTTTCAAGCCCGCTTCGCGCACGCGGCCCAAAGTGTCCAGGCGGTCCTGGTATTCGCGCGTGGAGATGACGTTGTCGTAGAACTCGGGCGCCGTATCGAGGTTATGGTTGTAGAAGTCCAGGCCCGCGTTTTTCAGGCGGTCCGCCTGTCCCTCTTCCAGCATGCCCAAAGTAGCGCACGTTTCCAGGCCCAGCGCCTTCACCTTGGTCACCATCTCTTCGACTTTTTCCATGTCGCGCTCTTTCGGGCTGCGCCAGGCGGCGCCCATGCAGAAGCGCGTGGCACCGTTGGCTTTGGCCTGGCGCGCCGCGTCGAGCACCGTGTCGATGTCGAGGATTTTTTTCGCTTCCACGCCCGTGTCATAGCGGGCCGCCTGCGGGCAGTAGCCGCAGTCTTCCTCGCAGCCGCCCGTCTTGATCGACAACAGGGTCGCCAGTTCCACGTCGCCATCGGGGAAGTTGATGCGGTGGGTTTGCTGGGCCTTGAACATCAGGTCATTGAATGGCAGGTCGAACAGGGCCAGTACATCGGCGACGGGCCAGGTGGCCGCTTCCGGCACGGTGATGCGCGCCGCAGGGCGGTGCAGTTCGACGGTTTTTGCTGCTTCTTGGACGTGAGACATGTGATTCCTTCGTTTCTATTTTTTTGGATACGTTTAAGTGTTGGGATGTTGCGCCGGCCAGTTGGGCAAGCCGGTGAAATCGAGATACGCCGCCGCCGCTTGCGCGCTCGGCTGCGCCAGGCGCGGCACCTTGCCCAGCAGCGGCGCCGGGATGCGCTCGATCAGCGCATCGATATTTTCGTCGAGGAAGCGCATTTCCACTTCCAGGGTGTTGGCGACCCAGCCGATGACCGTCAGGCCGCGCGCTTCGATGGCTTCCAGCGTCAGCAAGGCCTGGCTGATGCAGCCCAAACGCATGCCGACCACCAGGATCACGGGCAGATCGAGTTGCTGCGCCAGGTCGGCCGAATCGAAGCCGGGCGACAGCGGCACGCGGAAACCGCCCACGCCTTCGACCACGACGGCATCCGAGGCGGCGGCGATTTCCAGGTAGGCGGCCAGGATCGGCACCGATTCGATGCTCACGCCTTCGAGCGCGGCGGCGATGTGCGGCGCGGCCGCTTCCTTCAGCATGTAGGGCGTGGTGATATTGCGCAGCATGGTGACGTTGCCGGCGGCGATCAGGCTGTCGGCGTCTTCATTATGCAGTTCGCCGTCGCGCATCTCGGCGCCGGCGGCCACGGGCTTCATGCCGCAGGCGCGCACGCCGCGCACCACCAGCGCGTGCAGCAGGGCCGACGAGGTCAGGGTCTTGCCGATTTCCGTGTCGGTACCGGTGACGAAACAGGCAAAGCGCGAGGGCAGGCCAATGGCTGCCGGAGCCGGCTGCATGGCCGGCGCCAGGTCCGCCAGCACTTCGGCCACGATGGGGTCATCAAGGCTCATGGCGAGTCCTTTCCAGGGTGTTGACTGCGTTGATCAATTGCGCCACTTCCTGCGCCGTGTGGCCGGCCGACAGGGTTACGCGCAGGCGCGCCGACCCCGCTGGCACGGTGGGTGGGCGGATGGCGCCGACCCATAGTCCCTGCTGGTACAGTTGGGCGGCGATGTCCAGCATGTCCGCGTTGTCGCCGATGATGACGGGCTGGATGGCGGAGAGCGATGGCAAGGCTTGCCAGCGCTGCAGCTGCAAGCCCTCGTTCCATTGCGCCACCAGCGCCGCCAGGTGCATCCGGCGTTGTTTTCCTTCATCACCGGCGATGATGTCCAGGCTGGCCAGCAGCGCATGCGCGAGCGCGGGCGCGGCCGCCGTGGTGAAGATGTAGGGGCGCGCCTTCTGGATCAGCGTTTCGATCACGGCTTCATGCGCGCAAACAAAGGCGCCACCCACGCCGGCCGATTTGCCCAGGGTGCCCACGTAGACCAGGTGCGGCGAATGCAGGTCGAAGTGTTCCAGCGCGCCGCGGCCGTCGGCTCCCAGCGCGCCGAAGCCGTGCGCGTCGTCGACCACCAGCCAGGCGCCGTACTGCTCGCACAGGGCCAGCAGCGCGGGCAGCGGCGCCAGGTCGCCATCCATGCTGAAGATGCTGTCGGTGACGACGATCTTGGTCTTGGCTTTGCTGGCCGCCAGCAGGGCCGTCAGGGCATCGAGGTCCGCATGCGGGTACACGTGCGTCTTGACGCGCGCCAGGCGCGTGCCGTCGATCAGCGAGGCGTGGTTCAGCGCTTCCGAGAAGATCTCGGTGTCCGCGTCGCCCGCCGCCAGGGCCGTCAGCACGGCTAAATTAGCCATGTAGCCGGTGCAGAAATACAGGGCGCGCGCCTGTTCCAGGTTGGCGCCGACAAACGCGGCCAGGCGTTCTTCCAGCTGCGCGTGGGCGCGGCTGTGGCCGCTGATCAGGTGCGAAGCGCCGCTGCCGGCGCCATACAGGTCGGCGCCCTCTTTCAGCGCGGCGACGATGCGTGGATGCGACGCCAGGCCCAGGTAGTCATTGCTGCAAAAGGCCAGCATGGCGCGCCCGTCCACCGTCAGGCGCGGCGCGCACGGCGTGTCGACGGTGCGGCGGCGGCGCATCAGGCTGCGCTCTTCCAGTCCCTGCAGCTGCTGTTGCAATTGCGCGATCAGTTCCATCTCAGGCTCCGATCACTTTGTTGAAGACGGCCAAGGTCTGCTGGCCCAGGCCCGCGATTTCGGCGTCGTCGAGGATGTACGGCGGCATCAGGTAGACGGTCGAACCGATGGGGCGCATCAGCAGTTCGTGTTCCAGCGCCGTGCTGAAGAAGCGGCGCGAAAAATCGGGCGCCGCATCGACGGCGTCAAACGCCCAGATCATGCCCTGCTGGCGGAAGTGCTTTACGCGCTCGTGCTGCGCCAGCGGCGCCAGGGCGCGCGTGATCTTGGCGGCGCGTGCGCGGTTGGCCACCAGCACATCGTCTTCCTCGAAGATCGACAAGGTCGCCAGCGCCGCGCGGCACGCCAGCGGGTTGCCCGTGTAAGAGTGCGAATGCAAGAAGCCGCGGCGCACGTCGGTGCTGTAGAACGCCTGGTAGATGTCTTCGCGCGTCATCACGAGGGACAGGGGCAAATAGCCGCCGCTGATGCCCTTGGAGAGACACACGAAGTCGGGCCAGATGCCGGCCTGTTCGCACGCAAAGAAGGTGCCCGTGCGCCCGCAGCCGACGGCGATTTCGTCGAGGATCAAATGGACTTGATAGCGGTCGCACAGGGCGCGCACCAGCGACAGGTACAGCGGGTCGTGCATGGCCATGCCGGTGGCGCATTGCACCAGCGGCTCGATGATGATGGCGGCGATTTTGTCCGACTTTTCCTGGAACAGCCGTTCCATGTCGGCCGCCGCACGGCGCGCCACGTCTTCGGCGGATTCGCCCTCGGCGGCCTGGCGGAAGTCGGGCGACATCACCGTCGTTGATGCGCGCAGCAGGGGGCCATAGGCATCCTTGAACAGCGCGACGTCGGTGACGGCCAGCGCGCCGATGGTTTCGCCGTGGTAGCTGCCCTTCAGGCAGACGAATTCCTGCTTTTCACTTTTGCCGCTGTTGCGCCAGGCGTGAAAGCTCATTTTCAGGGCGATTTCCACGGCCGACGCGCCGTCGGACGCGTAAAAGCTGTGACCGAGCACGCCGCCGGTCAATGCCGACAGCTTTTCCGACAGTTCGACCACTGGTGCATGCGTGAAACCGGCCAGCATCGCGTGTTCCAGCCGGTCCAGTTGGTCCTTGAGTTCCGCATTGATGCGCGGATTGGCGTGGCCGAACAGGTTCACCCACCAGGAGCTGATGGCGTCCAGGTAGCGTCGTCCTTCGTGGTCATACAGCCAGGCGCCGCGGCCGTGGCTGACGGGGATGAGCGGTACAGCGTCGTTAGCCGATGCGTGATGCTGCATCTGTGTGCAAGGGTGCCACACGCTGCGCAGACTGCGTTCGACCCAGCCCGATTGTTTTTCTGCTTTCAAAACTGCTCCAATGATTTTCTTAGTCCATGAGCTCTAGACTATTAACTAGCCCATGAGCCAACCCGGCTTGCGCTTGTCGAGGAACGATTGCACGCCTTCGCGGCCCTGCTCCGAGGCGCGGATCTGCGCGATGCGCTCGGCGGTGTCCGCCAGCAGCGCGTCATCGACTGGCTGGCCAACGATTTCGCGCACCAGCGTTTTCGCTTGCGCCACGGCGTGCGGGCTGTTGCCCGTCAGCGCTTTCAGCACCTCGGCCGTTTTCGCGTCCAGCGCGTCGCCAGCGACTACCTCGTGGGCAAAGCCGATGCGCAACGCTTCCTGGGCGGAGAATCGCTCCGCCGTCAGAAAATAGCGGCGTGCCGCGTTTTCGCCCATGGCCTTGATGACATACGGTGAAATAGTGGCCGGGATCAGTCCCAGCCGCACTTCGCTCAGGCAGAAATGCACGTCTTCCGCAACCAGAATGATATCGCATGCGGCGACGAGGCCCATGCCGCCCGCATAACAGTCGCCCTGGATCTTCGCCACGACGGGTTTCGGACACCGGTAAATCGTGCGCAGCATCTGCGCCAGCTGCAGCGCGTCGGCCTGGTTTTCGGCATGCGTGTAGCCTGCCATCTTCTTCATCCAGTTCAGGTCCGCGCCGGCGCAAAAGGCCGCGCCATTCGCCGCCAGCACAATGGCGCGCACCATGTCGCTGCGCCCCAGGCCCTCGAAGGCGCGCGCCAGTTCGGCGATCGTCGTCTCGTTGAAGGCGTTGCGCACGTCCGGGCGGTTCAGGGTCACGGTGGCGACATTGCCCTCGATGACCAGCTTTAAGGTTTCAAATTCCATGGTTTTCTCTCCCTTACATGCGGAACACGCCGAACTTCGTGTCCGGGATTTCCGCGTTCAAGGCGGCCGACAGGCCCAGGCCCAGCACCATGCGCGTGTCGGCCGGGTCGATCACGCCATCGTCCCACAGGCGCGCGGTGGCGTAGTACGGGTGGCCCTGGTGTTCATATTGATCCTTGATCGGCTGCTTGAAGGCCGCTTCCTCGTCCGCGCTCCATGCGCCGCCCTTGCCCTCGATGCCGTCGCGCTTGACGGTGGCCAGCACGGATGCCGCCTGGTCGCCGCCCATGACGGAAATGCGCGCATTGGGCCACATCCACATGAAACGGGGGGAAAAAGCGCGGCCGCACATGCCGTAGTTGCCGGCGCCGAAGCTGCCGCCGATGATGACCGTGAATTTCGGCACGGCGGCCGTGGCCACGGCCGTCACCATCTTGGCGCCATTGCGGGCGATGCCTTCGTTTTCGTACTTGCGGCCCACCATGAAGCCCGTGATGTTTTGCAGGAAGACCAGCGGGATCTTGCGCTGGCAGCACAATTCGATGAAATGCGTGCCTTTCAAGGCCGATTCGGAAAACAGGATGCCGTTATTGGCGATGATGCCCACTTTGACGCCATAGATGTGTGCAAAGCCGCAGATCAGGGTGGTGCCGTAGCGGGCCTTGAATTCGTCGAAATCGCTGCCGTCGACGATGCGCGCGATCACTTCACGCACATCGAACGGCTTGCGCGTATCGACGGGGATCACGCCATACAGTTCCTGCGTCGGGTATGTCGGTTCCACGGACTCGCGCAGCGCCATCTGCTGCGGTTTTTTACGGTTCAGATTCGAGACGATGGTGCGCGCCAGCGACAGCGCATGCAAATCGTTCTGCGCCAGGTGGTCGACCACGCCGGACAAACGCGTGTGCACGTCGCCGCCGCCGAGGTCTTCCGCCGTCACCACTTCGCCGGTGGCCGCCTTCACCAGCGGCGGGCCGCCGAGGAAAATAGTGCCCTGCTCCTTGACGATGATCGACTCGTCGCTCATGGCCGGCACGTAGGCGCCACCGGCCGTGCAAGAACCCATCACCACGGCGATCTGCGGAATGCCCTTGGCCGACAAATTCGCCTGGTTATAAAAAATGCGGCCGAAATGGTCGCGGTCAGGGAAGACGTCGTCCTGGTTCGGCAGGTTGGCGCCGCCCGAGTCGACCAGGTAGATGCAGGGCAGGTTGTTCTGGTCGGCGATTTCCTGGGCGCGCAAATGTTTTTTCACCGTCATCGGGTAGTAGGTGCCGCCCTTGACGGTGGCGTCGTTGCAGACGATGACGCATTCCTGGCCGGAGACCCTGCCGATGCCGGTGATGATGCCGGCGCTAGGGGCCGCATCGACGCCCTTGGCGTCCTGGTACATGGCGTAGGCCGCCATCTGGGAAAACTCGAGGAAAGGCGTGCCGGGATCGAGCAGCATCTGCACTCTGTCGCGCGGCAGCAGTTTGCCGCGCGCCAGGTGCTTGGCCGCCGCCGCCTCGCCGCCGCCGGCCGCGATCTTTTCCACCTTGTCGCGCAAATCGTCGACGATGGCTTGCATGGCCGCGGCATTGGCCTTGAAATCTTCACTGCGCGGATTGAGTTTGCTTTCGATGTGCGGCATTGCGGTTCCTTTTTATGATCGCCCGGTCTCTCGGGTCGCGCTATTCGGGAAAACTGCCGTCGAGATAAAACCAGCGCAGGGCACCACCGCCCTCGCCCGCCTCGCGCACGAAGCGGCTCACCTCATGCAGGCGGTGCGCGCGGCCGTTGACCTTGTAGCGGGCCACGAATTCCACGGTATCGCGGTGTATCTCTTCGGCTTGATAGTCTGATTCTGCTTTACGTTGACGTAAACGTAAAGCAGATTTTACCTCAAGTCCCAGCCAGTGGACTTTTTCTTCGTCGGCAAACAAGGCGTCGGCGGGACGGGTGCTGGCGTGCCAGGTGGCGCGCAGGTAGGGTTCATCGCGCAAGGTAAACGCCGTGTAGCGCGAACGCATCAGGGTTTCGGCCGTGGGCGGCAAGGCGTCGCCCGCGAGATACGGGCCGCAGCAGCTGGCGTAGGAGGCGCCGCCGCAAGGGCAGGCGGCAGATGTCGAAGGTGTGGGCATGCGGTAACGGATAGGGGAACAGGAAAGTTCCGCAATTATCCGCCATAAAGGCGGCGCCGGTCGCCAGCGCGCTATCTTTCAGGGCTGAGGAAGTCCAGCGCGAACGGTGGCGCCTTGCCGGCCATGAGATCGGCGAGGATGCGCGCCGTGCCGGCGGCAAAGGTAAAGCCCAGCGGGCCATGGCCCACGTTGAGCCACAGGTTCGCAACTTTGCTGGCGCCCACCAGCGGCGCGCTGTTCGGCGTGGCGGGGCGCAGGCCGGCCCAGGCCGTGGCCTGGTCGTAATCGGCGCCGTGCGGCATGGCTTCGCGCGCCAGGCGCGTCAGGCCCGCGATGCGGTTCCAATCGATGCTGTTGTCGGTGCCCACCATGTCGACCATGGCGGCCACGCGCAAGTCGCCCTTGATGCGCGCATACAGCACCTTGCGCTCGAAATCCGTGATGCTGATCTCGGGCGCCCGGTCTTGCGCGCGGATGGGCGCCGTCAGGCTGTAGCCCTTCAGCGGGTACAGGGGCAGGTAGATGCCCGCCGTGGCGGCCAGGTCGCGGCTCTGGATGCCGGCCGCCAGCACATAGTGGTCCGCTTGCAACAGGCCCAGGCTGGTGTCGAGGCCCGCGATCCTGCCCCTGTGCGTGACGAGGCGGCGCGCCTCGCCTTTCAATATGAGTGAACAATTTGGGTGCCGCAGCAGGCGCGCTTCCAGGGCCAGGCAAAAGGCGTGGCAATCGGCCACCGCTTCGCCTTCGGTAAAGATGCCGCCCGCCAGGGCGCCCTGCAAGGCGGCCAGCGCCGGTTCGCGCTGCACCGCTTCCTGCGGCGACAGCACGACGCGCGCCTCTTCCGATTCCGGCCGCGCCACGGCCCGCTGGAAGATGGCGGGCGAGCGGTAGACGATGAGTTTACCCGCATCGCGCCGGGCATACGCCTCGGGCGGCACCGTCAACTCCAGCTGCGCCATGCCGGCGCGGCTCCATTCTCCCAGCTGCAGCAGCTTGGCCGTCGTGCGGGCATTGCTGGCAGCATTGCAATTGCGCAAGAAACTGGCCAGCCAGCGCCACTGGCGCCAGTCCGCTTCGGGCCGGAAGCGCAGCGGGCCATCTTTCTGCAGCAACCATTGCAGGGCTTTGAACGGCACGCCCGCGTCCGCCAGGGGCGCCACATAGCGATAGCTGAGCTGGCCGCCATTGCGGTAGCTGGCGGCGATCGCCACTTGTTCATTGCGTTCCAGTACCGTGACCTTGTAGCCGGCCTCGGCCAGCCACCAGGCCGATGTCAGACCGACGACGCCGCCGCCGATGATGATGACGTGTTGCTGCATGTTGCCTCGCTGCGTTGCGCTCCCATGGTGCGGGAGCATTCGATGAGAGCTTAGGGGCTGGCCATCACGGCAGCCAATGAAACATCATGGTGCAGCCATAACTTTCAGGAATGCACCATTCCAGTAATCCCGTCATGTGCATGTTTCCCTGTTTCGCGGTGTGGTGGAGGCGCCACCAGCATAGGGCGCGATGCTTGACTACGCCAATAAATATTGCTTATTTATCTATAATGCAAAGCGATACGTACGGTAAAACATCGTTTTTTTAAGTGTATAACCGTTATTTATGGCCATTTTCCATTTATTCATGGGTGGACGGGCTACGCGCAAGCGCCATCGCTATTACACTAGGAGGACAAGGAGAACTGTATGAGCCAGACCAGCGTAGAACTCAAGGTCGATTTAAATGACAATTCGCCTTTATATATGCAGATCGCCCGCAAGCTGAGCGATGACGTACGCAACGGCCGCTACCAGGTAGACCAGGCCCTGCCATCCGAACGAACCCTGTCCGAACTGCTCGACGTATCGCGCGTGACTGCCCGCAAGGCCATCGATCAATTGGTCGAGCAAGGCCTCGTCGTGCGCCGCCGTGGTTCGGGCAACTATATTGCCCCGCGCATCGAACAGCCGCTGTCGAACCTGTCGAGCTTTTCCGAGCAGTTGCAGCAGCGCGGCTACCGCCCCGGCTCGCGCTGGCTCAAGCGCGATGTCGTCATCGCCAGCAGCGATGAACAGCTGAGCCTGGGCCTGGCGCAGAACACGAAAGTGGCGCGCCTCGAGCGCTTGCGCCTGGCCGACGATGTGGTGATGGCGTATGAAGTGAGCGTGCTGCCATTCAGCGTGGTGCCGGATCCGGCCGCCGTGGGCGATTCGCTGTACGAATACTTGAACAGCATCAAGAAGGCCCCCGTGCGTGCCTTGCAGCACATCCGCGCCATGAACGCGACGGACGTGCTGGCCAAGCAGCTGGGCATCCCTGATGGCCAGGCCGTGCTATTTATTACGCGCATCGCCTACCTGGAATCGGGCGAGGCGGTGGAACTCACGCATTCGTATTGCCGCAGCGATCATTACGATTTTGTGGCGGAGATGCGCCGCGCTCCCTGAATCTACTGATCGAGCAGGCGGATCATGGATTCGGCCACGCCGACGGACGACTCCCAGCTCATGCCGGTTACCAGCCGGCCATCGACCTCGACGTGACTCTTGCCGTTGGCGCCGTGCCTGAAGATGCCGCCATGGCGCTTGATGCTCGCTTCCGCCGAAAAGGGATAGGCCTTGTATACCGGCGATTCCTTGTTGAGATACGCATCGGGGAACGAGGTGAGCACCTTGCCCTGGATCAGGAAAGTCCCGTCACTGAGCTTCAGATTCTTGATGCCCTCGGTGCCATGGCAGATGGCCGCGATCACCCCGCCCTGTTGTTCGTAGATGCGCACAGCGATGTCTTGCAGCGGCTTGTTGTCCGGGATGCCGACGATGGCCGCGCCGCCGCCGACGAACGCCATGCCCGCATACTCGTCTGCCCTGACCTCGGCGACGGACCTGGTATGGGCCAGTGCCCACATGAAATCACTGTCGTACAGATGCTTCTTGAGCAACTCATCCGACGTGACGATCATTTCCAAAGGAATGGCGCCACCGTCGGGACTGACGAAGTCGACCGCATACCCTGCTTTGCGAAAGGCATCATAGGTATAGGCCAGCTCGGGGAAATTATTGCCAGCGTTAATTTTCGTGCCCGGATATTGATGCACATTCGACACCACCAGCAGCACTTTGCGTGCGCGGCGCGGGGCTGCCGGCTCGCGATCGGCCGACTTGCTGATGATCTTCCAGTTGCCGGCGATCTTTTTCAACAGAAATACATCCACATAGCGCACCCCGTGCTGGGGAATGTGGATCTCGGCCTTGGCGGTGGCCACCTTGCCGCTCGCCTCCACCTTGATCAGTCGCCCGTGGCGCCCATTGAATTGCCCTATTTTCTCTTGGGAAAAGAGTTTGGCGTATTCCGGACCACTGAGCTCCCATTCCGCATCGTTTTTGCCGTCCAGGTAAAGACGGGCGCTTGCATGGAAGGCCTGGTTGATCTCGTCCGGTACGTTGAAGCTGGTGCCATGCAGATACAAGCGCACGGTCTCCCGGATGGCATTTTCGTCCTGGTCGGCGGTGGCGGCGGTGCCGGCGGCGGCGCTGCTGAGCAAGCAACAAACGAGTATCGTTCGCAATAAAAACTGAATCATGGATTTACCCTGCATGTAGAACGGCGTTTATCGGAGCAACGACTATTTCAGGTCGTTGATGGTCGATAATTTATCGAAATGCAGGGAAATTAATGTCGCCAAACATGATTTCAGACTCCGGAATGGCGATTCCGGAGCGGTTTTATGCGGAAATGGTCCTGGCCGCCTGACTGGGTTGGGCCCTGAAGCTGGCGGGCGTCTGCCCAGCAACTTTCTTGAAGGTTGAGTAGAAGGTGGAGCTGGAATTGAAGCCGCAGCGCTCGGCAACGGTATCCATGTTCAGTTGCGGTTCGTCTATCAATACCTGTTGCGCTTCGGCGATACGGTATGCGTTGACGTAGGTAGTGAAGCTCTTGCTCAGCTTGTCATTCAGCACCTGCGACACCTGCGCCTGCGTACATCCCGCCCGTTTGGCCAGTTGGGCCAGGGTCAGATTCGGATTCAGATAGGATTTCTGCCCGCTCATCTGTTGTTCCAGCGCAGCGAGCACGGCCAGCGCATCGTCGTGTGTCAGGCGGCTGTTCTGGTACTTCTGCTTCAGGTCGCCAGGCGTCGAGGTTTCCTTTCTCAGCAGAAAGACCATGACCGCGACATGCAGCGAGAAGGTGAACGACAAGGCGCCGACAATATACGACGTGAACGGCGTGCTCGCGTACGCCGCCAGCATGATAGCGCTGCCTGCAAAGACGCTCAGCAGTAGCACGCTGCTGGTCGCCATCCGCTGTCCGTCATTCAGCCATGCATGGCGGCTTTGCCAGAGCAACTTGGCAGTTGCCAGCAGGTAGCCTAGCCAGAACACATGAATGGCATGACTCGACAGGTCCCACACACGACGATACGCGGAATACGGAAAGGCAACGCCTATGACTATCAGCAGGAAGGACAGGCCGAGATGCCAGCGCCATTGTTGTCCGGCTGGCTGTTGTGTAAGCCCGGCGATGAAAGAGCGCACATAGAGATAGGTCAAGGGACCGATCAGCAGGCAGGCCGACAGGCCCAGCTGGCGAAATTCGATGGCGATCGCCGGGTTGAAGTAGAGGAAGGCGGATTTGGCGGTGCGCACTCCGACGGCAAGCAGCAATGCACCGAGCATGCAGTCGGCCAGACTGCGGGGCCGACGGCTGAAAAAATAGACGGCCAGGAAAATACCGTTGATGGCGCCAAGGGCGCTAAACAGGAACAGCAATTGGCGAGCGATCATGGGCGTGTCGTGGATTAGGACGTCGAATCGAAGTATAGACACAAACGGGAGCGTATCGAAGTACAAGTAGTAAGCCACCTTCCTGCACCAGCCATAAACTCCCGTTATGCCCGCCCACCAAGCTTTCATGGCTGATCTTGCCCGTTGGTATTAAACTGGTTTCACGTTCAACTATGTTCGAAAATCATGTTGAAAACTGAAACCCCGAGCCGGCGGCATCCGGATCTGGACCTGTATCCGGTGGAGCAACTGGTGGCTGCGCTGGTTGATGACCAGTTCTGGGCCGTCGAAGCCGTGCGGCTGGCCTCGCCGCAGATAGCGGCCGCCATCACGGCCGCCCTGCCCCGCATCGCGGCCGGCGGCCGCCTGCTGTACGTGGGCGCCGGCACGTCGGGCCGGCTTGGCGTGCTCGACAGCGTTGAATTGACTCCCACGTTTTCCTGGCCACCCGAGCGGGCCGTCGCCATCCTGGCCGGCGGCGCGGGCGCCATGTTTGCGGCCGTCGAAGGGGCGGAAGATGATGTACAACAAGGCGAGCGGGATGTGCTGGCCTTGCAACCGCAGGTCAACGATGTGGTGATCCTGCTGGCCGCCTCCGGCGCCACGCCGTACGTGCTGGGCGCGCTGCTGGCCGCGCGCAAGGCGGGCGCCTTGACGATAGGCATCGCCAACAATGTGGACGCTCCCGTGGCGCATGAGGCGCAATGCGGCATCGTGCTCGACACCGGCACGGAAGTCATTTCCGGCAGCACGCGTCTGAAAGCGGGCACGGCGCAAAAAATTACCCTGAACACGATTTCCAGCGCCTTGATGGTAGGTTTGCACAAAACTTACGGAAACTTGATGGTAGACTTGAAGCCGACCAACGCCAAGCTGATCTGGCGGGCCGTGCGTCTGACCATGCATGCCACGGGCGCCAGCGAGGCGCAGGCCAGGACCGTGCTGGAGCAATGCCACTATCACGTCAAGGTGGCGATAGTTGCCTTGATAAAAAAAATCAACACAAACCAGGCACAGGCATTGTTGGCCGGCGCGGACGGCAGTGTGCGGGTGGCACTGGCGGCCTGATCCGATGGCGCGGCATTCTTCTGTCTGGGAGACAAAGAAGGATGTATGGAGCTAGTGAAACAAACCACCGCGGCGCGCGCGAACAAGCCGTGGCTGTGGATCCCATCCCTGTATTTCGGCCAGGGCATTCCCTATGTAGTGGTCATGACCTTGTCCGTGATCATGTACAAGAACTATGGTTTCAGCAATACGGATATCGCGCTGTATACCAGCTGGCTGTACTTGCCTTGGGTCATCAAGCCCCTGTGGTCGCCCTTTATCGATATGTACCGCACCAAGCGTTTTTGGATCGTCGGCTTGCAGCTGGTGATCGGCGCCGCGCTGGCGCTGGTGGCCCTGACGACGTCCTTGCCCCACTTTTTCCAGATCAGCCTGGCTATCTTCTGGCTGATGGCCTTCAGTTCCGCCACGCATGACATCGCCGCCGACGGCTTTTATATGCTGGGCCTGGAAGAGCACCAGCAGGCGGCCTTTGTCGGCGTGCGCAGCACGTTTTATCGCCTGGCGATGATCGCGGGCCAGGGTGGCCTGGTGTTTCTGGCCGGCTATCTCACGCATGCGACGGGCAATGTGCAGCTGGCCTGGTCCGTCGTGTTCGCGATTCTGGCGGGCCTGTTCATCGCCCTGTTCCTGTACCACTATTTTGTCTTGCCGAAACCGAAAGATGACCGCCCCAGCATCCAGGACGCCGGTGTTTCCCCGTTGCAAGAGTTCGTCGCCACCTTTGCCGCCTTCTTCAAGAAGAAGGATATTGTCGTCATCCTCGGCTTCTTGCTGCTGTTCCGCCTCGGCGAAGCGCAACTGCTCAAATTGGCCGCGCCCTTCCTGCTCGACCCCGTCACCAAGGGCGGCCTGGGCCTGAGCACGGAACAGGTGGGCCTCGTCTACGGCACCATCGGCGTGATTGCCCTGACCCTCGGTGGCTTGCTGGGCGGATTCATCATTTCCCGCTTCGGCTTGAAACGCTGCCTGTGGATCATGGTGCTGTCCGTGCACCTGCCCGACCTGGTCTTCGTCTACCTGGCCAGCGCCTTGCCCAGCAGCATCTATGTGATCGCGGGGGGCATCGCCCTGGAGCAATTTGGCTATGGCTTCGGTTTCGCTTCCTACATGTTGTACATGATCATGGTGTCCGATGGCGCGCATAAAACGGCCCATTACGCCATTTGCACGGGTTTCATGGCCCTGGGCATGATGCTGCCGGGCATGGCCAGCGGCTGGATACAGCAAATGCTCGGCTACCAGCACTTCTTCATCTGGGTCTGCATCGCCACCATTCCTGCTTTCATCATGGCTGCGCTGGTCAAGATCGACCCGGAATTCGGCAAGAAGGCCGAGGCCTGATTCTTTTGAACCGTGCGCCCGCAAGGATGGCGGGCGCACAGTAAAATGCCCGCACCGATACACCTGCGCTTCACCACTGCAAGGAATTGTTTTGTTGTCTACTTTGAAAAAACGCCTGGGCACCACGGCTGGCGTGCTGGCCGCGCTGGCCACCGCCACATTGCTCAGCAGCTGTACCAGCACCAAACTGCCCTCCGCAGTGACGCCAGGCGAAGCGGGCTTGCCGGCCGTGCCGCCCGTGCAGCACATCACGGGCGAAGTGCCGCCGCCAGCGCCGCGCGAGTTCCGCGCCGCCTGGGTCTCGACGGTCGCGAATATCGATTGGCCCAGCCGCAGCAATTTGCCTGTCGCCAAGCAGCAAGCCGAGGCGATCGCCATCCTCGACCGCGCCAAGTTCTTGAATCTGAACGCGATTGTGCTGCAGGTGCGGCCCAGCGCCGATACGATTTACCCGTCGCAACTGGAACCGTGGTCGGAATACCTGACTGGCAAGCAAGGCCAGCCGCCGTTGCCCATGTATGACCCGCTGGCTTTCTGGGTGGCGCAGGCGCATGCGCGCGGCCTGGAATTGCACGCCTGGTTCAACCCCTACCGTGCCCGTCACGCGACGGCCAAGTCGCCGCTGGCGCGCGACAGTTTCGCGTCCACCAACCCGGCATCCGTCAAGCAATATGGCCGCTACCTGTGGATGGACCCGGGCGACGCCGCCGCCTCGAAGCACACGACGGACGTGGTGCTGGACGTGGTGCGCCGCTACGATATCGATGGCGTGCACATCGACGATTACTTTTATCCGTATCCGATCGATGCGCCTGGCGCCGGCGCCGGTGCGGAAACAGCCGCGCTGGACGCGGGCAATGGCGGCGCCAAGCGCGAACTGCCGTTTCCCGATGAGCCTTCCTGGCAGCAATATCTGCTGGCCGGTGGCCAGTTGGACCGCCCTTCCTGGCGCCGCCAGAACGTCAACCAGCTGATCGAAGCCTTATATACCGGTATCCACCGCGAAAAGAGCTGGGTGCGTTTCGGCATCAGCCCGTTCGGCATCGGCCGTCCCGACCGCCGCCCTGCCGGCATCGTCGGTTTCAGCCAGTACGATAAATTGTATGCGGATGCGGAACTGTGGCTGGCCAAGGGCTGGCTCGATTACCTGTCGCCGCAGCTGTACTGGCCCGTGGCGCAGGCACCACAGGCGTTTGGCGTGCTGCTCGACTATTGGCTGGCGCAAAATCCGTATGGCCGCCACGTGTGGCCGGGTTTATATACGAGCCGCATCGACAATTCCGCCAAGTCCTTCACGCCGCAAGAGATCATCAAGCAGATCGAAGTAACGCGCACGCGCCCCGGCGCGAATGGGCAAGTGCATTTCAGCATGGCGCCGCTGATGCAGAACCGCAAGGGTGTCAGCGAGCAACTCAAGGCCATGGTGTACCAGAGCCCGGCCTTGATTCCCGCCACGCCGTGGTTGGGCAAGGACGCGCCGGGCACGCCCGTGCTGGCCTTGCGCCGCGATTCCACCAGCCTGAACGTCAAGTTGACGTCGGGTGGCGGCAAACCCGTGGCGCAATATGCCGTCTGGGCCCGCTACGGCGAAGACTGGCGCTTTAGCGTGGTCACGGGCGTGCAGGGCGAGCTGACCCTGGTCGATGATGCCATTGGTAAAGTCAACGCGGTGGTGGTCAGCGCCGTGGACCGTCTCGGCAATGAAAGCCCCCGCGTCACCGTGCGCACACCGTTTACGGTCGCCGCCAAGTAATTGTTGACCGTTCAACGGTAGTCCATAACCTGCAGGCATGAAACATGCGCAAGCTTTCATGCCTGCAAGCCCAGCTTGGCTTTACACTCTTGCCATGATTTCCTTCCCTACAGCCAATAATGCGGTGCCCGTGCTGGGCCTGGGCATCGACGCGGGCGGCACGCAGACGCGCTGGGCCCTGGCCACCGTTGACGGCGTCATCGTGGCCGACGGCGCCGTGGAAGGCTTGTCTGCCTTGCAAATGAGCAGCGATGCGGGCCGCGCAGCCGTGCACGCCACGTTCACCGGGCTGTGCCAAGCCGTGCTGGCCATCGGCCAGCCGCGTGCCGTGGTGGCGGGCTTGACGGGTTTTGGCGGCGATGATGCCGTTTTGGCGCAAACCTTGGCCACCCTGCTGGCGCTGGACGCCGGCAACGTCAGCATCGGCAACGATATCGACATTGCGTATCGCGACAGTTTTGAACCAGGTCAGGGTTATCTGGTCTACGCTGGCACGGGCTCGATCGCCGCCTGGATCGATGCGGAGGGCGTGTTTCATCGGGCGGGCGGGCGTGGCGTGCTGCTCGACGATGGCGGCGGCGGTTACTGGATCGCCCGTGAAGCCTTGCGCCACATCTGGCGCCGCGAAGACGAGGCGCCCGGCAGCTGGCAAAGCTCGCCCATGGCCGAGGCCGTGTTTGCGCAACTGGGAGGCAGCGACTGGTCGCTGTCGCGCGCCTTCATGTATGGCCAGGACCGGGGCGCCATCGGCCGGCTGGCGCTGGCCGTGGCCGCCAGTGCGGACACCGATCCGCTGGCGCTGGACATCTTGCAGCGCGCGGGCCAGGAGCTGGCGCGTTTGGCGCTGGCCCTGACGGCGCGCTACGGCCCGCGTCCCGTGGTGCTGGCGGGCCGCGCGGCGCAGTTGCACCCGGCCATCGCCGCTGCCATGCGCGCCGCTTTGCCTGTATCGTTGCAGATGGAGCAAAAAATTGCCCGCTCGCATGAGGCCGCTGCCAAGCTGGCAGCCAGGACGGCCAGCGTGTATGCCGGCAAAGACTGACTATTTTATTAACCCGAACATGGATCTTTCATGAAAAAAATCGCCCTCGCCCTGCTGGTGGCCCTGCTTTCCGCCTGTACCACGCCCGCGCCGCACCTCGACCATAGCTTGACGGCGCGCAGCCAGAGCCCGCGCGTCAAATTCATCGTCATCCATTACACGGTCAGCGACCTGCCCCGCTCGATCAAGATCCTGACGGAACAAGTGGTCAGCAGCCATTATTTGCTGACGGATACGGACAAGCCGAAGTTTTACGTGCTGGTCGACGAATCGCGCCAGGCCAATCACGCGGGTGTGAGTAACTGGAAGACTTATACACAGCTGAATGTCAGCTCGATCGGCATCGAGATCGTCAATCCTGGCTACAAGGACACGCCGGAAGGCCGCCTCTGGTATCCATTCCCGCAGGCACAGATCGATGAACTGATTCCGCTGTTGAAAGATATCCAGGCTCGCTATAACATCGCGCCGGAAAATATCCTGGGTCACAACGAAATCGCCCCGCAGCGCAAGCAGGATCCGGGGCCGCTGTTTCCATGGCGCCAGCTGGCCGATGCGGGCCTGATCGTCTGGCCCGATGCCAACCGCGTGGCCGCGCAACGAGCCATTTTTGAGCAGCAAGTGCCGGATGCCGTCTGGTTCCAGAAAAAGCTGGCCCAGCATGGTTACGCGACGCCGAATACGGGCGTCTTCGACGAAGCGACGCGCAATGTGCTGATCGCCTTCCAGATGAAGTACCGCAATACGCGCTTTGACGGCATGCCCGATGGCGAGACGGCAGCCCTGCTGGAAGTGCTGACGACGCCGGCCGCAGCTGTTGTAGCAAAGTAGCACGGCCGTTCCAGCCCATGACTTTTTCTTATATGCTGAACGTTGACGGCCCAGACGGCCACGGCAAGGTAAAGGAATAGCTCATGCGGCTGCGTCATATCGAAGTGTTTCACGCCATCATGCAAGTTGGCACCATCAGCGGTGCGGCCCAGGTGCTGCATATCTCGCAACCGGCCGTGACCAAGGTCTTGCAGCATTGCGAGTTGCAACTGGGCATGCCGCTGTTCGAGCGCGTGCGGGGCAAGCTGTATCCGAAGCCCGAGGCGCACCGTTTGTTTGTCGAAACGGAAAAGCTCAACCGCGATTTATTGGGCATCCGCCGCCTGGCGGCCAGCCTGAAGGGCCATGCGGTGGAAACCATCCGTTTGGTGTCCACGCCGACGCTCGCCATCAGCGTCTTGCCGTTTGCCATGACGGAGTGGCGGCGCGACTTTCCCCATACGCGTTGCCAGCTGGCCACTCACCACACGGGCGAGATCGTCAATACCCTGCGCCTCGGTGAAGCGGACCTGGCCGTGTCGCTGCAAGACCCGCGCCATCCGGGCATCGTGGCCGAACCGATCGCGCACGGTGTCATGACGGTGATCGCGCCGGCCGGCACCTGGCATGCGGCCGATTGCGGCACACCGTTGACGGCGCAGGGCTTGAACGGCGAGCTGATCGGCCATGCGGACAACGACCCGCTGGGCGAACTGGTGGTGGCCGCCTGCGAGGCGCAGGACATCCACCCCGTGTTTTCTACCGTGGTGCAGACCTATCAAATTGCCCGTTCCCTGGTGGAAGCGGGCGCCGGCATGGCCGTGGTCGACCCGTTTACGGCCGCGTCCGGCTTGCCCGAGCGGCTGCAGCGCCGTCCTTGGGCACCCACGATACCGATCCAACTGTATTTATTGACGGCGAGCCACTCGCCGCTGTCGCATGGCGCGCGGCGCCTGGCCGACAGCATCGGCGTGGCGGCGCGTCAGTGTCTGGAAAGAGGAGTCTGATGTCTGTTGCAAGTTTGCAATTAGAAGCGGTGGGCAGCGATCCGCAATTTCGCCACCTGAGCAGCATCGCCGGCATTGCCGTCGACTTGCGCTACGCCACGCCCGACAATTTCGTCGGCCGCGACTTATACAGCCCCATCGATTGCGCCTGGCTGCACCGCGACGCGGCCGCCGCGCTGGAACAGGCCGTGGCCTGGCTGGCCGCGCATCGCCCCGAGCATCATTTATTGGTGCTCGACGCCCTGCGTCCGCAACGGGTGCAGCAGCAACTGTGGGATGCGTTGCAGGGAACCGAGTTGCTGGGTTATATCGCCGAGCCGTCGCGCGGCTCGATTCACTCGTTCGGCATGGCGCTCGACATCACCATCGTGGGACCGGACGGGCAGGAACTGGACATGGGCACGGGCTTTGACGACTTGAGTGAGCGCTCGCATCCGGCGCTGGAGCTGGCTTTGCTGGAAAGCGGGGAGATTACGCAGGAGCAGGTGGCGCACCGCCGCTTGTTGCGCGACGCCATGTTCCAGGCGGGCTTCTTCGGCATCAACAGCGAATGGTGGCATTTCGATTGCGGCGACCGGGTGCTGGTGCGCCAGACCTACACCCGGGTACTCTGATTAAAAGACCTTTAATCCCTTCAGCATCACGATCAGGATCAATACAGGCGAGACAAAGCGCAGCAGGAACAGCAGCACATGCGCCAGTTTTCTGTTCTGCAACTGGCCATGATTGCTGATCGCCTCGATGAAATGCTGCTTGCCCCAGGCCCAGCCTGTAAACAAGGCAATCGCGATGCCGCCCACGGGCAAGAAGATATTCGACGAGACGAAGTCGAACAGATCAAACATATTCAAATTAAACAGCTTGAAGTCCGCCAGGGTGCTGTTGCTCAGGGCGCAGACGGAACCGAGCACGGCCAGCAGCAGCATGGTCACCACGGTGGCCTTGGTGCGCGTCCAGCCGAAGCGTTCATGGAAGATCACCACGGGCACTTCCATCAGCGACAGCATCGCCCCCGTGGCGGCCACGGCTGCCAGGATGAAGAACACCACCATCAGCGCTTGCCCCATCGGGATTTGCGAGAACACGGCGGGAATCGTGATGAACACCAGCGACGGTCCCGCGCTGGGGGCGAAGCCAAACGTGAACACGGCAGGGAAGATGGCGATGCCAGCCAGCATGGAGACGCCCAGGTCGGCCGCCATCACGCGTAAAGTCGTCACGGGGATATTCTGGTCATCGCGGAAATAGCTACCGTACGTCATCATCGTCCCCA
This sequence comes from Janthinobacterium sp. UMAB-60, assembly GCF_900095235.1. Lineage (NCBI taxonomy): Bacteria > Pseudomonadati > Pseudomonadota > Betaproteobacteria > Burkholderiales > Oxalobacteraceae > Janthinobacterium > Janthinobacterium sp. UMAB-60. The sequence continues at coordinate 425,511 of NZ_LT607485.1, forward strand.
TGCCGACGGACAATTTAAAGAAGGCCAGGCCCATGGCCGTCAGCACGACGGAAGCCGTCAGCTTGGAAAAATCAGGACGGAACAGGAAGGCCAGGCCTTCGCCCGCTTTATCGAGCGACAGGCTGACCGCACAGAGCAGCAGTAGTAACAGAAATAGCAGCGGCATCAGCTTCTTGGCGATCGCCTCGATACCCTTGGTCACGCCCAGCATCAGGATGCCGCCGATAAACAGCAGCACGCCCCATTGCCACAACAGCGATTGGAAAGGATTGCTGATCAGTGAGGCGAAGGCCGCTTCCGTCACCAGCTTGTCGCTGCTGAGGATGGAGCCATCGATGGCCTTGGCGATATACGCAAACACCCAGCCCACCACTTCCGAATAGAACGCGACGATCAGGAAGGCGGCGACCATGCCGATCACGCCGACCAGCCACCAGGGCTTGCCCTTCGGTGCCAGCTGTTCCATGGTGGAGATGGGATTGACCTTGGCGCGGCGGCCCAGGGTGATTTCCGCGATCATCACGGGCAATCCCACTAATAAGGTGGCGAGCAGATAGATGAGCAGGAAGCCGGCGCCGCCATTGGCGCCCGTCAGGTAGGGGAACTTCCAGATGTTGCCGAGACCGACTGCGGAACCGAGGGTGGCGGCGAGCACGCCGAAGCCAGTGGTAAAGCCAGCTCGTTTCAGGGTCAGGCCTGATCCTTGAGCTTGTTGTTTCATGGTGAATCTTCTATGGTGGGACGCGAATTTGCGCTGAGGGGGCGAAATTGTAGCAGTTGGCCGCAAATACCCCGGAAAAGCCTTGCTACTGGCGGGGCGCTTTGCTATAGTTCGCCTCCCCAATGAGACGCAGTCAAATGCGGCACTTGAGGATCACC
>NZ_LT607486.1:0-6019 GCF_900095235.1 Janthinobacterium sp. UMAB-60
GTTGATGGTGATGCCGCGCGGTCCCAGGTCGCGCGACAGGCCTTGCGTCAGGCCGATCAGCGCCGATTTGCTCATGGCGTAGGCGGCCGCGCCGCCGAACGGCATGCGGTGCGCATTCGTGCTGCCGATATTGATGATGCGCCCGCCCGTCCGCATGTGCGCCACGGCCGCCTTGATGGCGACGAACACGGCGCGCACGTTGACGGCAATCGTCTTGTCGAAGTCTGCCAGTGAAAAATCGTCGATGGCACCGGGCAGGAACACGCCCGCATTGTTGACGAGGATGTCGATGCGGCCAAACTGCGCCGCCACCTTGTCGATCGCCGCCGTCAGGGCGCTGGCGTCGGCCGCATCGGCCTGCACGCCCAGCGCCTTGCCGCCGGCCGTCTCCACCTTGGCCGCCAGCGCCTGCGCTTCGGCGGCCGAGCTTTGATAGGTGAAAACGACGGTGGCGCCCTGGCTGGCCAGGCGGCGGACGATGGCCGCGCCTATGCCGCGCGAGCCGCCCGTCACAAACGCGATCTTGTTCAGCAGTGGCTGGGAGGTGGTGGTGGCTTGGGTTTGCATGATGGGCTTTCTGTGTGGTGGAGAAGATGCAGCCAGTATCAGCCATGTATTGCCAGCGCGCTAGCCATGAATCGCTACAATCACTTTCAACCATAAGTATCGAATGAGCGGGTAGAATAGGCGCATGGACGCCCTTAATCACTTGCAATCGTTTGTGCTGTCTGCCGAACTGGGCAGCTTTTCCGCGGCCGCGCGCCGCCTGGGGCTGACGCCGGCCGCCGTCAGCAAGAACGTGGCGCGCCTGGAAGCGAGCCTGGGATTGCGGCTGTTCCAGCGCAGCACGCGCCGCCTGACCCTGACGGAAGGGGGTGAGCGTTTCCTGCAGCAGATAGGCGGCGCCCTGTCCACCCTGCGCGAGGCCATCGCCGGCGTGGCGGAAGAAGGCGGCCAGCCGGCCGGCATATTAAAGATCAGCATGGCGCCGTCGTTCGGGCGCAGCTACGTGGTGCCGCTGCTGGGCGAGTTTATCGCCCGCTATCCGGGCGTCATCCCCGACTGCCATTTCGACAACCGGCAAGTGGACTTGATCGGCGAGGGGTTTGATGTCGCCATCGGCGGCGGCATCGAGCTGACCCCTGGCGTGGTGGCGCGCGAACTGGGCCACGCCCTCGTCGTCGCCACGGCGTCGCCCGCCTTCATGCAGGGGAAACGCATGCCCGTGCATCCTTCGGACCTGGCGCACTTCGACGGCGTGGCGCGCCGCTCGGCCGGCAGCGGCAGATTGCGCAGCTGGATATTGCGCGACGGATCGGGCGGCGAAGGCGTGGCCGAATGCCGCCCGCGCGCCATCTTCGACGACCCGGATGCGATGGCGCAAGCGGCCGTCATGGGCGTCGGCGTGGCGCTGCTGCCCATGCCGCACGCGCTGGCCCACCTGCGCAGCGGCGCCTTGATTCGCTTGCTGCCCGGCTGGCATGCCGATTCCGGCCCCCTGTCCGTGTACTATGCGAGCAAGAAGCTGCTGCCCGCGAAGACGCGCGTCTTCGTCGATTTTTTGCTGGAGCAGTTCCGCCAGCGCGATTTCGCCGCGCAGATACGGCCCGATTAAGCAATGGAAAATTCCCATGCATAGCAACTACAGCCTGTTTTACACCGTTGACGGCGATCAAGCGGCCCGCTTCCGGGAAGCGCGCGTCTTTGGCCGCACCGTGTGGACGGCCGCCGGCGCGGCCATGACCTGGGGCGAGGAGACGCGCAACGATTACGCCAGCGAAGCCGAAGCGCACGCCGCCTACCTTGCCCATTGCCGCGCCGCCCTGGCCGATGGCCATACCTTGGCGCGCCAGAGCGTCATCGACCCGGCCGTGTTTGATTTCGCGCTGCTGCAAACCCTGGTGGCGCACGCCGCGCGCCTGGCTGTTGACTGCGTGCGCCGTGCGCATCCGGACCAGCATATCGACGCGTTCGCGCTGGTGAGCGATGACAGCGCGATGACCATCGGTTGCATGGCGAATAGCTGCGCAGCGCTGGCCGCTTCGGCATACGGCGAAGAAATGCTGTGGAATCCGGCCGAGTGGGCGTTTGACGAGGGCGGCGCGTATTTCGACAGCGCCTACCGCTTGCTGCTGCAGGCGCACCGCGACTTGCCGTTCGACGTCGATTTCGACACCTTCCGCAGCGGCGTATTCGACGCCTGCATCGCGGCGCTGGCGCAGCTCGACGCCGAAGGCGTGTTCGGGGCGGACGCGCAGCGCGAGGAGTCCGTGCTGCTGTTCGAGGTCAGCGACAGCGAGCCAGTGGAAGGCGCGATGGCGCGCTTGAATCCACCGGCCGTGGTGGCGCGTTTCGCGGCATGGATGGCCAGCTGGGCCGACTAAGGTCTATGCCGCCACCAGCCTTAACCGCGTAATCTCCGCCGGCGCGCCGATGCGTTTCGGCGGACCCCAGTACCCGGTGCCGCGGCTGACGTAAATCCACAGGCGACCGCGCCGGTGCAAGCCCGCCACGTAGGGCTGCTGCAGCGGCACGAACAGATTCCACGGCCAGAACTGGCCGCCGTGCGTGTGGCCCGACAATTGCAGGTCGTAGCCAGCCGCTTCGGCCTCGGGCGCGCTGCGCGGCTGGTGCGCCAGCAGGATGCGGGGGATATCGGCCGGTGCGCCGGCGATGGCCGCTTGCGGGTCGCTTTTCTGCGCCGGATCGAAGGCGGCCGCGTTGAAATCGGTGACGCCGGCCAGCGCCAGGCGCGCGCCGTCGTGTTCAAGGACCGCATGTTCGTTCATCAGCACGCGCAAGCCCAGGCGGCGAAATTCCGCCACCCAGGGCGTCGCGCCCGAATAGTATTCGTGGTTGCCCGTCACAAGGAAGACGCCATGGCGCGCGCGCAGCTCGCCCAGCGGCGCCGTATGGCTGCCCAGTTGCGCCACCGTGCCGTCGACCACGTCGCCCGTGATGGCGATGAGGTCCGCCCGCAAGCCGTTGGCGCGCGCCACGATGGCTTCCACGTAGGCGCGCTTGATGGTGGCGCCCACGTGGATGTCGCTCAGCTGCACGATGCTAAAACCCTGCAGGGCGGCCGGCAGGCCGGTGATCGGTACGTCGACTTCGCGCACGCGCGCCACCCTGCGGGCGTTGATGAAGCCGACGACGGTGGCCAGCAGCGCCAGAACCAGCACGGCCACGGCGGACGCCTGGGCATGCGGGCGGGTGGCGGGAATCAGCAGCAGCAGTTCGCGCAGCATGGTGAGCACGAACAGCGAGGAAAAAAAGCCCATGCACAGCGAGCCGGCCCAGCTCAAACGGTCGGCCAGGCGCGCATCGTTGGTGACGGCGCGGGCAAAGATGGTCATCGGCATGAGCATGGTCGACGCCAGCAAGACCAGGCCGCCCGGCAGCCAGCCGGCCAGGCCGACGGGGAGCGCAGGCAGCAGCAGCCAGCCCAGCAGGGCGTGCAGGGCGCCCAGTATCATGGTGATGCGCAGCAGTGGCGCGCGGGTTGTCATGTCATGGTTCCAGAGGTGAGGCGGCCGCCGATTATAGCCGACGCCTGGTCAACCGGCAGCCGCCACCCCGCTCATCAGCCGATATGCAGACCCAGCATGGCCAGCTTGCCGAAATCGACGGGCTTGGCGAAGTGCTCGTTGAACCCGGCCTGCAGGGCCGCCTGGCGGTCGTGTTCCTGGCCATAGCCGGTCAGCGCGACGAGCAGGAATTGCTGCGGGATCGGTAACTGGCGCAGTTTGACGGCCACCTCGTAGCCGCTTATGTCGGGCAGTCCGATGTCGAGAAAGACAATGTCGGGCTTGAATTCCAGCGTGCGCTCGGTCGCTTGCACGCCCGTGTAGGCCGTGCGCACCGTGTGGCCGTACATTTCCAGCAGTTCGGCCAGGGTGTCGGCCGCGTCGCAGTTGTCGTCGACGACGAGGATGCGCTGGCTGGCGCCGACAGCCGCCTCGGGCGCCAGCGCGGCGGCGGCCACGGGCACGTTGGCGTCGAGCGGCAGGATGACCTCGAAGGTGCTGCCCAGCCCTACGCCGGGGCTGCTCACGCTGACCTGGCCGCCGTGCAAGGTCACCAGGTTGCGCACCAGCGACAGGCCGATACCCAGGCCGTCCTGCACCCGGTCCGGCGAATGGCCGCTTTGCTCGAACAGGCCGAAGATGCTGTCGATGCTGGCGGCGGCGATGCCGATGCCGTTGTCGCAGAGGCGGATGCGTACGTTGTCGCCTTCGCGCGCGGCGCTAATGGCGATGCGCCCGCCCGGCGCCGTGAACTTGGCCGCGTTGAGCAGCAGGTTGGCGACGATCTGCGACAGACGCACGGCGTCGCCGCAGACCCACAATTCTTCCTTGGGCAGATGCACGTCGAGCGCGTGGCCGCGCGCCTCGATGCTGTGCGAGCTCGTTTCCTGCGCGCTGCGGATGACGCTGGCCAGGCTCACGCTTTCCCATTGCAGCGAGATTTTGCCTTGTGAAATGCGCGACACGTCGAGCAGGTCGTCCACCAGGCGCACCAGGTGGTCCGTGTGGCGGGCGATGGTGCGGCGCGCATTGTCCTGCACGGCCGGCACGACGGGGTCGATTTTGCACAGCAGGGCCAGCGCCGTGCGGATGGGACCCAGCGGGTTGCGCAGTTCGTGCGCCAGGGTAGCCAGGAATTCATCCTTGCGGCGGTCCACGTCGCGCAGTGCGCGCTCGACCCGTCCCAGGCGCAGCAGCGCCTTGACGTTGGCGATCAGTTCATCGGCCTCGATCGGTTCGACCAGGTAATTGTCGGCGCCGCCATCGAGGGCGCGGATCTTGTCGGCCGTGCCGATGCACGAGGCCGACGTCTGCAGCACCAGGATGGTGTTCGTTTCGGCGCCGCCCTTCAACTGGCGGCACACTTCCAGGCCGTTGATGTCGGGCAGCTTGACGTCGAGGAGTATCAGATTCGGGCGGTCCTGGCGGGCGCGCAGCAGCGCGTCGCCGCCATTCGACGCTTCGATGACCTTGAAGCCGGCGCGTTGGAGGATGCGCGACTTGGCGTAGCGGGCGCCGTCGCTGTCATCGACGTTGAGGATCAGAGCATCGCTGTTGTTATCCGGTAGCATGCGCATTGTCCCAGGTGGTTGTGCCTTGCGGCGGAACCGGCTCTTGCCGGTGATGTTGGTTGCCGATCAGTGCGCGCAGGGTCGCCAGCAATTGCTGGCGCGACAGCGGCTTGACGTAGTAGGCGTCGGCGCCCAGCGCCAGGCCCTTGCGCACGTCGTCGATCTCGGTGGCGACGATGACGGGCACCTGGCGTCGCAGCGGATCGTTTTTCAGCTCGGCCAGCCAGTGCCAGGCCGTTTCGCCGTGCAGCAGGATGTCGAGGATGACGGCGGCGGGGCGCTGCTGTTCCCAGCGTTCCTGCGCCTCGCGCACGCTGCGCGCGGGAACCACGCGAAATTCGCTGCCGGCCAAAAATTTTTCATACAGCAGGCGGATGGGCGGATTGTCTTCCACCACCAGCACGCCGATGCGCTGGTCCTTGCCATTGTCGTTGGCCGGCGCGCTCGGCGGCAGGCTGCCTTCGGGCGCATGGTAGCTGGCGGGCAGGACGACGGAAAACAGCGACCCCTGGCCCGGCGTGCTTTCCACGGACACGGTGCCATTGAGCAGGGTGGCCAGGTTGCGGCACAGGGGCAGGCCCAGGCCCGTGCCCTTGACCTTGCGCTGCAGGTGGTTTTCCACCTGGCTGAATTCCTCGAAGATCAGCTGCACGTCGTCGGCATCGATGCCCAGGCCCGTGTCGGAGACGGAAAAGCGGATGGCGTCCTGCTCCGGCAAGGGCGTGGCGCTGACGACGATGGCGCCCGTTTCCGTGAACTTGAGCGCGTTGGAAATGAAATTGCGCAGGATTTGCGACAGCTTGCCTTCATCCGTGTGTATCTGCAGCGCCGGATCGGGGGCTATGAAGGTCAAGGTGAGCGACTCGGACACCAGCAGCGGGCGCAGCATGCCGCGCAGGGCGCTGAACAGGTCGGCTACTT
>NZ_LT607486.1:6049-29952 GCF_900095235.1 Janthinobacterium sp. UMAB-60
CTTGCCCGCCTCGATCTTGGCCAGGTCCAGCAAGTCGTTCACCAGGTCGCTCAGGCTGACGGCGCTTTGCAGGATGAACAGCACCTGCTTTTCCTGCTCCTCGGACAGCTCGCCGTCGATGCGGTCGAGCAGCAGCTTGGACAGGGCGCGGATGGAGCTGAGCGGCGTGCGGAATTCATGGCTCATGTTCGACAGGAAGCGCGACTTCATCTGGTCGGCGCGGCGCAGGTGGTCGGCTTTTTCATCGAGTTCCGCGAACAGCGCCACCACGCCCCGGTTGGTGTCTTCCAGTTCGCGCGTCAGCTGTAATAAATCGTCCTGGCGCGTCTTCAGTTCGGCCAGGGTGGCGAGCAGCTCGCGGTTCTGCTGCTGCACTTCGGACAGCGTGATATCCGATGGCAGCGCCTGCAGGCTGCCGGACAGCGCGCCGATCATGCTGCCGTCGAGCAGGGGTGCGTCGCGCGGGAACAGTTTTTGCAGCGTGATGTGCGTGCCGGCGCCGGGCGTGCTATGGATGTGGCAGCGGTCCATCAGGCGCTGCGCGCCCAGGATGCCCAGGCCCATGCCCGTGGGCGAGCGATAGGTGCCGGCCAGTATCTTGTCGAGCTGCGCGATGCCGGGGCCCTGGTCCTCGATGCGGATGCTGAGCACCTGCGGCGCCGTCTGGCCATCGATGGCGAAGTGGATCTTGCCGCTGCCCGCGTAGTTGTAGACGTTGCGCGCCAGTTCAGACACGGCCGTGGCGATGCGCACCTGGTCCTGCACGCCGAAGCCGCACAGGGCGGCGATCTGCCGCGCGCGCTGGCGTGCGCCCACCACATCGAGTTCGCTGCCGATATGCGCTGTCAATATGCGTTGTGTCATGGCGTGTCGTTCCTTTCCGCACCGGCATGCCGGTGCTCCTCATGTTCGCGCAGCACCACCACCGTGACGTCGTCGCGCCCGCGCGCAAAATCGCGGTACAGCACGGCGGCGACGAGGCTGGGGTGGCATTGCGCCAGGCCCGGATACTGTTCCAGGTCCCAGCGCGTGTGCAGGCCGTCGCTATGCATGATCAAGGTCGTGCCCGGCTGCCACGGATAGCAGAATTCCTGCACCTTGCGCAGATTGCTGCCGACGATGCCGTTATGCGACAGCAGATGCCGGCGCTGCTGCGCGTCGAAGGCGCAGGCGGCGATATTGCCCACGCCCGCATAACGCAGTTCGCGGCGCGCGCTGTCGATGTGCGCCACCGCCAAGGCCGCGCCGCGCGTGGCGCGCAGGGCGCCGTGGGCCAGTTCGATGAAGGGGGCGGGCAGGGGCGGCAAGCCGGGCGTATCGTGTTCCAGCAGCGCGCTGGCCGTTTCCGACGCCCGGGCCGCCAGCGGGCCGTGGCCCAGGCCGTCGGCCACCAGCAAGCTCAGTTCATGGCCTTCGCACACGACGTTCCAGGCGTCGCCGCACACCTGCTCCGACGCCAGCGGCAGGCACACGGCGCCGATGCGCCAGTTCGGATGGGCGGGAATGGCGCTACTGGCGTTCGGCCCCCACAGCAGCGCCATCAGCAGCGTGCCCTTGCCGGGCGCCGTGTACAGGTCGAATTCCTGGCTCAGACGGCGTATCGCGCCCAGGCCCACGCCGTAGGTGCCGGTGGTGGAATGGCCATCCTGCATGTGCTGGCGCACATTCGCCATGCCGGGACCGTTGTCGATGGCCAGCACTTCGATGCCGCTGGTGCCGCCGCGCAGCACCTTGCGCAGCAGGATTTCGCCGCGCTGCGCGTGCTTGACGATGTTGGTCGCCGCTTCGCTGATGATGATGGCCAGCTGGCCCGTGCGCACGTCGTCGAAGCCGATGCGGCGCGCCAGTTCGTTGCCGGCGCGGCGGGCTGCTGCGATCTCGCTCGGTTCGCCGATGGAAAAACTTCTTTGCCTGAGCATGTCAGGCTGTGGTTCCTGGTGGTTCAAAACAGCTTCCATTTCGCGATGGTGACGGTGGTGCCCGCGCCGGGCGCCGTGTCGATGTGAAAGGCGTCGGCCAGGCGCTTGGCGCCGCCCAGCCCCAGTCCCAGCCCGCCGCCGCTGGTATAGCCATCGGTCAGCGCCAGGGCAATATCGTCGATGCCCGGTCCCGCGTCGACAAAGCGCAGTTCCAGGCCCTGGCGCGCGCCATCGCTGACGCGCGCGATGCGCGCTTCGCCGCCACCGCCGTAGCGCAGCGTGTTGCGCGCCAGTTCGCTGGCCGCCGTGATGATCTTGGTCTGTTCGATCAGGCCAAACCCCATGGCGACCATGCTGTCGCGCACCTGCTTGCGCAGCCGCACGACGTCTTCGTCGCTGTGCAGGGGCAGGATCTGCTGCATTTGCCGCACGGCGGCCTGCGCCCGCTCCTGTGCCTGCGCGCCTAGCACGGCACCCCCGTCATGCGCCGCCCCGTTCCAGCAGCTTGATGCCCCGTTCCACGTTCAGCGCCGTGCTCACGCCTTCCAGGGTCAGCCCCAGTTCCACCAGGGTGATGGCGACGGCCGGCTGCATGCCGACGACTACCGTGCGCGCATCGAGGATTTTCGCCATCGCCGCCGTGTTGCTGATCATGCGGCCGATGAAGGAATCGACGATGTCGAGCGCGGAAATGTCGATCAGCACGCCCGTGGCGCGGTCCGTCACGATGCGCGTGGTCAGGTCGTCCTGCAGGGTCATCGCCAGGCGGTCGTGCATGTCCACCTGGATCGTCACCAGCAACAGCCGGCCCATGCGTAAAATGGGGATTCTTTCCATAGGCGCCTCAGTGTTGTTGCTGCTGGCAGGTGATGCTGGAACCCGTGCGTTTCAGGGCCACGACGAAGGCGTCGGCCAGGGTGGCCTTGGTCATCACGTCTTCCAGGTTGACGCCCAGGTGCACGATGGTTTGCGCGATCTGCGGGCGGATGCCGCTGATGATGCAGTCGGCGCCCATCAGGCGCGCGGCGGCGATGGTTTTCAGCAGGTGCTGCGCCACCAGCGTGTCGACGGTGGGCACGCCCGTGATGTCGATGATGGCGATCAAGGCGCCCGTGTCGACGATCTTTTGCAGCAGGCTTTCCATCACCACCTGCGTGCGGGCGCTGTCGAGGGTGCCGATCAGGGGCAGGGCCAGCACGTTTTGCCACAGCTGCACCACGGGCGTGGACAGTTCCAGCAATTCCTGCTGCTGGCGCAAGATCACCTGTTCGCGCGCCTTCTGGTAGATGGCGATGGTCAGCAGGCCCAGTTCGTCGAACAATTTGCTGGTGCTGACGATGGCGTCGCCCAGATGCTCCGGCTGCGCCGTGATTTGCTGGCGCAGGTGGGCGAACAGCGGCTCCTTGAGGGAAAACATGAAGCTGGCCGTGTCGATCGGCGAATAGCCCTGGCGCACGCGCGTCTGCGATATTTCAGCGATCAGCTGGCGCGTATCGTCCCAGGCGCCGCCTTCGATGTCGAACGAGTCGCCGCTTGCCAGCGCGCCCGCCAGCAGCGGCAGCAATTGCGCTGCCTGATGGCGCAGCTCGTTTTCGGCGATCTTGTCGCGCCGCACCAGGCGGGCGATCAGGCCGGCCATCCAGCCGTCCAGCAGTTCCGTGTGGTACTCGTTGATAATGGCCGCCAGTTGCTGCGCCTGGCCCGTGTCCGTCTTGACCGTGTCCATCTTGATATTCATGCTCATCCTTGGCTGGAGTGGAGGGTGCGGCACGGCCGCAAACGGGCACGCGCTGTGATGAATAAATTATAGGCAGACGTGGCTTTAGCCTGTGTTCTGTGCCGCACATAGTGGCGCATGTCGATATACATTTCTATGGGAAACACTGGCACCATTAAAGATGCATGTAATTTGCATGTTTAAGCGGATTCCGCTACACTGGCAACACTCAACAAGAGAAACACGCCATGAATATCGACAAATTCAAACAGCAGCACCTGGCCATCCTGGCCTCCATCGATGACTTGCGCCGGCTGGCGCGCGGCGGTGTCGCCGCACAGGCGCAGGCCATCGCCGAACAGATCATCGCCATGAGCGGCTTGATCAAGCTGCACCTGGCCGTCGAGCAGCGCTACCTGTATCCGGCCGCGCAGGCGTGCGGCGTGGCCAAGGTGGCCCAGCTGGGCCGCCAGTACGAAAACGAGATGCACGGCATCGCCGGCGCCTACCTCGATTTTGCCGGCCGCTGGAATACGCCCGTGCGCCTGGTGGCCGAGCCGGATGCCTTCCGCAGCGAAGCCAATACCGTGCTGCACGCGCTGTTCCAGCGCATGCGGCGCGAAGACCACGAGCTGTATCCAGCCGTTGAAACGCTGGCTTGAGACCGCTTACTAATACACACAGGAGTTTTACATGCTGACCCAAGAACAACGCGCCATCATCACGGCCACCGTCCCCATCCTCGAACAGGGCGGCGAAGCGCTGACGCGCCACTTCTACAAGAATCTGTTCCGCGACCATCCCGAAGTGCTGCCGTACTTTAACCAGGCGCACCAGCACAGCGGCGACCAGCAGCGCGCGCTGGCGAATGGCGTGCTGATGTACGCCAAGCACATCGACCAGCTGGCAGCGCTGGGCGACCTGGTGGCCACCATCGTCAACAAGCACGTGGCCTTGCAGATCCGCGCCGAGCACTATCCGCTGGTGGGCGCCAGCCTGCTGCAAGCGATCCGCGAAGTGCTGGGCGAAGAAGTCGCCAGCGACGCCGTCATCGATGCCTGGGGCGCGGCCTACGGCCAGTTGGCCGACATCCTGGCCGGCGAAGAAGGGCGCATCTACAAGGCGCAGGCGGCCGCACCGGGCGGCTGGGGCGGCGCGCGCGATTTTCTGGTGCAAAGCAAGGTCGTGGAAAGCGGCGAGATCACCTCCTTCCTGATGGCGCCCGCCGATGGCCAGCCCGTGCTCGACTTTGCGCCAGGCCAGTATATCGGCGTGCTGGCCACGGTCGATGGCGTGCCCATGCGCCGCCAGTACTCGTTGTCGGCCGCCAGCAATGGCCAGACCTACCGCATCAGCGTCAAGCGCGAAGAGGGCGGCAAGGTGTCGAATTTCTTCCACGACCACGTGCAGGCGGGCGACACCGTGCAGCTGACGCCGCCATCGGGCGACTTCGTGCTGACGGAGGGCGACAAGCCGCTGGTGCTGATCAGCGGCGGCGTGGGCATCACGCCGACCCTGGCCATGCTGACGGCGGCCCTGCGCGGCAAGCGTCCCGTGCATTTCATCCACGCGGCGCGCAACCAGGGCGTGCATGCGTTCCGCGCGCAGATCGATGAACTGGCCGCGCGGCACCCGCAATTGAAACGCTATTACTGCTACGCGGAACATGGCGGCGCGCAAGATGCGCCGGACGCCGTCGGCCTGCTGAATAAAGAGCAGCTCAATGACTGGCTGCCAGCCTCGCGCGACGTCGACGCCTACTTCCTGGGGCCGCAGCCATTCATGCGGGCCGTCAAGCAATACCTGCGCGAACTGGGCGTGCCGGAACGGCAGACGCACCATGAATTCTTCGGACCGGCCGCCGCGCTGAACTGACCTTGTCTGACTTGTGTTGCTTCTGCGAGAAAAAACCGTTGCCGTAAGGGGCGGGTAAGCCTCGCGCTGTACTGTGAATCCAAGCTCGCACAAAAGAGCAGGCTTTTACATAACAGGAGGCAACACCATGCATGACGATCTGGTACAAAAACTCAAGAGTGACCCCAATTATCATCGGCTGGTCAGGGTGCGTTCGCGCTTCGGCTGGGCGCTGACGGGCCTGATGATGCTGGTGTATTACGGCTACATCCTGCTGATCGCCTTCGACAAGGAATTCCTTGCCACTAAAACGGGCACCGGCGTGATGACCTGGGGCATGCCGATCGGCCTGTTCGTCATCGTGTTTACCGTGGTGATCACCGGCATCTACGTGCGCCGCGCCAACAAGCAATTCGACGACCTGACCAGCGCCATCCAGGCACGGGTGCAAGCATGAATCGCGCCCCATCGATGCAACGCACATTTTCCTGCCTGGCAGCCCTGACCTTGCTGGCGAGCGCCAGCAACAGCGTGCTGGCGGCCGGCGCCGACCTGGGCCAGGCAGTCAAGCAACCGACCAACTGGACGGCGATCACCATGTTCGCCGTCTTCGTCATCTTCACCCTGTTCGTCACCAAATGGGCGGCGGCGAAGACCAAGTCGGCCTCCGATTTCTACACGGCTGGCGGCGGCATCACGGGCTTCCAGAATGGCCTGGCCATCGCGGGCGACTATATGTCGGCGGCATCGTTCCTCGGCATTTCCGCCGCCGTCTTCCTCAACGGCTATGACGGCCTGATCTATGCCATCGGTTTTCTCGTCGGCTGGCCCATCATCACCTTCCTGATGGCCGAGCGCCTGCGCAACCTGGGCCGCTACACCTTTGCCGATGTGGCCGCCTACCGCTTCAAGCAGGCGCCGATCCGCATTTTCTCGGCGTCCGGCACCCTCGTCGTGGTGGCCTTTTACCTGATCGCGCAGATGGTGGGCGCGGGCCAGCTGATCAAGCTGCTGTTCGGCCTGGAATACTGGATCGCCGTCGTCCTGGTCGGCACATTGATGATGATTTACGTGCTGTTTGGCGGCATGACGGCCACCACCTGGGTGCAGATCATCAAGGCCGTCATGCTGCTGGGCGGCGCCACCTTCATGGCCGTTGCCGTGCTGGCGCAATTTAACTTCAGCCCGGAAGCGCTGTTCGCCAAGTCGGTGGACGTGCACGCCGCCAAGGAAGCCATCATGGGCCCCGGTTCCTTCATCAAGGACCCGATCTCGGCCATCTCCTTCGGTATGGCGCTGATGTTCGGTACGGCCGGCTTGCCGCACATCCTGATGCGTTTCTTCACGGTGCCGAGCGCCAAGGAAGCGCGCAAATCCGTGTTCTGGGCCACCACCTGGATCGCCTATTTCTACATCCTGACCTTCATCATCGGTTTTGGCGCCATCGTGCTGGTGAGCACCAATCCCGAGTTCAAGGATGCTGCCGGCAAGCTGCTGGGCGGTAACAACATGGCGGCCGTGCATCTGGCCAAGGCTGTGGGCGGCAATGTCTTCCTCGGCTTCATGTCGGCGGTCGCGTTTGCCACCATCCTGGCCGTCGTGGCCGGTTTGACCCTGTCGGGCGCGTCGGCCGTGTCGCACGATCTGTATGCCACCGTCATCAAGAAGGGCAAGGCCACGGGCGCGAACGAATTGAAAGTGTCGCGCGTGACCACCATCATCCTGGGCATCATCGCCGTGGTGCTGGGCATCGCGTTTGAAAAGCAGAACATCGCCTTCATGGTCTCGCTGGCTTTCGCGATTGCCGCTTCGGCCAACTTCCCCGTGCTGTTCATGTCGGTGCTGTGGAAAGACTGCACCACGCGGGGCGCCACCATTGGCGGCTTCCTGGGCTTGACCACGGCCGTCGCGCTGACGGTGGTGTCGAAGTCCGTGTGGGTCGACGTGCTCGGTCATCCGGCGGCGCTGTTCCCGTATGCCTCGCCGGCGCTGTTCTCGATGACGGCAGGCTTTGTCGGCATCTGGCTGTTCTCGGTGCTCGACAAGAGCCCCCGCGCGCGCATCGACCGCGCCGGCTACGAAGCGCAGCAAATGCGTTCGGAAACAGGTATCGGCGCCTCCGGTGCCAGCGCGCATTGATGTTTTAGATAGTTACTGAAGGAAACAATGCCCGGCTTGCCGGGCATTGTTGTTTTTGGCGCGCGCTTACTTCGCCACGCGCAGCGGAATCACGCCCGCCGCCAGCGCCGGCGCGCCCGGCGTCGCTTCGAGTATCGATGCCAGGGTCACCGTGTCGAGCACGGCCAGGAAGGCGGCCGTGGCCTGGCCCAGCTTGGCTTTCAGCAGGCAATCGGGCGTCAGCGGGCAGGTATTGTTTTCCTTGTTAAAACATTCCGCCATGAAAAAATCGTTTTCCGTCTCGCGCACCACCGTGCCGATATTGATCTCGGCCGGGTCGCGCGCCAGACGCAGGCCGCCATTCCTCCCACGCACCGTTTCCACGATGCCTGACAGGCCCAGCTGGTGCACCACCTTCATCAGGTGATTCTTGGAAATCGCATGCAGGTCGGCGATGTCCTGGATGGTCACGAGCCGGTCGCGGTGCACGCCCAGATACATCAGGGTGCGCAGGGTGTAGTCAGTGTAGGCAGTCAGTCGCATGGGAGAAGAGAGTAAAACACCCGACAAACCTACTGCGCGTCGCGATTTGCAGCCTCCGATGCTCACTGTGCATCCGCACAGCTCCGCTTCTCGGCCACAACTCATCCCGCTCGCTACGGTTTGTCAGGTGTGTTGTAAAGATGTGGATTACATCCTTGTTTCAAGCCGCCAGCATACAGGAGAGTGCCTGGCCATCGCCACAGCCATGTGACTTGCGCCGTCACTTTTCAGCCTGGAAAGACAAATTTGGTTGCCTTTCGCTTAAATGCGTAGTAAATTTTCATATTGTTGCCCTGCTAAACAGCGCGCAAGCCCTTAATGGCCCTTTTGACGTGGATTTTATTGATGAAAATCAAGAGGATGGTGAGACAGTAAGGTAAATTTACTACAAAATGGATGATGGGCGTTTCCCGGGTCGGGAAGCGCGTACTACGCAATCTGTGCGGTGCCGCCGTGGCCGCCCCAGGAAATGAATACCATGCAAATGAATGAAGTGAAAGACGAGCTGCTGAGCAGCGATATCCGCCAGTTGGGCCGTCTGCTGGGCGACGCCATCCGCAACCACCTGGGCGACCCCGCCTTCGAGCGCATCGAGCATGTGCGCCAGCTGGCCATCCGTTTCCGCCGCGACAATGACGAAGCGGCGCGCGCGCAGCTGTCGGACGCGCTGCAAGCGCTGTCGCAGGAAGAAACCACGCAATTGACGCGCGCCTTCAGCTATTTCTCGCTGCTGGCTAACATTGCGGAAGACCAACATCACATCCGCCGCACGCGTGCCCATCTGATCGCCGGTTCGCCGCCGCGCCAGGGTAGCCTCAGCCATGCCGTCGGCAACGTGTTTGACGCGGGCAAGGCCGATGCGCTGGAAACCTTCTTTGAAGATGCGTTCGTCAGCCCCGTGTTCACGGCGCATCCGACGGAAGTGCAGCGCAAGAGCATTCAGAATTGCCAGATGGCCATCGCCCGCCTGTTGAGCGAGCGCGACCGCGTGCAAATGACGCCGGAAGAGGCGGAGCAAAACGAAGAAGCGCTGGGACGTGGCATCGTCACCCTGTGGCAGACGCGTTTGTTGCGCACCAGCAAGCTGTCCGTCATGGATGAAGTGGCCAATGGCCTGTCGTTCTACGACCACACGATCTTGCGCGAATTGCCGAAATTGTATTCCTCGCTGGAAACCATGCTGGCCCAGCGCGATGCCCGCTGGGAAGATGCGGAATTGCCCAATTTCATGAAGGTCGGCAGCTGGATAGGCGGCGACCGCGACGGCAATCCCTTCGTCACGGCCGACATCCTGCGCAGCACCCTGCAAACGCAGGCCGACAAGGTGCTCGACTTTTATCTGGGCGAATTGCGCAAGCTCGCGTCGCAACTGTCCTTGGCGCAAATCCTGAACGCCTGCAGCGAGCCGCTGCGCGCGCTGGCCGAACGCTCGGCCGATGCGTCGCCGCACCGCGTCGATGAACCGTACCGCCGCGCCCTGCACGGCATCCATGCGCGCCTGGAAGCCACGCGCGTGGCGCTATCTGGCAAGGGCAAGCAAGCGGACGGCGTACAGCCCTACGCGGCGGCGTTTGAGCTGCTGGCCGACCTGGACGTGGTCCAGCATTCGCTCGTCAGCAATGGCTTGCGCGCGCTGGCGCGGGGCCGGCTGCGCCAGCTGCGCCGCGCCGTCAAGGTCTTCGGCTTTTCGCTGGCGCCGCTGGACTTGCGCCAGAACTCCGACGTGCATGAGCGCGTCGTGGGCGAACTGTTCGCGGGTGCCCAGCCGGGCCTGGCCTACCTGGACCTCGATGAAGAGCAGCGCATCAGCTTGCTGCTGGCCGAACTGGAATCGCCACGCCTGCTGACGTCGCCGTATGCGCAGTACTCGGAAGAAACGACGTCCGAACTCGACATCTTCCGCGCCGTGCGCGCAGCCCATGTCAAATATGGCAAGGAATCGGTGCCGAACTGCATCATCTCGAAGGCGGCCAGCGTCTCGGACTTGCTGGAAGTGGCCCTGCTGCTGAAAGAAGTGGGCTTGCTGCGCCAGGACAGCCGCGAAGTCGATGTCAACATCATCCCCCTGTTCGAAACGATCGACGATTTGCGCGCCGGCCCCGCCGTCATGGCGCGCGCGTTCGGCTTGCCGTTCTACCGGGGCTTGCTGGCGTCGCGCGCGGACCAGCAGGAAGTCATGCTCGGCTATTCGGACAGCAACAAGGACGGCGGCTTCCTCACGTCGGGCTGGGAACTCTACAAGGCCGAGATCGAGCTGGTGACGGTATTTAAAGAATATCAGATCAAGCTGCGATTGTTCCACGGCCGCGGCGGTTCCGTGGGCCGCGGCGGCGGGCCCAGCTATGAAGCCATCCTGGCCCAGCCGGCCGGCGCCGTGCAGGGACAGATCCGCCTGACGGAGCAGGGCGAAGTCATCACGGCCAAGTATGCGAACCCGGAAGTAGGGCGCCGCAACCTGGAAGTGCTGGTGGCCGCGACCATCCAGTCGACCCTGTTGCCGCAGGCGCAGCTGCAGCCGAAGGCCTCGGCCGGCGCGGGCCACCTGGCCGCGATGGAAGAGTTGTCCGGCACGGCCCTGAACGCCTACCGCGACCTCGTTTACGGTACGGACGGCTTCGAACAGTATTTCTGGGAATCGACGGTGATCGCGGAAATTGCCGCGCTGAACATCGGCAGCCGTCCCGCCTCGCGCAAGAAATCGACCTCGATCGAGGATTTGCGCGCGATTCCCTGGGTCTTGAGCTGGGCTCAATGCCGCTTGATGCTGCCGGGCTGGTTCGGTTTTGGTTCCGCCGTGCAAGCCTACCTGGCCGCCCATCCCGCCGACGGGGCGGACGTGCTGCGCGGCATGTACACGGACTGGCCCTTCTTCACGTCCCTGCTGTCGAACATGGATATGGTGCTGGCCAAGAGCGACATCGCCATCGCCGGCAAGTATGCGGAACTCGTCAAGGACAAGGCCTTGCGCGAGGCCATCTTTACGCGCATCCGCGCCGAATACGCGGCCACCTTGGACGCCTTGAAACTGATCACGGGCCAGGAAGAGTTGCAGCAAGCCAACCCGCTGATGCAGCGCTCGATACGCAACCGTTTCCCGTATATCGACCCGCTCAACCACGTGCAGGTGGAGCTGTTGAAACGTTTCCGCGAGGGTAAACAGGATGCGGCGGCGCGCACGGGGATCCATTTGTCGATCAATGGAATTGCGGCGGGTTTGCGGAATAGTGGTTGATTAAGGCAAACCCAAGATTTAAGGCTGGGGTCGTTCATTGCGTGATCGGAATGCGCCCCACTGGGGCGTATTCCCCCTCAGGGTACGACCCCGGTATTTGCACTTGGGTTAGTTTCAAGTAAAACATCAAGGAGACAGCATGACCATCAAAGTTGCCATCAATGGCTATGGCCGCATCGGCCGCAATGTCTTGCGCGCGTTTTATGAGGGCGGCAAGCAGCAGGATATCGAGATCGTCGCCATCAACGACCTGGGCGACGCCAAGTCGAATGCGCATTTGACGCGCTACGATACGGTGCACGGCAAGTTTCCCGGCGTCGTCACCATCGATGGCGACAACATGCTCGTCAACGGCGACCGCATCCGCGTCTTCGCGCAGCGCGACCCGGCCCTGATACCCTGGGGCGAACTGGGCGTGGACGTGGTGCTCGAATGCACGGGTTTCTTCACCACCAAGGAAAAAGCCTCGGCCCACCTGAAGGGCGGCGCGAAAAAAGTCATCATTTCCGCGCCGGGCGGCAAGGACGTGGACGCCACCATCGTGTTCGGCGTCAACCAGCACGTGCTGAAAGCTTCGGACACGGTCATCTCGAATGCCTCGTGCACGACGAATTGCCTCGCGCCATTAGTCAAACCGCTCAACGACGCCATCGGCATCGAATCGGGCCTGATGACCACCGTGCACGCCTACACGAACGACCAGGTACTCTCCGACGTGATGCACGAAGACTTGCGCCGCGCCCGCTCGGCCACGCATTCGATGATCCCCACCAAGACGGGCGCGGCGGCCGCTGTCGGCCTGGTCTTGCCGGAACTGAACGGCAAGCTCGACGGTTTCGCCATCCGCGTGCCGACGATTAACGTCTCGCTGGTCGACCTCTCCTTTATTTCCAAGCGCGATACCAGCGTCGAGGAAGTCAATGCCTTGCTGAAAGCGGCGTCCGAAGGCGCGCTGAAAGGTATTTTGACGTACCAGACGGAACCGCTCGTTTCCATCGATTTCAACCACAACCCCGCCTCGTCGAACTTCGATGCGACCCTGACCAAGGTCTCCGGTCGCCTCGTGAAAGTGTCATCGTGGTACGACAACGAGTGGGGCTTCTCGAATCGCATGTTGGACACCACGGTCGCCCTGATGGCGGCCAAGTAAGAAGAACCAGCGCTGATCCAGCGCACCAGGACGGCCGGCCCACAAGGCTGGCCCTTGTAGCAGCACGAACCTTATAGAAAGCAGCACACCATGACCATGCATGTACAGCAACGCGCCACCAAGATCGTTTCCACCATCGGCCCCGCTTCGAACGATATCGATACCCTGGTCCGCATGTTCAAGGCCGGCGTCGACGTCGTGCGCCTGAACTTCTCGCATGGCAAGGCGCAAGACCATATCGACCGCGCCCGCATGGTGCGCGAAGCGGCAGCCCTGTGCGGCCGTGAAGTGGCCATCATGGCCGACTTGCAAGGCCCGAAGATTCGCGTCGGCAAGTTCGAAGAAGGCAAGATTTTCCTTGAAAACGGCGCCAAGTTCATCCTCGACGCGAAATGGGGCGAAAAGGGCGAGCTGGGCAACCTGGAACGCTGCGGCCTCGACTACAAGGAATTGCCGCGCGACTTGCGCACGGCCGACGTGCTGCTGCTGAACGACGGCCTGATCGTGCTGACGGTCGACAAGGTCGTCGGCAGCGAAATCCACACGACCGTGAAAATCGGCGGCGAGTTGTCGAACAACAAGGGCATCAACCGCCAGGGCGGCGGCCTGTCCGCGCCAGCCCTGACGGCGAAAGACATGGAAGACGTCAAGACGGCGATGAGTTTCCAGGCCGATTACGTGGCCGTGTCGTTCCCGAAAAACGCCACCGACATGGTCATGGCGCGCCAGCTGGCCAATATCGCCGGCGAAGCATGGGACCACAAGCCGATGATGATCGCCAAGATCGAACGGGCGGAAGCCATTCCGGCGCTGCAAGAGATTCTCGACGCCTCCGACGGCATCATGGTGGCGCGCGGCGACCTGGCGGTCGAGGTGGGCAATGCGGCCGTGCCGGCCTTGCAAAAGCGCATGATCAAGATGGCGCGCGCGTCGAACAAGCTGGCGATCACGGCCACGCAGATGATGGAATCGATGATCGTCAACGCCGTGCCGACCCGCGCGGAAGTGTCCGACGTGGCCAATGCCGTGCTCGACGGCACGGACGCCGTCATGACGTCGGCGGAAACGGCCTCGGGCCGCTACCCGATCGAGACGGTGGAAGCGATGGCCGCCATCTGCCTGGACGCGGAAAAATGGGATACCTGCAAGCTGGATGCCGATTTCCTCAACGCCACGTTCTCGCGCATCGACCAGTCGATCGCCTACGGCGCCTTGTTTACGGCCCACCATTTGCGCGTGAAAGCCATCGCCACCCTGACCGAATCGGGTTCCACGGCCCTGTGGATGAGCCGCTGCAACATCGACATCCCCATCGTCGCGCTGACCCCCAGCGTGGGCACGCGCCGCAAGCTGGCCCTGTACCGCAACGTCAGCACCCTGGAATTGACGTCCGGCACGGATCGCGACAAGGTCTTGCAGCAGGCGGAAGACTTGTTGCTGGAACATAAGGTCGTGACCAAGGGCGACACGGTCGTACTGACCTGGGGCGAGCCGATGGGCAAGGTCGGCGGCACGAACGCGCTGAAAATCATGAAGATCGGCCAGCACTGACCGTATTACTGGCCGCCAGGCGCAATGGCAGACGCCCAATCTGCCATTGCGGTGGCCGCATTTCCGTGGCAGCATGGTTTTCCTGCCTGCCAAGGCGCATCTGGAGTGCATGATGACCGAATACCTGCCTGCCTTGATCTGGTCGCTGTCGGCTTTCGCCTGCCTCTTCATTGCCAAACGCCGCTCCTTGAAAACAACGTCTGTCAGGGCCATCATGGTGGTGCTCCTGGGGCCGTTAGCCATTCCCTTCGTGCTGGCCGCCAGACCCGGGATGCACGGCTAAGCGTGCGGCCTGCGCGCGTTCTTCTTTGCTATATTTAAACTTTTAGCTAAAAGGAATGCCCATGAAACGCAGCGCGACCTTGTTCCTGATGAGTATTTTTTGCGCCGCCGCGTCCGTCTCGGCCGCGGAACCGGTGCAGCGTTTGCAGCGCGCCACGGGGCTGTGGAAAGTGACGCCCGCCACCTCGCCGTTTTCCTGGGAAATCTGCGTTGATCAGCAACACGACCGTCTGATCGACGACGACTTGTGGAGCGATTTCGAACACGAATGCCAGATCGCGTCGCAAAGCCGCCAGGGCGACAGCTACACTTTCCAGTCCAGCTGTCCGGGCGCCAGGCTGGCCGGCAGTTTCAAGGGCGACCTGGCCAAGGCGTACACCCTGACCGCCGACACCACCATCGAACTGAACGGCAAGACCGAGGTGCAGCGCACGGAATTGGCGGGCGTGTTCCTCGGTGCTTGCCCGGCAGGGCTGGCGCCGGGCGCGAAGAAAATGCGTGGCGGCATGGTGATGAAGAGCTTGTATATCAACCGATAAGCGCTGGCAACCGCGCTGAAACAACGGTTTCCAGCGATAGGCAGGCGCCGGCATTGACGCCGGAGGCAAGGATTTGTGATAATGAGAATTATTATCAATTAGTCGCGCCTTGCCTTGCGCGCATCGGAGTCCCCTAGTGAATACTGCGCAGTCCAGCGAGTCGATAGCAGGCATCTACAGCAGCCACCACGGCTGGCTGATGCGCTGGCTGCGCGCCAAGCTGCGGTGCGCCGACCATGCGGCCGATTTGGCGCAGGATACCTTCGTGCGCCTGCTGACGGCGCCGCCCGAGGGCCGGCAGAGCCTGCGCGAACCGCGCGCCTATCTCACCACCGTGGCGCAGCGCTTGCTGATCGACCATTACCGGCGCCTGTCGCTGGAGCAGGCGTGGCTGGAAACCCTGGCGCAGCAGCCCGACCTGCTGATGCAGTCGCCGGAAGAGCGCTTGCTGATACTGGAAGCCTTGCAACGCATCGATGTCATGCTCGACGGCTTGCCGCCGCTGGCGCGCAGCGCTTTTTTGCTGGCCCATGTCGATGGCCTTGCGTACGGGGACATCGCGCGGCGCCTGGCCGTGAGCGAGCGCAGCATCAAGCGCTACATGGTGCAGGCGTTCGAGCGCTGCATCCTCCTGATCCTGTGAACGCCGCGATCGACCCTCGCGCCGCCCGCGCGGCGGCGCAATGGCTGGTGCGCCTGCACGGGGGGCCTTTGAACGTTGACGAACAGCAAGCGTTCCAGGCCTGGCGCGCCAGCGATCCCGCGCACGCAGCGGCCTGGCAGCGGGCCGAGCTGGTGTGCGGCACCCTGGCCAGCGTGCCGCCCGGGCTGCGCCAGACGGCGGAGGCGGCGCCGCAGTCGCCGCAGCGGCGTGCCGTGCTCTACGGCCTGGCGGGGCTGATCGCGGCCGGGCCGGCGCTGTGGCTGGCCAGCCAGTCGGCGCCCTGGCAAGCGTGGCGCGCCACTATCCGCACGGCCAGGGGCGAAATCCGCCACATGACATTGCCGGATGGCACGCAACTGGTGCTCAATACGGACACGGCCATCGACGTGCGCTTTGACGGCGCGGCGCGGCTGGTGGTCTTGCATGCGGGCGAACTGCATGTTTCCACGGCGCACGACGGGGCCGTGCCCGCACGCCCTTTCCTCGTGCGCAGCAGCAATGGCGCCGTGCACGCGCTGGGCACGCGCTTCAGCGTGCGCCAGGGCGGCAGCGTGCTGGCGCCGCGCACGCAGGTCAGTGTGAGCGAGGGCGCCGTCGAGATCCGGCCAAGGGAAGCTCCCGACGCCTTGCGCCGGGTCAATGCGGGCCGGCAGGGCAGTTTCGATGATCGTGCCGTTTCCTCCTTGTCGCCGCTGACGCCGCATGCTGCCGGCTGGCTGCAGGGCGTGCTGATCGCCGAGCGCATGCCGCTGGGCGAGGTGCTGGCCCAGGTGGCGCGCTATCGCTACGGCGTGCTGCGCTGCGATCCGGCGCTGGCTGCCATGCCCGTGGACGGCATTTTCCAGCTGAACGATCCGGACAACATCCTGCTCTTGCTGCAACATTCCTTGCCGATCCGGCTGGCGCGCCGCACGCGCTACTGGATCAGTGTCGAGGCGGCTTGAGATTGTCGGCTTACGCGTGGCCTTGCCACGCTAAGCCGACCTACGCCTGTCGGGTATGGTAGGGCGGCTTAGCCAGCAGGGCGTAAGCCGACGTGCTCCAATTTACTTCTTGCCTGTCCCTTTTTTCGGATTGCTTCGTCATACAAGGTAGAGAACGAACAATCCGAACCATCGAAAGGGTCCACATGGCTTTGCAGTACCGCAGCTTGACAACAGCACGCATGACGCTCCATCCCACCACCGGCGCCGTGCGCGCCGCGCTGGTCCTGTTCCTCGCCGTGGGCGCGGCCGGCGCCGGTTTGCCCCACATGGCGCTGGCGGCCGAGTCCCGCCCGGCAGCCAACGTGCGCGACTATCATATTCCCGCCGGCAGCCTGCGCGATGCGCTGGCCTCGTTTGCCATCGCCGCCGGCGTCAACCTGTCCACGCAGGGCGTGGCGCTGGACGGCCTGGCGACGCCGGGCTTGCAGGGCCGCCATGGCGTCGCGGCCGGTTTGCAAACGTTGCTGCAAGGCAGCGGGTTGGAAGTGGTGGACGGCGGCAGCGGCAATTACCTGTTGCGCAAGATTAATACCAGCACGGCCGATGGCGGCCTCGACAGCATGCCCGCCGTGGTTGTCAGCGCCGAGGCGGACCGCGCCACGGAAGGCACGGGGCTCTACACGTCGAGGAATCTGTCGACGGCCACGGGGCTGAATCTGTCGCAGCGCCACACGCCGCAAACGGTCAGCGTGATTTCGCGCCAGCAAATGGAAGATTTCGATCTGACCACTTTGCAGGATGTGGCGCGCGCCACGCCCGGCCTGTATGGCAAGACGCAGGGCGTATCCGACCAGGAAACCACGTATTTTGCGCGCGGTTTTGCCTTGAGCCACGTGAATGTCGATGGCTTGCCGCTCGATGTGACGGGTTTCAATGAGCGCAACGTTTCGGCCGACATGCTGATGTACGACCGCGTGGAAGTGGTGCGCGGCGCCACCGGGTTGATGGAAGGGGCGGGCGCGCCGTCGGGCAGCATCAACATGATACGCAAGCGCCCCACGGCCACGCCCCTGTTGAACGCGTCCGCCCACCTGGGCAGCTGGAAGGACCGGCAATTGACGGTCGATGCCAGCAATGCCCTGAATGACTCGGGCAGCCTGCGCGGCAGAGTGGCGGCCAGCTGGCGCGACAGCGACAGCTTTGTCGACGTGGTCAACCATACCAATGGCACCGTGTATGCGATTTTGGAGGCGGACCTGACGCCGTCGACCACGGCCGGCATCGGTTTTTCGCGCCAGCACAGCCGCACCGACGGCGTGTTCGTCGGCTTGCCGACCTTGCCCGACGGCCGCCACATGGACTTGCCCCGCTCGACTTTCCTGAACAATGCCGACTCGTTCCAGAAACGCGACAACAACGTCGTCTTCGCCGACCTGGAAACGCAGCTGGAGAAGGGCTGGCGCAGCCGCTTCGCCATCACGCACATCGATGCCTCATCTTCGACGCGCAATACCACCAACAGCCGTGTCGATGGCGAAACGTATCTGCTGGAACAGTCTGAAACGGGCTGGAAGTACAACACGCAACAAGTGGTGGCCGACTGGCGCTTGAGCGGCCCCGTCACCTGGTTCGGCCGCCAGCATGACGTCATCGTCGGCGCCAGCTACCGCCATGACGATTCGGACGCGGGCCAGAGCTGGGAAGGTGCGGGAAAGCGCGTGTTCGATCTGCGCCAGTGGAATCCCCGCGCCTACCCGATGCGCGGCGCGCCGTTCGAGCCCTACAACTGGGGCCGCAAGACGGACGAGAAGGGACTTTATGCGGCCGGCAACTTAAGCCTGGCCGATCCGCTGCGCCTGGTGCTGGGCGGGCGCTTCGGCTGGTATGCGCAGGATGTCACGGGCTGGTATTCCACCAATCCGACGTGGCGCCGCGACCTGACGGAAAACGCCAAGTTTACGCCGTACGCGGGTCTGGTCTACGACCTGGACGCGCACCATTCCGTGTATGCGAGCGGCACGCAGATCTTCCAGCCGCAAAGCGTGCTCGATGTCAAGGGCAATACCTTGCCGCCGTTGAGCGGCACCAACCTGG
Source organism: Janthinobacterium sp. UMAB-60 (assembly GCF_900095235.1). Lineage (NCBI taxonomy): Bacteria > Pseudomonadati > Pseudomonadota > Betaproteobacteria > Burkholderiales > Oxalobacteraceae > Janthinobacterium > Janthinobacterium sp. UMAB-60. The sequence continues at coordinate 24,639 of NZ_LT607486.1, forward strand.
AAGTGGGCGTCAAGGGAGAATATTTTGGCGGCAGGCTCAATGCCAGCGGCGCCCTGTTTCGCATCAAGCAGAATAACCGCGCCATGGCCGATGAAGTCAATTGCCCCACGGGCGGCGCCATCTACTGCGCCCGCGCGGTCGGGCAGGTAAAAAGCGAAGGCGTCGACTTGCAGTTGTCGGGCTCGCCTCTGCCGGGCTGGCAGATCGCGGGCGGCTACACCTATGTGCTGGCCAAGTACACGAAAGACAGCGTGGCGGCGAATATCGGCCAGCGCATCGCCACGGATGAGCCGAAGCAATTGTTCAAGCTGTACACGACGGTGCAACTGGGCGGCAGCCTGGCGCGCTGGAATCTGGGCGCCTCAGTGACCGCGCAGGACAAGATTTACCGGAGCGACACGGCTTACCTGACGCAGCAGGGCGGCTACGCCATCGTCGGCCTGACGGCCGGCTACCGCCTGAGCGAGCAGCTGCAACTGCGCGTGAGTGTCGACAACGTGCTCGATCGCCGCTACTACCAGGGCCTCGGCTATGCCTGGTCGGGCGGGCTGGAACGCTACGGCGCGCCGCGCAGCGTGCTGCTGTCCCTGAATTACAAGCTGTAGCGGCTGCGCCAGCGGAGCGCGTCCGGGCGGGCGCCTCTGCTACACTGCCGCCGTCTTCACTTTCACACTGCTCCCATGTCCGCCACGCCAGTCCTGACGCCCCTGAAAAGCGCTTTCCAGCAATCGCGCACCGAGAATAACATCGAGCTGATCCTGCCCGAACTGCTGGCCGCGCAATTACACGTCGTCATCGGCGGGCAGAGCGAGCAGATCGACCTGTTTCTCGTGCCGTCGCCGAACCCGGAGCGCCAGTGCGTGACGGTGGCGGAAGACCCGGCCTTCCTGGACGGCATCGCGTTTCCCAAGATTCCCGTCACGGGCGCGCAGCTGATCGCGTCGATTCCGCCCGAGATCGAGATCGTTATCCTGCATGGCGATGGCGCCAACTACCTGACGCGCGAGCAACTGGCGTGGTTCCGCCGCATGCTGGCACCAGCCGCTTGAGCGGCATTCCCGCCGCGCCTTGCAAGCCGGCGCGCGCCGAATGGATCCGCTTTTCACCGGCCGACGATGCCAGCTCGCATGCGGCGATGATGGCCAATCTGCGTCCCGTGCTGTGGCGCAGCGTGCTGCTGGGCGGCTGCGCCCTGATCCTCGCCTTTGTCCTGCAAGCCGTCTGGCGCGACGTGTCGTACGCGGGCGAGGCGGTGCTGTTGCTCCTGCCGGCGCTGGTCGCCTGGATCGTCGGCCTGGTCCTGCTGCCGGATCGCAATCTGTCTTTTCATGTCGAGCTCAACGACGCCGGCCTGTTGCTGCGCCGGGTGGCGCGGCGCCTGCCCGGCCATGAGAAGACGCTGCAGCTGGCGCCGCGGCAGATACGCGCGCTCGAGGTGGTCAGCTATGCGGGCCCGGTCGATGTCTACCGCGGCGGGCCGCCGATGGCGCGCCTGGAGCTGCTGCTGCACACGACCCTCAAGGACTGCCCGCTGATCCGCGTGGTGGGCATGGATTTGCCCGTGCCGCAGCGCTGGTCGTTGCGGCAGATCAAGGACGAGCTGAGCCGCCGTTGTACGCTGGCCGGTATCCGCGTGGCCGTGCGGGCCGGTCCCTCCTATCAGTCATCTTCCGCGATACGCGCGCAGTGGCCGCCAGCCTGAGCGGCGGGGCGTTGTCGCATCAGGGCTGCGAAATATTGTTTTTATTGCCATGATATTGCTGAAGTCCTATGAATATTTTCGCAAAGCAACTATACTCATAGCTCTTTTAAAAATCATCGTCACGCTGGCGGCCAGCTATCCGCGCCAGAGTTCGTACGTATTCCGCCTGTTCTCTCTGAACGGGCACCTTTCCCCCGCGCGGCAGGCGTGGGCGTGATGACCGAGCCTTGCCCTGGTCGATTGCTGCCGTTGTCATTTTCGCTGTGTTGCCGCTTTACCAAAAAGCCTGGCACCGGCGCGCGGTGCGCTGTCATGTTTTGCGACGTCACGTTTCACTCTATGTAGTTCACGACAGTATGCTGAGTTCCATCTTTGCCTTTTCGACCGATACCGTGCCGTACATCTACGGCACGCACGATGCCTGGCTGGTGCTGTTTTCCATCGGTATCGCCATCTTTGCCTCGTTCATGGCCCTGCAGATCGCCGGCATGGCGCGCAGCAGCGAACGCGGCTTCCAGCGCCAGACGGCCATCATCACGGGCGCCATCGCGCTCGGCGGCGGCATCTGGTCGATGCACTTCATCGGCATGCTGGCTTTCGATATCTGCACGCGCGTGTCGTTCGAACCCGCTCTGACCCTGTTGTCGATGCTGCCCGGCGTGGCCGCGTCGTGGGTGGCGCTGAACCTGCTGGCGCGCCCGCGCATCAGCTGGCGCCAGCTGGTGGTGGGCGGCGTGCTGGTGGGGCTGGGCATCGGCTCCATGCATTACAGCGGCATGGCCGCCATGCAAACTTCGCTGACCTTGCACTACCAGCCGTGGCTGTTTGCCTTGTCGCTGCTGGTGGCCGTCACCATGGCCATGCTGGCGCTGTGGGTACGCTTCGGCCTGAGCGCCATGCGCCAGCGTCTCAGTGCGCTGACGGCGCTGCTGGTGAGCAGTGTCGTGATGGGCCTGGCTATTTCCGGCATGCATTACACGGGCATGCTGGCGGCGCGCTTTTCCGGCACGCCCACGGCGGGCGAGAACACGATCACGGTGCAAGCCTCGTTCGTGGCGCTGGCTGTGGCCCTGATCACCGTCACCCTGACCGTCTTCGTGGTCGCCGCGAACGGCTTGTTGCGCTACCGCCAGCTGCTGCGCCATGCCAGCGCCAGCGAGTCGCGCCTGCGCGCCATCGTCGATACGGCGGCCGATGGCCTGATCACCATCGATGGCCAGGGCAAGGTGCGGTCCTTCAATCCCGCCGCGGAAAGCCTGTTTGGCTGGTCCGAAGCGCAGATCGTGGGGCGCGACGCCAGCGTGCTGCTGCAAGCGGCCGATGCGGCCGCGTACGAGGGCTATTTGCGCGACTACCTGGAAACGGGCGCCGCGCGCATCCTCGACAGCGGACGCGAACTCGATGGCCGCCACAAGGATGGCGCCGTGCTGCCCATGCGCGTGGCGATCGGCAAGATCGACACGCCGGGCCAGCCCCTGTTCGTGGCGTTTGTCACGGACATGCGCTCGTCGCGCAGCATGGAGCAGGCGCTGAAGGACAGCGAGCGCCAGTACCGCACTCTGATCCGCAATATCCCCGGCGTGTCCTTCCACTGCAGCTTCGCGCCCGAATGGAAGATGATTTTCATCAGCGACGCCGTCTTCAACCTGACGGGCTGGATGCCGCAGGACTTCATCGAAGGGCGGGTCAGGCTGTTCGAGCTCGTGCATCCGGACGACCGCCAGCGCGTCAACGACACCTGCGTGCAGGCGGCCGGCGAGAAGCGCGATTTCGAGAACGTCTACCGCCTGATCCACCGCGACGGGCGCGAACGCTGGGTGCGCGAAAGCAGCGGCCCCGTGCTCGACAACGACGGCGTGGTGCGCTGGATCGACGGCGTCATCCTCGACATCACGGAAAGCGAATTGCGCAACGCCGAATACGAAGGCAAGGTGACGGCCATCTCGCGCGCGACGGCCGTCATCGAGTTTGACCTGCAGGGGCGCATCCTGGCGGCCAACCAGAATTTCCTCGACCTGGTCGGCTACCGGCTCGATGACGTGCTGGGACTGCACCACAGCATCTTCTGCGAACCGGCTTATGTGACTTCGCCCGACTACATCGCGTTCTGGCAGCAGCTGGCGCAGGGCGAATTCAATACGGGCGAGTACAAGCGCATCGACAAGCAGGGCCGGGAAGTGTGGATACAGGCCTCGTACAACCCGATCTTCAACGCGGACGGCAAGCCGTTCAAGGTGGTCAAGCTGGCCACCGACGTCAGCGAGCGGCGCGCCATGCAGGAAAACCTGCGCGCGGCGAAAGACCGCGCCGAGCTGGCCGCCGAATCGAAAACCAGCTTCCTGGCCAACATGAGCCATGAAATCCGCACGCCGATGAATGCCATCATCGGCTTTACGGAAGTGCTGCTGGGGACCGCCCTGGACAGCCTGCAGCGCCGCCACCTGGGCACGGTGCGCCAGTCCGCGCGCTCCTTGCTGGAGCTGCTCAACGACATCCTCGACACGGCCAAGCTGGAAAAAGGCGCCACCGAGCTGGAACTGGTGGACTTTTCGCTGCCGGACCTGGTCGACCACGTGGCCGCCTCCCTGCGCGTCACGGCGCAGGCGCGCGACCTGGTGCTGCATGTGGACGTCGATCCGGGCATGGGTCAATTCTTCCTGGGCGACGCGCGCCGGCTGCAGCAGGTGCTGACGAATTTGATCGGCAACGCCGTCAAGTTCACGGAAGTGGGCCATGTGCGCGTGGCCGTCGCCATGCAGGGCGAGCAGGTGCATATCGCCGTGCACGACACGGGCATCGGCATCCCCGCCGACCGCCTGGACAAGATCTTCGCGCCATTCACGCAAGCCGATTCTTCCATGAGCCGCCGCTTTGGCGGCACGGGCCTGGGCACGACGATTTCGCTGCAACTGGTCGAACTGATGGGGGGCACCATCACGGTGGAAAGCACCCTGGGCGTGGGCAGCGTGTTCCACGTGCTGCTGCCGCTGGCGCCGGGCAAGGCCGTGGCGCGCCGCAGCGAACAGCCCGTGGTGGCCTTGCCGCCGCTGCGCATCCTGGTGGCCGATGACGTGCCGCAGAACGTGGAGCTGCTGCTGATCAGCCTGGGCGCGGCCGGCCACCAGGTGATCGCCGCCAGCGATGGCGAGAGCGCCGTGCGCGAGTTCAGCCGTGGCAGCTTCGACATCGTCCTGATGGACGTGCAGATGCCGCGCATGGATGGCCTGGAAGCGACACGCCTGATCCGCGTGTACGAGCGCGAACAGGGCTTGAAGGCGACGCCCATCATCGCCCTGACGGCCAGCGTGCTGGAACAGGACCGGCGCGCCGCGCAGACGGCGGGCATGAACGGTTTTGCCTCGAAACCGCTGGAAATGCACAAGCTGACGGCGGAAATCGCCCGCCTGCTCGATATCGCCGTGGCCATGCCGCCGCCGGCGGCCGGCTCGGCGGCGCGTGCGGCCGCAGGCCAGGTGGACTGGCAGCGCGGCAGCGCCCTGTGGGGCGGCCGCGAGACCTTGCGGCGGGCCATCGCGCGTTTCGTGCAGGCCAATGGCGATTGCGCCGCCATGCTGGCGGCGGAACTGGAACGTGGCGATGGCAGCGTGGCGG
>NZ_LT607486.1:29982-51292 GCF_900095235.1 Janthinobacterium sp. UMAB-60
CTGCTGGGACGCATCGAGCAAGCGATCGCGCGCCAGTTGCCGGCCACCGAATTGCTGGTGCAGCTGGCGGCCGCCTTCATGGCGCTCGCCGGCGAGCTGGAGATGGACGAAGGGGCGCCTTTGGTGCCGGTCAACGCAAGGCCTGATGCCGCCGCGCCGCTCGATGCGCCGGCCGCTGGCGCCTTGCTGCGGCAAGCCATCGCCAGCCTGGAAGGCGGACAGCTGGACGACGCCCTGATGGCGCGGATCGCCGCCATGCTGGCGCCGCACGGCCAGCAGCAGCGCCTGCAGGCGCTGGCCAGCGCCATCGACGACTTTGAATTTGCGCGCGCCGCGGACGTGCTGCGCCAGCTGCTGGCGTGGCTGGAGGCTCCCGCGCCGGCCGACCTTTCCTGATATTGGGCTAACGATGACTTTACACGAAGACAAACCGATCCTGCTGCTGGTGGACGACGAAGCGACGAACCTGCAGGTGCTGCGCCAGATCTTGCAGGATGATTACCGCCTGCTGTATGCCAAGGATGGCGACAAGGCGCTGGAACTGGCGCAGAACAACCCCGTCGAACTGATCCTGCTCGATATCATGATGCCCGCCATGACGGGCTACGAGGTGTGTCGCCAGCTCAAGGCCATGCCGGCCACCGCGTCCATCCCCGTCATTTTTGTGACGGCCCTGTGTGACGTGAAGGACGAGGCGGACGGCTTTGACGCCGGCGCCGTCGACTACATCACCAAGCCCGTCAGCCCATCCATCGTGCGCGCCCGCGTGCGCACGCATTTGTCGCTGGTCGATGCCGAGGAATTGCGCCGCTCGCGCCTGCAGGTGATCCAGACCCTGGGCCAGGCGGCCGAATACAAGGATAACGAGACGGGCATGCACGTCATCCGCATGAGCTATTACGCGCGCCAGCTGGCGCTGGCGGCCGGCTACAGCGCGGCCAGGGCGGAAGATTTATTGAATGCGGCCCCCATGCACGACGTGGGCAAGATCGGCATCCCCGACGCCATCCTGCAAAAGCCGGGCAAGCTCGATGCGGACGAATGGAACGTCATGCGCCGCCATGCGGAAATCGGCGCGGCCATCATCGGCGAGCACGCGGGCGGCCTGTTGAAAATGGCGCGCACCATCGCCCTGACGCACCACGAGAAATGGGATGGCAGCGGCTATCCGCAAGGCTTGAAAGGCGAGGAAATCCCCCATGAAGGCCGCATCGTCGCCATCGCCGACGTCTTCGACGCCCTCACCAGCGAGCGCCCCTACAAGCGCGCCTGGACGGTCGAAGAAGCGATCGCCACCATGCAGCGCGACAGCGGCACGCACTTCGATCCGACCCTGCTGGCGCTGTTCATCGAACAGCTGCCAGCCATGCTGGAGATCAAGGACAAGTGGCGCGAGCCGGCGTGAACTGGCTGCACGTTGCCCTGTCCCGTATAGTGGCGCCTTGACCTTCATCAGGAGATTGCCCATGGATTACCAGGATCGCCTTGCCGAGTATCTTGGGCAATGGTCACTGCGCACCGATGGCACGCCCTTGCACACGCACGCGGCCTGCCTGCTGCCCGTGCTGCGGAGCGGCCAGTCGGCCATGCTGAAACTGTCGACGGGCGGCGACGAACGGCGCGCTGGCGCCGTGCTGCGCTGGTGGGATGGTGAAGGCGCCGTGCGCGTGCTGGCCGTCTCCACGGATGGCGATGTGCTGCTGCTCGAACGGGCGATGGGTTCCCGTTCGCTGGCCACGCTGGCGCACACGGGCGAGGAGGGCGACGCGGCGGCCACCCGTATCCTGTGCGCCGTGGCGGCACGCCTGCATGCGCCGCGGCCCATGGCGCCGCCCCTTCCTTCCTTGTCCGACTGCTTCGCCGCGCTGGACGTCGCGGCGAAGCACGGCGGCGTTTTTTCCGCATGCCACGCCGTGGCGCGGGATTTGCTGGCGGCGCCGCAGGACAGCGTCGTGCTGCATGGCGACCTGCATCACGGCAACGTGCTCGATGGCGGCGGGCGCGGCTGGCTGGCCATCGACCCGAAAGGCTATATGGGCGAGCGGGGCTTTGACTTCGCCAATATCCTGTGCAACCCGGATGCCGGGCTGGCCACTTCGCCGGGCCGGCTGGAGCGGCAGGTGGGGCTGATAGCCCATGCGGCGCGGCTCGATCCCGCGCGCCTGCTGGCGTGGATCGTCGCGTGGGCCGGCCTGTCGGCGGCCTGGCACCTGGAAGATGGCACGCCGCCGGAGACAGCGCTGGCCGTGGCCGCTATGGCGCTGGGCGCCTTGCGTGCATGACAGTGCCTAAGGCAGGCTGTCCGGCAGCCGCAAAATCCGTCGTATCTCCAGAATCGCCTGCGGGCTTTCCTGCACGCTGTGCCACGAGGGGATGACTTTTTCCGACAGCGCGCCATCGAGGTGGGCGCTGGCGTAGGGCACCACGCCGTCACTCGATTGCGCCAGCGGCAGCTGCGGCGTGTCGTTGCCCATGATCGAGTAGTAGCGCACTTTCGGGCTGATGGGCAGGTCCGCCACCAGGCGCACGAACGGGTCCTTGTCGCTGAGGTTATCGATGCTGTTGGGGATGCGCAGCGGCTCGCTGCTGCCCGTGTCGAGCTGCGCCAGGCTGCCGGCCGCGTCCGACAGCTGGTCGAGCATGGTGATGGGCAAGGTGACGAGGTTGGCGATCCAGCGCGCCACCTTGTGGTTGGCGAACGAGGTGCCGCGGTGCGGCGCGGCGATGAAGATGGCGCGGTTGACCTGCGGCATGGCCGTGAAATTCAGGTAGGGCGCCAGTCCGGCGCGCACCTTTTCCGCCTTCTTGCCCTTCAAATGGTATTCTTCCGTGATGGCGTCGAGCAGGGTGTTGCTGGCGTCCGAGACCATCAGGCGCGCCAGCACGCCGCCCATGCTGTGGCCGATCAAGACCATGTCGTTCGCCGCAATCGCCCTGGCTGACGGGTCGAAATGTGCCAGCGTCGCGCTCAGCGCCTGGCGGATGGCCACGTTGTTGGCCGCCAGCGGCGCATTGCTCGGGTAGTACACCTGCCAGATCTGGTAGCGCCGGCGCAGCTGCTCGTCGCCTATCAGTTCATTCGCCACATTGATCCACGCTTCCGGACTGCTGGCCAGGCCGTGCAGCATGACGATGGTGCGCTTGTTCGGGTCGTAGGGCTGCATCAGGTGCACCTGCGGGCGCGAGATGCCGTCGGCGCGGCCGAACAGGGTGCGCAGCGCCTGCACGCCGAAGCCGGAACGGGCCAGCCACAGGCCATAGCCGGCCGTGAAGTTGGCCGCCACGGGCAATTCCTGGCCCGCCATGCGCGTCGATTCGCTGCGCGTCGGATCGACCAGCATCACCATCAACTGCTGCGTGGCCAAGACCTCCTGCAGGCTGTTGCCGTCGAAGCGGATCAGCGCCGTGACGACGGGGAAGCGGGTTTCCTGGTACGGCACATACTCGCCTTGCGACGCCTGGGGCTTGGGCATGACGGCCACCAGGTCGGCGCCGAAGCCGTCGCGCCGGTACACATTGCGCAGGCCGGAAAACGACAGCGAGGTGGCCGGCAGCAGTTCTTCGGGCAGAGTGCCGTCTTCGGGCAGGCGCAGGGCCGACAATTCGCTGTCGATTTCCCAGCCGGCGACGCGGATCACATGGCCGTCCGGGCGGTATTCGCCACGGTGGCGGAACAGGTTGCCGACGGCCTTTTGCACGGCATAGTTATAGTAGTCGCGGATCTGCGTCTGCCGTTCCTCGAAGGCGCGCTGGCCCGGCGTGCGCGTCGTGTAGAACAGGTAGGCGTAGGCGTAGCGGGCCGATTCCAGCCAGGCGGCCAGCAATTCGGCGCTGGGGTGGTCACCCTGTTTTTCTTCCGCCAGCGCGCTTTCCAGCCACAATTCGGACAGCGTGGCAAGGCGCTGCTCGTCGCTGAGCAGCTCGGAGCGGGCCAGGTCGGCGCGGCAGCTGCCCGTATTGGCTTCGCAGGCGGCGATGTCGCTGCCGATGATGCGCAGCACTTCGCTGGCCGAAGCGCTGAGTTTGCCCGTGGTGAGGATGTCGCCGCGCCGTTGCTGCAGGTAGTCGGCCGGCGAGATCGCGCTGACGGTGACGGCGGCGCAGCCGCTCAGCAGCGCAGCCGCGCACAGCAGGGCGCCCAGGCGCAGTCGCCGCATCAGCGTGGCCGGCATCTCAGAACGAATAGACCAGGGTCAGCGACGTCTGCGTATCCGTGTTCTTCTTGTCGTCCGGTACGCGCGTGTCGTTGCGGGCGCTGAAGGCGGCCTTCATCTGCATGGTGCCGTTGATTTTCGTGCTGAGGGACGTTTCGGCGATGGAGTGGGTGTTCGAGGTACCCCGTTCGACGCTGAGCGTCTGTGAAAACATCGCCGACTGGCTGATCTTCCACTTCATGGCGGCCGCGCCGCGCACCGTCAGGCCGTGCTCCGATTCGCCCGTCTCGTTGGTGCCGCTGAAATAGCCAGGACCGAATTCCACGTCGACGCTCTTGTCGCTCGACTGGTACCAGCGCGAGCCATGACCGACGGCCAGGGTCGAGTACTTGGTGTAGGCGCCGAATTTGTCGTTTACGTGCGAGGCCAGCACGAACAGTTTTTCATGGTCGGCCATCAGTTTGTAGGCGGCCTTGGCGGAAGCGGAAAAGCGCTCGGCCGAGCGTTCGCGCACTTTCTTGCCATCGTCGTTGGTCGTTTCGTCTTCCTTGAAGTAGCCGCTGAAGATGTACTGGTTGCTCCAGTCGTCGAGTTCCTGGCGCGCGTCGATCTTGCCCGTCACCGAAGTGCCGACCGTATTGCCCGAGGTGGTGATGGCGCCCAGTTCGGCGGAGGTGCTCCAGCTGCCGATGGGAATTTCATCGAACAGCATGGTTTGTTTTACGTCTGCGGCGGCGGCGCTGCCGCAGGTGATGGCCATGGCCAGCGCCAGTGCGAGAGAGTGGGTCGATTTCATGGCTATATTTGTCTATGGCGCGCGCCGGGCGTGCCTGCTGTTCGTTAGTGGCGGTGGTGGCGATGCAGGCCGCGGCAATCGGGGCGGCGCCGATAAAAACATGCGTACGTGCGCGCGTGCGGGCGCGGCCAAACATTGTCGAGGCCGTATTGTACCCGACCCCGCCATCGTTTGCCGCACGCGACGGGGCTGGCAAGTGGCGCGCGTCTGGCGTATGCTGCGCCTATTTGCTGCCTGATCTTTACAAGGAATCTCCCGTGCGCTGCCTGGTCATCGAAGACGAAGCCGAAACTTCCCGCTATATCTGTGCCGGCCTGCGCGAGGCGGGCCACGACGTCACCGCCTGCGACAATGGCATCGACGGCATGCGCCTGGCCTGCGGCGAGGACTGGGATGCGCTGGTGCTCGACCGCCTGCTGCCCGGCGAAATCGACGGCCTGGCCATCGTCGCGCGCCTGCGCGGCATGGGCCGCAACACGCCCGTGCTGGTGCTGTCGGCCCTGTCCAGTGTCGACGAGCGCGTGCGCGGCTTGCGCAGCGGCGGCGACGACTACCTGTCGAAACCGTTCGCCATCGCCGAACTGCTGGCGCGCATCGAAGCGCTGCTGCGGCGCGCCGCGCCCGTGCCCGAATCGACGCAGCTGCAGGTGGCCGATCTGGTGCTCGACATGCGCACCATGCGCGTGACGCGCGCCAACCGGCTAATCGCCCTGCAACCGCGCGAATTTCGCCTGCTGGAATACCTGATGCGCCACCAGGGCCAGTCCGTCACGCGCGCCATGCTGCTCGAAGCCGTGTGGGACTACCATTTCGACCCGCAGACGAACGTCATCGATGTGCAGGTGAGCCGCTTGCGCACCAAGGTGGACAAGGAGTTTTCGCCGCCGTTGATCCACACGGTGCGCGGCGTCGGCTACACCCTGGGCGTGCTCGATAGTGCGTAACTTGCACCGCTCCATTGCGGCCCGCCTGGCGCTCGGCTATGGCGTGCTGGTGGTCGTCTCGATCAGCATCGTCTGCGCCGTATTCTATTTCGGCACCATCGGCGTGCTCGATCGCAGCGTGGACCGCAAGCTGACCCTGCTCTCGGAGCGCCTCGCCGCACTGTACCAGCAGGGCGGCAGCAGCCGCACGACGGCGGAAATCGCCCATCTGCTCACCGACCGCACCGACAGCGACACGGAGATCTTCTTGCTGGTGGATGCCGATGGCCGCCGCGTGGCGGGCAATCTGTCGTCCTGGCCCGACACGGCCAGTCCCGTGGGCCGCCTGCTGCACCGCGACGTCACGCGCGAAGGACGCAGGGTGCCCGCGCGCATGTTGATCCGCGACCTGGCGGGCGGCGCGCGCCTGTTTGTGGGGCGCGACATGGAAGAGGGCAAGTCCATCAGCACCCTGGTGCTGCGCTCGCTGGCCTATGGCGGCGGGGTGGCCATCTTGCTGGTGGTGGCGGGCGCGTGGCTGTTCCGGCGCCAGCTTGAGGCGCGCATCGGGCAAATCCGCCGCACGGCGGGGGAAATCGAGGCAGGCGACCTGAGCCGGCGCATTCCCGTCTCCAGCGAGGATGAATTCGGCTTGCTGAGCCGCGACATCAACCGCATGCTCGACCGCATCGAACACCTGATGGAAGGCGTGCGCCACGTCTCGAACGCCATTGCGCACGACCTGCGCACGCCGCTGGGCCGCATCCGCAACAAGCTCGATGGCGCCTTGCGCCAGCAGCAGGGCGTGGCCGGCTACGCGAGCGCGGCGCAGGCGGCCATCGACGACATCGACGACCTGACGCGCGTGTTCGACAAGCTGCTGCAGATCGCGGCGGCCGAATCGGGCATGCGTCCCGAGAATTTCGACGACATCGACCTGCAGCTGATCGGCGCCGACATCGTGGAAATGTATGAGGCCACGGCCGACGAGCAGGGTGTGCTGCTGGTGCAGATGTATGGCGACAGCGTGCCGGCGCGCGGCGACCGCAACCTGCTGGGCAGTGCGCTGGCCAGCCTGGTCGACAACGCCATCAAGTATGCGGGTCCGGGCGCCACGGTGGAAGTGTCGGCCGGCAGCGATGCGCAGGGCAGCTGGCTGGCCGTGCGCGACAACGGCCCCGGCGTGCCCAGGGAAGAATTGCCGAAGCTGACGCAGCGTTTTTACCGGCTCGACAAGAGCCGGCATTTGCCCGGCAATGGCCTGGGCCTGTCCATCGTGGCGGCCATCGCCGCCCTGCATGGGGGCAGCCTGGATATCGAGGATGCGGTGCCGGGCCTGCGCCTGCGCCTGCGGCTGCTGCGCTAGCGTGGCTAAACTGCACATTACCAACTTGTAACCCCCTTCATTTTCACCTCCCCCTATCATCCGCTTTACCCGGCATAGAGTGGCTGCGCACGCGCAGCCGCTTTGCGCCGGGCTGCTTGCGGCCGTCGCCGCGTCCCGTTTATCCAGACCCGTCGTAGAGCCGTTCGCATGCATACTTTTACCGCCATTGGCGACAACGCCGCGCCGCAGCAGCCAGTACTGCGCCAGCATGGCCACCGCCTCAAGGCCGCCCTTGGCGCGCTGGTCTTTCCCGTGCAGCGCGCGCGCTGGCAAGCCTTCATCGCCGGCACGCCGGGCCTGGCGGCGCTGGCGCAAGCCCATCCCAGTCTGGTGTACAAAATCTACCGCCCCTACGCCAGCCGCCAGTTTGCTTGCGCGGCGAGGGTGGAGCTGCTGCACGGGCATTACCGCTTCCTGTGGCAGGCGGGCGCGCGGCCGCTGGTGGAATACGCGGCGCGCCGCGCGCTGGTGCTCGCCACCATCGAGGGCAAGGATGGCGCCACCTACCGCTTGCAGCTGACAGCCATTCACGACAGCCACCGCGAAGGGGAGCTGTGCCTGCGCCTGACGCGCGACGGCGTGTCGCTGTACCTGGCCAGTTTCCTGTTCCGGCCCCAGCCCGGCGGCGCCGCCATCCAGCTGGGCGCCTTGCAGGGCTTGCGCTCGCCCGCCGGCGCGCAGGCGGTGAAAGACGCCACGCGGGCGCTGCATGGCTGCCGGCCGAAAAACCTGATGGTGGCCGCCTTGCGCGACCTGGGCGACTTCTTCGGCTGCGGCCATCTGCACCTGGTCAGCAATGCCAACCGCATCGCGCTGAACTGGCGCCGGCGCCGCCACATCTCGTGCGACTACGACCTGGCGTGGCAGGAACTGCATGCGCTGCCCACCAGCGACGGCAATTACCTCCTGCCATGCGGCCCTTGCCGGATGCCGGACATCGAACTGGTGCCGTCGAAAAAGCGGGCGGACGCGCGTCGCCGCGGCGCCATGCTGCTGCAGCTGGCGGCGGACATGCGCTGGCAAGTGGCCGCCCTGTTGCACGCGCAATGAAGGCGCGGGGCGGTGTTTCTTGACCTGCGCGGCTTTTTTGCCGGGCGGCCCGGCGCAAGCGGCGCGATCGGCGTATACTTGTTGGCGTTGTTAACCCGAAGCCAGTCACCCCATGCCAGCACACTACCCAACTTCGCGCATGCGCCGCCTGCGCGCGACCCCGCAACTGCGCGAGCTGTTCCGCGAGACCGAGATCAATCCGCGCGACCTGGTCCTGCCGATCTTCGTCGACGAAGGTTCCAGCGATTTCATCGATATCAAGTCCATGCCTGGCGTGCGCCGTATTCCCGAAGCGAAGCTGGCGCAGGAAGTCGAACGCTATGCGCGCGCCGGTTTGCGCTCCGTCATGACCTTCGGCATTTCGCACCACAAGGACAGCCATGGCACGGACACCCTGAACCCGGACGGCCTGGTGGCGCGCATGTCGCGCATCATCAAGGACGCCGTGCCGGAAATGGTGGTCATGTCCGACACCTGCTTCTGCGAATACACGGACCACGGCCATTGCGGCATCCTGCATGGCGATACGGTCGACAATGACAGCACCGTGCTGAACCTGGGCAAGCAGGCCGTCATCGCGGCCCAGGCGGGCGCCGACATCATCGCGCCATCGGCGGCCATGGATGGCCAGGTGGCGGCGATCCGCGCGGCGCTCGACGCGGCCGGTTTCCACGACACGCCCGTGATGGCGTATTCGACCAAGTTCGCTTCCGGCCTGTACGGCCCGTTCCGCGACGCTGCCGGCAGCACCCTCAAAGGTGACCGCAAAACGTACCAGATGGACCCGATGAACCGCCGCGAAGCGATCCGCGAGTCCTTGATCGATGAAGCCGAAGGCGCCGACGCGCTGATGGTGAAACCGGCCGGTGCCTACCTGGACATCATCCGCGACCTGCGCGAAGTGACGCGCCTGCCGATCGGCGCCTACCAGGTCAGCGGCGAATACGCGATGATCAAGTTCGCCGCCCAGGCGGGCGCCATCGACGAGCGCCGCGTGGTGCAGGAAACCCTGGGCGCCATCAAGCGCGCGGGCGCGGACATGATTTTTACGTATTTCGCGATGGATGTGCTGAATAATCCGTATTAAGCATTCCCGGCGTTTTTCTCACCCCGAAAGCAAATTCCGGGGTCGGACCCTCAGGGTCCGACCCCAGTATTCACGCCGTTGGGTTTATACAGCTTATCCATGCCCCTGAAAATCTCCCGCATCCTGCACGCCGGCTATGTCTTCGAATGCGAAGACACGGCCATCGCCTTCGATCCCATCGTTGAAAATCCGTTCAGCCGCAACTGCCACGCGTTTCCGTCCGTGCGCTTCGACCTCGACGCCGTGCGCCGGCTGCGCTGGGATGCCGTCTTCATCTCGCACTTCCACGACGACCACTGCTCGCTCGACAGCCTCGATGCGCTCGACCGCGCCACGCCCATCTATTTGTACTGCGTCTTCGACGAACTGTTCGCGATGCTGCGCGCGCTGGGTTTTACGTCCGTCGAGCGCCTGCACGTCGACGCGCCCGTGCGGGTGGGCGCCATCGAGGTGATCCCGCGCCGCGCGCTCGATGACGATGTCGACTCGCTGTTCCAGGTGCGCGCGGCCGGCCTGAATGTGCTCAACGTCGTCGATTCCTGGATCGGCCCCGAGACGTTGGCGCAGCTGGCCGCCTTCGCGCCCTGGGATCTGGTGCTGTGGCCATTCCAGACCATGCGCGAGATCGCCGTCATCGCGCCGTCGCAGGCAGTGCAGGGGCCAGTCGAGCTTCCCGACGACTGGATTCCCCAGCTGCGCGCGCTGGCGCCCCGTTACCTCGTGCCCAGCTCCTGCCAGTTCGTGCAGGAAGACTGGTCCTGGTACAACCACGCGATGTTCCCGATCACCTACCGCCGCTTTGCCGATGAAATCGGCGCCGCGCTGCCCGATGCGCACATCTTCCGCCTCGACCCGTCGACGGCCGTGCTGCTCGACGCGCACGGCGTGAGCAGCGCCGAACCCTTGCCCTGGGTGATACCCGTCGGCCCGCAGGACGTGGATTTCGACTACCGCCCCGATGCGCTTGCGCCCGCCACGGCGGACATCGCCCGGCGTTTCGCGCCCTTGAACGATGCCGATGCGGCGCTGGTGCTCGATTTTTGCCAGAACGGTTTACTTGAACGCTACCGCGACATGGAACTGCCCGAGGACAGTTACTTCCAAAGTCCGCGCCTGTGGCGCCTGGCCCTGTACGGCCACGACGGCGCCGCCACCGTCCTGCATTACCGCACGCACGGCGACTTGATCGACCTGGTGCCCGCCACCGGCGAGGCGCCCAGCTGGACGACGGAAGTGCCGCTGGTGAAATGCCATGCGGCGCTGGTGCTCGGTGAATCGCTGACCTCGATGTACATGCGCATCAACGATGGCCCTTTCGACGCGGCCACGCGGGCCGGACTGGAAGAGGCCGACATCGTCGACGACCCCTTGATCCGCTGCCTGTTCAACGACGCCATCGGCGCCTACCAGGCGGCGCAGCTGAAGCGCCTTTTGGCGCGGCCTGAAGGAAATGGCGCGACGCGGTAAGATAGCTGTTTCTGAATGAAGAGGAGCGACACCATGGCACAAGACAACGAGACCGCGATCCTGGCCGGCGGCTGCTTCTGGGGCGTGCAAGACTTGCTGCGCCGCTATCCGGGCGTGCTTGCCACGCGCGTGGGCTACAGCGGCGGTGACGTGGCCAACGCCACCTACCGCAACCATGGCACGCATGCGGAAGCGATCGAGATCATCTTCGACCCGAACACCATCAGCTACCGCAAGATCCTGGAATTGTTCTTCCAGATCCACGATCCCAGCACGCCGGACCGCCAGGGCAACGACCGCGGCACGAGCTACCGTTCGGCCATCTTTTACACCAGCGACGAGCAAAAAAAGGTGGCTGAAGACACCATCCGCGACGTCGACGCCTCCGGCCTGTGGCCCGGCAAGGTGGTGACGCAAGTGGCACCGGCCGGCCCGTTCTGGGAAGCGGAAGCGGAGCACCAGGATTATCTGCAGCGCTTGCCGCACGGCTATACCTGCCACTACATCCGGCCGGACTGGGTCTTGCCGCAGCGCGCGCAGTAGAGGATACGGGCATGCGTTACTGGCGCGTCGAGCGGCGGCAGGCGGAAGGGCAGCTGGATCTGGGGCGCGCCCTCGATCTGCTGGCCGCCATCGGCCATGCGGATGTCAATGCCATGGCGGGCGCCATCCTGAAAACGGCCGGCACGGCCGCCTCCATCGCCCAGTGCACGATCTTTGCCTATGAATTCGGCAACCGGCCCCGCACGGTGGCCGTGGCCGACCGGCGCGGCGGGCGTTTTTTGCAGGATATCGCGGACAGCTACGCGCGCCATTACTATGCGCTCGACGGCAATCAGAGCGTCATCGCACCTGCCCGCCAGCCGAAGCTGGACCCCGCCATCGTGCTGCACCAGCAAGCGAGCGACGAGATCGACCATCCCGGCTATCGCGCCGTCTGCTATCTAAAGCCGAATGTCTCGGACCGGCTGTCGCTGCTGGTACAGCCGGCCGGCGACATCTGGCTGTCCGTCAATTTTTACCGCGACAGCAGCCAGGGCCAGTTCCAGCCTGGCGAAATCGCCGCCATCGAAACCCTGTCGCCGCTGTTCGCCCATGCCGTCAAGCATCACTACTGCCTGAACGGCCAGCCGGCGCAAGGCGTCGCGCCCATGATGCTGGCAAGGTTGCGCCAGCATTGTCCCGCCTTGAGCAAGCGCGAACTGGACGTGCTGCGCTGCGTGCTCGAAGGCCTCACGGCCGTGGAAATCGCCGAGACCATGGGCGTGCAACCGTCCAGCGTGACGACTTACCAGAAACGCGCCTATAAGCGCCTGGGCATTTCCAGCCAGCGCCAGTTGTTTGCCTTGTGCATGGCGCCAGCGCCTGTCTAGTCCCTTGGACGTAGGGATGGCTCCGCCTTTTTGACTGTTTTCGCCGCGAAATGTCCCCAAAATGGGGACAGGGTTCGCGGCGCGCGTCTGCATACTGTGTTGCAAGCCGGGATCACCCGGCCGCTCTCACCCAACAAAATCAACAAGGGGAGGGCGACACCTTATGGAGACAAGCATGACCATCGCCCCAGCGGTTCCCCCCGCCCACGCGCCCGTTTTTGACGCGGCCGCCAATCAACTGGAACAGCAGGTGATGCGCAAGGTATCGCGCCATTTGCTGGGATTTTTGTTTCTGCTGTTCGTGTTTTCCTTTCTTGACCGCATCAACATCGGCTTCGCCGGCCTGACCATGATGCAAGACCTGGGCCTGTCCGGTACCCAGTTCGGCTTTGCCACGACGCTGTTTTACATCGCCTACATCGCCTGCAGCATCCCCAGCAACATCGTGCTGGCGCGCATCGGCGCCCGTAAATGGATAGGCAGCATGATGATCGCCTGGGGCCTGGCCTCGACGGCGACCCTGTTCGCCAGCGGCCCGGCCAGCCTGTATGCGTTGCGCTTTTTAGTGGGCGTGACGGAGGCGGGCTTCCTGCCCGGCATGCTGCTGTACCTGACCTACTGGTTTCCCAGCGCCTACCGGGCACGCGCCAATGCCCTGTTCATGATCGCCATGCCCGTCACGGCCGCCATCGGTTCGGCCCTGTCGGGCCTGATCCTGGGGCTGGACGGCCACTGGGGCTTGAAGGGCTGGCAATGGCTGTTCTTGCTCGAAGGCATGCCTTCCGTGCTGCTGGGCCTGGCCGTGTACGGCTACCTCGACGACTCGCCCGCCAAGGCGAACTGGCTGGGCAAGCTGGAACAGCAGGTGCTGGCGCGCATGCTGGCGGCCGAGCACAAGCCTGATACGCCCCGGCAAAAAGTCTCGGTGCTGGCGGAAATGTGCTCGCCCACCGTGCTGAAATTCGGTCTCGCCTATTTTTGCCTGGTCAACACCCTGGCGATGGTGGCCGTGTGGACGCCCTTGATCGTAAAAAGTTTCAATAGCGGCGCCAGCAACACGCAAATCGGTCTGCTGGCGGCTATTCCGCAAGTGTGCACCGTGATCGGCATGGTCCTGTGGGGCCGTCGCTCGGACCGGCTGCAGGAGCGCCGCTGGCATATCGTCTGGCCCATGCTGCTGTCGGCCGCTGGCTGGCTCTTCACGGCCTATTCTGGCAATCCCGTCCTGCAGTTGCTGGGCGTGTGCATGGCCTCGACGGGCGCGTATACCGCCATGTCCGTCTTCTGGACCACGCCGGACCGGGCCCTGAGCCTGGGCGCGCGCGCCATCGGCATCGCCGTCATCAATGCCACGGGCAATATCGGCTCGGCCCTGAACCCCGTCGTGGTGGGCTGGCTGAAGGATTTCACGCACAGCTTTGCCACGGGCTTGCTGTACGCCAGCATGCTGCTGGTGGCGGGCGCGGCCATCGTGCTGACCCTGCCCATCGCGCGTGGCGGTAAAACACATTCTTGAAGAGGAACCCATCATGAGCGATACATTCCATCCTTATCCCCATGTGCCGAAAGTGTATCCGCCCGGCAAGCCTGCGGGCGCCGGCACGCAGCACGTCCCCGTGCTGATCGTCGGCGGCGGCCCCGTGGGGCTGGCCACGGCCCTGGGCCTGGCGCGCCACGGCGTGCGCTCGGTGCTGATCGAGGCGGACGACGGCGTCTGCACGGGCAGCCGCGCCATCTGCATTTCGCGGCGCAGCCTGGAAATCATCGACCGCCTCGGTGCACTCGACGGCTTTATCCGCAAAGGCTTGCCGTGGGCGGGCGGACGCAGCTTTTACCGCGCCGAAGAAGTGCTGCACTTTACGATGCCGCAAGACGCGCAGCAGAAATTGCCACCGATGGTCAACCTGGCGCAATACCATATCGAGCAATTCCTGCTCGATGCGGCCGAACGCCAGAGCGAGCTGATCGATATCCGCTGGCAAACGCGGGTGACCGGCGTGGAGCAGCGCGCCGATGGCGCCAGCGTGACGGTGACGACGCCGGAGGACACCTACAAAATCGAGGCGGACTGGCTGGTGGCGGCCGATGGCGGGCGCAGCGCCGTGCGCGAGGCGCTGGGCCTCAAATTGCAAGGCACCAGCTATGAAGGGCGCTATGTGATCGTCGATATCCACCTGAAGAGCGAGCGCCCGACGGAGCGCCTCGCGTATTTCGACCCGCCATCGAATCCCGGCTCGACCGTGCTGGTGCACAAGCAGCCCGACGATATCTGGCGCATCGATTACCAGCTGCGCGACGACGAGGATGCGCAGGCGGCCGTGCTGCTGGAAAACGTGGCGCCCCGCGTGGACAGCCTGCTGGCCATGATGGGAGAAACAGCGCCATGGCATCCCGTGTGGATCACCATCTACAAGGCCAACGCCTTGACTCTGGAAAAATACCGGCATGGCGCCGTGCTGTTCGCCGGTGATGCGGCCCACCTGGTGCCCATCTTCGGCGTGCGCGGCGCCAATTCCGGCATCGACGACGCGGACAACCTGGCCTGGAAACTGGCCTACGTGGTCAAGGGCCAGGCGCCGCAGGCCTTGCTGGACAGCTATTCGGACGAGCGCGTGTACGCGGCCCATGAAAACTTGCGCCACGGCACCAAAAGCACGGAATTCATGGCGCCGCCCACGTTCGCCTTCGAACTGATGCGCACGGCAGTGCTGGGCCTGGCGGGCAAGCATGCGCATGTGCGCTCGCTGATCAACCCGCGCCAGACCAGCGCCATCGCGTATGCGCAGTCGCCCCTGAATGCGCCGGACACGGACGGGTTTTCCGCCGGCCCCGCGCCGGGCACGGTCTTGCCCGAATGCCCGCTGGCGCTGCCGCACAACGGTGGACAAAAAGCGGGGTATATTACCGATCTGGTGAAGCGCGACGACGGCCATTTCACGGGCCTGTATTTCAGCGAAGATGGCTGCGTGCCTGCCGGACTGCTGGCGCTGGGCGACAGCTTGCCGTTGACGACCGTGGCGATCAGCCGCAGCGGGGAGCAAGGGTGCGCCTGGGACCACACGGCGCAGGTATGCTCGCTGTTTGACGCGCAGCCCGGCACGTTTTATCTCGTGCGCCCGGATGGGCACGTGCTGGGGCGCTGGCGCGAGGTGAGGGTGGGGCAGGTGGCGCAGGCGCTGGCGAGGATATTAGCGAGTTAAGCCCAACGGCAAATTCCGGGGTCGGTCCCTTCGGGAGCGGTACGCGCCCCATTGGGGCGTGCACCCCCGCAGGGTCCGACCCCAGCTGTTTCGCCTTTCGGGTTGAAAGGCCGAATGTATTACATCAGGATCAGGAGACAACATGACCGACATCGAACTCGATAATTTATACACGGAGCTGTGCCACACCATGGGTGGCCTGGGGGAACAGCGCTCGCCGCTGTTCCTGGCCCGCTTCGCCTTGCTGGCCATGGGCGCCATCGGCCAGGCCGACGTGGTGCAGGGCTTGCTGCGCGACGCGGCAGACGGCCTGGCGGAGAACGCATGACGGGCGCCGGCTACCAAAGCGGCTTCGGCAACGAATTTGCCACGGAAGCCATCGCCGGCGCCTTGCCGCAGGGGCAGAATTCGCCGCAGCAAGCGCCCCTGGGCCTGTATGCGGAACAACTATCTGGCACGGCCTTCACGGCGCCGCGCGCGCAGAACCGGCGCTCGTGGCTGTACCGCATCCGTCCCGCCAGCCAGCATCCGCCGTTTACCTTGCTGCAAAATACCCGCATCGTCAGCGATTTTCACGCCATGCCCCCCACGCCGCCGAACCAGTTGCGCTGGGACCCGCTGCCGCTGCCCGACAGCAGTACGCCGGTCGACTTCATCGACGGCTGGCAAACGATGGCAGGTAACGGCAGCGCCGAAGCGATGAGCGGCTGCGCCATCCACGTGTATGCGGCCAACCGCTCCATGCAGCGCTTCTTTTACTCGGCCGACGGCGAATTGCTGGTCGTGCCGCAGGAAGGGCGGCTGGCGATCGCCACGGAACTGGGCTTGATCGAGCTGGAACCGCAGGAGATCGCGGTGATCCCGCGCGGCGTGCGCTTCCGCGTGACCCTGCCGGACGGCCAGGCGCGCGGCTATGTGTGCGAAAACTTCGGCACGGCGTTCCGTTTGCCCGACATGGGGCCCATCGGCTCGAATGGCCTGGCCAACAGCCGCGACTTCCTCGCGCCACACGCGGCCTACGAGGATATCGACGGCGAGTGCGAACTGCTGGCCAAGTTCGGCGGCCATTTGTGGCGCACGACCCTCGACCATTCGCCGCTGGATGTCGTGGCCTGGCACGGCAATTACGCGCCGTACAAATACGATTTGCGCCGTTTTAACACCATCGGCTCGATCAGCTACGACCATCCCGACCCGTCGATCTTCCTCGTGCTGCAGGCACCCAGCGAAAACCCGCTGATGGGCGCCATCGACTTTGCCATCTTCCCGCCGCGCTGGCTGGCCGCCGAGCACACGTTCCGGCCGCCGTGGTTCCACCGCAACGTGGCCAGCGAATTCATGGGCCTGATCCACGGCGTGTACGACGCCAAGGCGGCCGGCTTCGTGCCGGGCGGCGCCAGCCTGCACAACTGCATGTCCGGCCACGGTCCCGATGCGCAGACGTTCGAACGCGCCTCGCACAGTGACACGTCCCAGCCCGTCAAGGTGGCCGACACCATGGCCTTCATGTTCGAGACGCGCACCATCCTCAAGCCCACGCCGTTCGCGTTGGACGGTGGCTTGCTGCAGAGCGACTATTTCGAGTGCTGGCAAGGCTTGCGCAAGCATTTCGATCCGAACCCGCTGTGATCCCTTGGCTGCCTGGCAATAATCGTACGGCCCATATTGCCAGGCGTGCTCTACAATTACGGAATAAGAAACTGTCGGCGCACGTGCGCCGCCTTACTCCGTAGTTGAAGGGAAAAATAAGCCTGTGACTTCCAAGCCGATCAAGATCGCCGCCACCGTCGTCGTGGCTCTCGCCGCTGGGGCCGGCATTTACACCTACACTCGTCCGGCCGCCACCGCCACGCCGGGCGCCCCGGCTTCGGGCAGCCCGGCCGCCGCGCCCCAATCCGCTGTCAATACGGCCGCCGTGGCCAGCCAGTTCCGCGATTTGCTGGGCAATTTCCGCAAGATCATCGTGCTGCTGGCCGACGAGCAAAGCTTGCCCGAAGGCGCGCGCGACGAAGCGCGTAAAGTGGGGCAGGCGCTTTTCCATGAAAACCAGGAACGCATCGCCAAGCTCGATCTTGCGCTCGATCAATTGACGGCACCCACGAATCCGGGCCGCTTCGAGGCGCTCGACAGCCTGCTCACGTATATCGAATCGGACCCCGGCCTGTACGACGCGGACCGCCTGGCTTTCCGCGAACTGCTGCAAAGCATGCTGGCCGACGTGGCCAAGGATTCCTCCTTGCCCGCCATCAAGCTGCACAAGCGCATTTCCGAAGACCTCGATGCGCTGGGCGAGATCGAGCGCAATTACGAGAAGGAAATCCGGCAAATCTTCGGTAATCTGGGCCAGCGTTCCATCGAACTCAAGCGCGAGCGCTGGGACGATTACGTGGCGCAGCTGAAAAAGCTCTACAGCCGCGAGCAGATTCTGAAGGAAAACGGCATCGTTGTGCCGTATGCTGTTCCTCCGGCCGGTTCCGTACCAGAGGCCAAGCCGGCGCCGAAGAAGGACGAGGCGGAAATCTTCGGCCTGGGCTTGCCGAAGAAAACCATCGTGCTGACCTTCGACGACGGCCCGCACCGCCGCTACACGGAAGAGATCAGTGCCATCCTGAAACAGTATGGCGTGCCGGCCGTGTTTTTCAACGTGGGCCGCAACCTGGGTTCGCTCGATGCGGAAGGCCACGCCAAGCTGGGTGCGGGCGCGGAAGTGAGCCGCAAGCTGATGAAGGAAGGCTATGCCGTGGGCAACCACAGTTTCAGCCACGCACAATTGTCGAAACAGACGGGCGACAAGCTGAAAGGCGAAATCCTCGGCACCGACACTTTACTCAAAGCCATCAGCCCCGAGCGGGCCGCGTTGTTCCGCTTTCCGTATGGCGCGCGCAACAGCGAAGGCATGGCCGCGCTGGCCGATGCGCATCTGAAATCCGTGATGTGGAATATCGATTCGCTGGACTGGGCCGACCCTGTGCCCAGCTCGATCACGAACCGCGTGCTGGCCTCCGTCGACAAGGCGGGGCGCGGCATCGTCCTGTTCCACGACATCCATGAACGCACGGTGAAAGCCTTGCCGGCCGTGCTGGACAAGCTGATCGCCGAAGGCTATCAATTCGCGGGCTGGGATGGCACCAGCTTCCAGGTGGCAAAAAGCACGGCGCCCGCGCCGGAAAAAGTGCCCGTCACCACGGGCTACGCCAATTCCTGGGCCGTCGTGATCGGCATCGACGACTACGCCAAGTGGCCGAAACTGCAATATGCGGTGCGCGATGCGCAAGGCATCCGCGAAACGCTGATCGAAAAATTCGCGTTTGCGCCCGAGCGCGTCGTGACCCTGAAGAATGGCGAAGCGACGCGCAACAATATCCTGGCCGCCTTCCACGACAAGCTGGCCCACGGCGGCGTGCAAAAGAATGACCGCATCTTCGTCTTCTTCGCCGGCCACGGTGCCACGCGCAAGCTCAGCTCCGGGCGCGACCTCGGCTACATCGTGCCCGTCGATTCCGATCCGGCGCAATTCGCCACGGATGCGATTCCGATGACGGAAATCCAGAATATCGCGGAAAGTCTGACGGCCAAGCACGCGTTCTTCGTCATGGATGCCTGCTACAGCGGCCTGGGCCTGACCCGCGGCGCCGGTTCCAGCTCTTTCCTGCGCGACAATGCCAAGCGGATCGGCCGGCAAATGCTGACGGCCGGCGGCGGCGACCAGCTGGTGGCCGACGGCGGACCGAACGGCCACTCCGTGTTTACGTGGACCCTGCTGCAAGGCCTGGCGGGCAAGGGCGACCTGAACGGCGATGGCCTCATCACGGCCACGGAACTGGCGGCGTATGTGGCGCCGGCCGTCTCCAGCGTCTCGAACCAGACGCCCGCGTTCGGCAGCTTGCCGGGCTCGGAAGGGGGCGATTTCGTCTTCGAATTGCCGGGAGAAACGGAATTCCTCAGCCCGAACACGACGCAGCTGTCGACGGAAGCCATCGCCCTGAACAGCAAGCTCGACGCCAAGCCGCAAGCGGCCAGCGTGACGGTGAAGGATTTGCAGGGCGGCGAACAGAAGATCGTCACGCCGGGCGCCGTACCGACCTCCACGCGCCAGCTGGCGCAGCGCGCCAACGACCGCGGCTTGCAGCTGTACAAGGAGAAACAGTATGCGGCGGCGGAAGCGCAATTTACGGAAGCGCTGAAATTGCGACCCGACTTCGCGCTGGCGGCCAACAACCTGGGCTTTGTCTTCTACAAGCAGGAAAAATACCGCGAAGCGGCCCGCTGGTTTGAAAACACGGTCAGGATGGACCCGTCGCGCGCCATCGCCTATTTGAACCTGGGCGACGCCTATGCCAAGGCTGGCGATGCCGCCAAGGCCAAGGCCGCGTACAAAACCTATCTGGAACTGGCGCCAACGGCGTCGACGGCGCCGGCCGTGCGGCAAAAGATGGAGAAGCTTTAATTTTGCCCATGGCCCACGTGTTTGCCTGCAGCGGCCGCTTCTCCAGTTGGGAAGCGCTGCAGGCCTATCTGGCGCCCACGTACACGGAAGATGGCGATGGACTGCCGTCGCCATTCTTCCTGGAAACGGGCCTCACGCAGTACGAGCCAGCTTGCGTCGAGAGTGCGCTGTTGCCGTCGCCCGCGCCGCTGGCAGAGCTGCTCGACGGCGTGTCGTATGGCGACAGCTGGCTGGCGCTGGCGTGTGCGGATGCGCAGGGCTTGCTGGCCGATACGGTCGTCTGCGTGTTTGCGCCGAATCAACTGGCGCACCCGCAGCGCAGTTCGCTGCATTACGTGGGCAGCTACGCCTGCGTCGGTGGCTGACCGCCGTCCCCGCGTCCCTCGTGCAATAGTTTGTTGATGCTGGCCAGCAGGCTGGTACCCGAGGTGGTGATGAAACGGGCACCGGCCGCCTGCGCTTCCGTGCTGTAGCTGGCGATCGTATCCTTGCTGCAATACACGATGATGGGCAGCTCCGGCTGCACTTGCCGAACCTCGCGCACCGTGCGCACGCCCGCATCCTTGATCCTGCGGCCGTTTTCCACCCTGGCCATGTCCGTGATGAACAGCGCGTAGTGTTTCTGTTGCAGCATGGCCAGCGCCTGGCGCGTCGACACGGCCTGGTCCACCTTGATGTTTTCCCGTTCCAGCTGTTCCACCAGCAAAGTATTGTTGCGCGGATGGTCGTCCAGCCACAGCACCAGGCTGGACGGCTTTTGCGCCGTCGGCACGCCGGCCAGGGCCGTGGCGGCGGCGCCGCCATCGGGCGGATGGGCCAGCAACAGCTGCGTGATGGCTTCCTGCATGTCGTCGAGCGACTTTTGTTGCAGACGGCTCAGCTCCGTCACTTCGATTTCCTTGCCGCTTTCCAGGCGCACCGACTCATTTTTGACGAGGCTGTCGGCGCGCTTGATCATGATGGACAGGTAAATGCGCGTGAGCAGGTAGCCGATCAGGAAACCATGCACGGAAAAGAACAGCATGATGCCGCCCACCATCGCCATCGCCGTGGGCGTGTCCGTGGCCAGGCTGGGTGCGATGAAGGCGGCCATGCTGCGCGCGCTGCCGGGCAGGCTTTTGAGCTCGATCAAACCCACGCCCACGATGATTTTCGTCAGCCAGTCCGACACTTCCACCAGGTTGGAATTGATTTCCATGGGCGTCGGCGTGCCCAGGAACAATGTATTGCTGGGGTTGCCGGCCGCCGCCTCGGCTCCGGCGGCGGGCGGTTCGTCCGTGGGGCGGCCCTTGCCATTGGCCCGCTCGTCGGGCGGCGCGGCGTTGACGGTGCCCGATGGCAGGCTGCGCGGGATGCCGAACAGAAAGCCCAGCAGCATGCCGCTGACGCAAAAGCCCAGGCTCCACAGCAGGGCCGGTACGGCATG
>NZ_LT607486.1:51322-53895 GCF_900095235.1 Janthinobacterium sp. UMAB-60
GCCAGCACGGACAGCAAGCCCGCGAGCAAGATGAACAGCAGGATATATGGCAGCACGTCGCGCTTGCGCACGGCCGCCGTGGCCGTTTTGCTCGCCTTGCCAGCGCTGTCGTTCAGGTCCACGGACGCTCCTTGAAAAAAACTGAATCCAGGCAGCCGGCCTGCCGCGTATATATCCCGTAGGAGCCTGTACTGACATCATAAAAAGGGGAGACGCCATGCCATTGATAAAACGCAAACAGATGGCAGCTTGTGCCTTGTTGCTGCTGGCCGGCGCCGGCAAGGCGGCTGCGCCGGAGGCCGCATCGTCCACGGATGCGTCGCGCACCGTGCGCGTGACGGGCCATTATGACAATGCCGTCGGCACTTCGGATGCGGCCAGCCAGGGCGTCATCACCAACGAGCTGATCGTCAACCGGCCCGCCTTGCGCACGGGCGAGTTGCTGGAATTCGTGCCGGGGCTGATCGTCACCCAGCACAGCGGCGACGGCAAGGCCAACCAGTATTTCTTGCGCGGCTTTAACCTCGACCATGGCACGGATTTCGCCACCTATGTGGACGGCATGCCCGTCAACATGCGCACGCATGCGCACGGGCAAGGCTATGCCGACCTCAATTTCCTCATTCCCGAACTGGTGCAGCGCATCGACTACAAGAAGGGGCCGTATTTCGCTGGCGAAGGCGATTTCGCCTCGGCTGGCAGCGCCCGCATCCGGCTGGCCGATAAATTGCCGCAAGGCCAGGCCAGCGTGTCTGTCGGCCAGCACGGCTATGTGCGCGCCGTCGTGGCCGATTCGGTCGCTGCCGGGCAGGGCACCTTGCTGTACGGCCTGGAAGTGAACCGCAACAACGGCCCGTGGGACGTGCCGGAGCGCGTGCGCAAGGTCAGCGGCGTGCTGCGTTACAGCCAGGGCACGACGGACAATGGATACAGCGTGACGGCCATGGCCTACCAGAACAGCTGGAACGCCACCGACCAGGTACCGCTGCGCGCCGTGGAGTCCGGCCAGATCGGCCGTTTCGGCAGTCTGGCGCCCAGCGACGGCGGCGATACGTCGCGCGCCAGCCTGTCGTATGCGATGCGCCAGCGCACGGAAAACCGCTTGTTCGAACTCGATGCCTATCTGATCCGCTCGCAGCTGGAACTCAACAGCGATTTCACCTATTTCCTGGCCGACCCGGCCACGGGCGACCAGTTCCAGCAAAGCGAGCGGCGCACGGTGGCAGGTGTCAACGCCAGCGAAAGCTGGAATACGCAGCTGGCGGGATTGTCCATGCGCAACAAGCTCGGCGTGCAGGCCCGCTACGACCGGCTGTCGCCCGTGGGCCTGTACAGCACGGTGGACAGAGTTCGGCAAAGCACGGTGCGCGAAGACAAGGTGCGCGAGGCCAGCATTGGCCTGTACGGCGAAAACACGACGCAATGGCTGCCGTGGCTGCGTTCCGTGGCGGGCCTGCGCTACGACGCCTACCGTTTCAAGGTGGCCAGCAGTATCGACGGCAACAGCGGTATGGCACAGGACCACGTGGTGTCGCCGAAACTGTCCTTGATCCTCGGTCCGTGGAGTCAGACGGAATTCTTCGTGAACTACGGCAAGGGTTTCCATAGCAACGATGCGCGGGGCACGACGCAGACGCGCTTGCCCGATGGCACGCCTTCGGTTCCCGTCACGCCTCTGGTGCCGACCAGGGGCATGGAACTGGGCGCGCGCACGGAATGGCTGCCGGGCCTGCAAAGCTCGCTGGCCCTGTGGCGCCTCGACGTCGCGTCCGAACTGCTGTTCGTCGGCGACGCGGGCGAAACGCAGCCCAGCCGCGCCAGCCGCCGCCATGGCATCGAATGGAACAACCATTATGTTGCCGCGCCGTGGCTGCTGTTCGACCTGGACCTGGCCGCCTCGCGCTCGCGCTACACGCAAAATGATCCGGCCGGCAACTTCATTCCCGGCTCGATTGACAAGGTAGCCTCGTTCGGCGTGACGGTGACGGACCGGGGCCCGTGGTCAGGCGCCTTGCAGCTGCGCTATTTCGGCCCCCGGTCCTTGATCGAGGACAATAGCGTGCGCTCCGCCTCGACCACGCTGGCATATGCGCGCCTCGCGTACCAGCTCAACCGCAGGACGCGGCTGTCGCTCGACGTGTTCAACCTGTTCAATAAACGCGCCAGCGATATCGATTACTACTATGCGTCGCGCTTGCCAGGCGACGGGGCGGACGGGGTGAGCGACCGGCATTTTCATCCGGTGGAACCGCGTTCCGCGCGTTTGACCTTGTCTTATGCGTTCTGACAACGGTAAACTGGGGCATGACCGATCACCTAGTACAAACCAGTAAATTCCTTTCCCTTATCCTGCGCCACTCTCCGGAAAAAATCGGCCTCGCTCTTGATGCCCAGGGCTGGGCCGATATCGGCCAGCTGCTGGCGCTGGCAGCCCGGCATGGGCGCCGCCTTTCCCGTGAACAATTGGATGACGTGGTGGCGCGCGACAGCAAGACGCGCTACGCCATCAGCGACGACGGCTTGCGCATCCGCGCCAACCAGGGGCACTCGCTGGCCACTGTCGATATCGCTTT
>NZ_LT607486.1:53938-181673 GCF_900095235.1 Janthinobacterium sp. UMAB-60
ACGGCCAGCCGCTTTGTCGAGGCGATCCGCGCGGCCGGCCTGCTGCCGGGCGCGCGCAACCACGTACACTTGTCTGCCAGCCGTGAAACGGCCGTGGCCGTGGGCGCGCGCCACGGCAAGCCCGTCGTGCTGACGGTGGCTGCGGCCGCCATGCAGGCGCAGGGCCACGTGTTTTATGTGTCGGATAATGGCGTGTGGCTGACGCAGGCCGTGCCGCAGGCGTTCATCGGTTTTTCCTGAAGGCTGCTACGGTTGATGTACACGGGCGTAGTTGCAAGGCGCCTGTGTAGCGCTTTGTGAATAACACCAGGCAGGCGCGGTGTGCATCTTATAGTTCTTAGCTGAATGAAATATCGTCAGCTTGCCTTCCGTACAGATGTTTTTGACGCAAGGCCGCGATCTGTATCACAGCAGGAATCGTCACACGATATGCTGCACTTGCAATATCCACAGCTGTCCAAGCGCCGGTAATTGCCCACCCTATTGGCCCTGTTAGAACTGCAACACTCCGGGTCAAAGCGGCGTTTCCGGCAAAGCTGAGCCCGCGTCCAATCATTGCTTTCAGAATAGCATTAACAATGACCAGCGTCAGTTGGTAGGATTTGAATCCGCCTGCACGGAAAACGGCTTGAAACACGCCCAGCATGGATTCTGGTGTGAAAAGATGAATATTCTTCATGCCCACGGATTCTGCAAGCTTGCGCAACTCATCGGCCGGCATTTTGTCAAGTGCATCCTTTAAAACTTTCAGTAAAAGATTGTTTTCAATGACTTCGACAGAAGAGTCCTTGTTATAGTTGACTTTCATTTTGTCACATACGTCAATCAGTATCTCGCGATATTCGACTCCCTTGCCACCTCGGAACAAGGTCACGAAAGTATTTGCGCCAAAACACTGAATTTCAGCTGCGATCAGTTCCCAGTATTGATGATGATCTGGGTGATGTTTTTTAAACAATTCCGTGCCAGTCAGCTCTTCTGTTAGTCTAGCTGAGCCATCCTTGTCATGCGTCAGACACGAGACCAGATCGTTAAGGTCGACAGAATCAATTTTTTCGAGAAATTCCAGATCTGGATCATACCGATATGCCATAATTTTCCTTGTCAAAAAATGTCGATATGTGTAAAGCTATTCGTTGCGTAGGTAGACCAATAATCTGTAAACTGTCACCCGTTGCAACCCGGTATTTTACCTTGATAAATACTCTTGGGAGTATGCTTATCTCTACTTATTGATGCTGCCATTTTGTAGCGCTTACCTTGGGTAAGAAAATTACTGCTCAACGGACTTGAATTTATGAAAACCCCGAAAAGAAAGACATCATCCGGCAATCGATCAGATGCCATCGCGGAAGAGGTGCCATTGCAGGAGGATGCCGTACTCGTTATTGCAGACCAGTTCGATCATGCTCTTATCACTATTCAGTCCAGCGAGCAATTTTCCGTATTTGAGCAGGTTTTACGTGGTGGTATCTCAACGGGAGCGGCCACGGCTGCTCGCCTTGGCAGTATGCTTCAGGCATTGCCAGCGGTGCTTGCGGCGAAAGAAGTGAACGGCCGACAGTTAATGGAAGTTGTTGTGAATGGTGATCTGGTCCGCGCTTCTGATGGCAAAGGTTTCCGGGCTTTTACCATGGGTGGCAAAGGTGTAAGTGAGCATGCGCGACTGTTTACTACTGAAAAAATGCAGAACATGGTCAATGCCGGAGCCGTTTGGCAGATCGCATCTGTCGTGGTGGCGCAAAAACATCTTGCCGATATAAGCAAGAAGCTCGATAAGATTGGCGAAGGTGTCGAGCATCTCTCACGATTCTTGGACCAGGAGCGCACGTCACAGATACGGGGCACTTACCGTTATCTTGATCAGGCACGCCTTGCCTTGGAAGCAGGGGAAATTCCGGCAAGCGTAAGAACCGAACTTGAACGATGCGAAAGAGATCTACTTTCGATAAGCAATCATATGTACATGCAATTAATACAGGGCTTCGAAAAAGCGGTTCCGCACGCTGAAACAGTTGGAACAGAAGAACTGGCATTAAATATTTCCAAAAAAATCAGAGAGCAGGAAGATTTGCTACAACATCTGGCACTGTGCATCCGTACTCGCATCTGCGCTTGGCATGTTTTTTCCCTCTTTCCAGGAGAGCCAAAACTCAAGGAAGCCCGACATGCCGATCTTCAACAAGCGATTGAGGATTTCGGCGGATTGGCCCCCAGATTAAGCGCGTCGCTCAGCCTGGAAATTAAAAATATATCTTCGTTGTTTAATTCGCAAAATACACTCAAACGCAGGCGCGATGCCTTGAGCAAACAATTGGCCGATATGGTTTTGAAAATCAGACAGAGTCAGGCCGTTGTAAAAAATGCCGTTGATGAAAGTGCCGGACTTTTACTCAAGCACGATGAGCCGGTTCGTCTTCTTTTTCAGTATCAAGACGGTATTTTGGAGGGAGTAAGGCAATTGGATGTACAGGAAGCCAAGCTAGCTGGTGGCTCGTGATGATATAGCTGCACCGCCTGGCTTTCTTTTAAATCTCTAGTTTGCGTCCCGCCATCCATTGCACGATGGCGGGGTCGCGGTGGAAAAAGAAGCTGCTGGTACCCGTTTCCAGGGTGGCGATGGCGGCCATATCCGCCTCGTCCAGGTCAAAATGGTCAATCGCCAAATTTTCCGCCATGCGCTCGCGGCGCACGGTCTTTGCCAGCACGCCGATGGTGTGCCAGGAGTCGTGCATGTCGCCGAATGGCTGATGGATGAGGAACAGGTCCAGATAATCGAGCCGCAAGCGCCGCAGCGACTGCGCGATGGCGTCGCGCGTGCGCTCGTACCCCGTATCCTGCACCCACAGCTTGCTGGTGACGAACAGCTGTTCGCGCGCCACGCCGCCTTGCTGGATACCCTGGCCGATGGCCGCCTCGTTCATATAGGACGCCGCCGTGTCGATCAGGCAAGTAGCCCGCGGCGATGGCGTCGATCACGCTGCGCTCGCATTCGGCCGGATCGCGGATCTGGAAGACGCCGTAGCCGGCGACGGGCATGCTGATGTCGTTGTTCACGGTGACGTGGTGCATGACTAGCTCCTTCGGTAACTGACAGGAGCTACTCTAAGCCGCAATCGACTCTGTGATAAGCCGTTGAAATCGGCATGGTCTTATTAGCTGCGCTAATGAATCGGGCGCGCTCATGCGCTGATGAGCTTGATGTCGGCTATCCGTTCCACCAGCCACACGCACGCCACCAGGGCAATCGCCAGCGATCCCACGGTCAGCACCTGCCGGTACAGCCAGGTCTTGCGCAGCAGCCAGGCGACGGGTAAAAAGGCGGCGACGATGGCCAGCTGGCCGATTTCCACGCCGACGTTGAAGCCCAGCAGGCTGGCCAGCAGCGAGCCCTGCGGCAAGCCCAGGTCGCGCAGCACGCTGGCAAAGCCGAAACCGTGGATCAGGCCGAAGGCGAAGGCGGCCACGGGGCGCTTGCCCTGGAACAGGGGCAGCAGGTTGTTCAGCGCGGCCAGGATCACGGAGGCGGCGATGGCCGACTCCACCCAGCGCGAGGGCAGCGACACCACGGACAGGCTGGCCAGGCTCAGGGTGATGGAATGGGCGAGCGTGAACGCCGTGACGACTTTCAGCACGTCAAGGAAGGCCGCCTTCAGACCCTGCTGCTGTTCGCGCAAGCCGGGCAGCAGCACGGCCGGCAGCAGCAGCGACAGCAAAAACAGGATATGGTCGTAGCCGATCCAGATATGCCAGATGCCGTGTTTGACGTAGGCGCCGAACTGCGCCAGGCGGTCGGGCGCGGCCAGGGAGATGGTCTGGCGCGGGCTGTCCGGGTCGAAGATGGCCGTTTGCGTGGTGCCGTCGCTGTTAATCTTGAGCAACCCCTTGTGCTGCGGGTCGAGGTCGGCGAACAGGGTGTAGCCGATGTGTAAATTCGCCAGCGTGCCGCC
Organism: Janthinobacterium sp. UMAB-60; assembly: GCF_900095235.1. Classification (NCBI taxonomy): domain Bacteria; kingdom Pseudomonadati; phylum Pseudomonadota; class Betaproteobacteria; order Burkholderiales; family Oxalobacteraceae; genus Janthinobacterium; species Janthinobacterium sp. UMAB-60. The sequence goes on from NZ_LT607486.1 coordinate 57,889, forward strand.
CGGGCAAGTGGCCTGGAAGCGCAGCACGCTGTAGGCGCCGTCCGTGTGATGGTCGATCAGCTGTTCGACGGCTTGCAATGGGCAGGTGCCCTGGTCGCCGGCCACCTGCAGGCGCCGCAGCGCGTAGGCGGCAATGGCCGCGTGGCGCGCGCGGATTTCATCCCAGGTCAGCGCGCCGTCGCCATTGCCATCGAGGCCGATGGCGAAATCGAGGTCGCGCAGGGCGATATCCCATTGGCCTTCGATCCGCTGGCCGTGAATTGTCAAGCTCAGATAACTGTCGCTGGGTTTGTGGGCTTGCGCGGGGGCCAGCCAGGCGCACAGCAGCAGGATGAACAAACAGCGCTTTACAGCACACATCACAGTACCCCCGCTTTCCTGATAACACTGATTTTTTGCCCACCCTGCGGCCCCAGCTGCCTGACGAGCCGCTGCAGGGCCGCGTCTTCCACGCCATTCGCAGCGATCCAGGCCAGCACCGCTTGCGCGGCCCCGTCATTGCGGGCGGCCAGGGCCGCTTCGAGCACGATGCGCATGTCGGGCACTTCCTTCTGGATGGCCCAGTTCTGCTGCGCCAGTCGCAGGGCCGCCGGCGCATCCTGTTGCAAGAACAGGGCGAAACGCGCTTGTTCGCGCTGGTGCACGGTGTCGCCGCGCTGCATGGCGGCGGTAAAACGGGCCGACAGTTCCGCTTTGGCCGCCTGGAAGGCCGTCTGCCGGTCGGGCAGCGATTGCAGGGCCAGCGCGTAGCGCAGCAGCAGGGCGTCGATGCGCTGCAGGTCTTGCAATAACTTGACGACGTCCTGCGGGCGCTGCCGGTCGAGCAGGAAATCCGCGTAGGCGCCCAGCAGGTAGCTGTCGCGCGGCTGCCGCGCCAGCGCCGTCTTGTAGCGCGCTTCGGCCAGCGTGCTCTCGCCGCGCCGCGTGGCCATTTCCGCCAGCAGGGTGGCGGCCCAGCTTTCCAGCTCGGGCGCCGCGCCGGCACTCCTTTGCAACGTCAGGTCCAGCAAACGCTCGCTGGCGGCGGCACGGCCCGTGACGCTGGCGATATTCGCAATACAGGTGACGGTGACCAGCTGCGTGGTGAGCGCCGACAGCCGGGCGCAGGCCGCCGTGGCTTGCGGGTAATCGCCCTGTACGGTGAGCACGGTGGCGCGCGTCAGCCAGGCCTGGGCGTTGTGCGGCTGCTGCGCGATGACGGCATCGAGGTCTTGCAGGGCTGGACCGAACTGGTGGGTGCTTTGCAATATGGTGGCGCGCAGCAGGCGCACGGGCAGGGGCGGCGCCGCCTGCCGCCACCAGGGCGCCAAGGCCGCCTGTGCGTAGCCCAGGTAGCGCGGGTCCGTTTCGCTGCGCGCCAGGGCGATGTAGCGCTGCGCCAGGCCGGTTGCCAGCGCCAGGTCTTGCGGCGCGGCATTCAATTGCTGGCGCAGGCCGCGCAACTCGCTCTGCGTGGCGTCGGCGCGGCGCGGCAGCTGTTCGATGACGGCGCCGCCGTCTTTCGGCGTGTAGGGGGCGGCCAGGGCCAGCAGGGGCAGGCAGGCGCACAGCAGGGGGATCAGTGTTTTCATCATGGATGCCATCAACAGTTATTGATGTGGGCGCCGGAGAGCGGACTCCCCGGCGCCCGCAAGGGCCTTACAGCGGCACCGGTTCCGTGTCTTCCGGCGACGTCGCCATGATGGCGTCGATGGCGACGCCATCCTTGTCATCGCTGGTGGTCAGAATGACGTTGCTGACGGCCACATAAAACGCATCGAGCAAGACCACGGGGGGCGGCGTGGTGCCGCCGTTGCCGTTATCACCGTCGTGGCTGCTGCCGCCGCCACCGCAGCCGGCCAGCAGGGCCGCGAGCGCCAGGGCGCCGATCAGATAGAGCTTTTTCATCGCGTTCTCCTTGTTACTGCTGTGGCGAACCGGCCACGGGGGTTTTCAGGTAAGGGAAACCCGCCGTGAAGTAGGTTTCGTCGAGGAAAGCGCCATCCGTGAAGTGCAGGGCGCCGGCGGGCGCGTCGGCCGGGGCGCAGCCGATGTTCAAGGTGCACAGCTTGCCCATGGCCACGCGCAGCACCACGTCGACCACGTCGTCGCCGGGACGGCGGCCGTTCGGGAAGCCCGCGTTATCGCCATCGATCACCCCCAGGCGCTTTTGCGATCCCACGGCGGTGGGCGCGATGGAGGTATTCAGGCGCAGCATTTCAGAGGCGACGACCGTCGCTGGCTGGTTCACGCCCTTGATGCCCGTCAAGAAGGTGGCCACCAGGTCGTTGCGGGGGAAGTTGGTGGGCGCCTTGGCGCCTGCCGAGCCGAACAGTACTTCCACCAGCGCCGGCGCCGTCGGGTTGGTGACGTAGTCGGCAAACTGCGCGTCGCCGGACGGTTTGCTGGCGTTGAAGCGGTCCTTGTCCTTCAGGCCGATGACCAGTTCATTCACCAGCGGCATGCCAAGGCGCGACACTTGCACCCACGCGCCGCCTTCCTTCGACGCCGCGGTGCTGCCCGGTGCCGGGTTCAGCAGACGTCCCTGGCGCAGGCTGGCCGTGGTCCAGCCGCCGATGACGGGGTCGTTGCCGGCCGTCAGGCAGGCGGTCGGCACTTCCATTTCGATGGCCGTGACGTTTTTGCGTGCCAGGTCATCCCTGGCAGCCGATTCCGCATTCGCGGCAAACTCCGTGGCGGGCGCCTTGATGTTGATCAAGTCGAAGGTTTCGCCCAGGTTCACCACGAACGGGTCCTTGCGCTGGCCGACGAACATGCGCGCCGGCGTGGCGCAGCCGGGGATGTTGACCGTGTAGACGTGCTGCGCGGCATACGCGGCGTAGTTTGGGATGGACTTGGTGCCGATGTAGTCGACGGGCTTGTCGAAGGTCGTGCCGCCGCCCGTGGCGTTGGTCACGGCGCTGCGCGTGCCCGTGCGGCGGTCGCCACGCACCACCGTCACGCTGTAGGTTTCGCGCACGTTCAGGCCCGGCGGGTTGACGGAATCGATGGCGCCGCCATTGATGACGAGCGGAATCGACACTTTCTTGCCGCCCACGGTGAACTGGCCATCCTTGATGGTGTTGGTAAAGCGGAACTGGAAGGTGAGGTCTTCCTTGCCGTCGCCATTATTGTCGATGTGGATTTCGTACAAGGCGTTCGGGTCCATGGAGAAGTAGTTGGGCCCGCCGTAGGCGTCTTGCAGGGGAATATAGTCGGCCACCAGCGTGGTGTAGGCGCCGCGGCCCGCCTCATAGCTGCGGAACATATAAAAGTCGGTGCCGTCGACTTTGGGGTTTTGCGTGATGAACGGCGCTTCGCGGTGGCTGGAAGCGTAGGCCGCTGGCGCGATGGCCAGGGTGAAGAACAGGTTACCCAGGAGGGCGGCGCCCAGGGTGGTTTTTGACAGTGATAAAGACATTTCGATTCTCCCGATTTTGTTGGCGTTGACAGGCAAGTCCAAGGGAACAGCAGGCTGCCTGACTTATACGCACGACGGGAGAAAACGGATTCAGGTCTTTGACCAGGGCGGACCGGGTTTTACCAGGCCAGCACCTTTGGCCCGATGGCCGCGCCGATGGCGGTCGGCACCAGCATGCCCAGCACGTACCAGAAACCGACGAAGCTGGCCGCCAGCTCCGGGCAATGCAGGCAATACACGAGGGCCGCCATGGCGCCGGCGGCAAAACCGGCGGCGGCACCCGCCAGGCGCAGGCGCGTGGGCGCCAGCTGGCGCATCAGGCGCAGCACGGCGGCCAGGATGGGCAGCGAGAGCATGGCGATCAGCAAGGGGCAGCTGCGCCAGGTGGCGCCCCAGAACAGTTCGGCGCGCTGCTCGGGTGGCGCTTCCTGCACGATGATGGCGCCCAGGGTCCACATCAGCAGCAGGGGCAGGGCAAGCAGCAGGGGCAGGGCGCGCGTGCTGGCGCCCGGCAGGCACAGGCGGCGGCTGAGATGCCAGGCCGCCAGGCACAGGCACACGACAAAGCCCACCTTGATCCAGAAATCGGGCAGCAGGGCCAGCTGGTCCAGCTTGGGCCGCACGCCCAGCAGCATGGCCATCAAGGCCACGCTGGCCAGCAGGCCGGCGCCCAAGGTGCCAGCGGCGCGCCAGCGGGTGCCGGGCGGCGGCGCGGCGGCCACGTCGGGGCCGCTGGCCAGCATGGCGATCAGATCGTCGGTTTTCATGTTGCGCTTATCCTCAAGTTTGCAGCCAGTGCCTTCAAGCCGCGATGCACGGCCACTTTGACGCTGGCTTCCGAAATGGCCATGGCCGCGGCCGTGTCGCGCACGGACCAGCCGTCGAGCTTGGTATGCACGATGGCGTCGCGCTGCTGCGCCGGCAAGGTGGCCAGCAGCTTGCCCAGGTCGCGGCTGGCCTCGGCCGCCTCGGCATCGGCGCTGGAAAACAATTGCTGCGTGTCATCATCTTCGTCATACGGCAAGTGCTGCGCCTCGCGCCGCCCGTGCCGGCGCAGCCAGTCGATCATCTTGTAGCGCGCGATCGCATGGATCCACGACGTCAGCGGCACGCCCGTGTCATACGTCAATCGCTGGTTGTGGATGGCTAATAAACATTCCTGCACCAGGTCCTCCACTTCATCCGGCCAGCGCTGCAGGCGGCGCCGGAAAAACGCGCGCAAATGGCTGCTGCTTGCCTGCAAGAAACTGCGATACGCCGCCGCATCGCCATCGAGCCCGCGCAGCATCAAGCCATGCAGCCGCAATTCCGTGCCGTGCAACTGCTCGCTTACAGGTATTCGTTGCATGCAGGCCTTTGGTGACAGGCGTTGAAAAAAATAAATATCGAATTATTTGCTGGCGGCTGTAACCAATCCCCATGGTGCGGCGAATTGACAGGCAAGCACGTTTCTTAATTTAATATACCGGTGAAAGACCATGGACATCAAGCACCGCTTTGCAACACTGCTTTTACCCATGCTGAGCACGGCTGTGGCCGCCCCTGCCATGGCGCAGCTGGCGGCCGGCCAGCGCTGCGCCGTGCAGAGCGGTCCGCAGACGGCGGCGCTGGTGGAACTGTACAGCAGCGAAGGCTGCTCCAGCTGCCCGCCCGCCGACCAGCGCCTGAACGCCTTGCGCAAGGAGGCGGGGGCGGCCAGCCTGGTCGTGCCGCTGGCCCTGCACGTCACCTACTGGGACCAGATCGGCTGGGCGGACCCGCTGGCGCAACCGCAATTCGACGCGCGCCAGGCCGAACTGCTGCGCCACCAGCCGCGCCACGTGGCCTATACGCCGCAGTTTTTCGTGGGTGGCACGGAGTTGCGCGGCTGGGATACGCAGCTGCCGGCCGCCATCCGCCGCATCAACGCGACCACCGCGCCCGTCGCCATCGGCCTGTCCGCCACGCCGGCGCCGGGCGGAAAATTAGTGATTGAAGCCGATGCCAGCGCGCCGGACGCGCGCACCGGCGGCCAGCTGTATGTGGCCATCAGCGAAAGCGCCATCGTCTCGACCGTGCTGCGCGGCGAAAACCGGGGCGCCACCCTGCAGCACGACGCGGCCGTGCGTCTGTGGCTGGGGCCGGTTGCGCTGGCGCAAGGCCACGCGCGGCTGCGCCGCGAAGTGCACTTGCCCGCCAGTTGGCGCCCGGAAAACCTGCAAGTCGTCGCCTTCGTGCAGCGGGCCGACAGCAGCGCCATCTTGCAAGCCGTCAGCACGGCATCGTGCGCGAAGGGGGTGATGTGATGAACGGGCAAATGAGCGTGATCCACCCCGCCTGGCTGCGTCTGACGCACTGGCTCAACGCCGTGGCCGTGGTGGTGCTGGCCGCCAGCGGCTGGCGCATCTACAACGCGGCGCCATTCTTCCCCTTCGAGTTGCCGCGCGCGCTGACCCTGGGCGGCTGGCTGGGCGGTGCCCTGCAATGGCATTTCGCCGCCATGTGGCTGCTGGTGACGAATGGCTTGCTGTATCTGGTGATTAACATCGTCTCGGGACGGCTGCGGCGCCAGTTCTTTCCCCTGTCGCCGCGAGCGCTGCTGGCCGATTTCATCGCCGCGCTGAAAGGCAAGCTGGCCCATGCGGACCCGCGCCGCTACAACATGGTGCAGCGCGCCGCCTACCTGTTCGTCATGCTGGACTGCATCGTGCTGGTGCTGTCCGGTCTGGTGCTGTGGAAATCCGTGCAGTTTCCCATCTTGCGCGAACTGCTGGGCGGCTACGAGAGCGCGCGCAGGGTCCACTTCATCGCCATGGCGCTGCTGACGGGTTTTGTCGGCGTGCACCTGCTGATGGTGGCGCTGGTGCCGCGCACCCTGGTCGCCATGCTGCGGGGACGTTAAAGGAGACCATCATGAAAAAAACCATCCTCGTGCAAGCGCAGGGCCAGGCCATGCTGGCCGACGCCTTGCGCCAGATCAAACAGCCGTCGCGCCGGATGTTCCTGCAGCGCAGCCTGACCCTGGGCGGCCTGTCCTTGCTGACGGGCTGCAACGCCAGCGATCCGTCCAGCATCGAGACGGCGCTGACGGCCGTGTCGCGCTTCAACGACCGGGTGCAGGGCTGGCTGTTCGACCCGAACAAACTGGCGCCGACTTATCCCGACTCCATGATCAGGCGGCCGTTTCCCTTCAACGCCTATTACGGCGAGGATGAAGTGGAACAGGTCGACGGCGACGCCTGGCGCCTGGAACTGAGCGGCTTGATCGCCGACAAGAAGCCGTGGACCCTGCCGCAGCTGCGCGCCCTGCCGCAAGAAACGCAGGTGACGCGCCACATCTGCGTGGAAGGCTGGAGCGCCATCGGCAAGTGGGGCGGCGTGCCGTTTTCCCACTTCCTGAAGCGGGTTGGCGCCGACACGACAGCCAGATACGTGGGCTTCCAGTGCGCCGACGATTATTTCACGAGCATCGACATGGCCACGGCCCTGCATCCGCAAACCATCATGGCCTTGACCTACGACGGCCAGGAATTGCCACCGAAATATGGCTACCCGATGAAACTGCGCATGCCGACCAAGCTCGGTTACAAGAACCCCAAGCACATCCAGGCCATTTTTGTCACGAACACGTATCCGGGAGGGTATTGGGAGAATCAGGGCTACAACTGGTTCGGCGGTTCTTGAACACTTTTAGCAGCACCAGTAGCAAAACCAAGCAGCAGTATTTTGCAGTGCCGGGCACTTGCCCATTTAACCCAGAGACAAGGACATATCATGAAAACCACGATCACCACCTTCGCCGCCATCCTCGCTTCCGCCATCCTCATGTCGGGCGCCGCTTTCGCTCAGGATGCCATGAAGAAAGACGCCATGGCCAAGGACGCCTCGGCCGACGCCATGCACAAGGATGCGATGGACAAGGACGGCATGCACAAGCCGATGGCCAAGAAGCACATGAAGAAGGATCACATGGCCAAGGATGGCATGGCAAAAGACGCCATGGCGAAAGACGGCATGAAGAAGGATGAAATGAAGAAGGACGAGATGAAAAAGGATGCGATGGGCAAGTAAGGCCGGAGCAGATCGGGGCGTGGCGACTGCCGGTCACCACGCTGCCGGATCGATCACGCCGATGGCCATCAATGCGGGCTTGCAAAATAGATATCCCTGCATCAGGTCGATGCCCATCCCCTTCAGGCAATCGCGTTCGGCGACCGTTTCGATGCCCTCGGCCAGGACTTTAATGTTGAGTTCCTTGCAAATGGCGATGATGCCCTTGACGATCGCTTGCCTGGGGGCGCTGGCCTCGATGCCGCGTACCAGTTCCATGTCGATCTTGATGATGTGCGGCTGATATTCCGCCAGCAGGGTCAGTCCCGCGTAGCCGGCGCCGAAATCGTCGATGGCCGTCTGGAAGCCAAAGCGCCGGTACTCATGAAAAATGTTGACGAGGTGGGGCCGGTCGCGCACTTCTTCGCCCTCGGTCACCTCGAAGATAATGCGGCGGATGGGGAAGTTGTGCTCGCGCGCCGCCGCTAAAGTAGCCTGGATGCACGCTTCGGGGCGGTACACGGCATTCGGCAGAAAATTGATGGACAGATATTCCTCGATGCCCAGCCGGGCCGCGCCCTCGATGGCGCGCACGCGGCAGGCCTGGTCGAACACATAGCGGTTTTCGTCATTGACCTGCGACAAGACCGAGTAAGCCGACTCGCCATTGGGACCACGCACCAGTGCTTCATGGCCAAAGATCGAGCGCGTGGACAGGTCGACGATCGGTTGATAGGCAAAAGTGAAATCGAAGCCGAGTGGTCCGGCGTCCCGGCACTGGCTGCAGCCTGCCTTTTTCCCTGATGGGCCTGAGGTATCGGTGGAGGAGGTCATGCTTGCGCCGCTTCTGATGAAAAGTCTGCTCAGTTATACCACGGTATGGCGTCGGCGCAGCGTAAGTTGTGGCGCAACAACACAGAGGGAGGACCAAGTCAGGACTGGCAAGAAGCGGGCGGGGCGGCAAAGATGCTAATTTGCAATTTGTAGTAAGCTGATCGCCTCCTGATTTCCTGCATGCACAGTCATGACCGAACCGTCCGCCGCCGCGCTGTCCACCGAAGCAAACCCCTCCGACAAATCGATCCGCCGCCGCTCGCTGTTCGCCGCCTGCAGCGCGCATGCCGTGCATGACGGCTTGACGGACGTCATCTATGTGCTGCTGCCCATCTGGCAGGCGCAGTTTGCCATCAGTTACGCCATGGTGGGCCTGCTGCGCGGATCCTACTCGGGCATGATGGCCGGATTCCAGCTGTTGGCCAGCCGCATGGCCAGGCGCTGGGGACGCGAACGCATGCTGGTGGGCGGCACGGCGCTGGCCGGCATCGCTTACCTGATCGCGGGGCAGGCGGGCGGCCTGGCCGTGCTGCTGGTCGCCTTGCTGCTGGGCGGCCTGGGCGCCAGCACGCAGCATCCGTTGGCCTCGTCCATCGTCACCGACACGCACGAGGCGGGCGGCGGCGTGAAGGAGGCGCTGTCGCAATACAATTTCGCCGGCGATATCGGCAAGACCCTGATTCCTGCACTGATGGGTTTGCTGCTGCTCGTGTGCAGCTGGCAAACCGGCGTTTCCCTGCTGGGGCTGCTGGGCCTGGCGGCAGCCGGTTTGCTGTGGTGGCTGCTGCCCAAGCCCGGCGAACCGCAGGCCGGGGCGAAAAAGGCGGGCAAGACCATCACTGGCAGCGGCTCGAAAGGGGGCTTCCGCGCGCTGCTGGCCACGGGTACCCTGGACAGCGCCGTGCGCATGGGTTTTCTCACCTTTTTGCCATTTTTGCTGAAAAGCAAGGGAGCGGGCACGGCCGGCATCGGCGTGGCCTTGTCCCTGCTGTTCGTGGGCGGCGCCTTCGGCAAGCTGCTGTGCGGTTACCTGGGCGCGCGCATCGGCATGATGAAGACCGTGTGGCTGACGGAATCGATGACTTCCGTGCTGATCGTCGCCGCCCTGTGGCTGCCGCTGGCCGGCGTCATGGCCATGCTGCCCTTGCTGGGGCTGGCGCTGAACGGTACTTCGTCCGTGCTGTACGGCGTCGTGCCGGAACTGGCGGAGCCGGGCAAGCGCGAGCACGCGTTCGCCCTGTTCTACACGGGCACCATCGGCGGCGGGGCGCTGGCGCCCGTGCTGTTCGGTGCGCTGGGCGACCATACCAGCGTGCACACAGCCTTGCTGGTGCTGGCGGCCGTATTGCTGCTGACCTTGCCGTTGGCGTGGAAGGTGCAGCGGGGCCTGGCGCATGGCGGCGCCGCATGACAGGATACCTCGCATGAGTCTGCCATTGCCGCGCGATAAACACGATACGCAGAACGCGCAAGCCCTGACCGCCTTGCCATGGGAGGAAATCCGTCCCGCCATGCCGCAGATCCTCGAGTGGGTGCAGGATGCGAACTGGCCCGTGGCCGCCATCCTCCTGCCTTTTCTGGCCAGCATCGGCCCACGCCTGGCTCCGTATCTCAAGACGGTGCTGGCCAGTGACGATGAGCAATGGAAATATGTTGTTCTGCTGGGCATCGTGAGCCATTCCCCCAGGCTGGCTAGCGCCGTGGACGGCGAATTGACCCGCTTCGCCCTGGCGCCAACGGCTGGCGAGCTGGAAGAAGGCGTGGCCGAGGTGGCCCTGGAAATTTTGGCGCGCAGCGCTGCCGGTGCGGCGTGACTTGCCCGCCAGCACTCCCATCGTCTACACTCGCCGCATGAAAAATTTTGCAAAGCGGCGCGACCGCTACGACTTGTTCCGCGCGTTTGACAATCCCCTCGTCAACATCAATTTCCAGCTCGACGTGCCGGACTTCCGGCCGTACTGCAAGGCGCGGCAGATTCCCGTGTTTCACTTCTTTCTGTTTTGCCTGCTCAATACGGTCAGGGAGATCGACAACTTCATGTATCGCATCTGCCAGGGCGAAGTGATCAGGATCGACGATTTTCCCGCGTCCTACACCGTCATCAACGGCGACGAGAACCTCAATTACACGCGTTTCACGATGACGGACCAGCTTGACCTGTTCATCGCACGCAGCCTGGAAGCGAAACGCCTCGCCGAAGCCAGTTCCGCGCTGATCAACACGGGCGAGGGAGAGAGCGAGCGCGAGCAGCGCAACAATATCTTCATCACCTGCCTGCCATGGCTGGAGCTGGCGGCCATCGAGCACCCGATTTACCGCCACCGCGACGCCGACATCCCGACCTTTACTTGGGGCAAGTTCGGCTCCGCGCAGCCGGACGGCCGCATGCGGGTACCGTTTTCCGCGCAGGCGCATCACGGCTTTGTCGATGGCTACCATGTGCAGAAACTGGCGCAGGCGCTGGCGCGGCGCATTGCCACGATGATTTCCTAGTTTAAATAGTCGCTGGGCGCCCGGCCCAGCACGCGGCGGAAGGAGGCCGTGAAGGCGCTGGGGCTGGCATAACCGAGGTCGAGCGCGACGCGGGTGACGGCTTGCCCCTGGGCCAGCCGCGTGATGGCGGCCAGCAAACATGCTTGCTGGCGCCATTGGGCAAAGGCCAGGCCCGTCTGGGCGCGGAACTGCCGCGTAAAGGTGCGCCGGCTCATGCCCGCCTGCGCCGCCATCGCATCGAGGCTGTTGTCCAGGCTGGGATGTTCGAGCAATTCCATGCACAGCCGCGCCAGCCTGGTGTCCTGCGGCAGGGGCGCGTTCAGGGGCAGGGGCGCCATGGCGGCGATTTCATCGAGCAGCAAGGCCATCAATCGCCCGGCGCGCGACTGTTCCGCATACAGGGCCTCCACGGTCACGGCCTCGGCCAGCACCTGGCGCAGCAGCGGCGTGGCATCGAGCACCTGGCAATCGGGTGGCAAGCCCATCCTGGCGATGGCGTCCGGGGCGATAAACACGTTGTGCATGCTCACGGCGCCATGCATGCGCATGCCGTGGGATAGCTGGGCCGGGACCCAGCAAGCGCGTTGCGGCGGCACCAGCCAGTTGCCTTGCGGCGTATGCACGCTGATGACACCGCGCGCCGCATAGGCGAATTGCCCGCGCGCATGGCTGTGGCTGGGGAACATTGTGCCGGGGGCATGGTCGCGCGCCGTGGCGATCAGTTCGCGTGGCACTTCCGTATAAAAATCATCCATGGCCCGTACTCTACAGTATTTGACCTGGCGTCGAAAGCGGGCCGCTTGCTGGGCGCCTACCATGCACTCTTTTTCAGGAGAGTATATGCACAATAGCTATCATCGCGTGGGCCATGGCCCCCATGCCGTCATCGTCCTGCACGGCTGGTTTGGCGACGCGCACGCATTTGCACCGATGGAAACGGCCCTCGATGGCGGCGCTTTCAGCTATGTTTTCATGGACAATCGCGGTTATGGCGGCATGCGCGGCGCGGCGGGCGCGTATTCGATGGAAGAGGTCGCCCGCGACGCGCTGGCGCTGGCCGATGCGCTCGGTTTCGCCACCTTCAGCGTGGTCGGTCACTCGATGGGCGGCATGGCGCTGGAACGGCTGGCCTTGCTGGCCCCCCTGCGTTTGCGCAAACTGGTGGCCGTGGCGCCCGTGCCAAGCTGCGGCGTGGCGTTCGATGGAGCGGCGCGGCAACTGTTTCTCGATGCCAGCGGCGATGTGCAGGCGCGGCGCGCCATCATAGCCCGCAGCACGGGCGGGCGCTTGTCCGCTACCTGGCTGGACTGGAAGGCGCGGTATTCGTGGGAAAGTGCGGATCAGGCCGCGTTCGCCGCCTATTTTCTCGCGTGGAGCGGGACGGATTTCAGCGGCGAAGTGATCGGCGCGGCGTCGAAGCTGCCCTTGCTGGCGCTGGTGGGCGAGCACGACCCCCGTTTTAATGCGGACTTGATGCGCCGCACCTATCTGGCGTGGTACCCGCAAGCCCGGCTGGAGGTGCTGGGCAATGCGGGACACTATCCGATGAATGAAGCGCCGCTGGCCCTGGCGGCCAGCATCGAGGCGTTTCTATCGGCGCAGTGACCTTACGCCGTCTTGGCGCGCAGGCGCAGCAGGCTCAGGCCCAGCAGCACGAAGGCGCCGCCCGAAATGCGGTTGAACAGCTTGGCGCGGCCTGGCGTGGCCAGCTGGGTTTTCAGCAGGCGCGCCAGGTTGGCGTAGAACAAGTGGGCCAGCATGGCGCAGGCGACAAACGAGGTCGTCAGCACGGTGAACTGGATGGCCACCGGTTCACCCGGCGTGATGAATTGCGGGAACAGGGCCGAGAAGAACAGGATGGCCTTGGGATTGGTCAGCGCGACCGTCAAGCCCTGGCGGAAGAGTTTCCAGAACGAATTTGGATTCGCCGCGCCAAGCGCCACGGGCGCATCGGCCACGATGCTGGTCTTGCTGCGCCATTGCTTGATGCCCAGGTACACCAGGTACAGGGCGCCAGCCAGTTTCAGCAGCATGAAGGCCGTGGCCGAGGTGGCCAGCACGACGCCCATGCCGGCCATGGCCACGCCGGAAATGATGAACAGGCCAAAACCATTGCCCATGCTGCTGATCATCGCGCGGCGCGGGCCGACGGCGATGGCATTCGAGATGGCCAGCAGGACGGCCGGACCGGGAGAAAACGTGACGAGCAGGGCGACGCTGCAGAAAAGCAGCCAGTTCGAGAGGTGCATGGGTGTTCCTGAGTGGGGCCGAAGCCGGATTGAGAGTCAAAACACGCTTATTGTACGAAGTTTTCGACTTCCGCGTCAGCGGCCCCGGCCTGAATCAGGTTCGGCTTCAGGCAAACAGGCTGGCGACCACGTGGTTGATGGCCGCGCCACCGGCGATCAGCCAGCAGAACAGCAGACCGGCCAGCAGCAGGGGCTTGATGCCGGCGCGGCGGATGGCCGACATATGCGTCGTCAAGCCCAGGGCCGCCATTGCCATGGCCAGCAGTGCCGTGTCGAACTCGGTGATGGTGGCTACCGTGGCCGCTGGCAACAGGCCCAGCGAATTGAAGGCGACCACGCCGATAAAAATGAAGGCGAACCAGGGAATGGCCAGCTTGGCCGCCTTGTCGTGGCCACCGGCCTTGGCCGTGCCGCGCGCCAGCACCGCCGACAGGATGACGAGGAATGGTGCCAGCATCATCACGCGCACCATCTTGGCGATCACGGCCGCGTTCGCCGCTTCCTGCCCGATCGACTTGCCTGCCGCCACCACTTGCGCCACTTCGTGCACGGTCGAGCCGATGTACACGCCAAACGCCGTGGGCGTGGCGCCCAGCAACTGCCAGCCTTGATTCAACTGGTACAGCAGCGGATACAAAAAGATGGCGATGGTGCCAAACACGACGACGGTGGAGACGGCCACGGTAACGTCTTCGCTGCGTCCCTTGACGACGGGCTCGGTCGCCATCACGGCCGCCGCCCCGCAAATCGAGCTGCCCGCGCCGATCAGAATGGCGCTGTTGCGTTCCAGCTTGAACACCTTGGTGCCGAGGAACATGGCCAGGCCAAACGTGGAGGTCAGCACCAGCGCGTCGATGGCGATGCCGGCCAGGCCCACTTGCCCGATATCCTGGAACGTCAGACGGAAGCCGTAGAGGATGATGCCGAGTCGTAATAATGTCTGCTTGGAAAAGGCCACGCCCGCGCCGCAGGCGGGCGCCAGGCGGCCATACACGCTGTTGCCCAGCACAATGCCCAGCATGATGGCCAGGGTCAGCGCGCTCATGCCGTGGCTTTGCAGCCATTCCAGCTTGCCCAGCGCGATGGCGCTCCAGGCGATTGCGCCGCTCAGCATCAGGCCCGGCAGGAGGCGGCCATAGCGGTCGCTGAAACTTGTTGTAGTTGTGGTGGATAAGGAAGACATGCCGTACTCCATGTTTTTATGCGTATGGCATGACTGTACAGTTAGGCGATTAAATGGTAAAACGGATTGTTTTTGTATGTTTAACCTGAATAATAGGTAAATGAGATGGCTTTGACCTTGCGGCAACTGCAGATTTTCCTCGCTGTGGCGGACACGGGCAGCACCAGCGCGGCCGGCGAACAGATTGCACTGTCGCAATCGGCCACCAGCGCGGCCCTGAATGAACTGGAAACCTTGCTGGGTGCACAACTGTTCGACCGCGTGGGCAAGCGATTGCTGCTCAATGACAATGGCCGCCTGCTGTTGCCGCAGGCGCGGCAGATGCGCGACGGGGCCGCCAGCATCGAGCGCCAGTTCGCGGGCGCCGACCCGTCCGTGCCCGTCAGCCTGCAGATCGGTGCCAGCACGACGATAGGTATCTATCTGCTGCCGCAGATCCTGGCCCAGGCGGCGCAGCAGTACGGGCGCAGCATTCCGCAGGTGACGATTGCCAACACGGCCGACATCGCCGCCGCCGTGGCCGCCTTCCAGGTCGATATCGGCCTGATCGAAGGGCCGTGCCACGAGGCGGGCTTGCTGGTGGAACCGTGGCTGACGGACCAGATGCTGATCGTGGCCGCGCCCACGCACCCGCTGGCGCAGCTGCGCCATCTGCTCAGCTTTGCGGAACTGAACCAGGTGGGCTGGTTGCTGCGCGAAGCGGGCTCGGGCACGCGTGAAGCCGTGGAGCAGGCGCTGGTGCCGTATCTGCACTATCTGCGCCCCGCAGGCGAATTCAGCAACTCGGAAGCCATCAAGTATGGCGCGGCGGCGGGGCTGGGCATCGCCTGCCTGTCGCGGGTGGTGGTGGCCGATCTGCTGGCCAGCGGGCAACTGGTGGAACTGGACACCATGCTGCCGCCCCTGGAGCGCAATTTTTACCTGATCCGCCAATCGAAGAAAATCCTTTCGCCCCGCTTGACGGGATTTTTGGAACTGTGCCGTCACGCCTCGCGCATGGCTTGATGTTTTTCCATATATGGGATAAATTCTCTTATATGGAAAATTTGATACTCACCGAGAACGATACGGAACAGCGGCTGGCCGCGCGATTAAAACAGTTGCGCGTGGAGCGGGGCTGGTCGCTGGATCAGTTGGCGAACCTGAGCCAGGTCAGCCGCGCCACCCTGTCGCGCCTGGAAAATGGCGAAGTCAGCCCCACGACAGCCGTGCTGGGCAAGCTGTGCGCCGCGTATGGCCTGGCCATGTCGCGCCTGCTGCGCATGGTCGAGGACGATTTTCCGCCCTTGCTGCGGCGGGCTCAGCAAAGCGTGTGGACGGACCCGGACACCGGCTTTGTCCGCCGCTCCGTCTCGCCCCCTTCACGCGCCTTGGCCGGCGAAGCGCTCGAATGCGAACTGGGCGCGGGTGTGACGATCGCCTACGCGGCCTCGCCCCGGCCCGGCATGGAACACCATCTGTTGCTGCAGGACGGCAAGCTGAACGTGACGGTCGACGGCCGCTCGCACGATTTATTGCCGGGCGACTGCCTGCGCTACCAGTTGCATGGCGCCAGCGCGTTTGCGACGCCGCCGGACAGCGGCGCCCGCTATTTTCTCTTTCTCGTCTGAGGTCATCATGCCCGCATCGCTGCGCCATTTTTCGTCCGCTGATATTCGTGAACGCCTGCCGGAACTGGGCGCCTTGTTGCAAGACTGCGTGCACGACGGCGCCAGCATCGGTTTCATCTTGCCGTTCGACGTGGCGGCCAGCCAGGCGTTCTGGACGGAGAATGTCTTGCCGGCCGTGACGCATGGCGTGCGCCTGCTGCTGGTGGCCGAAGTGGAAGGCAAGGTAGCGGGCGCCGTGCAGCTGGACTGGGATACCAATCCCAACCAGGCGCACCGGGCCGAAGTGCGCAAGCTGCTGGTCGCGCCCGCTTACCGCCGCCTCGGCCTCGCGCGCCAGCTGATGCAGGCGCTGGAAGAACAGGCGCGCCGCTTGCCGCGCAGCCTGCTGACCCTGGACACGCGCAGCGGCGACCATGCCGAACCGCTGTATTTGTCGCTCGGTTACGCGGTGGCGGGCAGCATCCCCGCCTATGCGCTGGCGCCGGCCGGCGACCGGCTGGACGCCACCACCCTCATGTACAAGCAGTTATAGCGGGAAACTCAGGCGGGGAACTCAGGCTTTCAGGCGCGCTCTAACAGCAGGGGCGCGTGAGCGTGACAGGGCAGGTGTGCCCTTGTCATGCGTCGTGTCTTGCGTCGCGACAAGGCTGATGGCCGGCGCCGCGTGCCTGGACGCTGTCTCGTTGCCCAAGGTGAAGATGCCCACCGTGCCCGATAGCTGCTGGGCGCGCTGTTGCATGCTGGCCGCCGCCGTCGACGCCTGTTCCACCAGCGCGGCGTTTTGTTGTGTCACATGCTCCATCTGCACGATGGCGGCATTGACTTGCTCGATGCCGGACAATTGTTCGCCGCTGGCCATGCTGATTTCACCCATGATGTCTGTCACGCGGTGCACGCTGGCCACGATTTCGCGCATGGTGGCGCCCGCCGTATCGACCAGGCGCGCGCCCGCATCGACCCGCTCGACGGAGTCGCCGATCAGTTGCTTGATTTCCCGCGCCGCGCCGGCCGAACGCTGGGCCAGGGTGCGCACTTCGGCGGCCACGACGGCAAAGCCACGTCCCTGTTCGCCTGCGCGCGCCGCTTCCACGGCAGCATTCAGGGCCAGGATGTTCGTCTGGAAGGCGATGGCGTCGATCACGCCGATGATGTCGACGATCTTTTTCGACGAAGCATTGATCGAGCTCATGGTATCGACCACTTCTGCCACCACCTTGCCCCCTTTGCCGGCCACGTCGGCGGCCGATTGCGCCAGCTGGTTGGCTTGCCGCGCATTGTCCGCATTTTGCTTGACGGTGCCAGTCAGCTCTTCCATCGAGGCGGCCGTCTGCTCCAGCGAACTGGCTTGCGCCTGCGTGCGCTGCGACAAGTCCAGGTTGCCAGCGGCAATCTCGCCTGACGCGCCCGCGATGTCCTGCGTGCCGCCGCGCACGTCGCCCACGATATGGATCAAACTGGCATTCATGTCTTTCAGCGCCTGCAGCAACTGGCCCACCTCATCGCCGGATTCGACGCGGATATTGCCGCTCAGGTCGCCGCCAGCCACCTTGCGCGCCACCTTGACGGCGTGCCGCAGGGGCCGCACGATACCGCTGCTGATGAACCAGGCCGTGACCAGGCTCAACACACCGCCGATCAGGCCCAGCGCGATGATCAGCACGCTCGTATTGTGCGCGCGCGCCATGGCGGCCTCGGCCGCCGCGCGCATCTGCGCCGATTGCGTGGCGATTTGCTGGTCGATGTCGCGCAGGGCGGGCTGTTCCTGCGTACTGTTGCGCGTGGCCTGCAATTGCTCAATGCGCGCATAGCGCTGGTTCACGCTGCTGTCGATTTCCCCGCTTACCGTGGCCAGCTGCCACGTGCTGATGCCGACGACCACGGCCAGCAACAGCGATGCCAGCAAAAAACCCGTTGTCAGGCGTACACCGATGCGTGTGTTTGAAATATTCATGTCCCCTCAGCTGTTGTCTCATGGTGGCCGCACCCCATGCGGGCGGCACGGCGTGGCGCTGTTGCCCCTGATGTTGCTGGGGTGAAATGAGTGTAGCAGTGCAATACTAAGTAATCTATAAATATTTCCATATTGGAATTTGTCACTGCTTGTTTAGCAACAACGGGCAACCATTGTCGAAATTGTTGCCAGATAAAATCACCCGTCTTATTACAGAGTCTTCCTACTCCCATACCCGGCATCGTCCGACTGGCGCGTGCCGGTGCCGCGCCTACACTGTTCCTTGCACAGACCCGGCGGCGGGTCATTTTTATTATCCAAGGGAGGTTGAGATGGCGAATATCCAGGCAGGATCGGACGGGGCGGCAAACGAGGAAATGACGGCAAAGCGCCTGAACGTGGTCGACTGGATCTCCATGATCCTGCTGATCGTGGGCGGCTTGAACTGGGCGCTGGTGGGCTTGTTCGACATCGACATCGTGGCCCGCATCCTCGGCGCCATGACGACGGCGTCGCGCGGCGTGTACGTGCTGGTAGGGCTGGCGGCGGTGTATTCCATTTACCTGTGCGTGCGCAAGCTGCCAGCCAAGTCCTAGGGGAAGCCCCTGGCGCGTCAGCGCCAGACTTGCCCATCGCTGGCAGTTGTCAGGGTTTTGATGGGGCGGTGCCTGCTTGCATGTACGCGCATGTACGCGCATGTGGGGGCGGGCGGGCCTGTGCGTGGTCGCCTTGCCGGACGGCGCAAGCATCGGTGCATGCGTTGGTAATGCATGCTTTGCTGCCTGTGCTAATGCAGGTGCTTACTGCGTGCGCAGATAAGCCAGCAGATCGGCCACTTGCTGGGCATTGCCGATGCCCCAGAAGCGCATGTTATTGCCGGGAATGAAATCGCTGGGCGCCTTGAGGAAACCGGCCAGGTTTTGCTCGGTCCAGACGATGTTCGCGTTTTTCATGGCCGCCGAATACTTGTAGTCGGTGGTGGCACCGGCTTTGCGGCCAATCACGCCCGTCAGCTTGGGGCCGAAGCCGCCGCGCGCCGATGGCCCCACCTGATGGCAAGAGGCGCACTTGCGAAACGCGGCCTTGCCCGCTTCGGCATTGCCCATGAGGGGGGCGGGAACGGCGGCTGCGTGCGTGATGGCAGCGTGCGTCAGCAGCAAACCTGCGGAGGCAAGAGGCAAGAGAAAGCGAAAGGTGGATGTCACCGGTGAGGCGGGCATGCGATGTGTGGCAATGTGTGGCAAGCGATGACGCATTTTACAGGCGTACATCAAAACCTGCCGCCAGCACGGACATGGATGCGAGGAAGCGGCGCAGGATGGACGCAATACCGCTAGCGCTTGCCGCCCTGTGCGCCCAGCGCCGCCATGGCCGACGCAAACACGATGCAGGCGATGGCCAGCCACTGGGTCAGGCTCAACAGTTCTCCCAGCACCGCCATGGCGGCCAGTGCGCTGACGGCCGGCGCCGCGCTGCTGAACATGCCGAACACGCCTTGTGGCAAACGCCGCAAGGCAAAGATTTCCAGCGAATACGGCAGGGCGCTGGACAGCATGGCAATGGCCAGGCCCATCAGCGCAATCGATGGCGCCAGCAGGGCCGTGCCCGAGTACGCGACGCCGATGGGCACCGTCACCATGGCCGCCACCGCCATGCCCCAGGCCACGGCTTGCCCGCCCTGCAAGGTCGAGGCGCGCTTGCCGAAGATGATATACAGCGCCCAGCACAGCGCCGCCCCCAGCGCATACGCCACGCCGACGGGGTCCAGGCTGCCCGGGCTGCCTTGCAGCGGCAGCAATAAATACAAGCCAAACACGGCGCAGGCCACGGCCAGCAAATCGCGCGGCCGGCGCGACGACAGCATGGCCACGGCCAGCGGCCCCGTCACCTCGATGGCCACCGCAATACCGATCGGTATCAGCGCAAACGCCCGGTAAATCAGCAAGTTCATCAAGCCCAGCACGGAACCGTAGACCAGCAAGTTCAGCACATCCTTGCGCGTCAGCCGGAAACGCCAGGGCCGGAAGATGGCCAGCAGGATCAGCGCCGAAAAACCCACCCGGTACGCCGTAATCCCCTCGACGCCGATGACAGGAAACAGATTCTTCGCAATCGCGGCCCCCAGATTGACGGAAATCTGCCCTCCCAGGACGGCCAGGGACGGGAGCAAAATGCTGTCGGGAAGGGGGGAGGTCGAGGCGGGGGAGGTCATGGGGCGGTATTCTAATACGGCAGAGGCTGGCAGTCGCTGGCAGATTGGTAAGCTGGGGAGATTTAACTGGGCAGTTGCTGACATGACTGGTGTATCGCGGCTTCTTTTTCGATATCATGTTGCAAAAATGCGCTACAGTCGTGGAATTGTTTACTAGTGGCTAGAAGTAGTCGTTCCTAATCGAACAGCCTTTACCCTTTTGATTCTTAACACTTTCAGGAGTTGCCATGCAAATGGTTCGAGGAAATTCCAGCGCCATTGTTGCGATTGGTTACGACGAGCAAACAGCTCGCATGCGTATCCAATTCCAGCAAGGGCATAGTTATGATTTTTGCCGAGTACCTCCGAATGTGCATGCTGCTTTCATGCGTGCCAACTCCAAGGGGACTTACTACAATGAGCACATCAAAGATCGCTACCAATGTTAATCGGAATTTTGTTTAAAAGAGTCGGCAATAGGCCAGAAGTGGTCATTGGCAGGCTGTCAGCAACTTAGAGCGCTAATAGCGGAATCCGAGAAATCAAAACCTTTTCTCATCTCCTCTATGCTGCTTTCTTAGCTTCAGCTAATTCGCCTTGATAGAAGGCTAGGCCGCACGCCATGCTAATTGACAGATAGCATCTCACATCAATTTTAGGAAGAACACATGGACACACCCAACGATATTCGTGTAGAGCTCTATTTGACAGATCGACAGCTTTTCTCAAGCGAGCTAATACGTTACTACTTACAGAAAGTGGAGAAAGCAATTTATCGTGCTGAGCTAGTAGAGCTGAGGCTTCTCGAAAATACGTTGCCGGAAAAACTTGGTCCGATATTCGATGCGGTTCGATATCGAGCTGAGAGATTTCAATCGCGCACATTTTATGTCGATAAAGTTTCGACTGGCTCATTGTTGCTTTCAGGTGTTGCAGCCGGCGTTACCATGTGGGTATTTGACAAGACATTCGGTGAAGCTTTTAAAGAGGCTTGGAAAACGACAGATTTACACGCGAATATGGTAGAAATTTTGTCGCGCCGCGTCAATATTCGAGCGGAAAATATTGCTTCGGGAATTGATGGACGACGCGAGCCATTCTTAGGTCCGATTGATGACCGTGCATGGCCTGAAGCTGCGGAGCCCCATGGACGGCGTGACGACGTTCATACATTTGTCTCTGAAGAAAACGGATTTACCATTGTTCGGGTACATATATCTGTGAATGAAGGACGTTTTCCTACTGTTTCTGAGGCTATTGAGTAAAAGGCGAGAGCTGCCGTCCAGGCACGTAAGCACTCGGTCAAGAGCAGAAGTTTGTCTGCTTTGGGGCTGTTGTATTGAAAAACGCGGATACAGTGATATTTAGATAGAAATTCTGCCAGCCTAGGCTGGCCAGAACTGCCGCTAATGAACGATCACCGCCTGCTTGGAGGTCCGAGACCTCCCGAAATTGTTGCCGCTCGACTTTTTCAACATAATAGGGCGGAAGCGGACGTTACAGGTTTTGCCTGTTTTACGGAGTATGCGGCCTTTTCTTGCGTTCACCGGCACTATTAAAGGCGATGAACTTTGACGCCATTTCGGCGCGCGTTGACAATGATGGCACGAACATGGTCAAAAGGATAAAAATTGAGCATCAGAACGATCGCTGTAATTGCCGGATTTATCCTTCTGGTTTGCTGATCGATGAGGTTGCCCTGCACTCCTTGCTGCCTGTCGCACAGCATATTTACCTGTAACTCGGGAGTAGTATTGAATGACTGTTTTCAGTATCGGCGACACTAATTTTGAAGTGGATGTGGCGAAATCAAGCATTAGCCTGAAAGAAGATGGCACTGGCATGGTGGAACTAATCATCGATATCCATGGGAACGACGATGTGTTTATGTGCTTGATTGAGCCCGATGACGCGGAATGGTCGTGGGCGCTGTATCCGCCTGCGTTTTTCCTGCACGGCTTGCGTATACCGCAAGGGCAGGGAGGAGCGTTTTCGATCGGGATGCTAGATGCGCATCCCGAGGTGGAGGAGTCGGGTATGTATATGATGGAGCACGGTGACGTATCGGCCGTCAACATCATTGAATTGTCGGCACGGCGCCTGCTTGTGTCGGGCATGGTGGACTTATGCGGCAAGCGACTGCCATTTCATATTGATATGCCGCGTGCATAGTGCCGGGGCTGGTTCCTTCGGGAGCGGAATGCGCGCCACTGATGCGCATTCCCCGGCAGGCCCAACCTCGTTCTTGCCTGATTACTCCAGCCCCAACGCCTTCGCCACATCCCCCCACGCCACATACTTGAAGTTCTGCGGCCCATCGGGCAGGCGCTTGTAGCCGTCCTGGATCACCAGCATGCCTTGCGCATACGCGCCGCCCAGGTTGGCGGAGGTGACGTCGAGGCCATCCGTTTCCGAGGTGCCGTCTATGCCGGCGGGCAAGTTGAAGCCCACCTTGAAGCGCCCGCGCACTGTATACGGCGCTTGCGCGTCGAGCACCACGTAGCTGCTGTCGCCCTGGCTGGAGACGATCAGGTAGCCTGTGTTGGGCGCGCTGCCGGCCTTGCGGTAGATGGCCATGCCTTCCACGTCGGCTGTCAGGTGCTGGCCGACGGGCAAGACCATGGCGAGGGCATCGGGCTTGGCGGCGTCGGCCGAGGTGGTCCACACGCCGCGCGTTTCCTCGCCCAGGAACAGGCGGGCGTTGGCGTCGTCGGCCACGCAGCCTTCCGGTTGCGTGGCGACTTTGAAGCTGCGCAACAGGGTGGCGCTGAACTTGTTGCCGCTCCTTTCGATCTTGTACTGCTGGAAGGTGCCGTCCTTGTCGTTGATGAATGCTTGCACGCCGCCGCCGGCTGGCTGGTACAAGCACATGCCGTAGATGCTTTTCAGCCCGGTTGGAAAACGGCCCGCTTCCGCCACCTCGCCGCTGGCATTGATGGTAAATAGCATCATGCTGTTGTCGTCGCGCTGGGTGGCCACGGCCAGGTCGACCGTGCTGCCGCCCAACTGGATGTTCTGCCGCACGTCGACGTTGTTCAGGCGGCCCACTTCCAGCAGCTGCGTTTGCTTGCCTTTCAGGTCGTAGACGAGCAGTCCTTGCTTTTTGTTGGTGCCCAGGATGCGCGCATTGGCAGGATCGCTGGCCAGCCAGATGGCCGGGTCGTCGGCCGCGTCGCCTTGGCGCGCCATCGGTTCCGTTTGCGCTTGTGGGGCGATGATGGCCAACGCTGGCTGGGTTTCCGCCTTGCCCACCCATTTCAAGGGCCGTGCCTGCCAACCGTTCTTGCCGCGCAGTAGCAAGGAGTCCTTGTCCAGCGCCAGCTGGCTGTCGCCCTTGCGCACGTTCAAGGCGATCGCTTGGGCTGGCTGCGCCGTCCACTGCCCGCCTTGATGGGTGACCAGGTGCAGCTTTTCCGCCTTGCCGTCGAGCACGGCCACGCCACCGGGCAGTACGGCCAGCGCGCCGGCGCCGCCGTCCAGCTGGCCGTACGGCTTGCGCAGGGCCACCACTTCGCGCTTGCCCATGCCTTCGGATTCGGCGTCGTACGCCCACACGCCCATGTTCGCCTCGCTCACCAGCAGGCGCTGCGCGCCGTCGTCGACCCGGCAATGCTTCGCGTGCGGCGGCAAAGCCAGTTTGCGCACCAGGCTGCGCTGTTCGCCCTGCATCACCCACTGTTCTGCTAGCCCATCCTTGCCGATCAAGAACAGATGATCGAGCTGCTGCGCGTCGCGGTACAAACACGATGCTTCCACGGAAAACGTCGGCACGGGAAACGGCGCCAGCTTGACCAGCTTGCCGGCTTGCACATCGACCATCACGGGCAGCGGGCGCTGCGTGTCCGCTTCCAGGAACACGGCCAGCACGCGATTGCCATCGATGCGCGTGTCGAGCTGTTTGGCGCGCACGGCGATGCGGTCCAGTTCCTGGCCGGCAAGGTTGAACAAGCGCAAGCCATGCTTGTCCAGGGTCAACCAGCCGCCGCCGGGCAGGCGCGCCAGTTCTTCCGCTTCCTGCATTAATGAGGGTAAAGCATTGGCGGGAACAGCCAGCGCCAGGCTGCTGAAAGAAAAAGCAGCCAGCAAAGCGCTGCAGAGTACGGTTTTTTTCATGGCATTTACAATCATCATCAGAAGGCGCTGGCTTTCAGGCTCACTTTGAAAGTGCGGCCGTATTGTTCGTTCTGCACGTTGTATTGCTTCGTGCCCTGGTAGACATAGTATTTCTCGTTGTTCAGGTTGGCCGCTTCAAAGACCACCTGGAACTGCTTGTTGATCTGGTAGGACAGCGAGAAATCGAGCTGCTTCTGGCTGTCGACGATGTGGTCCTGGCTTGGATCGAGGATGTCGTTGCCCATTTCCAGCAGATACGGCGACTTGTAGTTGAGGGCCAGGCGGGCGCTCACAGGCCCTGTTTCATAACCGAGCATCAAGTTCATCACCTGGTTCGACTGGCCAGGCAGGCGGATATCGCGGGTGAGCTGCTGCTTGCTCGCCTTGTCGTAGCGGCCGATTTGCGCGCTCGAGGTGCTCAGGGTGCCGTTGACGCCCACGAGGAACTTGTTGAATGGCGCCGGCAGCATGCGCAGCGGCTGCATGTAGGCCAGTTCGATGCCTTTCACCTTGGCCGCGTCGCCATTCGCATACGAGGTGGCCGTCGTGTAGCCCGTCCATTGTCCCGTGCCGGCCAGGTTCGTCGTGTAGGTGAAATTCTTGATGTCCTTGTAGAAACCGTAGGCCGACATCACGCCGTCGTTGCCCAGCACTCTTTCGATGCCGAGGTCCAGGTTGTTTGCTTTCAAGGGCTTCAAGTCCGGATTGCCGATCACGGCTTCCGTGTTGCTGGCCAGGCTGATGCCCGGTGCCAGCTGACTGAAGTTGGCGCGCACCACGGCTTGCGTCCAGGCGGCGCGCACGCTGGTCTTTTGATCGACGTCATACCGGGTTTGCAGG
Organism: Janthinobacterium sp. UMAB-60; assembly: GCF_900095235.1. NCBI lineage: Bacteria > Pseudomonadati > Pseudomonadota > Betaproteobacteria > Burkholderiales > Oxalobacteraceae > Janthinobacterium > Janthinobacterium sp. UMAB-60. The sequence goes on from NZ_LT607486.1 coordinate 82,782, forward strand.
TTCGGCAGCCAGTTGGTGTACGAGCGTTCGCGCGTCAATGCCTTGGCAACCCCGGTGCTGTCCACCTGCGAGCCGGCAGCCTCGAAACTGGTGCGTTCGGCGCGCACGCCGCCCAGGATGTGCCAAGCGTCGAAGTCGTAGCTGTTTTGCACATACATGGCGTTGATGTCTTCATGCATGCGGTAATCGTTGATGATGGACTCGGTGGCCAGGCGCGCCTTGGCGCGGTCCAGGCCGGCGACCCTGGCGCGTATCAGCGCGGGGTCCAGCGCCACGCCGATGTTGCCCAGGTCGTAGTCGAGATTGTGGCCTTGCACGAAGGCGCTCATCGAGGTCGAGCCGGCGCCCCAGTAATTGCCGCTGGTGGCCTTGCTGCTGTTATACGCCCATTGATCCGTGTCATTGGACTTTTCGCGGCGGCTGATTTTGGCGCCGAATTTCAGGGTGGCGATGTCGAACTTGCGCGCCAGGTCGATGCGCGCGTGGTGTTCATTGTCCTTCGAGTAGCGCTTTTGCAGGGTGATGGCGTTGAGCGCATAGCTGGCCGGGTCGTACAGCGAGGCGGGGCCGCTCAACAATGGTTGCTCGGTGCCATTGAAGCTGATGCCGTTAAAGTTGCTGACGCCGCGGAAACGGCCGTCGTTCAAGGACTCGGGCGTGTCTTCCGTGGCGCGGCTCATGCCGCCTTTCACGTCCAGCGTCCAGTCGCCCGATTTCTGCTGCGTGCCCAGCACCAGCGAGCGTACTTGCTGCGTGTACTTGCGCTGGCGGATGCGGCGCTCGGCGCGCGCGCTGGCCGTGGCGCCTTCGGCCAGGCTGCCGCCCGCGATATTGCTGATGGTCAGGCGGTCGCGCACTTCATCGTCGGAAAATTCGCTGACGAACGAGCGCAAGAACCAGCTGTTGCCCGCTTCCGGGCGGTAATCGAGGTTGACTGCCAGCGCGCCGCGCTTGCGCACGGGCAGGTAGTCGCGCAATTCCAGGCCCGATAATTTGCCCTTGCTCCAGGCGCCGCCCGTTTCCACGTCATCGGAACCGAACGAGCGCTTTTCCGCGCTCAGGCCGGCGGCCACGCCCAGCTTGCCGTCGAGGAAGCGCTGGGCCCACAGGGCGCCGCCGCTGGGGCTGGTCTTGCCCGTCTTTTCATCATGGCTGGCACCCACGTTGGCCGACAGCAGCTTGCCCGGCAAGTCGAAGGCGGACAGCGATTTGACTTCGATGGTGGCGCCCAGCGAATTGGCGTCCATTTCAGGGAGTAAGGTTTTCGAGACTTCCAGAGTGCGGATCAGGCCGGCAGGCAGGATATCGAGCGCCACGGCGCGGCGGCCCGCTTCCGGCGACGGCACCAGCGCGCCGTTGATGGTCACGGCATTCAAGTCTGGCCCCAGGCCGCGCACCGTGATGTAGCGGCCTTCGCCCTGGTCGCGCTGCACGGACACGCCCGGCAAGCGGGCCAGCGCCTCGGCCGCGTTTTTATCGGGCAAGCCGCCGATATCGTCGCTGCTGATGACACTGATGATGTTGTCGGCTTTCTCCTGTGCGGCGATGGCGTTGCGCAGGCTGGCGCGCTGGCCGCTGACGACGACGACGGTGGCGGCCGGCAAGCCATCCGCATCTTGCGCTTGCGCATGGCTTGGACCGCTGAAGACGGCCATGATGCCGAGGGCCAGGGCCGTCAGGCGCAGCGGAGAGGGGGGCGAAGTGTGCATGGTTTTCATGAAGAGCTCGGTTAGGGAGGAAGGAACCGGGCGGATTCTAGGCAGCAAATATGACGGTTGCGTGACAGGGGCGGGCTTGCCACCCTGAAAACAACGGCGGGTGAACGCTTTCCGGCCGGAAATGAAGCGTGGTGAGCTGAAATGACCTGCCGGCGCAGGGCGCACGGGCAATGGCTTGCCGGATTTGCATCAGTTGCGTTGCGCATGTTGAGCCGTTTGCACCTGCCGCACGGGCTTGGCGTATGTCATCGTGGCGTCATGGGCGGGCGCTATCGTGGCGGCAGCACCACTTTTAAAGGTCCCCCACATGCTGCCGTTGCACCGTAACAGTCTGATTGCCGCCGCGCTGGCATTGCCCCTGTTCTTTTTCCTGTACGCCACACTTGGGCACCTTAAACCGTTTGCCATCTGGAAGTGGATGGATATCGTCTGCGAAGGCGGCACGGCCGTCATGGCGGGCATCTGGTTTTTGTTCACCCTCAGCAGCCGTCCACGGGGACGGGTGACGAGCCTGATCGCCGGCGGCCTGTGCGCCATCATGCTGGGGTCCTGGGCCGATTGCCTCGACGAATTCTTCGCCATCGACAAGCAGGAAGTGTGGGATAACTGGCTGGAAGCGCTGATTCCGTTTGGCATGCTGGTGCTGACGATCGGCATGTACTACTGGCGCCAGGAACAGTTCCGCCTGAACGAGCACCTGCAAAAGCGCGAACGCCTGTTCCGCGACCACCGCGCCTTCGACCGCATCACGCAGCTGGCCGACGCCAGCTACCTGCGCACGCAGATGCGCCTGGAGCAGGAACGCCGGCCCGGCCTCGATTGCGCGCTGGTCTTGCTCGACATCGACAGCTTTCATCTGATTAACCGCGAATACGGCCACCGCGAAGGCGACCGCGTGCTGCAAGCCGTGGGTCATATGCTGCTGCTGAACTTGCGCAATGACGATTTGCTGTGCCGCTATGCGGGCGACCGCTTTGCCGTGCTGATGCCGGGCGTGTCGCGCGAGGATGCTGCCGTGAAGGCGCGCCACCTGTGCGCCATGGTGGGGCAGATGCGCCACCACGCCAACGACAACCGTGAAATCCGCTTGAGCCTGCGACATGCGTGCTCGCTCACCGATGGCGTGCCGGAAGTGGTGTTGGCCGAGCTGAGCCGTGCCGTGGAAACGCCGCGCTCCGGTGCCGGGATCAGTTCCGCCGCGCCTGCCTGATGCCGCTGAACCAGCAAGGCGACCCCAGCATCGCGGCCCATCACCAGCCGGCGCTGGTGCTCGACTACGCGCGCAGCCGCGAACTGGCCGTAGCGCCGCTGCTCAAGGGCACGGGCCTCGACGGCGGTGCGCTGCCATGTGCGGAAAGCCAGGTCAGCGCCGCGCAATACCTGCAATTGCTGGCCAACGTGGCGCGCGGCCTGGACAGTGCCGACACCAGCTTCATGCTGGGCCAGCAAATGCTGCCCGGCCATTACGGCGCGGCCAGCCATGCCTTGCTGCAGGCGCAGAATCTGCGCCAGGCCTTGACCATCCTGTGCGGTTTTCATACCTTGCTGTGTCCGCTGCTGCAACCGCGCTTGCGCGAGGCGGGCGAGCTGCATGTGCTGTACTGGACAGATGCGTTCGGCGCGCCGAGCCAGCTGCCGTTTCTGGTGGAAATGCACATGACGGCGCTGGCGGCCATGTGCCGCTGGCTGGCCGGCGAAGCGCTGCCGTGGCGCTTCTGCTTCAACCGCGCGCGGCCCCGTCACGTGGAGCAGCACGAGGTGCACCTGGGCCAGGCGCTGCGCTTCGATTGCCAGGTCGACGCCATGCTCATCGATTCTAGCTGGCTCGATAAACCCTGGCCGCGCGGCAATGCCACGGCGGCCGCGCTGGCCTTGCGCGCGGCGGCGCTGGCGCCCGTGCCGGCTGCGAGCCTGCTCGGCGCGCTGTACGACTATCTGCTGGCGAACATCCGCTGCGCGCCCACGCTGGAGCGCACGGCGCAGGAATTCGGCGTCAGTCCGGCCACGCTGAAACGCCACCTGGCGCGCCATGGCACGCATTTCCAGGCCGAGCTGGACCAGGTGCGCGCACACAAGGCCATCTACCTGTTCCAGGCGCATGGCTACGACAACGACGCCGTGGCCGCCTACCTCGGCTTTCATGATGCCACCAACTTTCGCCGCTCGTTCAAGCGCTGGACGGGGCAAACGCCGCAGCTGTTGCGTCATGCGCTGGCGTTGTTCGTGGCCGGTTGAATGGCGGCGTTGCGCGCCAGCGCCATGATGGGTCGTTCCAGAGGGAACAATTGCCCATTCTGCCACATCCATAGTACACTCGATCAGAGAGCGAACAGACGCGCTTTGAGGCGCTCCGGTATGGCAGCGACGACCGGTGTGCCGTGCCTTAACCCAGCCTGGAAACTGGCGCGCCCAACGTGGTGCGCCGGCAGCCGGGCAACTTGATAATGCTCAATCGTGTATTCACAATCGCAGATCGATCCAGTCGTCAGTTTCCGTAACACCCAGGGTGAGGCGGTGCGTGGCACGATTTTCAACTTGCAGCGCAATTCGCTGGTCATGGAAATCTACAATCCCTACTCGATTGTGCAGGTCAGCGAGGTGCTCAACGACCTGACGGTGCGCATGGGAACGAAGAACGCCTATGTCGGCAAGGCCGTCGTCATCAGCAGCGTCAACACGGGCCTGACCGCCATCGTTTCCGTCACCCTGATCGACGAGTGGCGCGAGCTCAGCGACGTGGTGGTGGTCAAGGGCGCCGTGGCGAGAGAGTCCAGCGCCTTTGTCGCGGGCTGGGGCGAGCGCTTCCGCATCCGCCGCGATTACCAGATCGTCGTCAACGAAATGCGCGCCTTTTTGTCGGAAGTGGCGCGCTGGGTCGAGCAGGTCGACTTGTCCGATTCGCTGCCGAAGGAAAACGGTCGCCTGCGCGCCGATATCTTCGACGAGCTGGCCTTGCCGCTGATGGAGCAAACCCAGCTGTACTTGCGCCAGCTCGAGGTGGAAGCTTCCCTCGTCGAGGAAGAACGGGCGCCGGCCCACCGCGCGTTCGCCCAGGCGGCCTTGCACCCGCTGATCCTGCGCGCGCCGTTCGTCTTCCGCACGTTTACCAAACCGCTCGGCTACGCGGGCGATTACCAGATGGTCAACCAGCTGCTCGACGACCCGCGCCAGGGCCCGAGCACGTATTTTCAGATCGTCAATGCGGCCTTTTTGCAGGCCGCCGTGGCGACGGCGCACCGCAACCGCATCGATATCCTGACGGAATTTTTGGCGCACAAGGCGGCCGAGGCGCGGGCGGCAGGGCGCGTGTATAACGTGCTCAACGTGGGCTGCGGCCCCGCCATCGAGGTGCAGCGTTTCCTGGAAACCTGCCCCGATGCGCAATGGCTGGCCTTCGAACTGGTCGACTTCAGCGGCGAGACCCTGGACTGGACGCGCGCGCGCCTGACCACCATCATGCAGCGCACGGGAAGAGTGGTGGAAATCGATTATGTGCACGACTCCGTGCACAACCTGCTCAAGCGCCGCCACGGCTCGGGTACCACGGGCTTGCCCGGCAGTTTCGACGCCGTGTATTGCGCCGGCCTGTTCGACTACCTGTCCGACAAGGTGTGCGCGCGCCTGCTGCTGCACTTCGCCTCGCGCGTGGGGCCGGGCGGGCGCCTGCTGGTGACGAATGTGCACGCCGACAATCCGGGCAAGTTCGGCATGGAGCATTTGCTGGAGTGGCATTTGATCTATCGCAATGAAGCGGGCTTGTCGGCCTTGCTGCCCGAACATGCGACGGCGCCGAAAATCTATGTCGACGTCACGGGCGTGAATGTGTTCGCGGAAGTGAGCATTCCTTGATGGATACCCCAGGCTTGCACGCCGGCTACACGGCCGTTTTGCGCGACTTCCGCCTGGAATTCAGCCGCGGCGGGGCTTACACGGGCATCGTGCTGATCCTGCTGGGCATGGGCCTCGATTCGGCCCTGTATCCTGATAAACAGTCGGCATTTACCAGCGCCCGCATCGTCGTGTCCGTGCTGATCTTTTGCGTCGTGCTGGCCATGCGCACGCGCTGGGCGCAAGACCGCATCCAGGGACTGACTTTTGTGTGGCTGATCCTGCCGCAGATCATGATCGCCTGGATGATCGCCGTCACGGAAGGCGCCACCTCGATCTATTACGTGGGCATGACCCTGGCCATCTATTCCTCGGGCATCGTGCTGGCCTTCGGCCTGTGGCAAAACATGGTTTTCGGCGCCATTTCCTGCCTGCTGTACGTGGCCGCCTGCGCCTGGCATGCGGGCGGCTTCGACTTGCCGGCCACGTTTGTCGTCAACTGCCTGTTCCTCATCATGTCGGCCAGCATCAGCGCCGTGTTTACCTATTTCAATGAGCGCGCCCGCTTCATGCTGTTCCAGCTGAAGGCGGAAGTGGCGCAAAAGAACACGCAGCTGGAAGAAACGAATAGAAGCCTGGCCGATATCAAGGGGCAGATGCTGCAGCAGGAGAAAATGGCCGCCATCGGCACCCTGGCCGCCGGCATGCTGCATGAAGTCAACAATCCCGTGAATTTCTGCATGATGGCCATCGAGGTGGCCATCGAAGACCCGGCCGCCAGGCAAAGCGCGCTGGTGAGCGAATGTCTGGCCGACGCCAAGCAGGGCATGCTGCGCGTGCAGCACATCGTGTCCGATTTAAAAACCTTTGCCTACCGCAAGAGCGGCAACCAGCTGGAAACGGGGCACTTCCAGTTCCGCAGCGCGCTCGATGCGGCCATCCGCCTGGTGGGGCATGAAACGAAGAATGTCAGCATCAGCCACGACTTGCCGGTCGACACCCTGGTGCGCGGCGACGAGGCGGCCGTCGTGGGCGTGCTGATCAACTTGCTGGGCAATGCCGTGCTGTCCATGCGCAAGGGCAATGCGCCGCCGTTCGAGATCCGCATCACGGCCCATTGGGACGAGAACCGCCTGCGCATCAGCGTGCGCGACAACGGCCCCGGCATCGCCCCGGAAAACCTGGCGCGCGTGTTCGAACCGTTCTTCACCACGCGCGAAGTGGGGCAGGGGCTGGGCCTGGGCCTGAGCATCAGCTATGGCGTGATCGAGCGCCACGGCGGCACCCTCTCCGCCGAAAGCGAGCTGGGTGTATGGGCCAGCATGAATTTCGACTTGCAGCGCTCCGACTGGGAGGGCCGTTAATGGACAACGATAGCCGCGCCAGCGTGCTGTACGTGGACGACGAAGCGCTCGCTTGCAAGTATTTCGAGCGCGCCGTCGGTGCGCGCTACCGCGTGCTGACGGCGCACAGCGTCGATGCGGCGCTGGCCTTGCTGAAAGACGAGGCCGCCCAGATTGACGTGCTCGTCACCGATTACCGCATGCCGGACCGCCTGGGCAGCGAGCTGCTGCAGGAAGTGGCGCAGCGCTATCCGCACATCGTCTGCATGCTGGTGACGGCCTATGCGGACAAGGACGTGCTGTTGGAACTGATCAACGGCGGCTCGCTGTTCCGCCTGCTGGAAAAGCCGCTCGACCTGGCCGCCATGCAAACGGCGCTGCAGCTGGCCGTGCAGACGGGACGCGAGCGCGCCGCGCGCCGCCAGGGTCTGGTGGCGATGGAGGAGTCGCTGGCCTTCCTGGCGCACGAATTGAACACGCCGCTGGCGGCCATCGCCAATTTTGCGCGCGGCATCGCGCGGCGCGCGCAGGCGGATTCCGCACCGCAGGCCGAGATCGGCGAAGCGGCCGCCTTGATGCACGACAATGCGCGCTATTGTTTGTCCGTGCTGGCCAGCTTTGTCGACACGGTGCGCCTGGCCAGCGCCGGGCCGGGCATGCAGGGCGGACGCAGCGCCGGCAGCGCGCGCCAGCTGCTGGCCGCCTTGCTCGACAGTTACCCCTTGAGCACGGCCCAGCGCGCCGCCATCTCGGTCGAAGTGGGCGAGGATTTCTCCATTGCCGAGTCGCCCAACTGCGTTGCGCTGATTGTATCGTCCGTGCTGGCGAACGCCTTGCGCTCGGCCGGTGAGCAAGACCATCCGGCGATCGGCATCCGCATCGATGCGGGCCGCATCACGGTGCGCGATAATGGCGCCGGCATCGCCCCCGAGATTGTGGCCCAGCTGTTGCTCGACCCCGTGAGTGCCAGCGGTGACGAAGGCAAGGGCTGGGGCATGGTGTTTTGCCACCGCATGATGCAATCGTTCGGCGGCAACCTCGATATCGCCACCGAATTTGGCAGTGCCACCACGGTCACCCTGAATTTTCCAGTACATATAAGGAACGAGCATGATTGACGCCAATCTGCGTTTACCGGCTCAGCTTGAGCCGGCGCAAGGCTTGCCGACGATACTCTATGTCGATGACGAGGCCAACGCCCTCAAATATTTCCAACGTGCCATCGCGCCGCTGGCCGACGTGCTGACGGCCACCTCGGTCGAGGAGGGCAAGCGCATCCTCGACGCGCAGGCCGACCGCATCGCCGTGCTGGTGTCGGATCAGCGCATGCCGGGTGCCTACGGCAACGAGTTGCTGTCGTATTGCTGGGACCGCCATCCGCACATCGTGCGCATTTTGACCACCGCGTACTCCGAACTGGAGCACACGGTGGAAGCCGTCAACCAGGGGCAGATCCACCGCTACATCCAGAAGCCGTGGGATATCGCGGCGCTGCGCATGGAACTCAAGCAGGCGTTGGAACTGGCGCGGCTGCGCAATGAACACGCCCAGCTGCTGCGCGAAAAGCTGATGGTGCGGCAGCGGCAAGCCGTCGCCAACCGCATCGGCACCCTGTACGCCTTGTGCGCCAGCCTGGCCGGTCCGGAACAGCAGCTGCCCGTGGAAGCGTATCTGTCGGCGGCCCTGACGGCTGGCGTCACGCCGCCCGAGCCGGACTGGCTGCTGATGGATTATGCCGACCTGGTCAGTTCGGAAGCCTTCCGCGGCACCGCCTTTGCCGCCGCCGTGCGCCAGCAGCTCGACACGCTCGAGCGCGAGCATCCGGGGCGTGGCGTGGAGCAGGCGATCGACATGCTGTTGCCCGTGTTTGGCGCGGCGCTGCAAAACCAGGGCGGCACGGCGCTGTTCCTCGATGGCCGCCTGCTGACGGAATTCCTGGAAACGCCGACCACCACGCCCGTCTCGTCCATCCACGCATTCTGGCTGGCCAGCCTGCTGTGGCTGGCGCGGCGCGGCTGGTCCCTGCAGCTGAGCAAGACGGAACAAGGCTTGCAAGGCAAGGTGGTGCAGGCTGAACCGGCGCTCACGCCCGACCATCTGGCGGCCTGGATCGAGCAGTTCTGAGCCGGCTTGCCCGCAAGGGGCAGCGCAAAATAAAACAGGGCCGCGCGGGCCCTGTTTCTGTTTGCTGCGAGCAGAGCTTAGCGCTCTGACGCCGCCTTCAGGTTGTTCAAGCCCTTTTCAAAATCCTTGCCGATCATCCGGTCCATGCTGACAAACACGGTCATCACTTTGCTGACGTAAGGGCTGGGACCCGTCATGGTCCAGTTTACCTTGGTGCCGTCACCCTCGGGTGTCATGGTGAACGCGGTGGTGTTATGGCTTTCGAACGGTTTCAGGAAGTCCAGCTTGATGACGGTGCGCTCGGGCCGGGCCGCTTCCGTGATTTCCATGCGGCCGGCGCCCACCTTGTCATTGCCTTGCCACGCATATTGCGCGCCCAGGCCATTGGCCGGGCCCGCAAAGGTGCGGCGCATGGCCGGATCGAGCTTTTCCCACGGCGACCAGGCGGCCCAGTAATGGAAGTCCGTGATCAGGGCGGCGATTTTTTCGGGCGGGGCCTTGATGGTGATTTCGCGCTGGACACTGAAGGTGTCGGGCTTGGTGGTGGCATAGCCGAGGATGGCGGCGACGACGACGGCGATCAGCAGCAGGGTTTTTTTGATCATATGCTCTCCAGATCTTGAATGGTCGATGCGAACGAATCAAGGCAATCTTAGCAGATATGAATGGCTGTGCGCGGCCGCCTGGCCTTTATTTGCGCCAGGTTTGTGGCAGGAGCGCGCGTCCGCTAGAATGCTGGCCTGCAAAGATTTCAGAGGGAAATATGATTCAACGATCGATCGCCAGGCTGACCCTGGCGTGCGGCTTGCTGGCTTGCGCCTTTGCCGCGAACCTGGCGCATGCCGATGCCTGTCCCGCCCATTACGTCGATGGCCGCAAGCCGGAAATCACCAACCCCAAGCTGGACGTGGCGACCAAAGAGCTGTGCTACAACGTGTTTGGCGTGATGCATTCGGGGATCACCCGCACGCCCCTGTGGTCGGCTGAGCACTTGACGGTGAACAATCTGGAAGCGGCGCAGGACTTGTCGCGCGAAAACTCCTTCCACGCTGAACGCAAGCTGCCCGCCGCCCAGCGCGCGGAGTTGGCCGACTATGCGCGCAGCGGCTTCGACCGTGGCCACATGGCGCCGAACGGCGACATGCCGGACCGCCAGAGCCAGCGCGACAGCTTTACCCTGGCGAACATGGTGCCGCAGGATGCGCGCAACAACCGCTATGTATGGGCCGGCATCGAGGGCGCCGTGCGCAAGATGGCGAAGAAGGAGGGCGATTTGTACGTGATCACGGGGCCGGCCTTCATTGGCGGCAACCTGCGCAAGGTGGGCAGAGTCATCGTGCCCAGCCACCTGTACAAGGCCGTGTACAGCCCGCGCCAGCGCGCCGGCGCCGCCTACTTTATCGAAAACGTCGATACCAAGGCGTATGAAGTGCTGAGCATTGCACAGCTGGAAGACAAGATAGGCATCGATCTGTTACCGTCGCTGACGCGGCAGCAGAAACTGCGCATGCTGAGTTTGCCCAAGATCAATAGCAAATCCAAGAAATAACCAGACCGTCGAAAAGGAAATCCCATGTGCGCAAAGAAATTCGTCCCGTATGCCAATGAAAGCGATGTGCTGGAAATCGGCAATCTGAGCATCGAAAACCGGGTCGACCGCATCAGCCTCAGCGGCGACATCGACCTGACCCTGGACAAGCCGGGCCTGGCTCTGGCGAAACAGCTGCAAAAGCTGCTGGCCGACGTGGTGGCCCAGCTGGAAAAGCAGGAACTGCCCGACCAGCTGCCGCCGCCCGAGGTGACGTCGGTGGCCAATCCCTTCGAGTGACGCTGGCGCGGGCGTCTACTGTACCGCTTTGGCGGCGCGATAATAACCGTTCCGGCTGATCTCCTCCGGCGCATTCGCCACTTCATACGCGCTCAAGGCGATGGCGATGGCCGAGTATTGCTGCGCCGCGCTGAAAGGCAGCACCTTGTCATACGTGTCCTGCACCGTGTGATGCACGCGCGCATAGTCGAAATCGCCGAGCACGGTAAATTTCGGCGTCGGCACGCCATGCAGGCTGAAGACGGCGTCATCGCTGCCGCTGCGCGCGTTCATCGCCTTGCTGGCGTCGCGCGGCACATCGTTGATGGTCGCGGCGAAGCCGAACACGGGGTGGATGTCTTGCAGGGCCTGTTCCACCCGGCCAAACGCGGGCCGCCAGGCCGTGGGAATGGCGATGCCGTCGATGGCGCCGGGCCGGCCGTCGCGGTTGAGCATCATGACGATATGCTTCAATTCCCCCGCATGCCGCTCGGCGAACGCGAATGAACCCTTGCGGCCGATTTCTTCCGCGCCGAAGGCCACCAGCATGATGCTGCGGCGCGGCTTCGCTTCGGACAGCGCCAGCAGGCGCATCGCTTCCAGCATGGTGGCCACGCCGCCGCCATTGTCGGCCGCGCCCGTGCCGCCATCGTAGCTGTCGAGGTGGGCGCCGATCAGCACGATTTCCTCCGGTTTTTCCGTGCCGGGAATGCGGGCGACGACGTTGTGATACGTGACCGGACCCGGATAGAACCAGTTGCGGATATCAAACTCCAGCGTGACGGCTTCACCGCGCGCCAGGCGCTGGCGGATGTCGGCGTAGTGTGGCGCGGCCAGCTTGATGTCCGGCAAGGTCGGCAGGGTCGCCCAGGTAGCCGGCGCCGCGCTGGCGGCATACAAGGGTTCTTCGCCGGACTGGATGGTGCCCAGAGCGCCGGCCTGCATCAGCAGCCGGGTGATGGCTCCGGGCTTGTGGATGGTCTTGCCATCGCGCCCGCCACCGCCGTTTTCACCACCGGTCAGCACCCATTTGCCCTTGAATTGCGCGGAACGCTGTTGCGCCTCTTCCAGCGTGGCCGGCCCCAGAATTGCCAGGCCTTGCTGCACGCCACGCGTGCCGGCCGAGTAGGCAGGCGTCGCCATGCGCAGGGGCAGGTCCTGGGGCGCCAGCATCTTGCCCGACCAGGGGCCGCGGTTGAAGCCGGCGGGCATCTGGCCCGCTTCTTCCAGTTCGGCCTGCACGCCCCATTGCTGCAGTTGCATGCGCGCCCATTGCGCCGCATGTGTGTAGGCGTCACTGCCGGCCATGCGGCCGCCGAAGCGGTTGCTCAGGATGTCGAGCCAGTCCATCGCGCGCGGGTCGCTCGTGCCCAGCGCCACGATCCGGCGCGCCGTGGCGTCGCCGGACGGCGACGACGTGGCCTTGATGCCGGCCTCGATGCTGGCATCCCTGCCGGACAGCGTAGCCAGGAAGGCGGGCAGCCTGTCTTGCCGGCGCGCCGCCAGCGCCGCGTCCAGCTTGGCGGAGCGGTTCAGCTTATCCTGGCGCAGCAGTGTTACGTAGGCGCACAGCACGCCCTGCATGCCCGCCAGGTCGCGCCCCCCTTGCTGCCGGGCCTGCTCCGGGTGTTCGATCTGGAACGCCATCACGCTGGCCAGGTACTGGAAGCGCAGCGCCGCGCGGGTCGCTGGCGCGGGGGCGGTGCTGAGCCAGTCATCGGGCATGCTGGCGTCGAACGTGAGGTCGGGAATGGCCTCGATCCATGCGCCCAGCCAGGCGCCGTCGCGCTGCTGCACGGCCAGCGGGTCGCCCTGCGCCTCGTTCGCCATCCGCACCACGCGCGCGCGTTCTGCTGGTGTAGAAGGGCCGCGCGCGGTGGCGCTTGCCGCAGTTCCCGGCGGCGCGGCCTGCAACACCGGCGGCACATAGCGCTCCCTGAGCCGCGTTCCCGTCACCGGCTTGGGTTCGTTCTCATCGGTTTCGACCAGGCGTTCGCCGCTCAGCGCATCGCCCTTGGCTTGCAAGGTCCAGCGTATCGTCACGTCGGTGCTCACTTCCTTGCCGTTGCGCCCGGTACTGACGCGCTTGCCGCCATGCCGGAAGACGGTGCCGGCCGGGCCGTTTGTTCCGTTGACTGTGCGCGGCGGCGTGAGCTGGCCCCGTTCGTCGAGCCAGGATATCGTCGCGCGCAAGCTACCCTGGTCTTCGGTGATGTCGAGTATGCCCGTGTCGATCAGGTCGACTTCGACGCCATTCGTCGTGGTCGTGCCCGTCGCCGTCTGGAATTGCCACTGTCCGGCAAGGGCCGGTGTCTGGGCGTACAGGGTAGCGGGTAGTGCGGCAGCGGCGAGGACGTAACTGGCGTAAAGGTGGGGAGGGAACAGCTGCATGGTTATCCTTGTCATGGTTTTCACTCGGGAAGAGTCGAAAAACAGTATGGGGAAAACCAAGTTGCCAGGATGCTACTTTCCGACCAAGGCCGGGATTTGCGGGTTGAAGCCGGGTTTGGCCGCGCCGAAGAACAGATCAAGCGCATCCGGCAAGCTGCGCCGGATGCGCTTGATCTGGCACAAACTTATTTGGCGAATGCCTGCGCGGCCGGCGTCACGGTGACGGCTGCTGGTTTGATGTGCAGCTGCATCGCGCCGATGACCTTGTCTTCATCGAGCAAGGCCTGCGGCTTGTTGCCGTCGTACTTGATAGGGGAAAACGCATCGCTGACGAGCTTTTCCTTCAAGCCGGCCGCATCCTTGGCGACGATCACCACGGACAGGTTCTTTGCCGACAGATGCTGTTTGATGGCGCGGTTGACATCTTGTACCGTCAGTTTCGACAAGCCATCACGCATCAGCTTGGTGAACTCGGGCGTGCCATACCATTGCGAATCGAGCGCGTAACCGAGTTGCTGGTCTTGCGTCGAGGTCATGACGAAGACGTTCTTCATCAGGTAGTCGCGCGTGGTGGCGAAATCGTCCTGCGTCAGGCCGTTGTCGACGAGCTTGCCCAGTTCCGTCAGGGCCACGCGCAGGGCGAAGTGGGCGTTGTCCGGCGCCACGGGGCGGATCCAGATCTCGAACAGCTGCGCCTTGCGGCCCAGGTTCGGGTTCGGGAAGAACTGGTACATGCCGCGCGGGAACGCTTCGATGTACGCGTAATCGCCATAGTTCATGCCGCGCAGTTCACGGATGCGCTGGTACAGGTAGGAGTTCGAGGCGCGGTGTTCGCCCAGCCACGTCTTTGCCAGCCACAGGGCGGGGAAGTCCGGGTGCGTGCGCGTCACCTCCAGAGGCAGGCCGAAGGAAATCGCCGTGGCGCGCGTGTTTTTCTCGATGATTTCCACTTCCAGCCCTTGCGCCTTGCGGCCCGCGGGTTTCACCGTGGCCGGCAAGCCTGGGCCGGCCGGCAAGCTTGCCAGCGCCTGCGTCAGCGAGGCCGTCATGGCGTCGGACACGTCGCCGGAAATGCCGACCTTGACGGCGCCTTGCGCATACGCGCTCTTCCAGAACTGTTTCACGTCGTCCAGGGTGATGGCGTCGATGCCGGCGAGCGTGCCCAGCACCGGGTGGCCATATGGCGTGCCCGCATACACATTGGTTTGCAGCCGTTCCTTGGCGAATTCCTCTTCGTTGTTGTCCTTCAGGTCCAGCAGCAGCGCGTTCTTTTGCGCATCCTTCAGGCGGCGGAAGTCGTCTTCGCGGAAACCGGGCGACAGCAGCAGCGGCAGGGCGATGGCGTTGAACTGGGTCCAGTTATCCCTGTGGATGGAGCCCGTAAACGTCGTCATTTCCTTGTCCGTCTGCTGGCTGAAACTGCCGGCCAGCGGGAACAGGGCCTGGTTGACTTCGTCGATCTTGCGTTCGGACGACCCGCCGGACGCCACCATGGCGGCCGTCAGCGCGGCCAGGCCTTCCTTGCCTTGCGGGTCTTGCGCGGAACCGGCCGTAAACAGCAGCTTGTAGCGGATTTGCGGCAGCGCCGATTTTTGCACCAGCACGTCGAACTTCGCGTTCGAGGCGGCCGGCAGCAGGCTGGCCAGCTTCGGCGTGGTGGCGATGGCGGCGGCCATCGGCTGATTTGACAGGGTGGTCACCACCAGGCCGTCGTCCGTCAGGTATTTGCGCGCGGCAGCCTGCAGGTCGGCCGGCGTGAGCGTGTCGATCAGGCGGTAGTACTGGTTGATGGTGGCGTAGGAACGGTCGAAATGCACGAAGGACGCCAGGGTGCCGGCGATCTGCTCCGTGTTGTCGAGCGAGCGGATCAAGCCGTATTTTTCGGCCGACTTGGCGTCCGCCAGGTCTTTTTCGCTCACTGGCGTGTCGCGCAGCCGCGCCACGGTGGCCAATATGGCATCGCGCACGTAGACGGCGTCATCGATGTTTTTCACGCGCGCGCCCAGCACGGCCAGGGTCGGGTCGACCCGGTCCGGCGTCATCTCGAACAACTGGTCGACCTTTTGCTCGTTCTGCACCAGGCGTTTATACAGCGGCGAGGTACGGCCGAACGACAGCGACAGCAAGGTTGCCAGCGCCGCCTGGTCCTTGTCCTTCACGGAAAACGCGGGCGCGTGGAAGCCGACGGCCACCCATGGCAGGGTCGGCGTGGGCCAGGTCACGTGCTTGTAGACGGGGCCATGCGGCGCGGGTTCCACGGGCACGGCCGCCTGCTGCTTGCCGCGCTGCCAGGCGCTCCAGTATTTTTCCACCAGCGCGATGGCTTGCTGCGGCTCCACGTCGCCGGCGATGATGATGGTGGTGCGCTCGGGACGGTACCAGCGGTCGAAGAAGAGCTTCGAATACGCGTACTGGTTCGGCATGTCTTCGATGTCCTGGATAAAGCCCATCGTCGTGTGCTTGTAGGTGTGCGTCGTATAGGCGCTGTCGCGCATCACTTCGAACAGTTTCGAGACGGGATTGGCGCTGTTCTTGTTGTATTCGCCCAGCACGGCCCGCGATTCCGTCTTGAACGCGTCTTCCGCGTAGTCGAGGTGCTGGAAGCGGTCCGCTTCCACCTTCAGCACGGTTTCCAGGTCCTGCTTGGCAAACGTCGTGTGGTAATTGGTCAGGTCGTCGCTGGTATACGCATTCTGGCGCGCGCCGGCGCGGGTGATGACTTTCTGGTATTTTTCGGGCGGATAAGCCTTGGTGCCGCGGAACATCATGTGTTCGAAGAAGTGGGCAAAGCCGGACTTGCCCGGCTCGACTTCATTGCGCGAGCCCGTCTGCACGGGAATCTGCAAGGAAACCAGGTTGGGGAAGCCGGTCGGCACGATGATGATCTTCAAGCCATTGGCCAGGGTCTTTTCCGTGGCCTTGAACGGCAGCAAATCCGCCTTGCTGGCGGTGGCGCTGTGGGCAGCGGCCGGTTGGACGGGCGCGGCGCCCAGGTTCGACGCGGCCATGGCCGACAGGGCCAGGGCGAAAGCGGGTAATAAAGCGGGCATGATTCTTGACACGGGGGCTCCTTCTTTTTTGGACGTTATGAAAGTGCAACGCCGCAGCATAGAATATTCGTGCCGCCGTGCATAGGGGCGAGATTAAAAGTCGGGCCGCAGGATGCGTGCCGTCAGATGGCTGAGGAAGTCGCGCCGGGTCGGCAGGAACATGCGGATATACACGATGCCGTGTGCGCGCTCATGCTGGTACACGACGCGGATGTCGTGGCACAGGCGCTGCCGCACGTCCAGGCCGAGGTCGCGGGCTTCTTCGATGGGTGCGCCGCTGTCGGGAAAGGTCTTGAGATCTGCCAAAAGTTGCCGAAAGTCCGCAGTGAACTGCTCGCAGGCCGCCGCCGCATGGCGCGCCTGGAAGTCGCTGCGCAATTCCCTGAAATCGGCTGCTGCGCTGTTCAGCACGACGATGCGCGTCATCTCAAGCCTGGTCGAGGCTGGACAGGAAGTCTTCTTCGGACACCACGTCGCCGCGCGCGATGTCCTGGTTGCCCATGGCGATCAGTTTCATGAACGCGTGCTGTTCCTGCATCTGCCGCGCCTGCCGCTTGCCTGCCTGGTAGGCGTGCATGGACAGCACGACCATCTTCGCTTCGCCATTTTGCGTGATGATGATGGGCTCGTCCTGGCCCGCGTCAAAGCTGTTGACGATCTCGGTCGTATTGGCCTTGAGGTAGGAGATTGGCTTGATGCGTTCCTTGAGGTTCATGGCGGCTCCGAATGCGTAAAACTGTGACAGGACTAAATATACACCAAATTTGGTCGTGTCTCCTGATGCTCGCACTTGCCGCTTACGTGAGCGTGGTTTCTGGCAGGCTGATGCGGTTGCGGCCCAGGTGCTTGGCGCGGTACAGGGCGCAGTCGGCCGTGTGGATCAATTGTCCCAGTTCCGTGCCGGGGCCGGGCAGGGCCGTGGCGGCGCCGATGCTGACAGTGACGCAGGCACCGCCGGAGCGCTTGCGCGGCAGTTGCAGCCGCTCCACGCGCTGGCGGATGCGTTCGGCCACGATGGCCGCGCCCTTGAGCGACTGGTTCGGCAGGATGACGGCAAATTCCTCGCCGCCATAGCGGGCCACCAGGTCGTTCGTGCGCATTTCGCTGGCCACGGCGCCGGCCACCTTGCGCAGGCACAGGTCGCCGCCCTGGTGGCCGTGGCTGTCGTTGTACTCCTTGAAATTGTCGACATCGACCATCAGCAGCGACAGGGGCTGGCCCTGCCGCTGGGCGCGCTGCCACTCGGCCAGGATGGTGTCGTCGAAGCAGCGCCGGTTTGCCAGGCCCGTCAGGCCATCGCGCGTGGCCAGACGTTCCAGTTCCACCTGCGCGCGCTTTTCATCGGTCATGTCGCGCAGGGTTTCGACCACGGCGATCAGTTCGTCGCCATTGCCGTAGATGGGGCTGGCATCGACGGCCAGGTAGCGGCGCCGTCCCGTGCGCGGCATGTCGCACCAGTTTTCCGCACACAGATTGTTGCCGGTGCTGTTGCGGTATTGCTGCTGCGCGTGCAGCGCGCGCATGTCGCCGCCGCGTCCGGCCAGCAGCAGGTCGGCCAGAGTGGGGCGCTCGTCATTGTAAAAACAGCGGCCCGGCTCGCACGTGCCCAGTACTTCGCTGGCCGGCACGCCCGTCAGCTGCTCGCAGGCGCGGTTCCAGATCATCACCCGCCCATGCACATCGAGGACAAAGGTGGGCACCACCAGCAATTCCATCATCTTGACGGCGAAACTCTGGGCTTCGCCATACGGCGATGCGCTGGCATGTGCGTGACTATCCGGCATGAATGCATCCTTCCTGGGCGTGAATGGGGGGGAGCTGGCTCCTTGGCCATGATGCAGCGTGGAGTAGCGATGGTGTTGATATAGAGCAATATTTTCAGCGATGGACCATCGCTTCATCGTGGCGGCAGTCTGGCAGGGGCAGCGACAGGTGCAAGGTGGTGCCGGCGCCGCTGTGGCTGGCGATGTGCAGGCTGCCGCCGGCGGCGGCCACGCGCTCATGCATGCCGGACAGGCCGCAACCGAGGCGCGGCGGCGAACCTGTCAGTCCGACGCCGTCGTCGCTGATGCGGCAGGCGAGGGTGTCGCCCGCCTGTTGCAGGCATAGCTGGACATGCGTGGCGCGCGCATGGCGGGCGATATTGGCCAGCGCTTCCTGCAGCGCGTGGTATAGCAGGGGGCCGTGCGCGCTGCCTGCGGCGGCGTCGAGCCGGTAATCGCAGCTGCAATCGATGCCCGTGCTGCGCTGGAAGTCCGCCAGCAAGCCGTCGCACGCCGCTTGCAGGCCGGCATCGAGGGCGGGCGGGCGCAGGTCGTGGATGACGCGGCGCAGCGCCGCGATGCTGAGGTCGACATTGCGCGCCATCACGGCCAGTTGCCGCGCCAGCTGGGGCGTCGCGCCCTGCGTGCTGGCCTGCAGCATGGACAGGTCGATTTTCAGGGTCAGCAAATGCTGGCCCAGGTCGTCGTGGATGTCGCGCCCGATGCGCAGGCGTTCCTGTTCGCGCGCCTTGCGTTGCCCGCTGGCCAGGCGCGTCTGCTCGGCGTCGGCGCGCAGCTGCTCCAGCGCCCGCTGGTGCTGGAGCAACCGGTGCTGGCGCCACAGCAGCAGTGCCAGCGCGCCTGGCACGAGGGCGCAGGCCGCCATCAGGGGCCAGGGCAGGCTGGCTTGCGCCAGTGACCCGGCGGCATGGCCGGCATACAAGGATGCGAGTGCGCCGGCCGTCAGGCAGGCCAGAATGCTCAGGCGATACGGCAGGCGTATCCAGCGTTGCAGCATGACCTTGCTCCCTAAATGTTTTCCAACAAGCAATGTTCTTACAGAAAATATATTAACTTTGGGTTATTTATATTGTCTAAACGCAAAAGCTACGCAGTTATGCCTGCCGCTGTGGCTTTCTTGCCCGTTGACACCTTGGCGCCAGGTGGCGGGCACGGCATTTGCACGGGAAGTGTCGCGGCGACATATAATAGAGGGTTGTCAATCGGCATTTGCGGTTCCGGCGCTGTGCGCGGGCATCGCGGCGGTCGCCCTGCGCGAGGACGCCAGCCAGCTCTTAGGAAATACAGTGACTTATAGCATCAAAGAGATTTTTTATACCCTGCAGGGCGAAGGTGCGCACGCGGGCCGTCCGGCCGTGTTTTGCCGCTTTTCCGGCTGCAATCTGTGGACGGGCCGCGAAAGCGACCGCGCCACGGCCGTGTGCCAGTTCTGCGACACGGATTTCGTCGGCACCGATGGCGAACGGGGCGGCAAGTTCAAGACGCCGCAGGAACTGGCCGCGCTGATCGACAGCCTGTGGCCGGCCAGCTACGCACCGAGCAAATACGTGGTGTTTACGGGCGGCGAACCGCTGCTGCAACTGGACACGGCCCTGATCGACGCCATGCACGCGGTGGGCTTTACCATCGCCATCGAAACCAACGGCACCTTGCCCGTGCCGCCCGGTGTGGACTGGATCTGCGTCAGCCCGAAGATGGGTTCGACGCTGGTCGTACACAAAGGCAATGAAATCAAGGTGGTCATTCCCCAGTTCCAGCAAGACCTGGCCGCCTACGAACAACTGGACTTCGAGAACTTCTTCGTGCAGGCGATGGACGGCCCCCTGGCCGCGCACAACCTGCAGCTGGCCATCGAGACGTGCAAAAGCAACCCGAAGTGGAAGCTGAGCCTGCAAACCCATAAACTCCTGCAAATACCTTAACAAAACAATATGCTGACTATCACACGCAAGCTCGAATTCGACGCGGGCCACCGCATTCCCGATCACAAAAGCCAGTGCCGCAACCTGCACGGTCACCGCTACACGGTGGAAATCACGCTGGTCGGCAAGGTCATCGAAGCGGAAGGCAATTCCGACAACGGCATGATCATGGACTTTTCCGACGTGAAAACCCTGGCCAAGCAGCACCTGGTCGACGTGTGGGACCACGCCTTCCTCGTGTATGAAAAAGACACGGCCGTGCGCGACTTCCTGGCCAGCCTGCCCGACCATAAAACCGTCGTCATCGACCGCATCCCGACCGTGGAAAACCTGGCGCGCATCGCCTTCGAGATCCTGAAAGCGGCATTTACCGACCATTTCGGCACCGGCTTGCACCTGCATAAACTGGTGCTGCATGAAACGCCGAATTGCTGGGCAGAAGTGACCGATGACTGAAACGCACGCTGGCGCGCAGGACGCGCGCTACATGCAGCTGGCCCTGGAACAGGCCCAGCACGCGTGGGACCTGGGCGAAGTGCCCGTGGGCGCTGTCGTCGTCAAGGATGGCGAAGTCATCGCCGTGGGTTACAACCAGCCCATCGGCCGCCACGACCCCACGGCGCACGCGGAAGTGATGGCCTTGCGCGCCGCCGCTGAAAAGCTGGGCAACTACCGCTTACCCGGCTGCGAGCTGTACGTGACCCTGGAGCCGTGCGTGATGTGCTCGGGCGCCATGCTGCATGCACGCCTGGCGCGCGTGGTGTATGGCGCGGGCGACCCGAAGACGGGCGCCTGCGGTTCCGTGCTGAATCTGTTCGAGCAGCCGGCGCTGAATCACCAGACGGCGATCGTTGGCGGCGTGCTGGCCGACGAGTGCGGCGCCTTCCTCAAGCGTTTCTTTGTCGAGCGCCGCCGCGTGCAGGCGGAAGCGCGCAAGCTGGCCCATCCGCCGGCCTGACAGGGCAGAGCCGCGATGGCCTTGTCGTGTTTGCCATCCTTGCCAGCCATCGGGGCTGGCATTTTTTGTAACTGTTGCGAAATAACATCTGTCTAGACCACTTTGCCATTCTCAAATGAGAATGATTCGTGTTACAGTATTGTTTTCGCCAGCAAACTTCCCTTGCGCATCGTTATCGATCCGGGTTCAAGAGCCAGCCTCCACTCTTAAACCGGATCATCATGACTACAGTGCTTCTGCAGCGCTCCGCTGCGCCCATCGTATCTCCCGTTCCTGCCCGCCGCCACAACCTGGTGCTGCGCGCCGCCTTGCTGGGCCTGTTCGCCGCGCCGCTGCTGCCGGTTTGCGCGCAAAATACCGCCATCAACGCGGGTACGGCGGCGCAGGAACCGGCCAGGCTGCCTGTCTTCCCGGAAATCGTCGTCAACGCCAAGCAGGATTACGAACGCCGCGCCGGCACCAGGACGGTCGTCACGGCGGACGACCTGGAGCGCCGCAATGTCACGGACATGGGCGGCATCGTGCGCTACCTGCCTTTGATTACCGCGCCAGCGGCGGCCTCGGGCAGCGGCAGCGTGTGGGATGGCTCGGGCAACACCGGTTACAACATCCGCGGCCTGGAAGGCAACCGGGTCAGCCTGGAGCTCGACGGCATTGCGCTGCCCGACGCGGCACCGAAGCCGGATGGCAACACCCTCAACGCCTTCGCCACGGGCCGTGATTATTTTGACCCTGAAACCTTCCGCGAAGTGCGCATCGATTCGGGCACGACGGCTGCCAGCGGCGCCAATCCCGGCCTGGGCGGCGGCGTGGCTTTCATCACCAAGTCGCCCGAGGATTATCTGGGCGAGGGGCGGGATCACTATGTCGCCTATAAATACGGCCGCGCCACGGCCGACCGCAGCAATGCGCACACCCTGACGGGCGCCGCCAAAATCGGCGCCAATCTGCAGGGCCTGGCCGTCTACGTGCACCGCGACGGCGAGCAGACGGACAGCCGCGGCACCACCCCCGTCAATCCGGACGACTGGCATTCGAACGCCTTGCTGTCGAAGCTCGTGTGGGCCTTGCCGGGCGAACAGAAGCTCGACTTGACGGTCGACATGTTCGAGCGCAAGAACAAGCGCGATCTGCGCAGCAAGGTCAGCACGTATTATCCGACGGGCGTGCAGCAGGATTCCACCACGAAACGTACGCGCGTCAGCCTGGGCCACGACGTGGTGCTCGAGGATTTCGCCCTGTTCGACCGACTGACGTCGAAAGTCTATGTCCAGAACGCGAAAACGCAAGACAAGACCAACGGACGCTACACGTACCGCGGCAACTATTTGCGCTCCATCGACACCAGCTTCAAGAATGACAGCATCGGCGTCACGTCGGAAGCGTTCAAGCAGCTCAATGCGGACAACGCGCTGCTGTACGGCGTGCAGCTGGAACAGCTGAAAACCCGGCGTCCGTGGCGTGAAGACCGCACCGTCGTCGCCACGGGCCAGCATCAGATCACCAACAAGAACCGCATGGCCGACATGGACACGAGCAAGCTGGCCCTGTACGTGCGCGACGATCTCAGCTTTGATCTGGCTGGCAAGAAGGCCGTGCTGACACCGGGCTTGCGTGCCGATTACCGCAAGGACGCGCCGAAAAACCTGCAAAGTTACGCCATCGGCGTGCCTGGCGCAGCCAAGGAAGTGCGCAAGCAGAGCGACACGTATTTCACGCCGAGCCTGAGCCTGTCCGTGGAAGTCTTGCCGCAAATGAACGCCTACGCCACCGTGACGCGCGGCACGCGCCTGCCGACGGCGGCCGAACGCACGGGCACCTATGATTCCATCAGCTATACGGGCGCGGGTACGGGCTATGCCGTGCTGGGCAATGCGAATTTGCGCAAGGAAACCAGCCAGGCCTATGAACTGGGCTTGAAGGGCGACATCGTCAAGGGCTTGAGCATGCATGCGTCCGTCTACCAGACGGAATACAAGAACATGATCGAGTATGTGGCGCAGGAAGATGATCCGGTGAACTATCCGACCATTGTGCAGGGCCTGTTCCGCCCGGAAAACATCGGCAATGCGCGCACCTGGGGCGCCGAGCTGACCCTGCGCGCGGAGCTGGGCGCCTGGGCGCCAGCCATGCAGGGTTACCACGTCGACCTGGCAACGGGCGTGGCCAAGGGCCGCTCCTTCAATAGCCTGACGGGCGACAGCGGCGGCCTGGCCTCGGTGGCACCGGCCAAGTCGGCCTTGACCTTCGGCTACGACCATGCGAACGAGCTGTTCGGCCTGGCCCTGACGGCCGTGCATGCGGGCGAAAAACAGGCGCCGAACGACTTGCTGACGGGCACGACCGCGCCCCGTTTCAGCGTGCCGTCGTACACGATTTTCGACCTGTCGAGCTACTGGAACGTGCACAAGAACGCGAAGATCGTCGTCGGCGTGTACAACGTGACGGATCGCAAGTATTGGGACTACGCCGCCGCGCGCAGCCTGTCCGCCGGCACCACGGCCGCCAATCGCGCCGAGATCGAGCGCTACGCCAAGCCGGGCCGCAACGTGGCCGCCAGCCTCAGCGTCAATTTCTAAATTTTTACCGGGGAGGGGCGCCTGCCCCTCTTATTTTCCATGTTTGATTGAATGGTCTCTCTATGAAGTTATCCAAACTCGTTCTATCCCTGCTAGGCAGCCTGCTGATTGCAAACGCATACGCGGCCCCAGCCACCTTGGCGGAACGCTGGTCCACCTTGCGCACCGAGCAGCCGAAGCTGCAGATCCGCGACGCGGCGCGCGCGCTGGGCGCGTCGGAAGCACAATTGCTGGCAACCAACATCGGCAAGGGCGTCACGCGCCTGCAGGCCGATGGCAACCAGCCGCGCGAAATCATGCGCGCCGCGCTGGACCTGGGCCTCGTGCAAGCGATCACGCGCAATGAAAACGGCGTCATCGAGACGACGGGCGTGGCCAGCAAGTTCAAGCAGGCGGGCGACAAGTCCGAGCAGGCCGACGCCAAGGACCCGGAAACGGAAGCACGCCAGCGCAATATCGCCGGCGGCTACCTGGGCGGTCAGATCGACCTGCGTTTCCACTTTGAAAACTGGAAATATGCATTTGCTGTGGAGCAAGCGGGCCGCGACGGCAAGCCCACGCGCAGCCTGCAATTCTTTGACGCCAACGGCACGGCCGTGCACAAGATTTATGTACGCAGCGACGCGGGCGTGGCCGTCTACGATAAATTGGTGGCGACCTTCCGCATGCCCCAGCAAAGCGCCGAATTGAACGTGCTGGCCGTGGCACCGAAAGCGGCGGAAAAGCCGGACAGCGAAATCGACGTCAAGGAATTCCAGCTGGCCTGGAAAGACATGACGGACGTGCACCAGTTTGCGCAAATCATGCGCGAATTCCACCTGACGCGCGAACAGGCGCTGCGCCTGGCACCGGCCGGCGTGGTCGAGCGCGTGACGCCGCAAGCGCTGCGCACCCTGCTGGAAAACGCGGCGAAGGACAAGGTCGCCATCATGGTCTTCCTGGGCAATGAAGGCTTGACGCAGATCTACAGCGGCAAGATCGAGAAAACCATGGCCGCCGGCGGCTTCTTCAACGTGCTGGACCCGGATTTTAACTTGCACATCCGCGACACGGCCCTGCGCAGCGGCTGGGTCGTCAAGCGCGGCGGCGTCACTTCCGTCGAATTCTTCGACAACGACGGCACGCAAGTGGTCTCCTTCTTCGGCGTGCGCGAGCGCGGCAAACCGCAGCCGCAAGCGTGGGTGGATCTGGCTGATTCCTTGCCTAAGGCTAAGTAAGTAGCAGCACCGTTGCCGCGCGCCGTACCGGCGCGGCAACACTTCAGTTTGAGTGCCGCGTGCCGGTCTCATGTCTGAAGCACGATAGTGGTATGCTGATTGCAAGGCCGCAGCGATCGTGCCTGCGTGCTGGTTCCTGGAAGAGAGGCAATCATGGCAACCATCATGGCGAACGGCCTCAACATAGCTTATGAGAGCCACGGCAATCCCAACGATCCGTGCGTGCTGCTGGTCATGGGCCTGGGCATGCAACTGATCGCCTGGCCGGCGGACTTCGTCGAAGGCATCGTCGAGCAAGGTTTTCGCGTCGTGCGTTTCGACAACCGCGACAGCGGCCTGTCGAGCAAGATGGCGCTGGCGGGTAAACCGTATCTGCCGCTGGCCTACGTAAAAAACCTCATCGGCTGGCCCCTGAAAACATCCTACACCCTCAATGACATGGCGGACGACGCGCTGGGTTTGCTGGCGGCCCTGCGCATTGCGCAGGCGCACGTGATCGGCGTGTCGATGGGCGGCATGATCGCGCAAGTGATGGCGGCGCGCGCGCCGCGGCAAGTGCTCAGCCTGACTTCCATCATGTCGAGCAGCGGCCGGCGCGGCTTGCCCGGCCCCACGCGGGCGGCGCGCAACGCCTTGTTGCAACGTCCGAAACGCAATGCCAGCCGCGCCGAACTGATGGCGCACATGGCCGCCACCGTGCGCGTCATCGGCAGTCCCGCCTATCCCGTGTCGGAAAAATTGCTGTACCAGCGCATCGACGCGGCGCTGCAGCGGGGCACCTGCCCCGAAGGCGTGGCGCGGCAAATGGTGGCGATCGCCGCCTCGGGCGAACGCACGGCCTTGCTGCCCAGCATCAGCTGTCCGGCGCTGGTGATCCATGGCGCGGCCGACCCCCTGATTCCCGTTGCCTGCGGCATCGATACGGCGGCGCTGATTCCGGGCGCCCGGCTGGAAGTGATCGAAGGCATGGGACACGACATGCCGCCCCAGCTGATCGAGCGCCTGCTCGCCTTGATCGATGTGCATCTGCAAGGTAAGATGGCGCCCCAGATGCGCTCCCAGCCAGCCTAGGCGCGCCCACCATTTTTGAAGGCACGGGCATTTTGAAGACACCTGAAATTGGCATCGCCATCGTGGCGCCCGGCGGTTGCGCGCCCGATGAGGCGGCCGTGGCGCGCGGCATCGCCCGCTTGCAGGCGCAAGGCGCCACCGTCCACAATTACTACGACCCCGAGCACACCTTCCAGCGCTTCGGCGGCACGGATGCGGGTCGCCTGGCGCAGCTGAACGCGGCCGCCGCCGATCCGGACGTGCAGGTGGTGCTCGCCCTGCGCGGCAGCTACGGCATCAGCCGCATCCTGCCCGACATCGATTTCGAGCGCATGGCGGCCAGCCGCAAACTGTTTGTCGGTTACAGCGATTTCACCGCCTTCCACATGGGCTTGCTGGCCAAGACGGGCCGCGCCAGCTTTGCCGGCCCCATGGTCTGCGACGATTTTACGCGCGACGAGCCCGAGCAGTTTACGCTCGATCAGCTGTGGTCGTGCCTGGCCGGTCCCACGCACACGGTCATGGGCGTGTCTGCCGGCAATCCGCAGGTCGAATTGCAAGGCAAGCTGTGGGGCGGCAACCTGGCCATGCTGGTCCACTTGCTGGGCACGCCATATTTCCCCCAGGTCGACGGCGGCATTTTGTTCCTGGAAGACGTCAACGAACACCCGTACCGGGTCGAGCGCATGCTGCTGCAATTGCTGCACGCGGGCGTGATTGGGCGCCAGCAAGCCGTGGTGCTCGGTGACTTTTCCGGCTATAAATTGAGCCCGATGGACAAGGGCTACGATTTCGACGTCATGCTGGCATATGTGCGCCAGCGCCTGCCCGTACCCGTGCTGACGGGACTGGAATTCGGCCACATCCGCCGCCGGGTCACCTTGCCGTTCGGCGGCCAGGCGCGGCTGCAATCGGAGGCATCCGGCTTCAGCCTGCAGGTGAGCGATTACCCGACCCTGGCACGCCCCTGAACTCCATAAGCGCCAAACCCGGCAGGCTGTTGCAGCTCGATGTGCTGCGCGGCATCGCCGTGTTTGGCATCTTGCTGGTGAATATATGGGGCTTTGCCTGGGGCACGCTGTCCCTGCGCTACGGCACCTTGCCCGCGCAGCCGCCCGTGCTGGACCAGATTGTCATTTTTTTGGTCGCGGCGCTGGCGCAATTCAAGTTCTATCCCATCTTCGCCTTTCTGTTCGGCGCCGGCTTTGCCTTGCAGACACGTTCCCTGAAACGCCAGCTGGGCAGCTGGGAGCAGGCGCAAGCGGCCTACCGGCGCCGTTTGCGCTGGCTGCTGGTGTTTGGCCTGCTGCACGGTTTCTGCATCTGGAGCGGCGACGTGCTGACTTCGTATGCGGTCGCCGGCATGCTGATCCTGCCGCTGGCGGCCGCCAGGCTCAGCCGCGTGCGCAACCGCGCCTGGCTGGTGGCGGCCGGTTTTCTATTATTCATGTGCTTGTTGATTCCCGTGAGCCAGCAGGGTGGCGCGCCGGACATCGCGCGCGACCTGCAAGGCTTTGCGGACCGCTACGCGATTTACACGCAAGGCGGCGCGTGGGCCGTGGCCAGGCTGCGCGCCAACGATTTCCTCGTCTCGCTGCTGTACGCCATCGTCATGCTGCCGCACGTCATTGTGCTGTTCTTGTTGGGCATCTTGTCCGTGCGCTGCGGCTGGTTGACGCAGCCGCGGCGCCACCAGCGCCTGTGGCGCCGGGTGCGCGCCGTGGGGCTGGGCGTGGGCTTGCCGTTCAATCTGCTGGCGGCAGGCGCCATCGCGTGGCAGGTGGCCGATCCGTATCAAACCGTGTTCGATACGGCCCTGTTCGAAGTGGGCCTGTTCGCGGGCGGTCCCGTGCTGGCGGCCGGCTATGTGGCCGCGCTGGTGCTGGCCGGACCCTTCCTGCTGCGCTGGCTGGGCACATGGCTGGCGCCCGTGGGACGCATGGCGCTGAGCAATTATTTGCTGCAATCCTTGCTCGGCACCTGGCTGCTGCAGGGGCCGGGCGTGGGATGGGGCGCCACACTGCGTCCGGCCGAGATGCTGGGCCTGGCAGCAGCGATCATGGCGGGGCAGGTGATATTCAGCCGCTACTGGCTGCGCCATTTCAGGCAGGGCCCCATGGAAGCGCTGTGGCGCCGGCTGGCGCGCCTGCCCGCTTGAGCTAGTCGGCGTCCCAGTCGAAGGCGCCTTGCGGCGACGCCGGCGGCGGCGCCCTGGGTTTGGCGGACGGCACCAGCGGATTATCGACGGCATGCCACTCGAACAAATCCACGTCGAGCATGCAGGTGCGCGCCAGGTGCAGCGCTTGCTCGCGTGTCAGAGTGGGGTCCAGCCAGCGGTGCGCGTCTTCCCGGCTGACGGCCACAGGGCGGCGGTCGTGGATGTCGACCATGCCACCGAGGCTGTCGGCCGTCACCAGCACGAAGCCCGCTTCCTCGCGGCTGAACTTCCAGGGGCCGAAATGGGCCAGCGCCAGCAGGAACAGGGGCGCGCGGTCCTTGCGGTGGATGTGCCACGGCTGCTTCGTGCCTTTCTCTCCCGTCCATTCATACCAGCCGGACACGCAGACGATGCCGCGCCCCGCGCGCAGCAGCGGCTTCCAGTAGGCGCCGGCCAGTTTTTCCAGCCGCGCATTGATGGCGATGGGGATTTTTTTCTTGCCGGGCGCGGGCACGGCCTGTGCGGCCCAGGCAGGGCGGTAGCCCCAGAAGACATCGTCGACCCGGCGCACGCCATCCTCGATATGCAGCACGGGCCGGTAGGTGCCGGGCGAGACGTTCAGGTGCGGTTCTGCCTCGCTGTCGAACACCGCGTCAGTCCAGCCGAAGGACGACGCCAGCACGCGCGCCGTGTCATTTTGATCGAATCGTCCACACATGGCGAAATCATACCCGATCGCCATGGCGCGCGGGCTGGCACGCAGGCGTGGGTGTGGGCCAACGTACAGACTGCGGGCGGGATATGGCGCACAGTGGAAGTCAGTC
Organism: Janthinobacterium sp. UMAB-60; assembly: GCF_900095235.1. NCBI lineage: Bacteria > Pseudomonadati > Pseudomonadota > Betaproteobacteria > Burkholderiales > Oxalobacteraceae > Janthinobacterium > Janthinobacterium sp. UMAB-60. Next base: position 111,535 of record NZ_LT607486.1, read on the forward strand.
AGGTGGCTGACGCTTCTTGCATCGGAGGAATTATGTCGTTTGAAAATCCCACCATCCACAAAGGTTTTACCATCAGCGCCACGGCCAGCCAGCGCCGCGATGGCCGGTGGGTCGGCTCGTATGTCAGCCAGAACCAGGCGCGCGGCGCGTATGCGGATACCTGCGACTACGACGATTGCAGCAATGAAAAAGAGGCGCAGCAACTGGCGCTGTCCGTCGGCTGGCGCCTGGCCGATGGCATGCAGGCACGTTAAGCTGCGCGCTGCGTCAGCGTTTGCGCCGCAAGGCCAGCAGCAGGCCTGCGAACGGAAACAGCAGGGCCGTGCCCAGCCGTACCGGGGTCAGCGAAGCGGCCTCCGGGCCCAGCACATGCGGCAAGGCCAGCAGCAACAGGGGCGCTGGCACGGCAATGGCGAAGAAAAACAGGTACCACGAGTAGCCATTCTTCTTGGCCAGCAAGGCGATCAGCGCGCAGCCGATCAGGAAGACCAGCGGTAGATTCACAAATTCCATGATGACGCACTCTTAGCAAGGGGAACGCGATTATACGCGCCGCTCCTTGCCGAGGCTTAATTGCCGACCAGGTCAGGCGGCTGTGGCGCCTGCTTGCCACCGGCCGGCGCATCGGCGGGCAGCAGCGCCGTGATGGCGCCACTATAGATAAGTTCCTGGGCGTACGCCGATGCCTCGATCAAGGCCGCATGCGCGGACTTGAAGCTGCTGGGCGTTTCTATCAGGACGGGCTTGGCATACACCTGCTGCGTATCGCCGCGCTTGCTGATCAAAATCATGCCCCGATAGCGTCCATCCTTCTCCAGCGCCCCCGCCACATGAAATTCATAGCCCCGGATCTGGTGTTTTTGTTGCTGATCCATGTCTCCCGCCTCCAGACCTGATTGTGGTGGCTCAGACCTTTTTAAGCGTATCGAACAGCTGAGTGATTGATCTTGCTCAATACTTAAATTCTTGACGACGATCCAACGCACGTCACGACGGCTGCTGCAAGCGTAGCGAGCGGAGGGGATATGTGGCCGAGAAGCGCAACCGTACATAAGTACGGTGAGCATCGCAGGCCGCAAAGCCCCCCGCGCAGTAGCTTGCGGCAGCCGTCATCACCCAGCGCGAATGGCGCGGATCTGTTGGGCCGTCTCTTCGATCTCGCGATACGCTTCCTGGATATAGCCATTGATCGGATGCCCGTCCATCCACTCGAAATAGGCGCGCTCGTCGTGCTTGATGGCAAAGGGGACATGGTGATCGCGTATCGACACGGCCGTGTCGCGCACCAGCGCGGCAAAAAGCAGCTCCAGAGTTTCCATGATGGTCACCTTGCGAGACAGGAATGCAGAGTATTCAATGTAGCACAAAGCGCGTCTTTGCCCACGCCCGGTGATCGCGGCGTGCGCGCCTGCCAGGTCTGCGTTGCGGCTATCATGAGGCCCGGCGGCACGCTGTGTGTCCGCACGTCAACCTGGATTGTAAAGTCATCCTCATGGAAATTATTCTTGCTCCTTCCAACTTGGGGCTGCGGCCCCTGGCTCCCGGCCATGAACCGGGTACCTGGCGCGCGCCAGCCGTGCTGATGGCGAATGGCCTGGCAGCGGCCGTGGGCGCGATCGCCATCGTGCCGTTGCCGCGCCCCGCCTATACGCCCCTGGCGCAGCCTGGCACGCGCCTGTACAACGGCGTGACGATGCGCGCATTCAACCTGGAACTGGCCGCGCGCGTTGCCGACAGTCATGCGCGCGGCGCGTTTCCGCTGGTCATAGGCGGCGACTGTTCCGTGCTGCTGGGGGCCTTGGCAGGCGCCCGGCGCGCTGGCGGCGTTGCGCTGGTGCATGTGGATGGGCATAGCGATTTCCGCCATCCGGGCAATTATGACCCCGCGCAAAGCCTGGGCGCCGTGGCCGGCATGGACCTGGCCCTGGCTACGGGCCGGGGCGAAGCGCTGATGACGCATTGGCCCGGCGTGGCGGCGCCGCTGGTGGCGGAAGAGCATGTCGTGCAATTGGGGGAGCGGGAAAACCGCGACGCCGATTTCGCCTGGCCGGACGTGAATGATACGGCCATCACGCGCATCGACGTGTTCGATGCCAACGCGGCCGGTCCCGCCGCCGTGGCCAGCCGCATCAATGCCGTGCTGGACAGGGCTGAAGCGCGGCGCTTCTGGCTGCACCTGGATGTCGATGTGCTCGATCAGGCGCTGATGCCTGCCGTCGATTCCCCTGGCAGCCCCGGTATTGCGCCGGATGCCTTGCTGGCCATCCTGCGTGCCGTGCGCGACGGCGGCGGCTGCTGCGGCATGAGCGTGACGGTGTTCGATCCCGACAAGGACCCGGATGGCAGTTGCGCCGCCTTGCTGGTGGAGCTGCTGGGCCAGCTTTTCGCGCCAGCCCGGGCTTCAGGCCGGATGGCCGATATGCTCGTATAAGATCACGCAGCCGATGATGATCAGCACCAGGCCGCCCACCAGTTCGGCGCGCCGGCCCGCCACCGTGCCCAGCACGCGGCCCAGCATCACGCCCAGGGTCACCATGACGAAGGTGGAAAAGCCGATGGCGGCGGCCGTGACGACGATGTTGGCGCCCAACAATGCCAGGCCCGCGCCGACCACCATGGCGTCGATGCTGGTGGCCAGGCCCGTGACGGCCAGCACCCAGAACGAGTGCGACTGGGCCGGCGCTTCGTCCTCGTCGGCGTCGGACAGGGCATTGCGTATCATCAACAGGCCGATGATGCCCAGCAGGCTGAAGGCGATCCAGTGGTCCCACGCTTCCACGTAGGGTGCGGCCACGCTGCCCAAGGCCCAGCCAATGATGGGCGTGATGGCTTCGATGACGCCAAAGATCAGGCCCGTGCGCAGCGCCTCGCGCCATTGCGGCTTGTGCAGGGCGGCGCCCTTGCCCACGGCGGCCGCGAAGGCATCGGTGGACATGGCGAGGGAGAGGGCGGCGGTGGCGGCGAAATTCATCGTTGGCTTTCAGTAAAACCTGGCTGGGATGGTTAGTTGCAAACTACAAGCCCGGCGATTTTACCCTACGTACAGCACCACGGCAGAGGCCAGCAGGCAATAGGCGCCAAAGAAATGCCAGCGGCCCTGTTCCAGCCAGCGCGACAGCCAGCGCAAGGCCAGCAAGCCGGCCAGGAACGATAGCAGCATGCCCAGCAGGCTGGGTCCGAGCAGGTGCAGCAGGCTGTTGCCGTGTTCCAGATGGTCCAGGCTGCCATTTGCCACGGCCTGGTAAAAGCGCCAGCCTTCCTTGACCAGCACGGCCGGCGTCAGCACGACGGCCAGGGCAAAGCTGAATTCCTCGGCGCGGCGTTGCGGCACGCCCATGGCGATGCCGGCGGAAATGGTGGCGCCCGAGCGGGAAAAACCCCGGAAGGGCAGGCACAGGCCTTGCACGGCGCCGATCACCATCGCCTTGCCGATGGACAAGGTGCCATGCTGGCGCGCCTGCAGGCGCGAGGAGACGATGATCAGCACGCCGGCGGCGGCCAGCGCGGCGGCCATCAGTTTCGCATTGCCGAACAGGTGCTCGATTTCAAAGCCGGGCGCATCCTTGCTCATGAAATGAGTAATGCCCTTGAGCAAGCCGAAGCCGACGATGCCCGTCAGCGCCGTGGCGGCCGCGAGCAGCAGCACATTGCTGCGGAAGGCGACGGTCGAACTGAAATACGTGGCGCGCCAGGATGCCCAGAAATACACGATGACGGCGAACATGGTGCCGGTGTGCAACATCACAAGCAGCATGGTCAGTTCCGGCGAGGTGGGGTCCAGGCCCATCCATTTTTCCGCCATGATGACGTGGGCGGAGCTGGACACGGGCAGCAGTTCGGCGAAGCCCTGGACGATGGAAAGAATAAATAGTTGCAAAAAGCTCATGGGGGCGGGACTCGGGCGGGGGAAGATGAACCGCCGATTTTACCCGCCGTAGCGTGTGCCTGAGCCGTGCGCGCCATTACAGTTTGTCCATGTTGGCGCAGGCCAGCAGCACGCCCAGCGCCATCAGCAGCGTGCCGATCAGCCGGTCGAGGGTCCGCTGGTGCTTGACCATGCGCAAACGAAAGCGCGCTTGCGAGAAAAAGATGGCCACGAGGGTAAACCAGGCCAGGTGGATGGCGGACATGCACAGCCCATAGCCGAACTGGACGCTCAATGGCGTGCCGGGCCGCACCACCTGGGTGTAGGTGCTGATGACGAACAAGGTCGTTTTCGGGTTCAGCGCATTCGTCAGGAAGCCGTTCAGCAGGATCGTGTGCCGGGGCACGCTGGCGCCGCCATGCAGGTCGATGACGAGGCCCGCACGGTTGCTCCAGGTTTTCCAGCCGATCACGATCAGGTACACGGCGCCGACAAACTTGATCGTTGTAAACAGCGCCGGTGAACTGGCGATGATCAGTCCCACGCCAAACATCGTATAGAACACGTGCACTTGCACGCCCAGCGCGATGCCGAGCGCGGCCAGCAAGCCCGCGCGGCGTCCATGCAGATAGCTGTTGCGCGTGACCATCGCGAAATCGGGGCCGGGGACGATGGAGGCCAGCAGGGTAATCAATGCAACGGCAAGCAATGCGATCATGTATCTTCCTTGGAGAGTGGCGGCCGCATGGTAATCGGTGAGTATTCGTCGCCTGTATGGGCAAGACACTGCGCCCATGCCGTTGGCCGGAAAGCACATTGTCCGTATAATGGCGGCCGATGAAAAACGATGATATCTTGCCGATATGTGTGAGGAAAAATGACAGATCATGACCAGACACACAGCACTCGGTAGCTTGCGTTTCTTCGAGGCGGCGGCCAGGCTGGGCAGTTTTGTCCAGGCGGCGGACGAGCTGCACGTGACGCACGGGGCGGTCAGCCGGCAAATCCGCCTGCTGGAGACGTCGCTGGGCACGGCCTTGTTCGAACGCCGCAACCGCGGCGTCTTCCTGACCGCACCGGGCGCGCAGTTGCGCGATGCCGTGCAGCAGGCGTTCGAACGGCTTGACGCCGCCCTCGATGCGGTGCGCCAGCCGACGCGCCCGGCGCCGCTGGTGGTGTCGTGCGAGCCGACGATTGCGATGAAATGGCTGATCCCGCGCCTCGGCGACTTTTACCAGCGCCATCCGGAAGTGCCGCTGCACCTGTTCGCCTCGGGCGGGCCGGTGGCGTTCCAGCGCGACGCGGTGGACGTGGCGCTGCGGCGCAACGATTTTGCGTGGGATGCGGCATTGCATGCGGAAAAGGTGTGCGACGAATGGATCGCGCCTGTGTGCGCGCCGGCCCTGCTGCGGCAAGGGCGGCTGGACTTGTCCGCGCAACGCCTGCTGCACACGGCGTCGCGCCCGGCCGCCTGGGCGCACTGGCGCGCCGTCGGCACGGACGACGGCGGCCACGGCGACAGCCAGACCTACGAGCATTTCTATCTGAGTCTGCAAGCCGCTTGCGCCGGCCTGGGCGTGGCGGTCGGCTCCGTCTTCATGGTGCGCGAAGATATCGACAGCGGGCGCCTGGTCGCGCCCCTGGGTTTCCGGCGCGACGGCAGCGGCTATTTCCTGCTGTCGCCGCTGCCGTTCGACGGCGATGCGCGCCGCGCCACCTTGCTGCACTGGCTGCGCGAGCAGATGGGGCAGGCGCTGCCGGTGGCGTAGCCGCCCCGTTTATTGCGGCGCGGCGGCGGGCTTGAACACGGCGCGGAACGCTTTCAAGGCGGCCGGATGGTAGATGGTGCCATGGGTCTCTTCCGGCATCTTTTCCTGGTGCCATTGCAAGCCGGGTGGCGCCTGTTTTTCCAGCACCTGGGCCAGGCGCTGCACTTCAACGGCGATGCCCGCCTCGCTGCTGGACGCCAGGTACAGGCTGTGTTTGCCCGGCTTGCCCTTGGCCAGCAGGGCCGCCGCCTGACGCGGCAGGGCGCCATGATTCCACCACAGACTGGGGTCGAAGGCCAGGTAATGGTCGAACAGCTGCGGTTCCAGCAGATACGTTTCCACCACGAACAGGCCCGCCAGCGATTCGCCGACGATGGCCGTTTCGCCCGTCGTGCGGTAGCGCCGATTGACTTCCGGCATCAATTCATCGCGGATGAAGGCCCGGTAGGCTGGCGCGCCACCCACCACGGGGGCGATCTTGCGGTCTTCGGCATTGTCCGTCGGGCCTGTCAAGTCGCGCCGGCGCTGCGTGTTTTGCATGCCGACCAGCATGAAGGGGCGCATCGTGCCATTCGCCACCGACACTTGCAGCAAGCCGGCCACGTGCAAAAAGTCTTCCGCCACGCCGCCGTCGGGCATGTACAGCACGGGCAGCGGCGCGTCGGGCGGCGTATCCCAGGCGCGCGCCATGTACACATTGATGTGGCGCTGTTCCTGCAGCGCCTGCGAATCGATCGTGAAACTGTCGCCGATGACGAGCGGCGTGGCCGCGCTGGCGGCAGCGGCCGGTGCGGCATGGGCGAGGTGGAAGGGGCTGGACAGCAGCAGGGCGGCGGTGAGGTGCAGTGCAAGGCAAGAGCGGCGCATGTTTTCCCGTGATAAAGGATAAGTAAGTCGGATCGATGGCATGTATATGTATGGACATGCCACCAAGCAATTCTATCTTATCTTTGGCGCAGCATTACTTGATCGTCAATATCTTGCGCTCGCGCACGATTCCCGTCTTGTCGATCGTGTAGGCGACCAGCAGCGCGCCATCGTCGGCGCAGGCATGGCAGCTCTTCAGGGGCGTGGAAAACAGCACGCTCTGGCCGCCATCGGCGGTCGTCGTGCTGCCAATAAAGTCGGCGGGGGCGAACGGCACGGCGTCCGGATGGGCGGCGGCAAACGCGCGCCAGGCCAGGGTGGCGCGGTCTTCCTCGCGCACGGAGTCCTCGTCGACGTCGATGGCGGCGCCATCGCTGCCGATCAGCAAGCTACCTTCATTCGTGTTGGCGCGAAACGGATAGGTGACGGTGGCCAGGGCCGCCTTGCCCAGTGGGCGCCAGGCGGAGATGAAACCGGCCTTGTTCGCCTTCACCAGCATGTTGGCGGCGGCGATGGCTTGCGGGCGCGCGCCCGAGCGCTGCATGGTGCGCAGCAGGCAGACGTCGGGCGCAGTTTGGGATTGTTCGCTGCGGCAAGCCGACAGCGAACGTTCCTGCCACACGGCGCGCGCATCGATGGGGCCTGTCGGCTGGGCATGGGCCGCCTGCATGGTGGTCAGGGCGGAGACGGCAAGGATGGCGCAGCCGGCCAGATGGCGGGAAAAGCGTGTGGGCATGGGGAGTCCTTTCAGTGCGGGAAACAATGTATCGTCATCGATTATAGAAGGAGGGCCGTGCCCGCCCACGCACCGCAGACCCGTTCAGCGCTTCTTTGCCGCCGCCTGGCGCAGGGCCTTCGCTTCCTGCTTGTTGGGAATGTGCGGACGCGTGGCCAGCTCCGCCTTGACGGCGGCGATGGCGGCGCCGAACTGCTGTTCCGCGTGTTCGACGCTGGCGCCCGCATAGTGCTGCTGGTTGGATTGCGCGGCACGCAGCCGGCGCAGCAGCGCCAGCAATTGCCTGCCGTGCAGGGCAAGCAATTCTTGCGCCAGCGCTTGCCTGACCACCGCGCCTTCCACATGGTCGGGGTCGATCAAGCGCAGCACGGCCAGGCCCGCAGGCTGTGGTGCCGGTGTCAATTTGTCCATCCAGCCATTCTAAACGAGGCCAGGATTACAGGTAGTCCCAGATTTCATCGAAAGTTTCGCGCGCGAAATCGTTGCGCCAGGCTTCCGAGTCCTTTTCGCGGCTGACGGCAAACACGGCGCGCCACGTCTGCTTCGGTGCGCTGGTGTAGGTGGCGGCGATCTTTTGCAGGCCAGCCTTGCATTGCTCGACCTTGCAGCCGCTCTTCGCCAGTTGCTGGGCAGCCGCCGCCCATGCCACGGGCACCTTGACCACCTGGCACTCGAAGCTGACGGCGGCCGTCTGCATGCCGTTTTCCACGGTGACCGGGTCCGCCTTGGTGGCCTGGCACGCGGCGCCATTCTTGGCGGCGATGACATTGGCGGCCAGCAATTCGGCGGCCGGCGTCACGGTCGCGCGCATGGGGGCGGGGAACAGGTCGGCGATCAGCTTGCCGGTTTCCGTTGGAAACTTGGCGTCCGCTTCCTTCAATCCGCTGTACGACGCGTATTCGGCGCTTTGATGGCCCGCCAGACGGGTGGGGCGCAGGTAAGCGTTGAGCTGGGCGACGCTGGCTTCATCCTGGTTGATGATGGTCTTGATGTACAGGTTGGCGACGGCTAGCGGCGCCAGTTCCACGGCGGTTTCCGCGGCGACGGCGGGCTGCGCCAGCGCCGCGGCGGCGGCAAAGGCTGCGGCCAGCAGGGCAGCGCGCGATGTTTCTTGTGTTTGATGCATGTATTTTCTCCACGATTCGATGTCAGGTGCCAAAAGATGCCTTATAGCAACTCTGGCGTGCGCATTATATATGGTGAAAGTCATAACGTTGCGCACTTCAGGCGTCGGTCTTGCTCGCCGCTTCCAGCAAGGCCAGCAGCAGCTCCTTGCGCCGGCCGTCCGCCTTGCGCGCCAGGGTGGCCAGCTTTTCCAGCTTGCCCCAGACCGGATACAGCATGTGCTCGACCAGATAGCCTTCCAGCCCTTGTAGTTGCTGGCAGAACAGTTCCAGCTTCTCCACCTCTTCCAGTTCCGTCTGGATTTTCACCTTGGCGTTGTCCGTGCAGGCGCGCAGGCAGGCCGCCAGCACGGGGACGGACTCCGTCGTCACGCCATGCTGCTCAGCAAAGGCGGCCGTGAACTGGTCCTGTACGGACTGGTGTTCCTCGTCGACGCTGGCCATGTAGTGCTGCACCAGGGGAAAATAACGCGCATCGAGCAAGCCCAGGCCGAACGTGGCGTAGCTGCCGGGCATGCAATTCTTTTCGCCTTCCGTGTCCGCATAGAATTCGAATTGCTCGATGGCGGCGCGCGCATACGCTTCCAGTTGCGGCTGCAGGGACGCATGGGCGAGGGCGTTGGCAAAGAAGCGGTGCGTGTCGGATTTCGCCAGTCCCTTGATCGGCAGATATTCCTTGACCTTGGCCTTGAGCTTGATCTGGTAGCTTTTTGGAAAACCGTTTTGCAGCAAATGCGTGACGAACGCCAGCGCCTGCGCATACGCGTCTGCCTCTTCCCGGGCAATCGTGATGCTGATTGTGGCAAACACATCGTTGGCGCGGCATTCCAGCAGCGCATTTTTCAGGTGGATGTCGGCATCGGGGAAGGTGCCGCTGCCTTCCTGCAGCATGCGCACGGCCCGTTCGCTGCCCAGTTCGCGCGCGATTTCCAGGAATTTCAGGCCCTTTGACTTGGCGTAGCTGGCGTCGTGGCGCAAGATCATCACCGCGCCATACAGCAGCAGGTCGATCGGCTGCAGTGTCTGTGCATCGGGCGCCGCGCCCGCTTTCAGCGTGTATTCGGTGGCGCGGTAGGCGGACAGCGCGCGGTCATAAAATTGCGGCAGGAAAACGTTTTCCGCCCATTGCGTGATGGCGCGGATGATGTCGGCGCGGTGCCTGGCCAAGGCCTCCGGCTGGGTCTTGTTCAAGGCCTGGATGCGTTCGTATTGGGCGATGCTCCAGGCCACGTCGAGTTGCGGGAACAGCTGCGGGTCGAGCAGGTGGCGTGCCAGGAAGAACGTTTCCAGCGGCTGCGTCGGATGCTTGCCATGCGTGAGCTTTTGCCCAATGTACGCGTGTATGTTTTCCAGCAAGGCCTGGCGTTTATCCTCGTTGACGTATTCCAGCAACGTCAGGTGCAGTTTGCCCTGCGCCGTCTGGAACTTGCCGCGGCAGGTGAAGCGGTAGTCGATCATCGGCGTGTCCACCAGCGGCGCCAGGCGGGCCTGTACCACGGCCGTCAGTTGTGGCACGACACCGTCGCGCATTTGCGCATCGTCAAGGCGCGCCGCCGTGCCGGGGCGCGCGTCGTCGTCGAAGTCCAGGTCGATATCGTCGGCGATCGCGCGCCCTGGCTTGTAGTCGAGCATGAAGTCATTGAAAATGCCCGCTTGCAAGGTCGTGCGTTTGACGGATTGCTCCAGGTCGTTGCGCTGCAGGCGTTCATCGAACCAGGCGTGGATGGCCGCCGTCATTTCCTGTGTTACCAGCTCTACAAGAGTACTCATCAGTGTCGTCGTCTTTCCTTGCGCGTGACGGCGCCACCGGCTGCCGTCGCGGTCATGTTTAATAAAAGCACTATTTTAGGTGGCCGGGCCTGGCCGCAACAAGGGCCGCACGGGCATCAGGAGGGGGCAGTGAGGAAGCGCGCGTCGATCTCATCGGATTGCGGGCCCACGGTGATCGTCGTGTGCCAGCCGGACGGCTTGTCGTTGCCGTCAAACAAGGCGATGCGCGTGTGGACGAACAGCACCGTATATACGCCCGATTTCATGTCGCGATTCAAGTCCCAGTGCATCAGTTCGATGGCTTCGCCCATGCGCGGCAGATGGGCGCCCGACGGCAGCAGGATGTTCTGGTTGATGAATTCCCGGCTCGGGCCCGGTTCCTTGTGGCGCGGATCGATGTAGCGGAACGAGACGCTGGTAACGATGTTGCTCATGCATGGCTCCTGCCTGGTGATGTACCTGATGACAATAGCACAGGGGAGGGCCGATGCGTGCGCTGCACGGCCCCAGGCAGCTGCGCGGTCAAATATGTACGGTAACAGACGGTATTTGACAGGCCCTCGCGCTACGCTTGCTTCTTGATCATTGAGATTGCCAGAAACGTCATGATGCATTTATTCCTAGCGGAAAATCGCGCCAAAGTGGAGTGTACGCACAGTGGGGTGCACGGCCATGCCCTATGACATCCTGCGCGACAGCATCGCGCTCGAACCGGCGGGCGACGCCATCCGCTTCCATCTGAGCGTCTTCGGCGTGGAAAAGACTTGTCGCATCACCGTGACGGCATTGCGCAGCCTGGACCAGGGCCAGGGCGGCGACTGGCTGCTCATCTTCGACACCCACCGCCTGCGCATCGGCCAGCGCGCCTTCGCTTATCTGAGCCGCGATCTGCTGGTCAGCAGCGTGGTCTTGCGGGCGCTCGATTTTTAGTTGGCTCCCTGGGCCAGCCAGTCGCGCGGCGACAAGCCGCTGTATGCGCGGAAGGCACGGGTGAAGGCCGGCTGGCTGGCATAGCCCACTTCCAGCGCGACATCCTGCACCAGCCGGCCTTGCTGGAGCAGCGCCTGGGCGCGCAGCATGCGCTGGCCCGTCAGGTATTCGGCCGGCGGACAACCGATGACGGCGTGAAACTGGCGCGCGAAGCGGCTGCGCGACATGCCGCACAGCGTCGCCAGCGATGCCACCGTCCAGTGGTGCCCGGGATGGTCGCGCATGGCCGTCATGGCGTTGGCGAGGGCGGCATCGGACGGGCCGAGCATGCATGCGGCCGACATCAGATGCTTGGCCAGCGCATGGCGCAGCAACTGGACGATCAGCACGTCGCACAGGCGGTTGAGCACCAGTTTCTGCCCCAGTCCGCCATGTTGCGCCTCGTCGAACAGCAGATCGAGCAGGCCAGCCATGGCCGGCAGTTGCGCCAGCGGCAGCTGCAGGTACGGCGGCAGGCTGTCGATCACGGCCCCGTCGTCGCCGGGCAGATGCACGGTCGCGCATAGCAGCCGCGCCGTGCCGGCACCCGTGTCCAGGCCATGCGCCTGCGGGCGCGGGTAAAGAATCAGCGTGGGCGCATCAATGCGCAGCCGGGTGCCGTCTGCGTGGACGAAGGTCACCGGCCCTTCGCGCACCAGGTGCAGATGGCCCCTTCCCGGTTGCGCGGGGAAGTGGTTGCTGCCGCAAAACGTTCCCTCAAAGAAAGTGTCGGCTGAAAAGCCAAATTGCAGCAACAAGGCAGATAAGCGATCCATGGAAATTATAAAAAGACGATAAGATATAAATTGTATCCCATCAGCAACAAATGTTTCCATTATTATCGCTATGATGGCGCCTTGATGTTTGTTCTTGCATGGAGTGCGAAAATGGCATTGTCCAACTTGAAGATCGGCACCCGCCTGTATCTGGCCTTTGGCGCCGTCGTCGCCTTGCTGGCGATACTGGTCGCGTCTGCGCAAGCGAATTTTTCCCGCCTGGGTGAGGCCAATGGACTGAATATCCACACGTACGAGGTCATGGGGGAGGCCAATGCCCTGCTCGAAAGCCTGATCAATATCGAAACCGGCGAGCGCGGCTTTGCCCTGACCGGCGAGGATAGCTCTCTGGAACCGCTGGCAAGCGGCCAGCGCGGCTTACCGAGCACTTGCAAAAGATCCGCGCCTTGACTGCCGACAATCCTGCCCAGCTGGACCGGCTGAAGGCATTGGAAGGTGCTCAGCAGCAATGGCTGGCGACGGCAGCGTCCGCCGTAGCCGTCAAGGGCGGCGCGGTGGTGTCCGAAGTGGTGCAGACCATGGGCTCGATCAATGACTCCTCGCGCAAGATTGCCCATATCATCGGTGTGATCGACGGCATCGCCTTCCAGACGAATATCCTGGCCTTGAATGCCGCCGTGGAGGCCGCCCGCGCCGGCGAACAGGGACGCGGTTTTGCCGTGGTGGCCACGGAAGTGCGCAACCTGGCCCAGCGTTCGGCCAGCGCCGCCAGGGAAATCAAGGGCTTGATCGACGATTCCGTGGACAAGGTGGGCGCGGGCAGCAAGCTGGTCGACCAGGCCGGTGCCACCATGCAGGACGTGGTTGATAGCGTGCAGCGCCTGAGCGCCATCATCGGCGAGATTACGGATGCGAGCGAAGAGCAGCGCCTCGGCATCGAGCAGGTGAATGAAGCCATCAGCCAGATGGACCAGGTGACGCAGCAGAATGCGGCCCTGGTCGAAGAAGCGGCGGCCGCGGCCAATGCCATGCAGGATCAGGCGGCGCAGCTGTCGCACGCCGTGCAAGTGTTTCGCCTGAAGGATGCGCCGCACACCACCCAGGCCGGCGCGGCGCGGCCAGCAGGGCGTCGGCCCCTGGCCTTGACCATGGGCGGCTAGCCTCCGGCACTGTGGCCCCGCAGGCGGCGTATGGTATTTCCGCACAGATCGTCAAGTAAATGCAGGTATGGCTGGACGGAAATGTTACATCTGGGTATTCTGCGCATCTGATACTTATTTCTATACAGAAAAAGGTAACAGGGCGGTTCGTGCCAGCGGCAACGCGGCTCGCACGGCCAGGCAAGGTCGGGCATGCAAAGGTGAAGTCGTCCGCTTGCTGAGCGAAACGGTCGTGTTTCGGCTCGCGACGGGCAGGGAAACAGTGCTGTCATCTTTAAAATAGTAGGAGAGGTTGCTCATGGATGCAGAAAAGGATGTTGTGTACGGTACAGAAGATTTGTTGATGAGTTTGTGCAACTCGGTGGTTCGGGTGCTCAACGTTGCAACGCAAAGTAGAGTCAATTATTCAGGCATGGTGCAGCGCATTACCAAGACCGGCCTGAAGCCGGACATCGGTTGCTTCGTGATGTTCGATGGTGGTTTCACGGGCCTGGTGGTGCTCAATTTTGCCGCCGATACGGCGATGGAAATCTACGAGCGCTACATGTTGCACATGGGTATGCCGAAGTCGGAACTGGCCAATTTCTACACGTCGGACGAAGTGTCGAACATCATGGGCGAGCTGATGAACCAGATCGTGGGCGACTTCACGGGCAAGGTGCGGCGCGAACTGCAAACGAACATCACCCAGAGCCAGCCGAAGATGCTGGTGTTGAACAAGCAGGTGATGCTCAGCGTCGACACGCCGCTGGACCGCCCGGAAATGCGTCGCGTTACCTTCTACACGGAAAAGAACAATATTTTCTATCTGGAACTGGCGATCGACCGTACCGAGTTCATCAAGTTGCACGATTTCGATTCGCGCGAAGTCGATGCCGACTCGCTGATGGATACGGAATACGCGAACCGCGAACGCGACGCCGGCCCGGCGCCGGCAGTGGAACCGGAAGACGACGACAACGCCGACCTGCTCAAGTCCCTGGGCATGTAAGCAGCGGTGTCTGAACGTGGCCGGCGGCATGTTTGCCGCCGGCCGCTGCCGTTTACTGCCGACAAGGCTGTGCTCCGGCCTCGTCCCTGCAAGATAACTTCCCCTGTGGTAACGTCAATGTTTCCATGCGGCGCATGCCGACCATGCCGCTCTGCTGGCTGTCATCGAGCGACCAGTATTCAAGCGCATACACATAACTGCCATCGATGATGGTCAGCGTTTCCTTCTGGCGGCCGTTGGGGGCCTTGTAATACAGGCGCCGCGCGGGCTTGCCATCGACCGTCTGCTTGAATGACTGCGACGAAATCGTGACGCGCTTGCCCGTCTTGCCCGCCATCGACATCGCCGTGATCGTCAGGTAGGCCCTGTCCGGACAGCGCGCCAGCAGGTGCGCGCCGCTCAGCACGGCAGGCTGCGCCCGATCCAGCGGGAAGCCATACGCTTGCACGCCGACGATATCCAGGCATTCCATCTGCCGCGCCAGGGCCGTCAGCGCGGCCGGGTCGAGCGCACTGGCGTAGTGTTTTTCTTCGGCCTGCGCCTGTCCCAGCGCCCAGCGGCGCTCCAGCTCGGCCAGCGAAATGTCGCTGGACACGGGCAGCGGCGCGGGCGCGTCGGGGTTGGCCGCGCTCGATGTTTCCGCCTGCATGCGCGAGGCGACAGAGTGGCTGCTCCCGGCTGTGCCATCGAGGGCGTGGGCGAATGACGTGGCGCAGGCGAGGGCCATGGCCAGCGATAAGGCCGTGTGTTTCAGCATGAAATCTCCTGCAATTTGCTACAAGTGGCAGGCATTGTGTCTCGGATTGCCTGCGCATGCGCGTTCCTTGCGCCTTCCTTCCCTTTAATGTGCGGCCATCGCCGACGCAATCTCGATCGAACTCAGCTTCCAGCCCCACACGCCATGGCGCTGCAGGACCAGCGCGCCTTCCTGCGCATTGCCCTCCTTGGCGCGCACGACGAAGGTGTTCACGCCGGCATAGCCTGCCGAATAGTCGGCCTTTTTCTGCGTGCCATCGACCGGGGCATCCGCACTTGCATCGGCTCCCGCTTGCGGGCTGACGGCGCTCTTGTTGACCAGTGCCACCACGCCGGCGGGCGAGACCATGGTGTCGACCATCTTGCCCAGCATGGCGCTGGCGATCGACTGGCCCAGGGCGGCCAGCGGGTTGCCGCTGCCGGCGGTCGCCTCGATGCTGCGGGCCATGCTGGCCTCCAGCTGCGTCTTGACGCTGGCGCGCAGGGCGGGGAAGTCCACGTGCCCGGCCAGGGCGTCGGCATTGCGCTCGGCCAGGGCGGTCTTGATCTGGTGCAAGGCGTAGTACGGCGAAGCGTAGGCGGTGACGGCGACGGCAATGACGGCCACGGTCGCCGCGATGGTGATTTTTTTCAAGAGATGCCTGTGAGCTAGAGGGGTAGAAACGGATGCCACGCAGGGTATCCGCTAAATGGAATCGCGGCAATCATATTTTCTTGCCATCAGTATTTCTCCGCATTTACTCAGGGTGCTCCTGCTGGACCACTATGGAGTGGAAGAGGGTGGGTGCTGTATAATGGGAGAAAAGTATTTAACTAGCTGTTTTAACTGAATAAAGACCCAATATCACATGCTATCTACAGCAAATATTACGATGCAGTTTGGCGCCAAGCCATTGTTTGAGAATATCTCCGTCAAGTTCGGCGACGGAAACCGCTATGGCTTGATCGGCGCCAACGGCTGCGGCAAGTCGACGTTCATGAAGATCCTGGGCGGCGACCTGGACCCATCGGGCGGCAACGTCATGCTCGACACCAACGAGCGCCTGGGCAAGCTGCGCCAGGACCAGTTCGCGTTTGAAGACATGCGCGTACTCGACGTGGTCATGATGGGCCACACGGAAATGTGGGCCGCCATCCAGCAACGCGACGCCATCTACGCGAACCCGGAAGCGACCGACGACGACTACATGCAGGCGGCCGATCTGGAAGGCAAAGTGTCCGAATACGACGGCTACACGGCCGAATCGCGCGCGGGCGAACTGCTGCTGGGCGCCGGTGTCGCCATCGAGCTGCATCAAGGTCCGATGAGCAATGTCTCGCCAGGCTGGAAGCTGCGCGTGCTGCTGGCGCAGGCGCTGTTCTCGAATCCGGACATCCTGCTGCTCGACGAGCCGACGAATAACCTGGACATCAACACGATTCGCTGGCTGGAAGACGTGCTCAACGAGCGCAACTCCACCATGATCATCATTTCCCATGATCGCCACTTCCTGAACCAGGTCTGCACCCACGTGGCCGACATGGATTACGGTACCCTGAAGATTTACCCGGGTAACTACGACGAATACATGTTCGCCTCGACCCAGGCGCGCAACCAGCAGCTGGCCAACAACGCGAAAGCGAAAGACAAGGTTGCCGAGCTGCAGGAATTCGTGCGCCGCTTCGCCGCGAATAAATCCAAGGCGCGCCAGGCGACATCGCGCGCCAAGCAGATCGAAAAGATCAAGGTCGACGACATCAAGCCATCGTCGCGCGCCTATCCGTTCGTGCGTTTCGACGGCGAAAAGAAATTGCACCGCCTGGCCGTGGAAGTGGAAAACATCACCAAGGGCTTTGATCGCACCCTGTTCAAGAATTTCAGCATCATGGTCGAAGCGGGCGAGCGCATCGCCATCATCGGCGCCAACGGCGCCGGCAAGACCACCATGCTGCGTTGCATCGCGGGCGACATCGCCGGCCTGCAGCCGGACCAGGGCCGCGTGAAGTGGGCGGAAAACGCGAATGTCGGCTACATGCCGCAAGACCCGACGGAAGATTTCGCCAAGGACACGAACCTGACCGACTGGATCGGCCAGTGGACGAAAGAGGGCGACGACGACCAGGCCGTGCGTTCCATTCTGGGCCGCCTGCTGTTCGGCGGCGACGATGTCAAGAAGGCCGTCAAGGTGCTGTCCGGTGGTGAAAAGGGCCGCATGATGTACGGCAAGCTGATGCTGGGCCGCCACAACGTGCTGATGCTCGATGAGCCGACCAACCACATGGACATGGAATCGATCGAATCCTTGAACATCGCGCTGGAAAAATACGCGGGCACCCTGATCTTCGTGTCGCATGACCGTGAGTTCGTTTCCTCGCTGGCGAACCGCATCATCGAGATCAAGGAAGACGGCATTGTCGATTACAACGGCAATTACGAAGATTACTTGAAGAGCCAGGGTATCGATTAATTTATAGGCTAACGTTGCGTCGGATTACGCGCTGTGCGCTAATCCGACCTACGTCAGGGTGAGTTACCCGGGTTGCTTGCGTAGGTCGCGTAGGTCGGATTAGCGTAGCGTAATCCGACAATGCAAGCCAGCGTTGCCAACCGCCAGCCACCCAGCACCACACCGACGCGCCGCGGTCCTTTCGTTCCGGCGCACCAGCTTCATTGCGTTCGTGCCGGTCTATCCCGTTTTTGTTTGACACAGCCATGCAAACTTTAGCCATCAAATCCGTCGAGTATGAACACCCACAAGACGGAGCCAGCTGCACTGCCCACGCCTGGGCACGCACGCCAGCGACGCCGTCCCCGGCTGAAAAAGCCGAACTGATCACGCGCATCAAGCGCCTGCTGATCGAGCGCGAAGCCGTGCTCGTTGCCCACTATTACGTTGATGCCGACCTGCAAGACCTGGCCGAAGCCACGGGCGGCTGCGTCTCCGATTCCCTGGAAATGGCCCGCTTCGGGCGCGACCATCCGGCCAAGACCCTGGTCGTGGCCGGCGTGCGTTTCATGGGCGAAACGGCGAAAATCCTCAGTCCCGAGAAAACCGTCTTGATGCCCGACCTCGACGCGACCTGTTCGCTCGACCTCGGCTGCCCGGTGGACGAATTCACGGCCTTCTGCGATGCCCATCCCGACCGTACTGTCGTCGTCTACGCCAACACCAGCGCGGCCGTCAAGGCGCGCGCCGACTGGATGGTGACGTCGTCGATCGGCCTCGACATCGTTGCCCACCTGCATGCGCAGGGCAAGAAAATCCTATGGGCACCCGATAAACACCTGGGTTCGTATATCCAGAAGGAAACGGGCGCCGACATGCTGCTGTGGCAGGGTAGTTGCCTCGTGCACGACGAATTCAAGGGCATCGAACTCGATCTGCTCAAGGAAGAGTATCCGCAAGCCAAGGTGCTCGTGCATCCGGAGTCGCCCGCCAACGTGGTGGCGCTGGCCGACATGGTCGGCTCCACGTCGCAAATGATTGCGGCAGCGCAAACCATGGACACGGACACGTTTATTGTCGCCACCGACAACGGCATCCTGCACAAGATGCGCGCGGCCGCGCCGGGCAAGCGTTTCATCGAAGCGCCCACGGCCGGCAACAGCGCCACCTGCAAAAGCTGCGCGCACTGCCCGTGGATGGCCATGAATGGCTTGCTGAACCTGGCGCAAACGCTGGAAAACATGCACAACGAAATCCACGTCGATCCCGCCGTCGGCCAGCTGGCCGTGCGCTCGATCAAGCGCATGCTCGACTTCGCCGCCGCCAGGAAGGCGGGCTTGCAGCCGGGCGCCGACCTGGCTAAAGAAACTAAATTGTTCCAAGGAATCGGTCCAGCATGAGTACCCTCGTCAATTCTTTCGCTCCTTTCGATCCTGCCCTGGCGCGCGCGTTCGAGGGCAATCTGCTGGCCGCCTTGCTGGAAGACGTGGGCCAATGCGACCTGACGGGCGAACTGGTGCCGCCCGACCACATCGTCACGGCGCGTGTCATCGTGCGCGAAGCAGCCGTGCTGTGTGGCGCGCCGTGGTTCGAAGGCATCATGAAAAGCCTGGACCGCAGCATCGATATCGCCTGGCATTATGCCGAAGGCGACATGATGACGGCCGACAGCGTCGTCTGCACGATTCAGGCGCCGGCGCGCGCCTTGCTCACGGCCGAGCGCAGCGCGCTCAATTTCCTGCAACTGCTGTCGGCCGTGGCCACGGCCACGCGCCGGTATGTGGACGTGGTCGCCGGCACCAGGGCGTCCATTTTAGATACGCGCAAGACCTTGCCTGGCTTGCGCCTGGCGCAAAAGTATGCGGTGCGCGTCGGCGGCGGCAAGAACCAGCGCCTGGCCCTGTACGATGGCATCCTGATCAAGGAAAACCATATCGCGGCCGCCGGTGGCGTCAGCCAGGCCCTGGAAAACGCGCGCAACCTCGACGCGGGCGTGCCCGTGCAGATCGAGGTGGAAACCCTGGCGCAATTGCGCGAAGCGCTCGATGCGGGTGCCGTCTCCGTGCTGCTCGATAACTTCAGCAACGACATGCTGCGCGACGCCGTGTCCGTCACCAACGGCCGCGCCTTGCTGGAAGCGTCGGGCGGCATCAATGCCGACACCGTGCGGGCGATTGCCGAAACGGGCGTGGACCGCATCTCGATCGGCAGCCTGACGAAGGACGTGCGGGCCACCGATTACTCCTTGCGCATCGTCGGCTGATGAAAGGAGCAGGGCGGCGCCTGCTAACTTTGGCGCTGCTGTGGCCCGCGCTGCTTGTGCCATCGCAGGCGCCAGCCCGGGAACTGCTGGCCGTGGGCGCGCAGTTCGAGCGCGTGTTCGAATACCAGGACGGTGGCGAGTATGGCGGACTGGGCGCGGAACTGCTGCGGCTGATGGCGGCGCGCACGGGTAACACCGTGCGTTTTCGCATGGTGCCGTGGGCGCGCGCGCAAGCCATGCTGGTGCAGGGCCAGGCCGATATTCTGATCGGCCCCTACAAGACGCCCGAGCGCATCGCCAGCATGGGCTTTTCCGACAAGCCGTTCTACCAGGACCAGATGGTCTTTTATACGCGCCAGGATGCCAGTTTCGGCTGGGATGGCGACTACGCGGCGCTGAAGAACCGCAGGGTGGTGCTGCTCAATGGCTGGGCGTATGGCGCGGACTGGGAGCGCGTGCGGCCTGGCTTGCAGGTCAGTGTGGCCAATAATGTGGAAAATGGCTTGAAGATGCTGGTGCACAACCACGTCGACGTGTTCATCAGCAACCGCCGCAATACCGACCCCGTCGTTGCCCGCCTGGGCTACGGTCGCCAGGTGAAACCTTTGCCCAAGGTCATCGACATACAAAACGGCTATTTCGCCTTCCCCCGCTCGCCCACCTTCGACAAGCTGCGCCTGCAGTTCGACCAGGAACTGAACAGCCTGATCGACAGCGGCGAACTAAAAAAGCTGGGCAAGCGCTACGACGTCGGCGTGCCCTGATACTGGCTATTTTCGGCGCGTTTGACGCACCTCAAGCATTCGGCAGGGCCAGGTTCTACCCTGAAAGCAGGCAGCACAACACTGCCCATCACGCCGAGGGGGAATGCCATGGAGACGCGCCGCATCAAGCAACTGATCTGCACCGGTTTCGCCATCGCGCTGGCTGCGGCCCTGTTTGCCTGCGGGGGCGGCCATCACCACCACCCGCCGGCCGCGAGCGCCTATGCGGCCACCAGCCTGGTGTCGGACACGCCCGCCTTGCCGGCCGCGCACACGGATGCCAACCTCGTCAACGCCTGGGGCGTGGCCTTCAATCCACGCGGTTTCGTCTGGGTGGTGGCGAATGGCACGGCGAAGTCCACCTTGTACGATGGCAACGGCGTGCCGCAATCGCTGGTGGTCAGCACGCCGCCAGCGCCGACCGGCATCGTGTTCAACGGCACGCAGGATTTCAAGCTGAGCCAGAACGGCGTGACGGCACCCAGTCCCTTCATCTTCGCCAGCGAAAGCGGCAGCATTTCCGCCTGGTCGCCCACGGTCAGCCCGACGACGGCCATGGTCGTGTTCGACGGCAGCGCGGGCGGCAGCGTCTACAAGGGCCTGGCCATCGCGCGCTATGCGAACGCCAATTATCTGTATGCGACCGATTTCCACAACGGACGCGTCGACGTCTTTGATGCCAGCTTCGCCAAAGTCGCCTTGCCCGGCGCGTTCAGCGACCCCAGCTTGCCGGCCGGCTATGCACCGTTCGGTATCCAGGCCATCGGCGAGCGCATCTACGTCGCGTACGCGAAGCGGGAAGCCAGCGGTGACGATGAAGAGGCTGGCGCCGGCCTCGGTATCGTCAATGTGTATGACACGGGCGGCACGCTGATCAAGCGGCTGGTGAGCGGCGGCGCGCTGAATGCGCCCTGGGGCATGGCGCTGGCGCCGGCCGGTTTCGGCACGGCCAGCAATATGTTGTTGATAGGTAATTTTGGTGATGGCAAGATCAATGTCTATGACACTGACACGGGCACCGCCGCTGGCGCGCTGCTCAAGACGGATGGCACGCCGCTGGTGATCGATGGCTTGTGGGGCATCGCCTTCGGCAATGGTCTCAACAGCCAGCCCGTCAATACGCTGTTCTATGCGGCCGGGCCCGATGACGAGACGCATGGGCAATACGGGCGCATCGATTTGAAGTAGAAGGAACATCCCCGTGCGCCCGCAGGGCGGCACGGGGCGGGCGATCCTTACAGCTGGCGCGCCTCAAACGTATTGCACTGTGAAATCTGGCCGCTCTCGATACCCTTGCTGAACCAGCGCACGCGCTGTTCCGAGGTGCCGTGCGTAAACGAGTCGGGCACGACATGGCCTTGCGACTGGCGCTGCAGCGCATCGTCACCGATGGCCGTGGCCGCTTTCAGGGCCGCTTCCACATCGCCCTGTTCCAGGATCTTGCGGTCCTGGTTCGCGTGGAATGCCCATACACCGGCAAAGCAGTCGGCCTGCAATTCCAGGCGCACGGACATGGCGTTGGCCTGGCGCTCCGATTGCGTGCGGCGCGCCTTGTCGACCTTCTCGGACAAGCCCAGCAGGTTTTGCACGTGGTGGCCCACTTCATGCGCAATCACATACGCTTGCGCAAATTCGCCCGAGACCTTGAAGCGCTGCTGCATCAGCTTGAAGAAATCGAGGTCCAGGTAGACTTTCTGGTCGCCGGGGCAATAAAAGGGTCCGCTGGCGCTCTGGCCCGTGCCGCAGGCTGTGGGGATGCTGCCCGAAAACAGCGACAGCTTGGGGCGTACATAGGTGCCGCCTTCGGCCTTGAACAGGGCATCCCACGTGTCTTCCGTATCGGCCAGCACGGTTTTCACGAAGCGGGCCATCTCGTCCGATTCGGGTGGCTGGCGCGCGGGCGACTGGCTTTGCTGGGTGCTGACCTGGCCGCCACCACCGCTGAGCAGATTCAGCAAGGTCAGGGGATTGACGCCCAGCACATACGAGCCGACGAGGGCGATGACGATGGTGCCGATGCCGATCGAGCGCCCGCCAAAGCCAAAGCCTCCCCCACCGCCGCCGCCGCCGTCACCTTCGCCACGGTGGTCTTCCACATTGTCGCTTTCGCGATTGCCTTGCCATTTCATGATCTTTACTCCTGCTGCGATTGATTGTGACGCCTCAATATGCTGCTTGAGGCGAATCTTGTTATTATCGCAGTAAACCGCGCCGCGACAGGGGCGACAATGTTACCCTTTGCAACTTTCCAACTACATCACAACAGGTGCACGCATGGCGCTTGCCAACGATACACGCATTTCTCCCACCGCAGTGGTCCAGGCCCAACTGGACGCCTACAATGCCCACGACGTGCCCGCCTTGCTGGCCATCTATGCCGATGACGCACAGCAATTCCAGCACCCCGATAGCTTGCTGGCCCAGGGCGGTGCGCAGATCGGCCCCCGTTTCACGGCCCGTTTCGCGGCCAGCCGGCCACAGGCGCAGTTGCTCAACCGCATTGCCTGCGGCAAGCTGGTGATCGACCATGAAATCGTCCATGGGGACACGCCGGACGGTGTTTCCGCGCAGGAACTGGTGGCGACCTATGAGGTGGAGCGGGGCCGCATCAGCCGCGCCTGGTTCAGCTTTGGCGCCCTGACCAGCCTGCGCGTGGCGCTGCCGGCCGATGTGGCCGCCATGAATGCGCTGATCGCCCGCTCCGGCATGGCACTGAGCGCGGGCTTTTATACGCTGGAACAGGCCGAGGCCGTGACGCGCCACGTGTTCGGCGTCGATACGCAGCTCGTTGCCGACCGCACGTATTTCGTCATCGAGCGCGACGGCGCCATGCTGGCCTGCGGCGGCTGGAGCCAGCGCGCCACCCTGTACGGCGCCGACCGCGCGAAGAGCGGGCCGGACCCGCTGCTCGACCCGGCCAGCCAGCCTGGCCGCATCCGCGCCTTTTTTGTCGAGCCAAGCGCCGCGCGCCAGGGCCTGGGCAGTATGCTGATGCGCCACTGCGAACGCCAGGCGCTGGCCGCCGGTTTCACGGCACTGGAACTGGCCGCCACCTTGCCCGGCGTGCCGCTGTACCTGGCCAGCGGTTTTGCCGTCACGGAAGATTTTCACCTCGACTTGCCCGATGACATCAAACTGCCGCTGGCGCGCATGCACAAGCGGCTGTAAGGCTGCTTACCAGGGCAACGGCGCCTTTTCACCGTTGGCGTGCTCGCCGTAATACAGCGATGGTAAAAAGCGCGACAGATAGGTAAATTCGCTGTAGCAATGGCGCAGCAGGTTCAGGCCCAGCACGTCGGGCACCTCGCGCACGGGGTCGAGGCTGTTGCGGCCCAGCAAGAAGCGGCTGCGCAGCACGCAGCCCGTGGGCGTGTCGCGTGTCAGGTGCAGCATTTCGCCGTCGAGCGGATCACCCTGCGGGTCCAGTTGCACGTGCTCGCCGAAGCCGATGCGCGCGCAGATGGCGGCCGACAGGGCGCCGCTGTCCCTGGCCTGCTGCAGTTGTGCCGGATCAAATACTTCCTTCGGATCATGGAACTTCAGCTTGGCTTTCACGGGCGGAATGTCGCCCAAGGATTCCACCGCCTCGATCGAAGCGCCGTAATAACTTTCTCCCTTTTTCCACGCGCTGTTCCAGCCGTGATGGGCCACGTGGTCGTGCGGGTGCCACCACTTGATGTGCTGCGTCGTCTCGAAAAATGTAAACCACCAGTCCAGCATGCGGCCGCTGCAGCCGTGCAGTTCCGTGCGCGCCGCCACCAGCAGGCAGCCGTCGGGCAGGCGCGTGATGCCCGTTTCCAGGTGCAGCGGGAACGGGTCGAGCAAGTCGCCTGTGTTGGCGATGCTCCATGGGAATTCAATATGCGTCATGTCGTTCTCCTTTGTTGGGGTGAAACAATTATATATTAAAGAAACGTATATCGTTTCCTAAATATGTTTCGGTGTAGAATTGCCCATCGATCAAGCTTGGAGCCGGCATGCAGGAAGAAGAGAGCAAGGCTGTGCGTGGACGGGGCCGTCCGGCGCGCCCGCCCGAGGAAGCGCGCGAGGCGGCCGTGCATGCGGCCACCTGGCTGCTGCTGCACGAAGGCTATGCGGCCACGACCATGGAAGCGGTGGCGCGCCACGCGGGCATGGCAAAAAAGTCGCTGTATCAATATGCGGCCAACCGCGAGGAACTGGTCGCCCTGGTGGTGCGCGGCTGGACGGATGCCTTCCTGCCGGCGATGGCGCATGATGCGGCCGCGCCTGGCGAAGTGCTGCCATTATTGAAGGAGATCTTGCAGACGATGGCGGCGCGCGTGCTGACGGTGGATGCCGTCGGGCTGTTTCGCCTGCTGTGCACGGAGTTTCCCGCCCGCGCCGATTTGCTGGCCGTGTATCAGCGCAACGGCATCGAGCGGGGCACGGCCTTGCTGGCCGAGTGGTTACAGCGCCAGGCCGCGCGCGGCCATCTGGTGCTGCAGGATGGGCCAGAGTTGGCTGGCTTGCTGCTGGCCATGGTGATCGCCGAGCCGCTGCGGCAGATGGCGCTGGGCTTGCTGGCGCCCGTGCCGGCCTGGGATGCCGCTTCCCGCATCGATGCGGCGCTGCGATTGCTGGGCGGCCAGTCGTTCAAGGTGGCTGGTGCTTCAGCGCTTCGCGGTAGCTGAGCGGCGATAGTTTCTGCCGGTGCTCCGTGGCAAAAGCGAGCACCTCTGCCGGCGCGTGGCGCGCGTAATCGCGCAAGGCCCAGCCGATGGCCTTGCGGATGAAAAACTCGTCTTCATGCGCCAGCGCCAGCGCCGCATCGAACAGCCAGCCGGCATCCGTGTCGGCGCGCCAGCCCAGCTGGTGCAGCATGGCGATGCGGCGCAGCCAGAAGTTCTCGTGGCGCAAGGCCGCGTCCATGTGCGCATGGCCGTCGCCGCCGCGCCGGTGTTCCTCCTGCAGCATGTCGCCGACGATGGCCGCCATGCCGTCGACGCTGTCCCACCATGCGCGCTGGCGCGCCAGGCCAAGCAGGGCGGGGAGGTGAGCGATGTTCAGCTGACGCCGGTGCATGTCCAGCATGTCGAGCGCCACGTGCTGGTATTCGCGCTGCGGCTGCTGCCACAGCAGTTGTGCATGTTCCAGCAGCATTTCGGCCCCCACGCCTTGCAAGCCCGCCAGCAGGGCCTTCGCAGCCAGCCGCCGCTGCGGCGCCGCCACGCCCAGGAACACGAACTGGTCGCGCATATACGCCTGCATGGGCGCCGCGCGGCCCGGTTCGGCAGCCGCTTCGAGCGCGATTTTTAATTCCTCATGTAGATTCATGGCATCTCCAGGCGTAAAAAAAGCGCCCCAGGGAGCGCTTTTTCATGCCGATCCAATATTATTGAATCTTGGCCTTCTTCATCAACTCATCGCGGTAGGCGGCGAGTTTCTTCTGTTGCAGCGACTCGGCCACCTGGCCCTTGACTTCTTCCAGTGATGGCAGCTTCGTCGGACGGGTTTCTTCCAGCTTGATCACGTGGAAGCCGAATTGCGATTGCACGGGCGTTTGCGTGATCTGGCCTGGTTTCAGGGCGACCATGGCGTCGGAGAATGGCTTCACGTACGAAGCCGGGCTAGCCCAGTCCAGGTCGCCGCCATTGGCTGCGGAACCATCTTTCGATACTTTCGCCAGTTCTTCGAACTTGGCGCCGCCTTTCAGCTTGGCGATGATGTCTTTCGCTTCCGCTTCGGTGGCCACCAGGATGTGGCGTGCATGGTATTCCTTGTCGCCCGCTTGTGCCTTGAACTTGTCGTATTCGGCCTTGATTTCAGCGTCCTTGACAGGGTTCTTCTTGACGTAGTCGGCCAGCAGGGCGTTGATGATGATGCTTTGACGGGCATTGTCGATCTGCGACTTGACTTCCGCACGCGTGCCGTAGCCTTGCTTGTCGGCTTCCTGGATCAGCACTTCACGGCCGATCAGGTCTTTCTTGATGGCTTCGCGCAATTGCGGCGAATCGGCTTGCTTGCCTTGGGCGACGACTTGCTTGACGACCTGGTCGACGCGCGACGATGGAATGGCCTTGCCATTCACGGTGGCGACGTTTTGCGCGAACGCAGGGATCGCGACGACGGCGACCAGGGCTAAGATCAGGCGGGCTGGCTTCAAAATCATGTTCATTCCTAATAAGTATACAAAAAACCGGTACAAAAGATCGCGACTGCCGTGCAGTGCGCATTCAGGCGCAGAATACACGACCGGCGCCGAAAAGGGCGCCGGGGAGGTCAGTTCTTACTGAACTTTCGCTTTTTTGATCATTTCTTCCTGATACGCTTGCAGTTTCTTTTGCTGCAGCGCTTCGGCGATCTGTGGCTTGACTTCTTCCAGGGTCGGCAGCTTGGCCGCGCGGGTGTCGTCCAGCTTGATCACGTGGAAACCGTTAGGCGTTTGCACCGGGGTGTCGGTGACTTGCCCTTTTTGCAGCTTCACGAAGGCGTCGGAGAACACTTTCGGGAAGGACGAAGGGGCTGCCCAGTCCAGGTCGCCGCCATTGTCGGCCGAACCGGCATCTTTCGATTGCTTGGCCAGGTCTTCGAACTTGGCGCCGCCTTTCAGCTTGGCGATGATGTCTTTCGCTTCGGCTTCGGTGGCCACCAGGATGTGGCGTACATGGTATTCCTTGTCGCCCGTCTGCGCCACGAAGCGGTCGTACTCGGCCTTGATTTCAGCGTCGTTGACGGGATTCTTTTTCAGGTAGTCGCCGACCAGGGCGTTGATGACGATGGCCTGACGTGCATTCTCGATTTGCTGCTTGACGGCTGCATCTTTACCGAAACCTTTGTTTTCCGCTTCTTGCATCAGCACTTCACGGCCGATCAAGTCCTTCTTGATCATTTCGCGCAATTGCGGCGAATCCGGTTGCTGACCTTGGGCGACGACTTGCTTGACGACTGCATCAACGCGCGACGATGGAATAGGCTTGCCATTAACAACGGCAACATTTTGCGCAAAAACAGGTACCGCGACAACGGCGAGTAGTGCGATCAGCAAGCGGGCTGGCTTAAAAGTCATTATTAAATCCTGTTAGGGAAAGTTTCGTAAAAAACGCATGGAAGAAATCCATGACATGGCTCGGGTACGCCAAAACGCCATCCTTACACTACTTCGGACGGCGCCAGGGCCACAATCGCCAATGCATGTATCTCATTATGCATCATATCGTGCACGGAATCATACACCAGTCGATGGCGCATGACGAGCCTGAGCCCCTCAAATTGACTAGAAATAATGCGTAGATTGTAATGACCTCCGCCCGAGGCGGCGCCCGCATGGCCCCGG
The DNA here is from genome assembly GCF_900095235.1 of Janthinobacterium sp. UMAB-60. Taxonomy (NCBI): domain Bacteria; kingdom Pseudomonadati; phylum Pseudomonadota; class Betaproteobacteria; order Burkholderiales; family Oxalobacteraceae; genus Janthinobacterium; species Janthinobacterium sp. UMAB-60. The sequence goes on from NZ_LT607486.1 coordinate 139,026, forward strand.
TGGCGCGCCGAGTCGTCTTCCAGCACGCATTCCAGAGGGGAAAGTGCCGTTTCCAGGCGGGTACGAATGCGCTGCATGCGCGTTGTCGTGTCGTTCGTCATCATGCGTCTTCCTTGATATGTTTGGCCAGGAACAGGGTTTGCGCCACGATGAAGGCAAAGAAGATGCCCGTCGCGCCAAACGCTTTAAAACTGACCCAGGCGGCCATGTCGCCCTTGTACAGCACGAAGGCGACGAACAGGTTCAGCGCGCCGATGGCGCCAAAGAAAATGATCCATGCCGCCAGCAACTGGTTCCAGACGGCATCAGGCAATTGCACTTGCGCTTCCATGGTCTTGCGGATCAGGTTTTTCTTGAAACCCACGTGAGCGATCAGCAGGGCCAGGCCGGACAGCCAGTAGATCAGGGTCGGCTTCCATTTCAGGAAGAAATCGTCATGCAGGTAAATGCTGGCGCCGCCGAACACGACAAAGATGAACAGCGACAGCCACAGCATGCCGTCGACCTTGCGCCCGCGCAGCAGCAGATAGCTGACCTGGCAGGCGGTGGCGACGATGCCGACGAGGGTGGCGAGTATCCACGGCGCTTGGTCAGCCTTGATCAGGCCGCCGGACACGAAGCCGGATAAATATTGCTGCACGAAATCGTGCGTGGCCGCTTCATACATGCCGCCCAGTTTAAAGGCGGCGAAGAAGGCGATCAGGGGGAATAGGTCGAATAGAAATTTCATGGCGAGACTTTACACTGGTCTTATTAAAATCATCTTAGGAATGGCTTAGGAGCAACCGTGGCGCTCCCAGGCTATACCGGTGTCTCAAGGCTGCGGATCGAAGCGCAGCGAGGCCGAATTGATGCAATAGCGCAAGCCGGTCGGCGGCGGGCCGTCCGGGAAGACGTGGCCCAGGTGGGCGTCGCAGACGGCGCAGACGATTTCCGTGCGCAGCATGCCGTGGGTACGGTCGACGATTTCCGTCACGTTGGCCGGGTCCAGCGCCTGGAAATAGCTGGGCCAGCCGCAGCCCGAGTCGAATTTCGTGTCCGACGCGAACAAGGGCGTGTTGCAGCAGACGCAGGTGTAGATGCCGTGTGCATGGTGGTCCCAGAACTTGCCCGTGAAGGCCCGTTCCGTGGCCGCGTGGCGCGTGACTTCGTATTGCATCGAGTCGAGCATGGCGCGCCATTCGGCGTCGGTTTTTTTGACTTTATTCGTGGTCATGGTAGTACCTCAGGATGAGCAACTGACTTCAAGGTGGCTGGCCCAGTCGGGCGGCAGGGCCGCATAGTGCTGGTGTTCGGGCTGTTCGTCAAATGGCTTTTGCAATATTTCCAGCAATTTCGCCACTTCCGTGTAGTCCTGCTGCTGCGCTTTCTCGATGGCCACCTGCGCCAGGTAGTTGCGCAGCACGTATTTCGGGTTGACGCCGTTCATGGCGGCTTGCCGTTCGGCATCGACGCTATGCTCCTGCAACAGGCGGGCGCGGTACTGAGTCGCCCAGGCGTCGAAGGCGGGGCGGTCGATGAACAGGTCGCGCAGCGCCGTGTCGTGTTCGGGCGCGGCCACTCGCAGTGTAGACAAGGCGCGGAAGAAGTTGGTGAAATCCACGTGATTGGCTTGCATCAGCGCGAACATGCTGTCGAACAGCGTCGTATCGTCGTCCTGGCTCGTCTGCAAGCCCAGCTTGGCGCGCAGCAAGGCATTCATCTTCTCCGCAAAGGCGGGTTGGTAGCTGTCCAGCGCCGCCTGCGCCAGTTCCACTTCACCGATCAGCGGCAGCAGGGCCTGGCCCAGCGCATAGCAGTTCCAGTGGCCCACCTGCGGCTGGTTGGCGTAGGAATAGCGACCCTGCTGGTCCGTATGGTTGCAGATGTGTTCCGCGTCAAACGCTTCCATGAAGCCGAAGGGGCCGTAATCGAGCGTCAATCCCAAGATCGACATATTGTCCGTATTCATCACGCCATGCATGAAGCCCACGGCTTGCCATTGCGCGATCATGTGCGCCGTGCGCACGCAGACCTCGGCCAGCAAGGCTTGATACGGATTTGATGCGGCGCGCAAATGGGGATAGAAGCCGTCGATGACGTAATCGGCGAGGATTTTCAGCTCATCCGGTTTCTTGCGGTAAAACCAGTGTTCGAACGAGCCGAAGCGCACGAAACTGGGCGCCATGCGCGTGACGACGGCCGCCGTTTCCACCGTTTCGCGCAGGATGCCTTGCTGCGAACCCATGATGGACAGCGCGCGCGAGGTGGGAATGCCCAGCGCCGCCATGGCTTCCGAGCACAGGAATTCGCGGATGGACGAGCGCAGCACGGCGCGTCCGTCGCCCATGCGCGAATACGGCGTGGCGCCGGCGCCTTTCAGCTGCAGCTCCATCGGACCGCTTGCTGTGGCGATATCGCCCAGCAAGATGGCGCGGCCATCGCCCAGCTGGCCGGCCCAGACGCCGAACTGGTGGCCCGAATACACGGCCGACAGGGGCAGCGAGCGCTCGGCCACGGTATTGCCGATCAGCAGCTCCACAAAGCCGGGTTCGGCCAGGCGCGCGGCATCGAGGCCGATCAGGCTGGCCGCCGGCGCGCTGGCGGCGACAAAGTAGGGCGCGGGCAGGGGCGTGGGCATCAGCCGCGTATAGAACGCGGGTGGCAAGGCCGCAAAGGCATTGTCCAGTGGTAAGGTATGAGCGGTGATGGCAATTCCATTCAAGTAGATGCGCCGGCAAGGTGCGCCAGGCTGGAACCCGATTTTACCGCACGGCGCGCAGGTCCGTACGGGACGCCGGCACTGCAAAAAACGGAATCAAAAATTCCATGCTGCATTGCAATATCGAAATGCGTTGACGATTTCCGCACGACCGTACGAAACTAGGGAAAATCTTTAAATTCCTACAATAACCGAGTAGCCACCCCAGGAGACACGATGTCGGCATTTCCCTTGAGTCCAGTGATGGGCCAGATGATGAATCAGCCTCTGCTGATTTCCAGCATTATCGAGTTTGCAGCGCGTCATTATGCAGGCAGCGAAATCATTTCGCGGCGGGTGGAGGGCGATATGCACCGCTACACCTACCGCGATTGCCACCAGCGCGCGCGTCGCCTGGCCAATGCCCTGCATGGCCTCGGCGTCGGTATGGGCGACCGGGTTGCCACCCTGGCCTGGAATGGCTACCGCCACCTGGAAGCCTACTATGCCGTGTCCGGCTCGGGTGCCGTGCTGCACACCATCAATCCGCGCCTGTTTCCCGACCAGATCGCCTATATCTCGAATCACGCGGAGGACCAGGTCCTGCTGTTCGACCTGACCTTTTTGCCCATGGTGGAAAAGATCGCCGCCGACTGCACCTTTGTGCGCCATTTCGTCCTGATGTGCGACCGCGACCGGATGCCCGCCAGCAGCAGCATCCCCGACCTGCTGTGCTATGAAGATCTCATCGCCACGCATTCCGACGAGTACACGTGGCCCCTGTTCGACGAGAATGCGGCCGCCACCCTGTGCTATACGTCCGGCACGACGGGCAATCCCAAGGGCGCCCTGTATTCGCACCGTTCGACCGTGCTGCACGCGTATGCCTCGGCCATGCCTAGCGGCCTGAACGTGCGCGCTTCCGATACCGTGCTGCCCGTCGTGCCCATGTTCCACGTGAATGCCTGGGGCTTGCCGTATTCCGTGCCCCTGTCCGGCGCGCGCATGGTCTTTCCCGGCGCGGCGCTCGATGGCAAGTCGCTGTATGAATTGTTCGAGGCGGAAAAAGTGACGTTCTCGGCCGGCGTGCCCACCGTCTGGCTGGGCTTGCTGAACCATGCGCTGCAGAATGACTTGAAATTTTCCAGCTTCCGCCGCACGGTGATCGGCGGCGCCGCTTGCCCGCCGGCCATGATGGATACCCTGATCGACAAGTTCGACATCGAAGTCATCCACGCCTGGGGCATGACGGAAATGTCGCCGCTGGGCACGGCGGGCGGCTTGCAGACCAAGCACCTGGACTTGCCGAAGGACGAACAGCGCAAGATCCTGCAAAAGCAGGGCCATGCGATCTACGGCGTGGACATGAAGATCGTTGACGACGACGGCAAGGAATTGCCGTGGGATGGCATCAGTTACGGCCATTTGCTGGTGAAAGGGCCGTGGATCATCTCGTCGTATTACAAGAACGAGGGCGGCGACGTGTTGCAGGATGGCTGGTTCCCCACGGGCGACGTGGCCACCATCGACGCGGATGGCTACATGCAGATCACGGACCGCAGCAAGGACGTGATCAAGTCCGGCGGCGAGTGGATCGGCACCATCGACCTGGAAAACCTGGCCATGGCGCATCCGGCCGTGCTGCAGGCGGCCTGCATCGGCGTATTCCACCCGAAATGGGATGAGCGCCCCGTACTCGTCGTGGTGTTGCGCCCCGGCATGACGGTCACGCGCGAGGTTTTATTGCAGTTCTTCGAGGGCAAGATCGCCAAGTGGTGGACGCCCGACGACGTGCTGTTCATCGACGCCTTGCCCATGGGCGCGACGGGCAAGATCCAGAAGAACAAGCTACGCGAGCAGTTCAAGGGGCACCAGTTGCCGGGGATGTAAACCAGCCTAGGCCGCCTGCGGCAGCGCCGACCCCAGCTTTTCCAGCAAATGATCGCACTGGAATACGGACAGGGTCTGGCGCTGCGCCTCCGTGCCGATATCGATCATTTCATCCATTTCGCTGCGCAAGTCGTCATGCGCGCCCGTGCGGATGATTTGCGGCGCCGCAAAGCGCTGGCTGTCCGAGATGGTCATGATGTTGTCGACATGGTCGACGAGGAAGCCGTAGCGCTCGGCGCCCCGTTCCACGATGAGGATCTTGCCCGCGCTGGCGTCCGCCAGGGGTTTCATCGCGTACAGCTGGCGCAAGTCGATGATGCTGATGATTTGCTGGCGTAAATTCAGCATGCCGCGCATGCAGGCCGGCATGCCCGGTGGCGTCGTGATGGCGCCGCTGAAATCAATGATTTCGCGCACTTGCCCGATTTCCACGGCGAAGCGGGTTTCCACCGTAAACGTGATGTAGACGCGGCGCTGCGCCTTGCGCGTGGCGGCGCTGGCCGTTTCCGTGTCGGCCGGATACAGGCGGGCGTGGCCGTCGTGCATTTCGACGATCTCCGCCTGCGACAGGATGCCCTTGTGGTCGAGGAAAATGATGTCGCCCAGGCCCTCTTTCGTGATGCAGCCGGCGAACATGGCCGCGCGGGCCTTGCTCAGCAGGGGAATCGGCAACACCTCGTCGCCAAAGAAATGCACGATGCTGTCGACGGAGTCGACGAGAAATCCCACGCTCGTGCCATCGAGGCGCACGACGATGATGCGCTGCTCGCCGGTCGCCTCCTTGCCGGACCCGCCCGCTTGCAGCAGGACGCCGAAGTCGACGACGGCCACCTGGCTGCCGCGAAAATGCATGCGGCCAAGGCACAGCTCACTATTCAGCAGGGAGCCGTGCAGTTCGGGCACCCGGATGATTTCCTGGATGGCCAGCATTTCGAAGGCGAACGCGGCGCCGGCCGCGTGAAAGCTGACGCACTGCCGGCGTTCGCTTTGCGCGTGGTAGCGGGCCGTGCTCAGTTTGGAGCCCGTCGCTTGCAGGGCCAGCACATGGGGCACGTTTTCGATGCGCAGCAAGGCGTGCGGGTCGAGGATTTGCAGCAGGCGCGCGCCGCCATCGAGCAAGATCGTACCGGCGATGACGGCGTGGCTGTCGCCGGCCGCATACTGCAGGGCGCAGCGCGCGCTGGCGGGCACGCGCAGGATGTCGCCCGTATTCTGGAAGACGATGCCGATCAGCACCTGCTGGAAATCGAGGATGGCGATCTTGTCCGTGGCCACGGCGCGCGGCGCATCGGCGCGGAACAGCCGTCCCAGGTTGACCACCGGAATGACGCTGCCGCGCAAGGTGAACATGCCTTCCAGATAAGCGGGCGACAGGGGCAGCGCGGTGACTTTGGCGGGATAGTTGACGACCTCGCGGATGCAACTGGCGGGCAGGGCGAATTCATCGTCGCCCAAGTGGAAGGAGCCGAACAGTTCGGTGGCCGTGTCGCTGGCGCCCTCTTCATGCATATCCATATAGGCCTTCCTTGCGAGGAATCAATTCGGGTGGCGCCACCACATCGGTGACGACATAGCGGTGCTTGGCGCAATCGATCAGCAACTGGCGCCCGTGGCGGCCGCCCAGCGCGCAAAAGCTCACGTGCAAGCCGCACTGGTCCAGGTATTTTTGCGCCGCTTGCGCGTTTTGCCGGCCCACCTGCAGGCGCCCATGGCCATTCGCGGGGCCAAACATGCTGGCGCCGCCCGCCAGCACCACGTCGATGTCGGCGTAATCGGCTTGGCGCACGCCCATCAGGCGCAGCAGCGAAGGCACGGCCTGACTCACATAGCGCGCGCCAAGAGCATTGTCGGCCCTGGGCGCTTCCGGCAGCAAACAGTGGGCCAGACCGCAGCAAGGGCCGTTCTTCCAGATGAAACCGATGCCGATGCAGGAGCCCAGCAGCGCCTGCAGCTGTTCGCCATGCGTGCCCACGCTAAGTTGCCCCATGCCAACATGGTGCAGCGGCAGGCCATGCTCGATGATGATGCTCATGCGCTACCCGCCTTATAAATCATGGGAAATTCGAATTGATAGCCGGTGCCGAGGCGGGCGATGGTTTCCGACTCGCCCAGGATCAGCCGCCCCTCGTCCTTCAGGCTCAGGCGCGCCTGGCGCAGCACGGTTTCCTGGTGCCCGGCGTCGAAATAAATGAGCACATTGCGCAGGAACACCAAGTCGAACTGCCGCGCCGGGCGCAATGCCTCCAGCAAATTATGCTGCGCAAAGCTGACGTGCTGCCGCAGCTCGTCATTGACCTTGACGCCATGCGGCGAGGGCGTGAAGTATCTGCGCAGTAAGTCCGGGTGCGACAGGCGGATGCGCTCGACGGAACGGCCGCTGTACTGGCCGGCCCGCGCTGCGCCCAGGATCTGCTGCGAAATGTCGCTGGCCAGGATCTGGTAGCGGAAGGCGGGCGCTTGCAGCCTGAATTGCTCGCACAGCATGGCGATCGAATACAGCTCTTCGCCGCTGGCGGCCGCCGCCGACCAGATGGCCAGACTGCCATCGGGATGGGCGTGCGCCCAGGCGGGCAGATAGCGGTCGCGGAAGTAATCCCAGATCGATGGCGTGCGGAAAAACAGGGTGTCGTTGGTGGTCACCAGGTCGATGAAATGGGCCACCTCGTCGCGGTCGCTGGTCACGCGCTCCAGGTAAGCCTGGTAGCTGTGCAGGGACAGCGCTCGCAGCCGTGGCTGCAAGCGCCGTTCCAGCAAGACGCTCTTGCGCGCGGTCATGGCGATGCCCGTATGCTGGCGCACCAGCGCGATCAGGCTCGTCAGCACCTCGGGCGTCAAGGTGGCCGCGTGGCTCATGGCCTACACCACGAAGCCGGAGACAGTCTGGTTCAGGCTGCCCGCGCGCTCGTTCAGCCCATCCGTCGAGCGGGCGATGCTGTCGCAATTGGCAGCCGACTTTTCCGTTTCCTCGGCGATGTACTGGATCGCCGTCGACACTTCGCGCGCCGTCAGCAGCTGCTCGTTGGCCGCCTTCGAGATATCCGAGATGGCCAGCGTGGTCTTCGCCACGCCCGAGACGATCTTGTCGAAGGCATCGCTGGCCTGGCGCGAAATCTCGCTGCCCGTCGAGACGCGCTTGACGGATTCGTTGATCAGCTTGGAAATCTCTTTTGTTGCCTGCGAGGAACGCTCGGCCAGCTTGCGCACCTCGTCGGCGACGACGGAAAAGCCCAGGCCGTGCTCGCCCGCGCGCGCCGCCTCGATGGCCGCATTGAAGGCCAGCATGTTGGTCTGGTTGGCGATCTCGCTGATGACCTTGACGATTTCGCCGATGTCTTCCGACGAGCGGTTGATCAAGTCCATCGCCTCGATCGACTTGGCGACGGCGCGCGCGCCCGCTTCCGCTTCCTGCTGCGTGGCTTTCGCCAGGAAATCGGCATTCGAGGTGTTTTCCGCGATGGAGTTGATGGAAAACGTCAGGCCATCGATGGAGGCGTTCATTTCTTCCACCGTGGCGCCCAGCGCCTGCGTGCCCACGGCCACGCCCGTGGCCCGCTCGGCGATGGCATGCGAGGCGTCGGCAAAGCCGTTGGCGGCAGACACCACGGTGCCGATCACGCCGCGCAAGTCGATGATCATCTTGCTGATGCCGCCGGCCAGCAGGTCGATCGGCTCGTCGCCTTCGGGCACGATATTGCAGGTCAGGTCGCCTTGCGCCGCGCGCGCCACCGAGTCGAGCAGGGCATTGACCTTGCGGCTGTCGTTGGCGGCCTTGGCCTGGATGCTGTTTTCCAGGTTCACCTGGTCCGTGATGTCGATGGCGAACTTGACCACTTTATACGGCTTGCCGTTCAGGTCCAGGATGGGATTGTAGGTCGCCTGTATCCACACCACCTTGCCATGGTTGCCCAGGCGCTTGTAGCGGCCCGCGTCGAATTCGCCGCGGTTGAGCTTTTGCCAGAATTTCTTGTACTCGGCACTGCCGGCATACTCGGGCTCGCAGAACATGCGGTGGTGCTCGCCCTGGATATCGCTCAAGTCATAGCCCATGACGGCAAGGAAATTGTCGTTCGCGTCCAGTACATTGCCCTGCATGTCGAATTCGATCACGGCCTGCGCCTTGCCGATGGCGCTGACCTTGCCTTCGTATTCGACATTGCGCTTTTTCAGGGCGGTGACGTCGGTGGCGAACTTGATGACTTTATACGGCTTGCCGTCCGCGTCGAGGATGGGATTGTACGACGCGTTGATCCACACTTCGCGCCCGTCCCTGGCGCGGCGCTTGTATTCGCCCTGGTCGAATTCGCCCCGCCCCAGCTTGGCCCAGAAGTTGCTGTATTCGTCCGTTTTTACATACTCGGGGTCGCAGAGGATGGCATGGTGCTTGCCTTGCACTTCGGCCAGGGTATAGCCGAGCACGCGCAGGAAATTGTCATTCGCATGCAGGATGGTGCCGTCGAGTTCGAATTCGATCACGGCCTGGACACGGTTCAATGCAGTATTTATCGCTTGTAAGTCCAGATCCTGGGAGTGGCTGACATGGCTGGCTGCGTCCATCATATTTCCTTCGGTGTGAGAAGAGGAAGGGGAGCGATAAGGCTGCTGTTATTATTTTTTCTGCTATCCAGATAAGACAGGAAATAAGGCAACGATGTTATTGCAGTGGGCGACATCTGGTGATAATCGGTGAGAATGTGCGCGATGAACGGCCGTCAGTGCTTGTCCTGCGGTTTGCCTTAACATAAATAAATTGTAGAGTATTGATTTGAATCAATAATTTTATTATTCCCCAGCGTCTGGCGAAAAACAAGGGGCGGGAATAAATCATGTCAAAATTGTCGCAATTGGCCCCGGCCGGCATATAAGAAAAACATTTTTTCGCATTATAAAACACCGTTATTATTGTTAATATTTTCTTATATAAATGAATATGCAAGTGATAGCTTCTACTGGGGCTGGCTGCTTGCAGCAGAATCTTTCCGCAAACCTTGAGGTACCATGGCGTACCATGCTGGCGCCCGGGCGCATGCGACAAAAATAATACGAGCGTTCTTTTATGCGGTATAGTGAAGCTTCATCCCTTGCAACCACCTCATACGTTGAGCAAAACCAATAAGGAAGAGACATGAGTGCTGAATATCAAGTGAACGGCGCCGTTGCCGTCATTACCCTCGCCAATCCGCCCGTCAATGGGCTGGGCCTGGCGACGCGCACGGCCGCTGTTGCGGGCATCCGCCAGGCGCTGGCGGACGAGGCCGTCAAAGCCATCGTCATCACGGGCGCCGGCAAGGCCTTTTCGGGCGGCGCCGATATCAAGGAATTCAATTCGCCCAAGGCGCTCACGGAACCGACCCTGCACACCCTGATCAACGTCGTCGAGCAATCCACGAAGCCCGTCGTGGCGGCCATCCACAGCGTGTGCATGGGCGGCGGCCTGGAGCTGGCGCTCGGTTGCAACTACCGCGTGGCCGCGCCTGGCGCGCAGATGGCCTTGCCGGAAGTCAAACTCGGCATCTTGCCGGGCGCGGGCGGCACGCAGCGCCTGCCGCGCGTGCTGGGCCTGGAAATGGCCCTCAACATGATCGTCTCGGGCACGCCCGTGGCATCCGAGAAACTGGCCGGCACGGCCCTGTTCGATGAAGTCATCGCCCCCGGTGCCGACTTGTTGCAAGCCGCCGTGGCCTTCGCCACCAAGGTGGCCGACGTGCGCCCGCTGCCGAAAGTGCGCGAGCGCAAGGTCGATTACCCTAACCACGAAGCGTTCCTGCAGTTTTCGCGCAATACCGTCAAAGCCATGTCCGGCCCGTTCCCCGCACCGCTCAAATGCGTCGATGCCGTGGCGGCCGCCGTGACGATGAAATTCGACGATGGCTTGAAGTACGAGCGCGAACTGTTCATGCAACTGGTGCAGTCGCCCGAATCGAAAGCCTTGCGCCACGCCTTCTTTGCCGAGCGGATCGCCAGCAAGGTGCCCGACGTGCCGTCCGACACGCCCGTGCGCACGATCGCCAGCGCCGCCATCGTGGGCGCCGGCACCATGGGCGGCGGCATCGCCATGAATTTCGCCAACGCGGGCATCCCCGTGATGCTGCTGGAAACAAAACAGGAAGCGCTGGACAAGGGCCTGGCCACCATCCGCAAGAATTACGAGAACACGGTGAAAAAGGGCAAGCTCACGCAAGAGAAGGCCGAGCAGCGCATCGCTCTGGTGAGCGGCACGTTAGCCTATGCCGATATCGCGCAAGCCGACATCGTCATCGAAGCCGTCTTTGAAGAGCTGGGCGTGAAGGAAAGCGTGTTCAAACAGCTCGACGCCGTCATGAAGCCGGGCGCCATCCTCGCCTCGAACACGTCCACTTTAGACCTGGACAAGATCGCCGCGTTCACCCGGCGCCCGCAAGACGTGATCGGCACGCATTTCTTCAGCCCCGCGAACGTCATGAAGCTGCTGGAAATCGTCCGTGGCAGGGAGACGGGCAAGGACGTGCTGGCCACGGCGCTGGCGCTGTCGAAAAAGCTGAAGAAGACGGGCGTCGTCTCGGGCGTGTGCGACGGTTTCATCGGCAACCGCATGATCGAGCAATACAGCCGGCAAGCCGGTTTCCTGCTGGAAGAAGGCTGTCTGCCGGAACAGGTCGACAAGGCGGTGGAGAAATTCGGCTTCGCCATGGGCCCGTTCCGCATGGGCGACCTGGCCGGCAACGACATCGGCTGGGCCATCCGCAAGCGCCGCTACGTGGAAAAACCGGACGTCACGTATTCGAAGACGGCCGACCTGCTGTGTGAACTGGGCCGCTACGGCCAGAAGACGGGCGCCGGCTGGTACGACTACAAGGCGGGCGACCGCAAGGCGTATGCCTCGGAACAGGTCAATGCCATGATAGTCCAGCATTCCGCCGATATCGGCGTGGCGCGGCGCAAGATCAGCGACCAGGAAATCGTCGAACGGCTCGTGTATGCGCTCGTCAACGAAGGCGCGCGTATCCTGGAAGAGGGCATCGCCCTGCGCGCCTCGGATATCGACATGGTGTACCTGACGGGCTACGGCTTCCCGCTGTTCCGCGGCGGCCCCATGTTCTACGCCGATACGGTCGGCTTGCCGAACGTGCTCGATACCATCAATGGCTACGCGAAAGGCCGCCATGGCGAAGCGTGGACGCCAGCGCCGCTGCTGGTGAAGCTGGCGGGCGAGGGCAAGGGTTTCAATAGCTAAGCCGATGCCAACAATATTGTCGGATTACGCGCGGCTTTGCCGCGCTAATCCGACCTACCCGGCTGCTGGGGTCAGACCCCCGAATTACTTCTTCTTCGCCACCATCTTGACCGCCTCGTTGACGATGACGGGGTTGTCTTTCTGGATGTAGTAGCCGGCGCCCGTGATACGCTCGATGGCTGGCGCGCCGGACAGGCGCTGCCAATCCTTTTCCTGCGCCCGCACCACGTTTTCAAACGAACCCATTTCCTCGATGCCGAACTTGTCGCGCACCAGCAGCATGGCGGGCACGCGCAGGGGGCTGCTCATGTCGACATGCTGCAGGCACTGCGTCTGGGCATCGAATTCGGCCGATTCCGTACTGTTGAACATGAGTTTGCGCCGCGTTTTCACGAGCATGGCGTAGGCGGACGCGTCCGTCTGCATTCGGCTCCATTGCTGCGGGTGCGTGGGGTCGAGCAAGACCAGGCCGGCCACATCCTGCGGGTACAGCCTGGCATACACATACTGGTACAGCCCGCCCAAGCCATGGCCGACCAGCACATATGGCGGTTTCAGGCCCGCTTGCGCCAGCAGGGCGCGCTGCTGGGCGGCGATGGTGCACGGGTCGCGCGGCGTGGTGGTCTTTTTGCTGTCGCCGTAGCCGGGGCGGTCGTACACGAGCACGCGATGCTGTCTGGCCACTTCGGGCACCACTTTGGCCCACACATCCTTGCCATCGCCCATGGCTGACTGGAACACCACGGGCAAGCCGCTCTGGCCGCTCAAGGCATAGGCGATGCTGGCGTCGGGCAGGGCGGCCGTGGCGGGCACGCCTGGCGCGGCCGGCGACGACGGCAGCAGGGAGCAGCCGGAAAAACAGCCTGCCAGCAGCAAGCCGGCGCTGGAGAGGAGCAGGGTGCGCGCGGGGCGGCCGACGAATAGATGATGCATGAATTTCCTTCTTGGGGCAGAGACCGGGGACCGGTATGGCGTGCCAGCCATTATAGGCAAAACGTATCGAAGTGGAAACGCCGAACAGAGGCGGATTTCCCGCTGTGCTAGCCGGCGTCGGCGCGATGGCAGACGGCTTCGATGCGGTTGCCGTCCGGATCGAACAGGAAGGCCGCGTAATAGCTGGCGTGGTAGTGGCGCAGGCCGGGCGCACCCAGGTCGATGCCGCCGTGCGCCAGACCCGCATGCCAGAAAGCATCGACGGCCGCGCGCGAGGGGGCCTTGAAGCAGCAGTGGCGGCGTGGCGCGTCGTCGGGCCTGGGGCCCAGGCGCACGGAAAAGTAGCTGCGTCCGGGGTGTTCCGCATCGCTGCGTTCGCCGTAGCCTATCCAGGCATGGGCATGGTCGCTGCCTACCTTGGGCACGCCCAGTGCGGCGAAGATGGCGTCGTAGAAGCGCTCGGCGCGTTCCAGGTCGGCAACGGTGAGGGAAACGTGATCGAGCATGGGCTTTCCACTGGAAGAACAAGGACGGCCATAGCATAGCCCGGATCAGGACGGCCGTGGGCCGAAGTAACCGAGTGATACCGGCGGCGGCCGACCGCCGGTTAAGGCCGGTTGGCGAGCCGCGCCACGATACTGCGGCTCATCAGCTGCACGCGCGGCGCGAACAGCATCACGGCGCAGAAAGCCACGGGCCAGGCGGCAAAAAACGCATGGCGCCAGCGGGGCAGGAAGTCCGCCTGCAGGCCGATATTGAGCCAGGTGACCCAGGCGCTCATCAGCAGGGTCATCACCAGCGACATCAGGAAGGCAAATACACAGCGCAGGCGCAGGGCTTCGGACATGGGGATCTTTCAAAGTGTGAGGATATGGCAGCGTAACGACTTGCAGCAATCTATACTAGAGCCATATTTTTAATTTCAAATTCCATAAATGCAATCATGCTTGATGATTTAGCCCTGTTCGTCGCCATCGTCGAGGCGGGCAGCCTGCATGCGGCGGCCGTCAAGGAAGACTTGCCCGCCGCCACCGTCACGCGCCGGCTGCAAAAGCTGGAAAGCCAGCTCGGCTACCGCTTGCTCAACCGCAGCGCGCGCCGCCTGCAGCCGACGGCGGAAGGCTGGCAATACTATGAGCAGTGCCGTCCCCTCGTGCACGCCTTGCGGCAAGCGACGCAGCAGCTCGACGCCAGCCTGTCGGCCGTCTCGGGCAGCATCCGCGTGCTGGCGCCCGTGAATTTCGCCAGCGGCTTGCTGACGCCGGCCTGGGTCAGCTTCATGCGGCAGTACCCGGATATCCGCCTGGAGCTGGAACTGTCGAACCTGCTGCAAGACCTGGTGGGCAGCGGCGCCGACCTGGCCATCCGCGTGGGCGCGCTCGACGATTCTTCGCTGATGCAGCGCCGGCTGGGCAGCGCCGCGCTGGTGATGGTGGCCGCGCCCGCCTACCTGGCGCGCGCCGGCGTGCCGCGCGACTTGCAGGAATTGGAAAAGCACGAGCTGATCGTCGCCGAACCGCTGCGCAGTTGGCGTTTGCGGCGGCCCGGCGATGGCGCCGAGATGGTGATCGAACCGCAGGCGCGCCTGCGCGTCAATGAAATGCGTCTGGCCGTGGAGATGGCCGACGCGGGCATCGGCATCCTGCTGTGCCCGCTTCTGCAGTGCCGCGACGAAGTGGCCAGTGGCAGCCTGGTGCGCGTGCTGCCCGACTGGATGCCGCAGCCGCGTCACGTGTACGCCGTCTGGACGCAGCGGCGCTACCTGCCGGCCCGCGTGCGCGTCTTGCTCGAACACCTGGCGGCGTTTGCGGCGGCCAATCCGCTGTTGAACGGGGATGACGGGGCCGAACAGCGCGACGCGCCGGGAATCCTTTCTATTTAGTAATACCGAGCGCTTGTACTTTCCGTCGGGATCGCGTTAAGATAAAGCTGCCCGCTTATCCAGCGGGCAATCTGGTGTTTTTACGCGCAATTTCGTCCCTATCCATGAGAGTAGCAATGAAATATCTGATCGTTCCCTTCTTGCTGGCCATTACCGGCTGTGAAGTACTGTATGACGCGAACCGGGACAAGATCGGTGAGTATTGCAACAGCCTTAATAATTTTGACGACCGCAATGCCTGCCGCAAGCGTAACCAGACCAGCTACCAGGAATACGTGCAGCAGCGCGACCAGGTGAAACAGGGCACGAGCGATAAATAAGCCTGCCGTCGCCTGCGCCGCATACGCTGCATAAAAAAAACGCCGCTGACCAGTCAGCGGCGTTTTGCTTTGCGGGCCCCAGCATTGCGGCCGGGGCTGGCGCAGGATCAATCGTCGGCGTAGATATTGTTATCCTTGGTTTCCTTGACGAACAGGGTGCCGATGACCACCGTCGCCAGGGCGATGACGATCGGATACCACAGGCCATAATAAATGTCGCCCTTGAAGGCCACCAGCGCGAAGGCCGTGGTCGGCAGCAAGCCGCCGAACCAGCCGTTACCGATATGGTAGGGCAGGGACATCGAGGTGTAACGTATGCGCGTCGGGAACATTTCCACCAGCATGGCGGCGATCGGGCCATACACCATGGTCACGTACAGCACCAGGATGAACAGCAGCAAGACGACCATCGGCTTGTTGATCTGGTCCGGATCGGCTTTCGCAGGATAGCCAGCTTCCTTGATGCCGGCGCCGATTTCTTTCTTGAACGCCGCTTCCTTGGCTTTGCTGTCGGCGTCGAAATTCAAGCCGTCGGCCGTCATGACGGCGTTAAACGAGGTCAATTCCTTGGTGCCGATGCGTACCTTGGCGATTGAGCCGGCCGGCGCGTCTTCCTTCGTGTAGTTCACCGAGCTGTTTGACAGGAAAGCCGTGGCGATGTCGCACGAGGACGGGAATTTCTTCTGGCCCGTCAGGTTGAACTGGAAATGGCACGATGCGGGATCGGCCACCACCACCACTGGCGAGTTCTTCAGTGCTGCTTCCAGCTGCGGATTGGCGAAGTGGGTCAGGCCGCTGAAGATGGGGAAGTAGGTCAGGGCGGCGATCAGACAGCCGCCGAGGATGATGTACTTGCGGCCGATGCGGTCCGACAGGCTGCCGAAGAACAGGAAGAACGGCGTGGCCAGCAGCAGGGCGATGGCGACCAGCACGTTAGCCGTTGCCAGGTCCACTTTCAGGGTCTGGATCATGAAGAACAGGGCGTAGAACTGGCCCGTGTACCAGACGACAGCCTGGCCGGCCGTCAGGCCGATCAGGGCCAGGATGACGATCTTCAGGTTTTTCCACTTGCCGAACGCTTCCGTCAGCGGCGCTTTCGAGGTCTTGCCCTCGGCCTTCATCTTGGAAAACGCCGGCGATTCATTCATGGCCAGGCGGATCCACACGGAAATACCCAGCAGGATGACGGAGACGAGGAAGGGCACGCGCCAGCCCCACGCCTCGAATTCCTTCTCGCCTGTGGCCAGGCGGGTGCCCAGGATGACCATCAGCGACAGGAAGAAACCCAGGGTTGCCGTCGTCTGTATCCACGCCGTAAATGCGCCGCGCTTGCCTTCAGGCGCGTGCTCGGCCACGTAGGTGGCTGCGCCGCCGTATTCGCCGCCCAGCGCCAGGCCTTGCAGGATGCGCAGGATGACGAGGATGATCGGTGCGGCGATGCCGATGGAGGCATGGCCCGGCAGCAAGCCGACGATGAAGGTGGAGCCGCCCATGATCAGAATCGTGATCAGGAAGGTGTACTTGCGACCAATCATGTCGCCCAGGCGGCCGAAGACCAGCGCGCCGAATGGACGCACGATGAAGCCGGCGGCAAAGGCCAGCAGCGCGAAGATGAAGGTGGTGGTGGGGTCGCCGATGAAGAATTGCTTGGCGATGATCGATGCGAGCGAACCGTACAGGTAAAAATCGTACCATTCAAAGACGGTGCCGAGCGAGGATGCAAAGATGACCTTGCGTTCCTCGGGCGTAATCGGCGTTCCCTTGGTGGAAAATTTCCGTACGTCGGCCGAGCCGGATGGTGATGCCATGGTTTGTCTCCCTATGTTTTATAGTGAACTGCTGCCGAGGTCTTTTTGACCATTCTTGCAACAGCTTGGGCCGAGTGTGTTCTTCGAACCTTACGCCATGCTTGCTTGAAACTTACGCCAAGCTTACTAGTGGTGCGCGTCAGAACTTTGCGAACGATCGTACTTAAATGTGCTATTCTGATTCCGCAGATACCCTACCTATAATATTTCCCACAAGGAGACACAGCATGAATGAAGCCGTCATCGTATCGACCGCCCGCACGGGCCTGGCCAAGTCCTGGAAGGGGGCGTTCAACATGACGCACGGCGCCACCCTGGGCGGCCACGTGCTGGCCGCCGCCATCGAGCGCGCGCGCATCGAGGCGGAGGAAGTGGAAGACGTGCTGGTCGGCTGCGCCTTTCCCGAAGGCGCCACGGGCGGCAACATCGCGCGCCAGGTGGCCTTGCGCGGCGGCTGCCCCGTCACGACGGCCGGCATGACCGTCAACCGCTTTTGTTCCTCGGGCTTGCAGGCCATCGCCCTGGCGGCGCAGCGCATCATCGCGGGCGAAGGCGATATCTATGCGGCGGGCGGCGTGGAATCGATTTCCTGCGTGCAAAATGAAATGAATACGCATATGTACCGCGATGTCTGGCTGCAGCAGCACAAGCCGGAAGTGTACTGGCCCATGCTGCAGACGGCGGAAACCGTGGCCAAGCGCTACCAGATTTCGCGCGAGCGCCAGGATGTGTATGGCGCGCAAAGCCAGCAGCGCGCAGCAAGCGCCCAGGCGGCCGGCCTGTTCGACGCGGAAATCGTGCCGATGACCACCATCATGGGCGTGGCTGACAAGGCCAGCGGCATGCTGGTGTCGCGCGAAGTGACGATCTCCAGCGATGAAGGCATCCGCTTTGATACCACCTACGAAGGCGTAGCGAAGATCCGTTCCGCCATGCCGGGCGGCGTCATCAGCGCCGGCAATGCCAGCCAGTTTTCCGACGGTGCCTCGATGGCCATCGTCATGAATGCGAAAGTGGCCGAAGCCAAGGGACTGCAGCCGCTGGGCATTTTCCGTGGTTTTGCCGTGGCCGGCTGCGAACCCGATGAAATGGGCATCGGCCCTGTGTTTGCCATCCCGAAACTGCTGAAAAAGGCGGGCCTGACGGTGGCCGACATCGGCCTGTGGGAACTCAACGAGGCATTTGCCGTGCAAGTGCTGTATTGCGCCGACACCCTGGGCATCCCCATGGAGCGCCTGAATGTGAACGGCGGGGCGATTGCCGTGGGCCACCCGTACGGCGTGTCGGGCGCGCGCCTGACGGGCCACGCCTTGATCGAAGGCAAGCGCCGTGGCGTCAAATACGTGGTGGTGACCATGTGCATCGGCGGCGGCCAGGGCGCGGCCGGCCTGTTCGAAGTGCTGTGATGTTTGCTTGAACCCAGTCTGCGGGCGGCTTCCAGGGCCGCCCGTTTGCATTCCATCGGTGCGCTCTGCAAAATACGCCGATAGCGGGTACAGTCATGCTTCATTCATAAACAAGCCGCCTGCCACCATGCTCAAGCACATCGTTTTCTGGAAACTCAAAGACCACGCCGAAGGCGCCGACCGCGCCACGAATGCCCTGAAACTGAAAGCCCTGCTCGATTCCTGTTCGGACCTGGTGCCCGGCATATTGAAATTCGAGGCGGCCGTGGCCCAGCCGGGCCTGGAAGCCACCTACGACATCGTCCTGTACAGCGAGTTCGCCAGCCGCGCAGCGCTCGACGCCTATCAGAACCATCCCGAGCACGTGAAAATCAAGCCGTTCTTTGGGGCGGTTCGGGAAGCAAGGCAATGCATGGATTACGAAGTCTGAAAACCCGTTAACCCCAAACGAAGGGCTGGGGTCAGACCCTCAGGGTCTGACCCCGGTCTTTGCTCTGGGGTTTAGATTGTTCGTCCAACAAGGAGCCTTCATGACCACCTACCAACGCATCGTCCTCGCCTCGCGCCCGACGGCCGAAGTGCAGCCAGATAACTTTCGCCTGGAAACCAAAGACATTCCCGCCATCACGGATGGGCAATTGCTGGTGCGCAACCAGTACCTGTCGCTCGATCCCTACATGCGCGGGCGCATGAGCGCGAATAAAAGCTATGCGGCGCCGCAGGCACTCGATGAAACCATGATCGGCGGCACGGTGGGCGTGGTGCTGGAATCGAAGCATCCGAAGTTCGCCGTGGGCGACACCGTCGTGGGGACCTTGGGCTGGACGGAAGTGGCCGTATCGGATGGCACCATGCTGCGCAAGGTCGACACGACGCATATCCCTGCCTCCGCCTATCTGGGTTCCGTCGGCATGCCCGGCATGACGGCCTGGTATGGCTTGAACCAGATCATGGCGCCGAAAGCGGGCGAAACCGTGGTCGTGTCGGCCGCCGGCGGCGCCGTGGGCAGCGTCGTGGGCCAGCTGGCGAAGCTGAAAGGTTGCCGCGTGGTTGGCATCGCCGGTGGGGCGGAAAAATGCGCGTATGTCGTCGAGGAACTGGGTTTCGATGCCTGCGTCGACTACAAGGCGGGCAATCTGGCGGCCGACCTGGAAGCGGCGACGCCGGACGGCATCGACGCCATCTTTGAAAACGTGGGCGGTGCCGTGTTCGATGCGGCCCTGGCGCGCACCAACGCGTTTGGCCGAATCGCCGTGTGCGGCTGGATCGCCGGCTACAACGGCGAGCCGACGCCGCTCGACAATGCCCGCTTCATCCTCACCAACCGCCTCACCGTGCGCGGCTTCATCGTTTCGGAACAGCCGGAATTCTGGCCGCAGGGACTGGCGGAACTGGGTACCCTGGTGGCGACGGGCAAGCTGAAATTCCGCGAATCCGTGGCCGACGGCCTGGCCAGCGCACCGGAAGCGTTCATCGGCCTGTTGAAAGGGCGCAACTTCGGCAAGCAGCTGGTCAAGCTCGGCTGATCTCGCCGAGGAAAGGCGGGCCGTGCGACAATCACGGCCCGTCTCTTATTACTCGCTACCATGACCAAGCACACCATCCGCCTCGGCGACTGGGCCACCCTGGGCCCTGACGCCACCGCCATCCGTTTTGAAGTTTTCGTCGATGAACAGAAAGTGCCGGCCGAGATCGAACTCGACGACATGGACGCCGTCTGCCTGCACGCCGTCGCCTACGACGATGCCGGCAAGGCCATCGGCACGGGCCGCTTACTGCCGGACGGCCACATCGGCCGCATGGCCGTGCGCCAGCCGGGTCGCGGCACGGGAGTGGGCGGCGCCATCCTGACCTTGCTGATGGACAAGGCGCGCGAACGGGGAGATCAGGCGGTGGTGCTGAACGCGCAAACCGTGGCCGCGCCATTCTATGCGCGCCACGGTTTCGTGCAGCAGGGGGAACAATTTGAAGAGGCGGGGATTGCGCATGTGGAGATGCGGCTGGTGTTATAGGGTGTTGTCGGATTACGCGCGTAGCGCTAATCCGACCTACGACGTCAACGGTAGGTCGGGTTAGCGCGCAGCGCGTAACCCGACACCACCAGCACCATCAGTTCTGCGCGTGCGACTGGCGCCATTTATCGAGAATCACCGCCAGCACGATCACGACACCCTTGGCCACATACTGCCAGAACGATGACAGTCCCAGGATCGTCAAGCCATTGTTCATCACGCCGATGATCAGCGCGCCGATCACGGTGCCCCAGACGGAACCCACGCCGCCCATCAGGCTCGTGCCACCGAGCACCACGGCCGCGATGGCATCGAGTTCATAACCGGTACCCCAGTTGCCGTTGGCCGCATACAAGCGGCTGGCCGACATGGCGCCGCCCAGGCCAGCGAACAGGCCGCTGATGGTGTAGACAAACATCAGCACGAGGCCGACCTTGATGCCTGTCAAACGTGCCGCCTGGATATTGCCGCCGACGGCGTAGATATGCAGGCCCAGGGTCGTCTTGCGCAAAATAAACCAGGTCAGCACGACAACGGCGGCCGCCAGCCAGATCAGCCAGGGGATGGCCAAAAAGCTGCCGTTGCCCATCCATTCGAAGCTGGGGATTTCTGTGTTCAGCACGCTGGTGCCGTCCGCCAGCAAATAGGCCGCGCCGCGCAGCGCCGTCATGGTGCCCAGGGTCACGACGAACGGGTTCAGGCCGACGAGGGCCACCAGCACGCCATTGAGCGCACCCAGCAGCAGGCCGACGATCAAAAACGTGGGAATCGAGAAGCCGGCGAACTGGGCCGACAAGGACATCAGCATGCCTGCCACGGCCGAGACGGCCAGCACGGAGCCGACGGACAGGTCAATGCCGCTGGTCAAGATGACGAACGTCATGCCCGAGGCCAGCACGATATTGATCGATACTTGACGGAAGATGTTCATGGTGTTGTTGCTGGTCATGAAGGTCGACGTGCCGTCGGCCGAGAAATACACGGTCAGGCCATACATGGCCAGGTACAGCACCACCAGCACGGGCAGCATGCCCAGGCGGCGCATCAGGTTCGAGGCATTGAAGGGTTCGCCGGCGCGCGCGGCGCCGCGGGTGGTACTCGTTGTCATGATTTGCTATCTCCTGTTGATTATTCTTATGCCGCTTCCAGCTGGGTGGCGTAGGCGAGGATGTTTTCCTGCGTGATGTCGTCGCCCGTCACTTCGCCCGTCAGGCGTCCTTCGCACATCACCATCACGCGGTCGCAAATGCCGACCAGTTCGGCCAGTTCGCTGGAAATGCACAGCACGGCCGTGCCCGCGTCCGCCAACTGGTGGATGATCTTGTAGATTTCGCTCTTCGCGCCCACGTCCACGCCGCGCGTCGGTTCGTCGAGGATCAACACTTTCGGTGCAATGGCCAGCCAGCGCGCCAGCAAGACTTTCTGCTGGTTGCCGCCGGACAATCCCCCCACGATGCCTTCTGGCCCCGAGACCTTGACGTTCAGATTGGCAATCGCCTCGCGCGTGAGCTGGGTCAGGGCGCCACGGTTGACCACGCCCGCCGTCGAATGCCTGGACAGGATATTCATCGACATGTTTTCCATGGCCGACAGTTGCATGAACAAGCCCAGGCTCTTGCGGTCTTCCGGCAGGTAGCCGATGCCGTGGCGGATGGCCGCCAGCGGCCGCTGGATGTGCACTTCCTGGCCGTCGAGCCACACTTGACCCGATTGCTTCTTGTCGGCGCCAAAGATCAGCCGCGCCAGTTCCGTGCGGCCCGCGCCGACGAGGCCGGCAAGACCCGTCACTTCGCCCGCATGCAGGCTGAACGAGGCGGGCTTGACCTTGCCGCCGCCCATGTTTTCCACGCGCAGGCGCTCGGCGCCCCGCGTCGTGCGCCGCTGGTGCGCATAAAAGTCGTCGGCGGGGCGGCCCACCATCATTTGCACGACTTTCTTTTGATCCAGCTCATCCTTGCCCAGCTCGCCCACATAGGCGCCGTCGCGCAGCACCGTGATGCGGCGCGCCAAACGCTCCACCTCGGCCATGCGGTGGCTGATGTAGAGCACGGCCAGGCCCTTGTCGCGCTGCTCTTCGATGATGCGGAACAATTGTTCTGTTTCCCGGTCGGACAGGGCGGCCGTGGGCTCGTCCATGATCAGGATGCGGCTTTCGTGCACGAGGGCGCGGGCGATTTCCACCTGCTGCTGCTCGGCGATCGACAGGGTGGACACCATGGTGTCCGCGTCGAAGCGGGAACCGAGGTCGGCCAGGATGGCGTTGGTGCGCGCGCGCATTTCGCCGCCCTTGACGGTCCAGAACGGGCCTTGCGGTTCGCTGCCCATGAAGACGTTCTGCGCCACCGTCATGTTCTTGGCCACGCTCAGTTCCTGGTAAATCAGGTTGATGCCCAGCGCGCGGGCCTCGCCCGGGTTGCGGATGCGAATTGGCTTGCCGTCGAGGATGATCTCGCCCGCGTCGGGGGTGTACACGCCCGAGAGGATTTTCATCAGGGTGCTCTTGCCGGCGCCATTCTCGCCCATCACGGCATGGATTTCGCCGCTGCGCACCGTCAGGTGCACGCCGCGCAGCGCGCGCGTGGCGCCGAAGCGCTTCTCGATGCCGCGCATTTCAAAAATAATATCGTCGCTCATGACTGTCCTTCCTTGCTGGTGAAACTGGCGCCGCCCGCCAACTGGCCGGCGGCGCCACGTGGTTCAGGTCAGGCAGATCAGTTCTTTACCCAGCCCGTGTAGGTGGCGACGTTTTCCTTGGTGATGGCCGGGGTCGGCAACAGCACCATGGTCTGCTTCGGCGTACGGCCGTTCATGATGTCGTAGCCCATCTGCACGGCATCGGTGGCCATGCGGTACGGGTTTTGCGCCGAGGTGGCGGCAAACAGGCCGGCCTTGTTTTTCAGGGCGTTCTGGCCATCGGGCGCGCCATCGACGGCCGTGATCAGTTTCACGTCCGTGCGCTTCGATTGCTTGATCGCCAGTTCGGCGCCGATGCCGGTCGGGTCATTGATGGCGAACACGGCGTCGATCTTCGGATAGGCCGTCAGCAAGTTCGACATCACGGTCATGCCGCCGTCGCGGCTGCCGCCCGCGTTCTGGTTGTCGGACAGGATTTTTATGTCCTTGAAGGCGGCCAGGGTTTTCTTGCAGCCATTGACGCGGTCGATCACGGACGTCACCGGCGGGCCGTTGAGGATCACCACATTGCCCTTGCCGCCGATCTGTTTGGCCAGGTAGGCGCACGACACGTCGCCTGCCATGGTGTTGTCGGACATCACGGTGGCCGAGGCGCCCACGGCGCCCACGTCGACGGCGATCACGACCACGCCCGCATTGCGCGCTTTCTTGATGGCCGGGGCGATGCCCTTGGAATCGACGGCGTTCAGGATGATGATGTCGGTCTTGTTGGCGATGAAGTTCTCGATCTGGTCCACCTGGGTGTTCAGGTCATACTTGCTCGACACCGTGGTGACTTTCACGCCCGGGCCACCGAGCTTTTTCGCACTTTCTTCCGCGCCGCGGCCAATCGCCACGAAGAACGGGTTGGCCAGGTCGCCCACGCTCACGCCGATCGATTTCAGCGGTTTGTCGGCGGCAAAGGCGCCGCAGGCGGCGGACAGCAGCAGGGTGGCGGTAATGACTTTTTTCATGAGGATCTCCAAGGGTTTTTATTGTAAAAACAAACGGTGCTGCGGGTGAAAAACTATTAAGTTCTTAACTTTTCGATCATGGCGTCCAGCTTGCCCGCATCGACGGCAAAGCCGCGGATGCCTTCGGCCAGCTTTTCGGTGGCCATCGCATCGTCGTTCAGGGCGTAGCGGAAAGCGGCCTCGTCATACGTGATGGCCGGCTGCGCCGCGCCCAGGTCGCCGCCCAGCGCGCGCTCGAACGGTGCGTTGGACGCTTCGAGTTTCGCCAGCAAGTCCGGGCTGATGGTCAGCAAGTCGCAGCCGGACAAGGCCGTGATCTGCCCCACGTTGCGGAAGCTGGCGCCCATCACTTGCGTGGCGATGCCATGTTGCTTGTAGTAATTAAAGATGCGCGTGACCGATTGCACGCCTGGATCGTTGGACAGGCTGCGCGCCGCTTCGTCCCATGCCGCGCCCAGCGATTTTTTATGCCAGTCGTAGATACGCCCCACGAATGGCGAAATCAGCCGTACTTTGGCATCGGCGCAGGCGACGGCCTGGCAAAACGCGAACAGCAGGGTCAGGTTGCAAAAGATGCCATCTTTTTCCAGTTCGCGCGCCGCCTGGATGCCTTCCCAGGTGGCGGCGACCTTGATCAGCACGCGCTCGCGGGCGACGCCCGCCTGCTCGTACAGGGCGATCAGGCGGCGTCCGCGGGCGACGGTGGCGTCGCGGTCAAAGCTCAGGCGGGCATCGACTTCCGTCGACACGCGGCCCGGCACGACTTTCAAAATTTCCAGGCCGAAACGCACCAGCACTGCATCGACGATATCGTCGAGCGCAGCGTTCTTGTGCGCGGCAACTGTGCTTTCCAGCAAGGGCGCGTAATCGGGCTGCAGCACGGCTTTCAAGATCAACGACGGATTGGTGGTGGCGTCTTGCGGCGCGAAACGGGCCAGTTGCAGGAAATCGCCCGTGTCGGCGACGACGGTGCTGTGTTGCTTCAATTGTTGCAGCTGATTCATTGCTATTCCTTATCACTGAGTTGGTGCAGAGCTTGCACGGCTGGAAACAGGCTACGGTAGCGGCCGTAGCGGATGCTCAAGGCTGCGCTGTGCGCGGTATCGGGCAGGAAAGTGTTTTTGATGGGCAAGCCCTGCGTCAGCAGGCTGGCGTCACCGATGGCGGCAAAGCCCAGCTTGGCCGCACCGAGGCTGGCCGACAGTTCGCTGTTGTGCAGGGTGCGCATGTCGCGCCCCAGCACATTGGCCAGCAGCTGCGCCCAATACTGGCTGCGCGCGCCGCCGCCCACCAGCATGCAGTGGGGCACCACCGCACCCGTCGAGGTGACGGCCGCCATGGCGTCGCGCAAGGCAAAGGCCACGCCTTCGAGCACGGCGTAGCCCAGCTGCGCCGGCGTGCTGTCGTGGCCCAGTTGCAAAAAGGCGCCGCGCACCTGCGGGTCGTTGTGCGGCGTGCGCTCGCCCGACAGGTACGGCAGGAACAGCGGCGCGGATGGCGCGACGGGGGCATCGAGCGGCACGGCGCTTTCCACCAGCGCCAGCAGCGCTGCCTCGTCGGGCAGGCCCAGCACGCCAGTGGCCCAGCGCAAACAGCTGGCGCCCGACAAGATCGCGCCCATCGCATACCAGCGGCCGGGCAGGGCGTGGCAAAAGCTGTGCACGCCGCCGGCCGGGTTGCCCAGCGGCCTTTCGGTGACGGACACGATGGCGGCGCTGGTACCGAGCGAAATAAAACTGTCGCCGCCGTTGACGGCGCCGATGCCCACGGCCGAGACGGGGTTATCGCCGCCACCGCCCGCCACCACCACGTTCATGGGCAAGCCTAGCTGGTCGGCGACGGCGGCCAGCACGGTGCCCGTGGCCGCGTCGCCTTCGGCCAGCGCCGGCATCTGATCCAGGCGCAAAGCGCAGGCGGCCAGCATGGGGGCGAACCAGGCGCGAGCGGCCTCGTCCAGCCACAGGGTGCCGGCCGCGTCGGACATGTCCGTCAGCTTGATCCCCGTCAACTGCAGGCGCAGATAGTCTTTCGGCGACAGCAGGCAGGCGATGGCGGCAAACGCGTCAGGCTCATGCTTTTGCAGCCACAGCAGTTTTGGCGCCGTCAGGCCCGCCATGGGCAGGCTACCCGTCACGTCCGCGTAGGCGGGATAGTCGCGCGCCAGTGCGGCCGCCTCGGCTTCGGCGCGCGCGTCGTTCCACAGGATGGCGGGACGGATCACGTTGTCGTTGGCATCGAGCAGCACGGCGCCATGCATCTGGCCCGACAGACCGATGCAGGCGATCTGCGCATAATCCTGCGGCCAGCCGGCGCGCAGCTGGGCCAGCGCGTTGACGCAGGCGGCCCACCAGTCCTGCGGCGCCTGTTCGGACCAGCCCGGCTGCGGGCGGCTGGTGTCGATGCGTACGGACGCCTGGCCGCGCACGGCGCCAGTGCTGTCCATCAACACGGTTTTCAGTTCGGAGGTACCGAGGTCGATACCGAGGGAAATCGCTGGATGCATATTGGGTTTGCTGTAAAAGGTCAGGGGCAGCCGCAGGAGTTGCGTACGCGCAAGGTTGGCGACAAACGCTGCACGTGCTGGGCGCGGTCGGGATTGGCGATGCGGTCGATCAACAGGTCGACGGCCATGGCGCCCAGCTCTTCGAGCGGCTGGGCCATCACGGTCAGGCGGGGGCTGAAGTAATCGGCCCAGTCGAAATCATCGAAGCCGGCCAGCGCGACGTCTTGCGGTACAGCAATGTGCGCGTCGCGCAAGGCGTGCATGGTGCCGATGGTCATCAGGTTGTTGCCGGCCACGATGGCCGTCGGGCGCTGCCCGGGTGGCAGGGCCAGCAGTTCGCGCGTGGCCGCGCCGCTGTGTTCCAGGTTGGAATCGCCCGAGCGCAGCAGTTCGGGGTCAAAAACGATATTGGCGCGCTGCAAGGCCAGGCGGTAGCCGTCGATACGCTCGTGCGTCGTGGACAGGCCGGGCGCCCCCGCGATGAAGCCGATGCGGCGGTGGCCGTGGGTCGCGATCAAGTGGCTGACCAGTTCGGCCGTCGCCTCGATGTTTTCCACGCCCACCTGGTCGAACGGTTGCGGCGACATGCGGTCGACCAGCACGGAAGCGATCTTGTTGCTGTTTAAATAGGCGAGGGCGCGGTTGTGCGGATCGCCGGACGGCGCCAGCACGATGCCATCGACGCGGCGCTGGTGCAGGTTCTGCACCACCTTGAGTTCCTGTTCGGGATCGTCATGCGTATCGGAAAACAGCATCATCAAGCCGTGGCGCGTGCAAGCGGCCTCGATGGCGCGCACGGTTTCGCTGAAATAATGATTGGTGAAGGCGGAAATGGCCACGCCGATGGTGCCCGACGACGAGCCGGCCAGCGCGCGCGCCAGCATGTTCGGCACATAGCCGATCTGCTGCATGGCCGCGTTGACGGCGGCGACGGTTTTCGGGCTGACCTTGCGGGTGCCGTTGAGTACGTGCGAGACGGTCGACAGCGATACGTCCGCCGCCCGCGCTACATCTTCCATGGTGGCCATGGTGTCTCCTGATGGTTTTATTCTTATTGTGTGCTGCGATAGTGTGCGGCTGTGTCGCCGCGTTTGAATCTATCGTAAACAAAAGAAAGCGCTTGCGCAAGCGCTTTCTTTTTTGTGCGGATGGATGCCGAGGGGCTTTTCGATGAAGACAAGGGGAAGCGTGCGTAGGTCGGATTAGCGCGCCAGAGGCGCGCGTAATCCGACATCGGGGAGGGCGGTGATGCCGGTTGAGGGCGCTGGTGTTGTCGGGTTACGCGCTTGCGCGCTAACCCGACCTACCCGACCTACTGTATCACCAGCTCATGCAATTCGCCGGGCGAGTCCGCGAACAGTTTGACGACGGTGGAGGTGCGCGTGCCGTAGCCCGGCGTTTCGATGCAGACGGCGGACAGCACGCGCTCGAGGTCGAGCGGCACGCCCGTGTCGGGCAAGCGGAAGTCCGGTGCGCGCGTGGTGTCGGCCAGCATGTCGAAATACGCGTCGTCGGGTGCGCCCTGGCACAGCAGGCTGGCGAACTGGGCCTTGGTCTTCAAGACTTTCGGCCACGGCGCGTCCAGCAGGGCGTTCGACAGGCCGTAGATGCCCGGTTCCAATGGCTGGCCATTGCGCGCATCGCCATCGCCGCGGTTGGAAAACCAGATCAGGGTAGTGGCGTCGCCCAGCACCAGGTTAAAACCGTTGTAGGCTTTGCATCCGGGACGGATTTGCGCGATGTAGTCTTGCGGCGACATGTCGCCGGCCAGATAGTCGGCCACCAGGGCGCCGCGCGAGGGGGCGTCCGGGTTGCGGTCTTGCGGGCTGCGGATATTCGTGATGGCGGCAAAGCGCGAGCTGCCGCTGCCGGCCTGCGTGATGCCCATCCAGCTGCCGCCCGCCTGCAGGTCGCGGCCCGCATACACTTGCGGGTGCTCGGGCCAGACGCCGGCGGGGGCGCTGGCGCGTTCATAGAATTCGTCGCGGTTGGCGGCGGCAATCAGCGGGATGTGCGGATTGACTTTCCAGGCAAAAACGATCAGGCACATGGGGGCAAATCCATGAACACTTCCGTATGCCGCGCGCCGGCCGTCAATGACAGCAGGCCCGCCTCGTCGGACGCGCTGGCCAGCAGTTCGGCAAAACCTTCGCCGACGACGGGGTAGATTTCCATCCACGTCTGCAAGCCATCCTTGACTTCCGGGCGGCGCTTCAGCTGCGGCGCCACGCCGGAGGCGGCCGCCAGTTTCGCCTGCAAGGCACGCACCCTGGCTTCCAGCGCCTGGGCGTGCTCTTCCTTTACCTGATAGTAAATGTACAAATCTTTCATGGCATTCTCACAAATCGAGTGCGTCGAGCACATAAGGCATGGGCAGGAATTGCACGGCGGCGCCCTGGGCCGAACCGTAGCGCACGGCCCCGGCGGCGCTTGAACCTTCCGCTATCGCCCCCAGCTTCATTTCAACGAGGGCATCGATGCCGCCGGCACCGTTGGGCGCGGCGTTGACGAGCATGCCGCAAGGTTGCTCGGGGTCGCTGACGGCAAACAGTTCGCCACCGGCTACTGCCGCTGCGTCAGCGATGCTGACGAGGGTGGTGCGGCGCTTGAGCTTGCCCAAATACTGGCTGCGCGCGACGATTTCCTGGCCCGGATAGCAGCCTTTCTTGAAATTGACGCCGCCCAGCAGTTCAAAATTGACCATTTGCGGCACGAATTGCTCTTGCGTGGCGGCCGTGATCTGCGGGATGCCCGCGTGGATCTCGGACAATTGCCAGGCGTCATTGCCGCCCTTGGCGAGTTTTTCCGCCAGCTGCGGCCACACGTCGCGCGCCGTGGCGGCGGACGTCAGCCATTCATAGCGGGCGCTGCCAAACACATCGGCCACGCGCAGCAGGGTGCCCAGCGCATGGTCCACCTTGTTGAACGGCGTGGCGGGCAGGACGGGGAACCAGGCGGACAGGGCCGCGCTGGCCCGTTGGCCGCCGAGGCCCAGGACGACCTGGTTCGCTTCATCAAACGATGCATCGTGCAGCTTGGCCTTGGCGCGCAGCACGAACATTTGTAAACGCTTCTGGATGGCCGGCTGTATGGCGCGCGGCAATTGCAGATAAATGGTGGTGGCGTTGCGCCACATCAGGAAACTGGCCAGCAGGCGGCCTTTCGGCGTGCAGTAGCCGGCCAGGCGCACTTGCTCCTGGTTCAGGTGTTCCACGTCGTTGGTCAGCTGGCCGTGCAGGAAACTGGCTGCCTCGTCGCCGTTCAGGCCGATCAAGCCCTGGTCCGTGATGGCCGCGAGAAAACCTTCTTGTAGCTGGGACACTGTCAGGGACTGGCCAAAATCGGCAATAGGAGCGTTCGCGGTGCCGTCAGGCGCGCCATCGATGGCAGCGGGGCGGGCGCCTTGTGCAGTTAAAAATTGATTCCAGTTATTCATAATTTCCATTAGATCAGCGATTAAGCATTATCATTACGGGTTCATTATAGTGATGTCGCGCAGATCGCGTCGGCAGCGGCAAGATTGCCAGTGTTGGCGCCGCTTTGCGCGCACTTGCTTCACAAATGAACGATCATAACAAGCGCGCGCTGCACGCCAGCGAGCGCATCACAAGAATCGGAACAATGGCTTTCTTTAAAAAACTTGTAGTCAGTTCGGTCATCGCCGCCATCGGCGTCGGTGGTACTTTTGTGTATTGGGCGCAGCAGCCCATCACCACGGAAGGCGACGCGATCCCGTTTACGATCACGCCGGGCAGTGGCGCGCATGCGGCCGGCCAGCAGATCGCGGACGCGGGCGTGCCCATCGTGCCCATCCTGTTCAACCTGCTGGCGCGCGTCGAAGGCAAGACGTCGAAGATCAAGGCCGGTTCCTACGAGCTGAAACCGGGTACGACGCCACAGCGTCTGATCACGCAGCTGGCACGCGGTGAGTTCGCGCAAGAATCGCTGACCATCATCGAAGGCTGGACCTTCAGGCAGATGCGCATGGCCATGGCCAGCCACCCTGGCCTCAAGCACGATACCGTGGGCTTGTCCGACAAGGAGCTGATGGCGAAAATCAGCCCCGAGTTTGTGCTGCCGGAAGGCTTGTTCTTCCCGGATACCTATCTGTTCGCCAAGGGCGCCAGCGAAATGCAGATTTTCAAGCAGGCGCACACGGCCATGATCGGCCGCCTGTCCGAAGCGTGGGACAAGCGCGATCCGGCCTTGCCGTATAAAAACCCGTACGAGGCGCTGATCATGGCGTCGATCGTGGAAAAGGAAACGGGGCAAAAGTCCGAACGGGCCATGATCGCCGGCGTCTTCGTCAACCGCCTGAAGACGGGCATGCTGCTGCAGACGGACCCGACCGTGATCTATGGCATGGGCGACAACTACCAGGGCAAGATCCGCAAACGCGACCTGGAAGCGGACACCCCGTACAATACCTACACGCGCGGCGGCTTGCCGCCCACGCCGATTGCCCTCGCTGGGGCGCAATCGCTGACGGCGGCGCTGGCGCCGGCCCGCACGCAGGCGCTGTATTTCGTCGCGCGCGGCGACGGCACCAGCCAGTTCTCGGCCAACTTGCCCGACCATAACCGCGCCGTGAACCAGTACCAGCGCTAATATCATTATCAGATCAAGAGTTTCATGACACAACACTATCAACCGCGCTTCATCACCTTCGAAGGCATCGATGGCGCGGGCAAGTCGACGCATATCGGCTTTGTCGCCGACTACCTGCGGCAGCGGGGCGTGGCCCTCGTGTCGTCGCGCGAACCGGGCGGCACCAGCCTCGGCGAAAAGCTGCGCGAACTGCTGCTGCATGAAAAAATGCACCTGGAAACGGAAGCCTTGCTGATGTTCGCCAGCCGCCGCGAACACATCGCGCAAGTCATCGCGCCCGCTTTGGCGCGGGGCGAGTGGGTCATTTCGGACCGCTTTACCGATGCCAGCTTCGCCTACCAGGGCGGCGGGCGGGGCATGGACTTGCGCAAGATGGAAGCGCTGGAAGCATGGGTACATCCGCACCTGCAGCCGGACATCACTTTCCTGTTCGACGTGCCGCTGGCCGTGGCCCGTGCCCGCCTCGACGCCACGCGCGCCCTGGATAAATTCGAGCAGGAGCAGGCCGATTTCTTTGCCGCCACGCGCAACGAATACCTGCGCCGCGCGGCTGAGTTCCCGCAGCGCTTCCGCATCATCGATTCCACGCAAAGCATTGCCGATATTCAAGTGCAGCTGGCAAAACTGCTTGATGCATTACTTGAGCAAAGTGTTGCAACACGTTGATTGACAAAGAATAATATGATCAGTTCTCTCTATCCGTGGCAGCAGGACGCCTGGCAGCAATTGCAAGCCTTGCGCCCGCGCATGCCGCACGCCATTTTGTTCCATGGCGCGCAAGGCATCGGCAAGGCCGACTTCATCGAGCATTTCGCGCAAGCCTTGCTGTGCGAAGACGTGCGCGCCGACGGCCATGCCTGCGGCACCTGCGCCTCGTGCGGCTGGTTTAGCCAGGGCAACCATCCCGATTACCGCCGCGTGCGTCCGGAAGCGCTGGAAGATGACGTGGCCGACGACGGCGAAGAGGGCGAGGGCGCGAAGAAAAGCGCCAAGACCAAGACGCCGTCGAAAGACATCAAGATCGAGCAGATCCGCAACCTGGCCGACTTCATGAACATTTCCACGCACCGGCAAGGCTTGCGCGTGGTGGTGCTGTACCCGGCCGAGGCGCTCAACACGCCCGCCTCGAACGCCTTGCTGAAAACACTGGAAGAGCCGCCGCCGGGCACCGTGTTCCTGCTGGCATCGAACAGCCTGGACCGATTGCTGCCGACGATCTTGTCGCGCTGCAGGAAATTTGCCTTGCCGATGCCCAGCCACGAGCAGGCCCTGGCCTGGCTCAAGGTCCAGGGCTTGAACGATGCGGACAGCTGGCTGCGCGAGCAGGGCGGCGCGCCGCTGGCCGCGCTGGCCCAGTCCGAATCGGGTGGCCGCGAAGAAACGGAACAATTGCTGCAAGTGCTGGCCAATCCCGGCGTGGAAGCGGCGTTGAAGGCGGCCGACAAATTGCAGAAGGCCCCGCTGGCACCGCTGGTGACATCGCTGCAGCGCTGGCTGTACGACGTGTTTTCCGTCAAGTTGTCGGGCACCATACGCTACTACCCGCGCCACCGGCGCGAGCTGGAAGCGCTGGCCGGGCGCATCAACGTCAGCCGTTTGATGGCTGCCATCAAGGCCGCCAACGAGCGCCGGGCGATCGCCGAGCATCCTTTGTCGCCCAAGCTGTTTCTGGAAGACATGCTGCTCGACTACGCATCAAGCTGCCAATAGAATCAAGCACTTGCATTGCCAAGTTCATCCAGATTGTTTGGTGCTTGGCGCGATTGGAACTTAGAGCCTATTCCAGTAGGGAGCGTCTTCTGCTGGCAGTTCATCAGGAGCGCGGACAAGGCGTGAGGAGGACGCGTGGCGAGCCACGCGACGACGATCAACGCAGTCCCCGCTTCTGAGGGGCGCCAGCAGGGGATGTATTCATCTACTGGGATAGGCTCTTAGCCGCAGGCGCGCGTGCAGCTGCGGTATTGCACTTCGCACGCTTGCTGGCGTTCGGCGCGCCGGGCGCGGAAGGCCTGCGCTTGCGTCGGTTGCAGCTGTTGCGACTGTGGCCCCGTTTCCCGGCTCGCGGCCGCGTAGGGATTGCTGCCGGGCTTCATCGACAAGATGGGGCTGGTGTCGTTTTCCGTGGCGCCTTGCGCTTGCGCGCGGCAATCCTGGCGTGCCGATGCGCACACGGGCGCACACAAGCCCGCCTCGGGGATGGCCTTGGGTATGTCGCGCTTGTTCTGCTCCTGTACTTGCGCAGGCGCAGGCGTCGTCAGGGCCAGGCAGGCCAGCAGTATCAAAGGGCTGGCAACTTTCAGCATGAACACTCTCCACGTTTCCGTGCGCAACCCCATGGCTGCGCACCGGCCGCTCACTATACATCTTGATAACTTTTTTGCCTAGCGCGCCATGTCCGTTTGCCACGTTCTGAACCCGGTGTTACAGTCAAGGCACTGGACAGCAACGGAGGCGTGCATGAAACGGGTCACTGGCATTGGCGGCATCTTTTTCCACGCGCAAGACCCGGCCGCGCTGCGCGCCTGGTACCAGCGCCACCTGGGCCTGGACGTGCAGCCATGGGGCGGGGCCGCCTTCAGCTGGACGGATGCCGAAGGCCAGCCCACGGGCGGCACCACCATCTGGTCCGTGGCATCAGCGGACAGCGAGCAGTTCGCGCCCGGCAAGGCTGCCTTCATGGTCAATTACCGGGTCGACGACCTCGACGCGCTGCTGCAAGCCTTGCGCGACGAGGGCTGCACCGTGCTGGAGAAGGCGCCGGACTCGGAATACGGCCAGTTCGGCTGGGTCATCGATCCCGAGGGCAACAAGGTGGAGCTGTGGCAGCCGCCCGAGGGGCAATAGACCGGTCAGGCGCCGGATCAGCGATAATATCGGCTCCGCCAACCATTCTATTTATTTATGCGCGACATTATTGCTGGATTTCTACGCTTCCAAAAAGAGGTTTTCCCCGCGCGCCGCGAATTGTTCAAGACCCTGGCGACGGGACAAACCCCGAAGGCCCTGTTCATTTCCTGCTCGGACAGCCGCATGGTGCCGGAACTGGTGACGCAGCGCGAGCCAGGCGAACTCTTCGTGATCCGCAACGCGGGCAACATCGTGCCCTCGTATGGCCCGGAACCGGGCGGCGTCAGCGCCACGGTGGAATTTGCCGTGTCGGCCCTGAACGTGAGCGACATCGTCATTTGCGGCCATTCCGATTGCGGCGCGATGAAGGCGATCGCCACCTGCGCCTGCCTCGATCACATGCCGGCCGTGCGCAGCTGGCTGCACCATGCCGATGCGGCGCGCATGATCAACGAGTCGGTCGAGCATCCGACGGAACAGTCGCGCATCGACGGCATGGTGCGCGCCAACGTGGTGGCGCAACTGAATAACCTGCGCACCCATCCTTCGGTGGCGCTGGCCATGGCGCAGAACCGGCTGACCCTGCACGGCTGGGTGTACGACATCGAGAACGGTTCCCTCGATGCGCTCGACGAGTCGACCGGCAACTTCGTTCCGCTGGCGGAGCACCCGGCCTCGCAGCTGTAAGCCGCCGCGGCAGGGGACGGCGGCACTGTTCCCCTGCCAGTTTTTGCCCGCTCCGGTACAATCCCGCCTTATGTATATCGATTCCCATTGCCATATCAATTTCCCCGAGCTGGCCGCTCGCATGCCCGAGATCCTCGCCAAGATGGCCGAGAACAAGGTGACGCACGCGCTGTGCGTGTCCGTCGACTTGCCGGACTTCCCGCAGGTGCTGGCCCTGGCCGAGCAGTATCCGCACATTTTCGCCTCCGTCGGCGTGCATCCCGACTACGAAGATACGCCTGAACCGTCCGTGGAAGACCTGGTGCGGCTGGCCGACCACCCGAAGATTATCGCCATCGGCGAGACGGGCCTCGATTATTTCCGTCTGACGGGCGACCTCGAATGGCAGCGCGAGCGTTTCAGGACGCACATCAAAGCTTCAAGAATCACCCGTAAACCCTTGATTATTCACACAAGAGCGGCCAGCGAAGACACGATACGCATCATGCGCGAAGAGGGCGCGGGCGTGGCCGACGGCGGCGTGGCCGGCGTCATGCATTGCTTTACGGAATCGCTGGAAGTGGCGCGCGCCGCCATCGACATGGGTTTCTATATTTCCTTTTCCGGCATCGTCACGTTCAAGAGCGCCAAGGATTTGCAGGCCGTGGCCCTGGAAGTGCCGCTTGAGCGCATCCTGATCGAGACGGATTCGCCGTATCTGGCGCCCGTGCCGTTCCGCGGCCGCATGAACGAACCGGGCTATGTGGCCCACGTTGCGGAATACCTGTCGACCCTGAAAGGCATCCCGCTGGCCCAGGTGGCGCAGCAGACGACGGATAATTTCTTCAAGTTATTCAATCAGTTGCCGTAACTTCTTAAGGTTAGCCATGATGAAAAAACTCGCGCTGGCAATGCTGCTGTGCTGCGCCACCGCCAGTCACGCGGCGCCGGATCCGGACAGCTTTTTCCGCGCCGTGTCCGTCAATAACGCCAGCGGCGTGCGCAGCATGCTGATTGAGGGCATGAACCCGAACCAGCCTGATACGCAGCGCGGCGACATACCGCTCGTGCTGGCCCTGCGCGACGATGCGGACAAAGTGTTCAAGCTGCTGCTCGACACGCCCGGCATCGACATCGAAGCGCGCTCGGCCAATGGCAACACGGCGCTGATGATGGCGGCCTACAAGCACAAGCAGGACGCGGTCAACGCCTTGCTGGCCAAGGGCGCCAAGGTCAACCAGAGCGGCTGGACGGCGCTGCACTATGCGGCCTCGGCGGGCGACTTGCCCATCATGAAGATCTTTCTGGAGCGCGACGCCGTGGTCGATGCGCGCGCACCGGCCAACGTCACGCCGCTGATGTTCGCCGCCCGCGAAGGACAGGAAGGCGCCGTCAAACTGCTGCTGTCCTGGGGCGCGGACGCCAGCCTGAAAAGCGACCATGGCTGGACGGCCGCGCAGTTCGCCCAGGCCGGCGACAAGCCGGGCGTGGTGGCCATCATCGAAGCGGCGCAGAAGGCGCGCGCCGGCAGAAAGTAATCTTTGTATTAATATTTTCCATGCCAGCGCTGAAACTGGCATGGAATTGCCTCTCACCTCAGCCCTTTGTTCTCCGTGGCGATTAACGATAATGGTCGTGTCGCATTAATCAGGAGATCGTCGCATGGGCCATCACACCACCGTCAGGCGCCGGCTGTATTGTCGCCGCCCCGCGCGCAGCCCGTGCGACATCACTGCTTTCTGGAATGACAAAACCGATCGGCCATCGGAGCCAGACTCCAAGAGGACAGACATGCTGAATGAACGAGAAATCGAGAGTTGTTACCTGGGGCAATTTATCCCCGTCCATTACCATCACAATATGTTGATGGACCAGAACCGCATGCACGGGTTCAAGTCGGCGATCGATTACGCCGTGAAACCCGGCATGAAGGTGCTGGAACTGGGCGGCGGCACCGGCGTGTTGTCGTGGTTTGCGGCCGCGCGCGCCGACAAGGTGTGGTGCGTGGAATTCAATCCGGACATGGTCAAGGAAGCGCGCAAGATGCTGGCGCTCAACCCGAACGGTGAAAAAGTCGAAGTCGTCCATGCGGACGCCTTCGAGTACCTGCCGCCCGAGCCCGTCGACGTGGTCATTTGCGAAATGATTCATGTTGGCATGCTGCGCGAAAAGCAGGTGGAAGTGATCGAATCGTTCAAGCGCCGCTACCTGGCCCGTTTTGGCGGCCCGCTGCCCATCTTCCTGCCCGAAGCCGTCATCATGGCCGTGCAGCCGATGCAGCAGGAGTACGACTTCGAGGGCTTTTACGCGCCCATCGTGCAATTTCAGGAAACCGCGGCCATTCACCCGGGCGTGCAGGAACTGGCGCCACCATCCGTCTACAGCATCATCGACTTCAGCCAGCCAACGGACAGCGTGTTCGGTTTCGACGGCAAGTTCGTCGTCGAGCGCAGCGGCACCCTGAACGCCTTGCGTTTCGTTACCAAGAACATCCTGGCCGTCGTGCCCGAGCGCTCGACCACCATCGACTGGCTGAACCACTACATGTGTCTGCCGCTGGCCGCGCCGGTGGCCGTGAAGGCGGGCGACGTGTTGCAGGTGAGCTTCCAGTACCGCGCGGGCGGCTCGATCCCCTCGCTGGAAGCGTCGATCCGCGCGCAGGTGATTTACGATGTCAACTTGCAACCGGTAGGACAGAACGCCGTCTACGCGTAAGTATCATTAATGTAAAGGCAACGCCGCGGGCATTTCGTCCTGCGGCGTTTGTCCATTCAGGGTATATTTCGTGTTTTACCCACTGGACAGCTTTATTATCATGGAACAGATCGATCAGCGTTACCTCGTGCAACAGAACAAAATCAGCGATGGCGAGACCAAGCCGCCCGTGTTTGCAAAGGTAATGCGCAGCAAGGAAGGCGTGTTTGAAGGCGTGTCCTTCATCAAGTCGAAGGAAAAGGCCAGCATCCTGACCATCGAAGAGGCCAACCAGGCCATCAAATGGGCCGGCAGCAAGAAACCGAACGCGCATGAGTACATCACGAAAGTGATTTGCGTCGGCCAGTAAGCCCCCCGTTCATTCCCGTTTTTGCACCGTTCATCCCCGCATTGTGCCGTTCATCGCACGGCCGTTGCCGCCCCGGCGGCGCTTGACTATAGTGCCGTCACGGTAGCGGGGCAAGCACGGCTTGCTCCGCACATTTTATTCGGGGGAAACGCGATGCTGGGATTTGTGCTGTGGCTGCTGCTCTTGCTGGTGTGCTGGCCCCTGGCCTTGCTGGCCCTCGTGCTGTATCCGCTGGCCTGGCTGCTGTTGCTGCCATTGCGCTTGATCGGCATCGGCGTGGAAGGCGTGTTCGAATTGCTGCGCGCCATCGTCATGTTGCCGGCCCGCGTGCTGGGCGGCGGGCGGCGCTAAATACATGTTTCCCATAAAAAATGGCGCCCTCGGCGCCATTTTTGTTTATATCACTGCCTTGCTTACAGGTCGACCATGAAACCGGCGCCGATCGATTTCTGCGAATAGTTGTAGTCGATCAAGCTCTGGCCATAGCCGGAGAACAGTTGCAGATAGCCTTTCAGGTTGGCTTTCAATGGGAAAGCCCAGCTGGCTTGCATCGAGCCATGTTTCTTGCTGAAATTGCGGCGCGCCGTCACGGCATACTCGTGACCCTTGTTACGGTAGCTCACGCGCAAGTCGCCATGCCCCATGTAATCGGTGATGTCGATATTGTCATTGTCGGTCTTGCCATTATCGAGGCGGTGCCAGATGCGCGTCGTGACGGCCAGGTTGTCTTTTTCCACGCCCAGCTCGGCATACACGCGGTTCCAGCTGCGCGACAGGGTCGAGGTCTGACCATTCGACTGGTGCACCAGACCGAAATTCAGGTAATTGAATTCCACGCCGGCAAAGTTCTTGTTGATCGGCAAGACCAGCATCAATTCCGGCTGATAGTTGGTCTCGCGGAAGGGGCTCGATGCCTTGCGGTTATACGCCTGCCAGAAACTTTGCTGTGTGTAGCCGAACCACATGTCGATGGGCGTGCCGGCTATGTCTTCCAGCAGCTTCATCTTGAAACTCAGCTGGAACGTCAATTCCACATGCTGGCTCTTGACACCGCCTGGCGTGAAATCCTGGAACGGCTCGTCGTTCGAAGCGTCGCTGTAGTTGGCCAGCAGCAGATAGGTGTCGCGGTGCGGGCGGAAGTTGAACAGGCCGCGCTTTGAGGCATCGTTGAGTTCCCACGATTGTTGCGTGCGCGAAATTGGCGCTTCCGGCGGCGCCGCGCCAGCCTGGGCAATGGCGGGAATGGCGGCGTTGACGGCGTCCGGCGTGGCCACGCCAGGCGGGCTGACAAACGTGAGGGGGGCGACCTCGGCGGCGGCTGCCAGGGTCACGGCAGCGGTGGCGGGATCGCCGCCGGCGGCGATGGTGGCCTTTTCCGCCGCCTTGGCCAGGGTGTCGAAGCAGCCCAGGCGGGCGCTGGCGTCACCGAGCACGGCGCAACGCTGCATTTGCTGTTCCAGTTCGCCGGCCATGGCCAGCGCTGGCGACGCCAGCAGGGAGGAGAGGATTATTTTTCTTAGTCGGATAGTCATAGATTGAGTAGGGCATGTCATTCGGTGCGCACCTGGGCTGGCATGCCGGCGGCGTCGCCTTGCACGATCATTTACGGTGCGTGTTGATTTTGATTAATCTTTACTGGATTAATAAAGTTGAAAGTATAGCGGAATCTCTTGTTTATTCTATGCAACGCGCGTGCGCGCTAATGTTAGTGTTGTACGCATGGTAAAAAATGGTTACGCGCCATCCTCCAAATCGATGTCTGCTACACTGGAAAACCGGCGCAAAGCAAGTCGTGCCGGGGTTAGCCATGGAGATTGTGATGACCCGCAAAACACCTATCGAGCGCTACCGCAACATCGGCATCAGCGCCCATATCGACGCCGGCAAGACCACCACCACCGAGCGCATCCTGTTTTATACGGGGGTGAATCACAAGATCGGTGAAGTGCACAACGGCGCCGCCACCATGGACTGGATGGAGCAGGAGCAGGAACGGGGCATCACCATCACCTCGGCCGCCACCACGGCGTTCTGGAAAGGCATGGCCGGCAACTTCCCCGAACACCGCATCAACATCATCGATACGCCCGGCCACGTGGATTTCACGATCGAGGTGGAGCGCTCGATGCGCGTGCTCGACGGCGCCGTGATGGTCTACGATGCCGTCGGCGGCGTGCAGCCCCAGTCCGAGACGGTCTGGCGGCAAGCCAACAAATACCACGTGCCGCGCATCGCCTTCATCAACAAGATGGACCGGGTGGGTGCGGATTTCTTGCGCGTGCGCAAGCAGATCGGCGAGCGCCTGAAAGGCGTGGCCGTGCCCATCCAGCTGCCCATCGGCGCCGAAGAGCATTTCACGGGCGTGATCGACCTGCTGAAAATGCGCGCCATCACCTGGGATGACGCCAGCCAGGGCGTGCAGTTCAGCTATGGCGAGATTCCCGCCGAGCTGCTGGCGCAGGCGCAGCAGTGGCACGAGCACATGGTCGAGCACGCGGCCGAAGCCACTCTTGCCATGACGGAACGCTACCTGAATGGCGACACGTTCACGGAAGCGGAACTGAAACAGGCCTTGCGCGCGCGCACCATCCGCAACGAGATCGTGCCCATGCTGTGTGGCAGCGCTTTTAAAAACAAGGGCGTGCAGGCGATGCTGGACGCCGTCATCGAATACCTGCCGTCGCCGATGGAAGTGCCGCCCATCATGGGACACGACGAGCACGACAACGAGGTGGAGCGCCATCCGACGGACGAGGAGCACTTTGCCGCGCTGGCCTTCAAGATCATGACGGACCCGTTCGTGGGGCAACTGACGTTCTTCCGCGTGTATTCGGGCGTGGTGAACTCGGGCGACATGGTCTACAACCCCACCAAGAGCGCGCGCGAGCGCCTGGGGCGCATCCTGCAGATGCATGCGAACGAGCGCAAGGAAATCAAGGAAGTGTATGCGGGCGACATCGCCGCCGCCGTGGGCCTGAAAGCCGTCACCACGGGCGACACCCTGTGCGCCATCGACCACGTCATCGTGCTGGAAAAGATGATTTTCCCGGAACCCGTGATTTCCCAGGCGGTCGAACCGAAGACCAAGCCTGACCAGGAAAAGATGGGCATCGCCCTGAACCGGCTGGCGCAGGAAGACCCGTCGTTCCGGGTGCATACGGACGAGGAATCGGGCCAGACCATCATGTCCGGCATGGGAGAATTGCACCTGGAAATTCTGGTCGACCGCATGCGGCGCGAATTCGGCGTGGAAGCGAACGTGGGCAAGCCGCAGGTGGCGTATCGCGAGACCATCACGCGCGCGGTGGACGATATCGAGGGCAAGTTCGTCAAGCAGTCGGGCGGACGGGGCCAGTACGGCCACGTGGTGCTGAAACTGGAACCCTTGCCGCCAGGTACGGGCTACCAGTTCGTCGACGCCATCAAGGGCGGCGTGGTGCCGCGCGAATTCATCCCGGCCGTCGACAAGGGCATCGCCGAAACGTTAAAGTCTGGCGTGCTGGCCGGCTATCCGGTCGTCGATGTGAAGGCCACGCTGACGTTTGGCTCCTACCACGACGTCGATTCCAACGAAAACGCGTTCCGCATGGCCGGCTCCATCGCCTTCAAGGACGGCATGCGCAAAGCGCATCCTGTGCTGCTGGAACCGATGATGCAGGTGGAGGCGGAAACGCCGGAAGAATTCATGGGCAACGTCATGGGCGATTTGACGGCCCGCCGCGGCATGGTGCAGGGCGTCGACGACATCCCCGGCGGCGCGGGGCGCATCGTCAAGGCCCTGGTGCCGCTGGCGGAAATGTTCGGCTATTCCACCACCCTGCGTTCGCTGACCCAGGGCAGGGCCACCTACACGATGGAATTCAAGCATTATGCGGCCGTGCCCAAGCATATCCTGGACCAGGTGGCATCGGCCGGTAAAGCCAGGTAGGTCGGATTAGCGGGGCAAAGCCCTGCGTAATCCGACACCACCAACGGCCGTGCCAACAATGTTGTCGGGTTACGCGCGTTGCGCTAACCCGACCTACGCATCAATTCAGAAGATTCTGCGCAATGATGGCGTCCGCCATCTTCTCCGCCTCATCCACCGGCTGGCTCAGCGCTTTGGTCGTGTAGACGGTGGACGCCACCATCGGCTGGTCCAGCGTTGCCCCTTCGCCATGGCTCGTGTCGACCGTCACCGTGGTCGACAGGCCGATGCGCAGCGGGTGGGCGGCCAGTTCCTTCGGGTCCAGGGTGATGCGCACCGGCACGCGCTGCACCACCTTGATCCAGTTGCCCGTGGCGTTTTGCGCCGGCAACAGGGAAAACGCGCTGCCCGTGCCGGCCGACATGCCCAGCACCTTGCCGTGATAGACCACCTTGCTGCCATACAAATCCGTTTCGATGGTCGCCGCCTGGCCGACGCGGATATTGCGCAATTCGGACTCCTTGAAGTTCGCGTCGACCCATAACTGATCAAGTGGCACGATGGACATCAAGGGCGTGCCCGGCGTCACGTGCGAGCCCAGCTGCACGCTGCGCTTGGCCACATAGCCCGAGACAGGCGCGACCACGGCGTTGCGGCGCACGGCCAGCCACGCCTGCAGCACGTCGCCCCGCGCCGACAGCACGGCCGGATGGCTGGCCAGGTTGACGCCGGCCACGCCCGATTTGGCGGACTCGGCCTGGCGCTGCGCCACCGTCAGGGCCGCCTTGGCGTCATCGACGGCCTGTTTCGCATGGGCAAGGTCTTCCCCCGAGATCGTGTGGTCCAGCGCCAAGGGCGCGCGGCGCGCCAGGTTGCCCTGCGCCGTGGCCAGTGCCAGGCGGCGCTGCTCGATGATGGCGTCGTACTGCGCCACGCTGGCATAGCGTTCGCGCTCCTGGCGCACGACGTTGCCCAGCCGTGCCTGCGCCTGGCTCAGGGCCAGGTCCGCATCGATGGCGTTCAGCGTGATCAGCGGGGCGCCCGCTTTCACCATCTGCGTTTCGTCGGCGCGGATGGCGTCGACATTGCCCGTCACCTGCGCGGACAGGGTGACGAGGTTGCCGCCCACGTAGGCATTGTCCGTCACTTCTTCCTTGGCCAGCACTAATTGATAATAAACTGCCCAGGCGGCGCCCGCCACGAGAAAGGCGGCCGTGATGGCGATCAGGACGGCCTTGCGTTTGCCCGGCTGTTCGGTGGTGGTG